>JBDKFG010000004.1:0-112561 GCA_039798785.1 Verrucomicrobiota bacterium | reverse complement strand
CCGGTGAAGGGCAGCGGATAGACCTTGCCCGAACTGCCCTGGTAGACCCGTTTCTCGAGGAACATCGGGTGCTTCTCGGGGGCGCAGGGCTCGTAGGTCGGGATGTCGACGCGGGTGAGGCGGATCTTGACTTCGTGCATGGGATTTTTTCCTGTTTCTATCTCTGATCAAACTGAATTTAGATCAAAAATTCAAGTTAAAAATGAACCATTAATCCGGAAAAGATATCTAATCTTACTATCTGCTGGCCAGCTGTGCGCCGAGCTAAGTCAAGGAGCAACTCGTGACTCTCGAGCCGGCATAAGGCCTTTTGAAGATTGGGCGGCCTTCGGCGTTGAGGCAAAGATTCAGCGGGTACTCGGCCCCGAGCAGGGAGCAGGTGCGGGCGGCCCAACCTCACTCTTGGATCAGATCCAGTTCCGCCAGGGTGGCCCAGGGGTTGCCGCGGATGTCGGTGGAGAACACCAGTTTCAGGTAGCGGCCTTGGGCGGTTTGGGAGAAGCGCACCTGGCGTTGCGGCATCCAGTCCTGAGCGGTCTTGGCGCCCTTCCAGGGTTCGGCGACGAGGAGGGTTTCCTTGAAGGCCTTGGGGTCGTCGGAGACCGAGATTTCGATCTTGGCGGAGATACCGTTGGGGTTGCCGTCCTGGCGGGCGAGGAGCTTGAGGCCCTGGAAGCTGGTGGCTTCACCGAGGTCGATGACAAGCTCGTGGGGAGGCGGGTCGTTATGGCCGAGGTAGCGGGTGGTCCACAGGGTCTCGGGCTTGCCGTCGATGGCCTGGCGGGCGGGGTAGGCGCCGAGGGTGAAGTTGGTTTCTTGCGACGACACCATGACGAAGATCCAGGTCGATTTGTCACTGAGCTTGACGGCCGGGGCGGGGCAGATGACGGCGATCGCTTCTTCGCCGGAGCGGGCGAGGCGGAGTTCCTTGGCGCCTTCCTTGGAGACCTTGGCATTGGCGAGGTTGACGCGGCGCAGGCTCTTGAGTCCGGCGAGGCCGAGGGCGGCGGAATCGTCGGTGGCGGTGGCGGCGAGGTTGATCGTGGCCAGTTTCGGGTGGCGGGAGAGGCTGGCGAGCCCCTTGGCGCCGATCGCAGTGGCGGCGAGGTCGAGGCTGATCAGCTCGGGCAGCACCGGCAGCGTTTCGAGATCGGCGTCGCTGACGGCGGAGCGGGCGAGTTTGAGTTCGGCGATGCGGGAGGCGGCGGCGGGCAGCGCGGCGAGCGCCTCGGGGAGTTTACAGCCGGGACGGGTGAAGTCGGCGCAGAGGAGCGGCGAGCCTTCGGCGAGGGGTCGCAGGTAGGCGCCGGCGGCGGTGAGAGCCTGGAGCGAGGCGGGGGTGGGGGGAGCGGCCTCAACCCCTGCCTTGGCGGCCTCGAAGGGAGCGCCGCTGGCGATCCAGTGCGAGATGGCGAGCACCTCGTCGGCGGCGAGCGGCTTCTTCCCTTCGGTGGGCATGGCGTCGGGGTGGCCTGCGGGGAGGAGGATGCGGCGGAGGACTTCCGACTGTTCGGGCTGGCCGGGGACGATGCCGGGCTTGCCGGACTTGCCGCCGGCGAGGAGGAGCTTGGGATCCTCGAGGTTGCAATCGCCTTTGGCCTCCTTGCCGGAGTGGCACTCGGTGCAGTTCTTCTCGAGGATCGGCTTGACCGTGGCCAGCCAGGGATTGGCAGCGGCATTGGCGACCGGTTCCGCCTTGCCCGGGATGGGGAGCCAGGCGGGGGCGTAGTCGGTGAGCCAGGTGGGGCCGTGGGTGAGGTTGCCGCCCATGTGGCCCACCGGGCTGAGGAGGCCGAGGGCGAGGGCAGTCAGACTCCACGCGGCGATGGGCTTGCGCTCGTCGCGATCCAGCGAGCGCAGCCAGGCAGCGAGAACCAGCACGGCGGCGAGGCCGAAACCGAGCTTCTTGTGCAGCGCGAAGCTGTCGCCGCCGTAGCTGCCGTTGGAGGCGAGGCAGAGGCCGACGATCACCGCGCCGACGGCGCTGGCGGCGCACAGGCCGAGGTTGATCTTGCAGGCGGTGTCGAGGCCGGGTTTCTTCAGCTTCCACGCCGCCAGCTCGAGCACCGGATGCACCGCAAGCAGGCCGATGGGGAGATGGACGATCAGCGGGTGGAAGCGGCCGACGAAGAGGAGGAGATCGGATTTGTCTTGCATGGGGGGCTCCTTCGGAGATTCAAAATTCAAAATTCAAAATTCAAGAGGGAACGAGGAACGACATTCAAGATTCAAAATTCAAGAAGGGAGGAGGAATGAATAGCCATTTTGAATTTTGAATGGCTGCTCTGCTGCTCATCTTGAATCTGGAATCTGGAATTTTGAATTTGAGCTCAAGCGAGAAGTCCCTTAATTGCGTTGCCGCGGAAGTTGGTGAGACGGAAATCGAGGCCCTGGAAGCGGTAGGTGAGGCGGGTGTGATCCATGCCCAGGAGATGGAGCAGGGTGGCCTGGAAGTCGTAGACGTGGACCGGATTCTCGACCACCTTCTGGCCCCATTCGTCGGTCTGGCCGTAGACCGTGCCGGCCTTGACGCCGCCGCCTGCGATCCACGAGGTGAAGCAGCCGGGGTGGTGGTCGCGGCCCTTGAAGCTGACGTTGCCGTTGCGGGCTTCCATCACCGCGGTGCGGCCGAATTCACCGGTCCAGACGACCAGGGTGTCTTCGAGGAGGCCTCGCTGTTCGAGATCCTTGAGCAGCGCCGCGACCGGCTGGTCGGTCTGGCGGCATTTCTCGGGCAGCGAGTGGAGCAGGTCGTCGCCGGCGTTGGTGCCGTGCGAGTCCCAGCCCCAGTCGAAGAGCTGGACGAAGCGGACGCCGGATTCGCAGAGCTTGCGGGCGAGGAGGCAGTTGTTGGCGAAGGAGGCCTGGCCAGGCTTGGCGCCGTAGGCGTCGAGAACGGCCTGAGGCTCCTTGGAGATGTCCATCACCTCGGGCACCGATGCCTGCATGCGGAAGGCCATTTCGTACTGGGCGATGCGGGTGGCGGTCTCGGGATCGCCGAAGTCCCTGAGGGTCTCCTGGTTGAGAGAGCCGAGGGCGTCGAGGTGGCGGCGGCGATCGTCGCGCTTCATCCCGGCCGGGTCGGAGAGGAAGAGCACCGGGTCGCCCTTGGAGCGGGCGCGGACCCCCTGGTAGACGCTGGGGAGGAAGCCGGCGCCGAAGTCCGAGGTGCCGCCGGCGGGGAGGTTGGAGCCGGAGAGCAGCACCATGTAGGCGGGGAGGTCGGAGTTCTCCGAGCCGAGTCCGTAGGTCACCCAAGCGCCGGTGGAGGGGCGGCCCTGCACCGGGAAGCCGGTGTGCAGCAGCAGTTCGGCGGGGGCGTGGTTGAACTGGTCGGTCTGCATGGAGCGGATGACGCAGGTCTTGTCGACCACGGTCTTGAAAGGGCGAGCCGAGGATGAGGGGCGGGTTGGGGTTGGAGTTGAGGAAGGCGGAGCGTTCGGGGAGGATGGAGCGCGGCGCCTTCTTGCCGTCGAGAGTCTGCAAGAGCGGCTTGTGGTCCAAGAGGTCGTGCTGCGAGGGGGCGCCGAGCATGTGCAGGTAGATGACCCGTTTGGCCTTGGCGGGGAAATGCGGCGCGGGCAGGGCGCCGAGCTGGCCGCCGTGGCTCTCCGCGGCGCCAAGCTGCTGGCCGAGGAGGGAGCCGAGGGCGAGGGTTCCCAGCCCCATGGCGGAGGAGCCGAGGAAGGCGCGGCGGGAGAAGAGCTGTTGCTGGAGTTGGAAGGGGTTCATGGGGCGGCCTCCTGAAGTAGCTTTTTGCGAAGTTCGGCGCTAATTTGCGAGCGAGGTGAAATCATGATTCCGAAGGAATTACACGAGCAGGTGATGGCGCTGCCGCGCGAGCTCAGGAGCGAGCTGGCGGACTGGCTGTCGCCGCATTGGGAAACTGCGGAGATCGCAGAAGACGGGGCCGAGAAGCTGGCCATCAAGAGTGAAATGGGCCGCGAGCTTTTTGCCCAAGTTATGCGGCTGCCGCTAGCGGAACGCCAGGCGCTGGTAGCAGCTTTGGAGGAGACCCTGCTTCCCGAGGATGAGTGGGAGAGAGCCTGTCTGATCGAAGTCCAGGCGCGGATGGAAAGACTCCGTCGCGGCGAAGAGAAAACCCATTCCTTCGAGGCCTTGTTGAAGGTTTTGGGCCGATGAAGCCGATTGAGTTTCTTGATTCCAGCATGAGAGACATCGAAGCGGCTCAGGCTCACTATCACGACATCAATCCCGCCTTGGCGACGCAGTTCGGGGATCGGCTGCTGCATCGATTGCAGCTCATTCAGCTTCATCCCAGATCTTGTCGCAAGGTCATGATGCAGACTCGCCGGGCGAATCTGGAGATTTTTCCTTACGCACTCTTTTACCAAGAAGATGCCTGCCGCATCCTCGTGCAAGCGGTCCTTCATCAATCCCGCAATCCGGGGGATCTCAAGCGCCGTCTGAGCTGAGTCTTTCATCCTGGACCTCACTTGTTCAAGAAGGCGTCGGAATTGAGGAGAAGCGAGCAGGCGGCGGTGAGTGCGGCGAGGTGCTCGGCGGCGACGGCCGGCGGCGACGGCAGGAATTCGGCCTTGTTGAAAGCCTGCGCCTCGGCGGAGCTGGCGGCGAAGCGGGCGGTTTCGGCCGCGACGTAATCGCTCAGCGTCTTGAGTTCGGCCTCGCTGGGCTCACGGCAAAGGGTGAGCTGCGCGCCGCGTTTGAGCAGCGAAGGGACGTCACCGCCGGGAACTTCAGTCAAGATGCGGCGAGCGAGGCCCTGGGCAATCTCATGGTAGTTCGGGTCGTTGAGAGTGACGAGCGCCTGGAGCGGGGTGTTGGTGGGCGAGCGGCTGATGGTGCAGACTTCGCGGTTGGGGGCATCGAAGATCGACAGGGCGGCGGCGAAGTTGGTGCGGTGGATGAAGGTGTAGACGGTGCGGCGGCGGGCTTCTTCACCGGTCTTGCGGAAGCGGCCGGCGGCATCGCCACCGAAGGCGGAGGAATCGACGCCGCCAGGCTGGGGAGGCAGGACCGGCTGGCCGTTCATTTTGGCGTTGAGCAGGCCGGCGGCGGCGAGCGAGGCGTCGCGCACCGCTTCGGCATCGAGGCGGCCGCGCGGGCCGCGGGCCAGCCAGGTGTTGTACAAATCTTTCTCAATCGCCTCCTTCGAGGCGCGAGCGTCCTGGCGGTAGCTGCGGCTCATCATCATTGACTTGACGAGGGCCTTGAGCGACCACTTCTGCTCGTCGCGCCAGGTGACGGCGAGGGTGTCTAGCAGTTCCGGGTGCGACGGCGGCGGCGACTGCAAGCCCATGTCTTCGAGGGAGGTGACGATGCCGCGCCCGAAGAGCCGGGCCCAGACGCGGTTGACGGTGACGCGGGCGGTGAGCGGGTGATCAGGCAGGAAAAGCCATTTCGCCAGGCCGAGGCGGTTGGCGGGCAGATCCTGGGGGAAGGCGGGGAGGAACTCGGGAGTGCCGGGGGCGAGGACGCCGCGTTTCTTGTCGGGGCTCAAGAAGGAGCCGCCGAGGAAGAGGTAGGTGGGGCGCATCTTCTCGGGCGTCAGCTCCTGCATCACCGGCACCGAGGTGTCGAGGCCGGCTGCCTTGAGCTTCATCCGCGGCGAGTCGTCCGGCAGATCGTTGTCGGCGGTCTGGTTGAAGAAGGCGAGAAGGCGATAGTATTCCTCATGCTTGATCGGGTCGTATTTATGGGTGTGGCACTGGGCGCAGCCCCAGGTCAGGCCGTTCCACACCTGCATGGTGGCGTTGGTGCGGTCGATCACCGCCTGGACTCGGTATTCCTCGTTGTCGGTGCCGCCCTCGTCGTTGGTCTTGGTGTTGCGATGGAAGCAGGTGGCGAGCTTCTGCTCCTCGGTGGCCCCGGGCAGAAGGTCGCCGGCAAGCTGCCAGGTGGAGAACTGGTCGAAGGGCAGGTCGCGGTTGAGGGCGGCGATGACCCAGTCGCGGTAGGCCCAGGCTTCCCGATAGGGGTCCTTCTCGAAGCCCTGGGTGTCGGCGTAACGGGCCATGTCGAGCCACCAGGAGGCCCAGCGTTCGCCAAAGCGGGGATCGGCGAGGAGGCGGTCGAGCAGCTGCTCCCAGGCCCTGTCGGCATCGGCGGCATGGGCCTTGGCGAAGGCCGCGGTCTCCTCCGGCGTCGGGTTGAGGCCGATGAGATCGAGGCTGGCCCGGCGGATCAGCTCGTGCGGCCTGGCCTCCGGCGCGTGCTTGAGGCCTTGCTGCGCCTGGGCCTGGGCGACGAAGCGGTCAACCGGATGGGCGCTCCACTCCTGGCCGGCTTCGGGGAGGGCGTGTTTGACCGGGGCGGTGAAGGCCCAGTGGCCGGAGTATTCCGCCCCTTCGGCGATCCACTGCGTCAGGAGGCGCTTCTGTTCATCGGTGAGCACCTTGTGGCTCGCCGGAGTGGGCATCACCTGCTTGGGATTGCTGCTGTGGATGCGCTTGATCATCTCGGAAGCGTCGGGATCGCCGGGGACGATCGCCTTCTTCTTGATCGCGGCGTCGCGGACGTCGAGGCGCAGGTGACCCGACTTGGCCACCGCCTCCTCGTCGGGACCGTGGCATTCGAAGCACTTGTCGGACAGGATAGGCAGGATCTGGCGCGAGAAGGAAAGCTTGGCGACGGGGGCGGCTCCCGGCTTGGCGGCGGCAGAGGATTTTGCGACCGGCGCGACCGGCGACTTCTCAGTGGGGATGAAGAGCTCGGCGGCGCCTAAAGCCGCAAGACCTAAAAATGAAACACCTAGACTGAGTTTTTTGATCTGCTGCTCATTCATGTCTACATCTCCTGCTGTGGCGATTTGCCCTAGACTGCCATATTACCCACCTTGTTCCAAGAAACTGGGGTTTATACTGCGTTCGCGAACTATAAAATTATTAAGTAGACAGTGCGATCACTTGTGAAAATCCTGTCTTATCTGTGATTTGTGCTATGTCACTGGCGAAGGCGGGCGGCGTCAACGGCAGGAGTGCGTGGATCTTGAAGAATCGACCTCTCCTCTGTGCTTGGAAAACGTTGTCCGAAGGCTGGCTTTGCGGCCCTTGAATAAGCACTCTTTGATGAATCCACGGCAGCCGGAACTTTAGATAACTCGATCCGTGGGTCAGGTCGGAAATCAGACAATGAGCGATGGGCTTCGGAAAGGCTCGGAAAAAACCATAAGCTCCGCTGGAGATTGTCGATGCAGTGACTATCCTTGATGTTGAGGAGTGATAAGGAGCAAGGTTCTAATCGAGGGGGATTAGGGAGCTTGAGTCATGACTCTCTCGAGATATTTTCCTACATGACACTACAGGGAGTGCCTAAAGGATGTCTGATCCTCTTGATCCCGATTTTCTTCGCCGTCTCCAAGGTTTTTTGGGGGACGGGGGATACCTCGACGAATCCGTGGAAGCCCGGTCAGGGACTCGCTATAAACCATTGCGCTTGATCGGCGAGGGGGTGACGAAAAGCTGCTGGGAGGCCGACGATCTCATGTGCCGCAGACGCGTCGCCCTTCTCGTCTGCCGGCATCAGGACAAGGCCTCGGAGACCCGCTTTCTCGAGGAGATGCGGCTTTATGCTAGGATGCCCCAAGAGAGCATCGCCACCCTGCTGGATGCCGGCCGCGACGAGCAGGGGAGGTTGTTTTTCGTCTCCCAGCTGCTGGAAGGAGAATCGCTGCGGGAACGTTTGCACCGGCCGCTGACGACGAGTGAAGCGCTGACCCTGGCGACGAGGCTGATCGACTTGATGGCGCAGAGCCACCGTGCCGGCATTTGCCACCTCGACCTGAAGCCTGAGCATGTGCGCATCGATGAATTCGGCGGGCTGAAAGTCACGGACTGGGAAATGGCTGAGGAGCCTGACAGCATCCCTTTGGCCGGCCTGGTCCGGGGGACTCCAGGCTACTGCCCCTCCGTCAAAGTTCAGCGGGAGGGAGGATGCACACCGCAACAGGCGGATCTGCATGCGATCGGCCGGATCATCTTCGAGGTACTTGGCGCTGCAGGCGAGGACGCGGTCCGTCGGCTTGATCCTGGCCTGCGTGCAATCCTGACCTCCTGTTTAAAGGCTGGCTATGCGGATGCGGCCGGCCTCCGCCACGACTGGCAAGCTTGGATGAACGGCCAGGCTCCGCTGGTCGAGCGCGCCGGGTTCTGGCGGCAGTTGCGATTGCTAGCGCGTCGTCATCGCGGTCTCGCCCTGCGTCTGGCCGTGCTGCTCGCCCTGGGACTCGCCCTAGGCTTTACTTGGATTCAAGCGGAGCATCGCCACGGCAAGCGTTTGGAGAAGGCTCTGGACGGCGAAAAGAATGAGCAGCGGCGACGACTGGCCCTGCTGCAAGATGTCCATCCGGTGCTGATCAACGAACTCGAACGTCTTTACCTTAAAGGTGACATCCCCGCAGCCGAGCAGCATCTTAAGCTGTTGCATCCGCTTTCCAATACGATTGATGCTTGGCCTCTCTGGTCGGCGCGGCTGCAACTGCGTCGCGGCGTCGGAAGCATCGAAGGCAAGCGTCTGCTCCTCAAGAGCGGCAACGCCAAAGACCGCTTGATGGCTGCCTATGCCGAACGACGCTCTGAGCCCATTTGGCGGGCACGCCTGGAGGGAGAGCTGAAAGAGCTCCCGGACCGCTGGGGGCTCCAGTGTCTACTGAGCATTCTCGCCAGCAGTGACGCCGCAGGCCAAGCCGACGCGCTCCATCTGCTTGAGAAACTCTTCCCGGGGCATCTGCGCGAACGCCTGCTGTTTTTGCGGGACTCGTCGCCATCGGACTCAGTCAGCCACCAATTATGGCGCCAGGCTGAGGCAGCCGCCCGGCTACCGATTGAGGCCGGAAGACGATTAGACTGCCATCTCGCCATCGCCATCGCTCAGAACCTGGGACGGCGTGACATGGCGGAGCTCTTTGAATCTCTCGTCCCCGCCAATCTCGCTCTCGGTTGCCACGCCTGGTCTGACGGGGCCGACGAACGCCAACCTTCCCTTGCCGTTGACGGCAACCTGGATCGCGACAACTACTGGGCAGCTTCTGGCTTCCCATGCACCCTGAGCATTGATCTCGGTGACAAGCTTGAGTTTCGCAGCATCGATCTGAGTCTCTACTGCGACAAGCCAGGAGCTCGCCGCTACGCCTACCGGCTCAGTGTCTCCGATACACCCTGGGGACCACGTCTCGTCCTTGCCGAAAGCGCTCCCCGACCGAGCCAGCATCAGCCCTTCCACCACGAGTTTCCGCCTGTGAATGCCCGTTACATCCATGTCGCAATGCTGTCCAACAACGTCAACCAAGCCGTCCATGTCCGCGAAGTGGAAGTCTTCAAGGCAGCGGCGGGCGGCGGCCTCCGCAAACTTCAAGGAAGCACGGGCGGACTGAATTCCTTGAATCCGTCGCCGTCTATTAAGGGAGTCAATGAAGCTCCCCAAGCACCAATCCGGCGATGACTGGAAGAGTGACATTCGATTGATCACCTTTGCGACAGCTTCGTCGCAGGGGGGCAGGAGATCCCTTGATTGATCACTCCAACTGACTCTACCTGATTGGGTTTCGACTTGTTCAGAGTTCAGCTGGGCAAGACGGCCTTGGCTGGATTGCGGTACTTCACCGTTTGGATGTGCTCGCAGTAGAGGACAAGCTCGCCCTCGTTCTTGTAGACTTCGTATGAGGCGCGGTAGAGGCCCATGTCTGCGCCCTTCGGGCCTTTGTCGAGGTCGGTCTTGATGGTGTAGATTGTGTCGCCGATAAAGACCGGGCGGATAAAGCGCAAGCGGTCGTAGCCGTAGGAAAAGGCATTGACGCAGTTAGTGGCGACGAGACCGAGTCCGGCGGAAAAGACGAAGGCGCCGGCGACCAGGCGGCGGCCGAAGACTCCTTGCTCCCGTGCGAAGATGTCGTCGGCGACATAAGGATGCATGTCCAGCACCAGGGCGTTGAACTGCATGCTTTCGCCTTCGGAGAGGGTGCGGCGCATCGAGCGGATCTTATGGCCGACGACAATGTCTTCCCAGAACCAGTTTTCGGCGTTCCAGATCGGGATCGCTCCATGTTGGGCGAGCGGGGTGTTTTCAGGTTTGGCAGCCATGACTTTCTCCTTAGATAGGGGGGGGGGGCGTTTAAGATCAGTGGCAGGTATTGCCTAGTTCTCCGCTCCTTGAGACCCACCTATTCAATCTTGACTCAGAATGAGTTGCGAAGGTTTTATGTGAGGAGCGATGCACTGGCCTCGAGCTTTTCATGTTTCTGAGCTCATGAGGTTCCTGAACCTTTCTATCAACCCTGTTTCGGTTCAGAGTTTGAATTCGGCGCGGATGGCGGCAGAATGCTCGCCAACCTTGGGGGCGCCGCGGCCGTTCTTCAGCACTTGGCCATCGACGCGGATCGGGCAGCGCAGTGTCTGGAGCGAGGCGCCAGAGCTGTCACGGGTGACGGTCTGAACCATGTCAAGCACTTGGAATCCTTCGTGCTGTCGCAGCTCCTCCCATTTGAGCACCTTGGCGCACCAGTAGTCGGCGGGTTCGAGGCGATCGAGCCAGTGTTGGACAGGTTGCGTCAGGAGATGCTCGACCAGGTGCTGCTTGATCTCGTCGCGCCGACTGAACCAGGTCTTGGGGTCGCCGTAGGCGGCGAGGGCCTCGCAGCCGAGGATTTCGCCGAGGCGAATGACCGATCCCATCGCCAGGGCGAGGTATTCGCCGTCGGCGGTCTTGTAGATGCCATATGGGGCGCCGAGGTAGGCGTGGGCGTTGAGGACTCCGCTGCGCCGAGGCTGGAGGCCGCCGTCGTTGAGGTGGGTGCTGAGCACTTCGAACTGGTAGTCGAGGATGGATTCGAGGAGACTGACTTCGATGAAGCCGCCCGTGCCCTTGATGCCGCGCCGGACCAGGCAGGCGAGGATGCCCTGCACCAGCTGATGGCTCGCGAGCAGGTCGGCGGCGGCAAGGCCGAAGGGACGGGGCGGCGTGCCCTCTTCGCCGTTGAGCCAGACCGCGCCGGAGAGCGACTGGGCGAGCAGATCCTGGCCGGGCTTGTCGACCCAGGGACCGCTCTGGCCGTAGCCGGTGACTTCGCCATAGACGATGCGGGGATTGATCTCCTTCACCCGGGCGTAGTCGAGACCGATCTTGGTCATCACGCCGGGACGGAAATTCTGCACCATCACGTCGGCCCTGGCGATCAGCTTCTTCGCCGCCGCGAGATCTTCGGGCTTCTTCAGGTCGAGGGCAATCGACACCTTGTTGCGGTTGATCGAGTGGAAGAGGGTGGAGTCGCCGTCGAGCTCGAGGTTGGAGATGTAGAGCTGGCGGCAGAGGTCGCCGGCGCCGGGACGCTCGATCTTGATCACCCGGGCGCCGAGATCGGCGAGGCGGAGACAGGCCGAAGGGCCGGAGAGGAACTGCGAGAAGTCGAGGACCAGCAGGCCGTCGAGGGGGAGGTTTTCCTTGTCCATGGTGTCAGCGTCCCGGGAATTGCTGGTAGATGCGATTGAGTTCGGCAAGGGCTTCCGCCGCGCTGCTGCGGCCCTGGAGGAAGGCGAGCACCGGCACCGGTGCCTGGATCTGGAAATCGATGTAGCCGTCGAAGCGGGGACGGTGATAGGCTGCGTCGAGGGTGGGCAGGGTGTCGGTGAAATAATGGCTGGTGACGCGGTTATTCTCGGCGTCGAGCCAGGCGGCGCGGTGGCCGGGCTGGCCTCCGGCTGCGGTGAAGAGACCGGTCTGGACCGCGGCCGAAGCGCTGAACTGGGCGTAGGCGGCCGCGACTTCGGGATGGCGGGTCTTGGCGCTGATCGCCAGGCCGGTGCCGCCAAGGGTGGAAGTGAGGCGGTGGCCCTTGCGTGAAACCAGACCTCCGAAGCGCAGGCGGCGCTCGCCGTAGCCGGCGCGTGCATAATTGGAATATCCGTAGGCGAAAGGGCAGTAGGCAGCACGGGAATCGGCCCGCGACAGCAGCTCCCAAGAGCGGATCGGATTGCGACTGAAACCAGCGGGATCACAGAGATCGGCTAAGCCCTTAATCGCCTCGAGGGCGCGGCGGCCGACGTCGTCGGACACCACTCGCTCGCGGCTCTGGAAGGGATCCTCGCCTTCGTTGACACAGAAAGCGTAGAAATACATCAGGCAGTCGATCGGCCAACCGCAGAATTCCACCAGGCCGCCGCGCGCCAGATCAAGCAGCTGCTCCCAGGTCTGCGGTACCTGCACCTTGTGCTTGGCTAGCAGATCCTCGCGCCAGCCCGCCACCGGCGTCGCCGCGTCGATCGCCAAGGCCCACTGATGGCCACCGAACTGAT
Organism: Verrucomicrobiota bacterium; assembly: GCA_039798785.1. GTDB lineage: Bacteria > Verrucomicrobiota > Lentisphaeria > Lentisphaerales > Lentisphaeraceae > CAMCSH01. The sequence continues at coordinate 100,295 of JBDKFG010000004.1, read as the reverse complement.
AGGACTCGTGCGAGCCACCCACCGAATTCGCCGCCTGGTCCACCAGAAAAGCCGCCGGCAGATGCTCGTCCAAAGGCAGGAAGAGGCCGTGCGCCGCCGCCTCGCCCGACGAAGGATGATCCACCACCAAGAGGTCGAAACGCGCCGACAGAGAGGCGATGCTCTCATCTGCAAAGGCCTGCAGGGACCGCTTCTCCCACAAAATCTCGACTCCAGGGTTCATTTCGTGGAAACGCTGGGCCGTCGCCTGCACGGAGCAGAGGCCGCGGCTGTGGTTCCAGGTGATTCCGCGCAGTTGCTTCACGTCGCTCATCTCATTCTCTCCTCATTTGGTATTGATTGCTTTACTGGCTACAATCAACTTAGTATTTTAAATAAGACAAGGGTTTCAGCTACAGAATTACGGAAAAAAATCAAAATGGATCGATCATCCCGTTCGATCTGCATTCAAGCCGAAGGAGTCAGAATGATTCCTCAGGATTCTCCAGTTTATTAACTTGAAAAGCTGTTCTTCGGATATTAAGTAATGACGAACCACATCAGACCTCTGAGGAGCCCGAGCATGAAGCTTAACGATCAACCTCACTTGCCTCGGCAGCCCCGGCCGATCTGCATCATCGGAGCTGGAGGCATTGTCAAGGACGCGCATTTGCCGGCTTACAATTTGGCGGCGTTTCCGGTTTTCGGCATCACCGATCAACAGCCGGACCGTGCGGCGGCGCTGGCGAAGCTTTGCGGCGCCCGCGCTTTCCCCGATCTGGCTGCGATGATCGCGGCTGCGCCGGACGGCTGCGTTTATGATCTGGCCGTGCCGGCGAAATTCTTCCCCACTGTCCTCGAGCAGTTGCCTGAAGGCACCGCGGTCCTGATGCAAAAACCGATGGGAGAGACCCTCGGCGAAGCCCGGGAGATCCTCGCCATCTGCCACCGCAAGAAGCTGGTCGCGGCAGTCAACTTGCAGCTGCGTTTCGCCCCATTCGTCCTGATGGTTCGCGACGCCTTGGCGCGGGGGCTGATCGGCGACATCCGCGATTTCGAAGTGCGCCTGACGGTGGAGACTCCGTGGCATCTATGGGACTTCCTCAAGTCGGTGCCGGCGGCGGAGATGATCTATCACTCGGTACACTACGTCGACCTAATCCGCAGCCTCCTCGGCAATCCGAAAGGGGTGCATGCCTTCGGCCTGCCCTCGGAACTGGCGCCGGGGATGGACATGGCCCGCTCCTGGATCGCGCTCAACTACGGACCGCAACAGCGGGTGAACATCGCCACCAACCACGCTCACCGCTTCGGTACGAGCCATCAGGAAAGCTTCCTCAAGCTCGAAGGCACGCACGGCGCCATCAAGATCCGCCTCGGTCTGCTGATGGATTATCCCCGCGGCCTTCCCGACAGCTTCGAGATCTGCATCCGGGAGGACGGCCAGGCTCCGGTCTGGCGCGAATTGCCGATCCGCGGCTCCTGGTTCCCCCACGCCTTCATCGGCACCATGGGCACCCTGATGCGCCACCTCGACGATCCGCAGGAGCCGCTGCCGCATTCGGTCGAAGATATCATCGGCACCATGCGCGTCGTCGATGCCGCCATCCGCTCCAGCGCCTCGGGCGGCACCGGGTTGAGTTAAGAATTACGAATTAAGGGACGTCTCAAGTCTCAAAATCTTGAACCTTAGAACTTCCCAGAGGCCCCACCATGAATCTGATCGACACCCATCTGCATCTCTTGCACCCCGAGCGTTTCACCTACGCTTGGACGGCGGGGCTTCCGGCGCTTAGCGGCCGTGGCTTCACGCATGAGCAGTTCCTCGCTCGTGTCGCCGAGGCAAAGGGAGGAGCCAACGTGGCCGCCAGCTTCTTCATGGAAGTCGACGTCCCGGCGGAAGAGCAGGAGGGCGAGGCCGCCTATTTCAGCGGGCTCACCCGCACCGGCCAGATCGCCGGCGTCATCTCCTCCTGTCGTCCTGAAAGTCCCGAGTTTCCCGCGCAGCTCGAGCGCCTCGCCGCCGATCCTTCGGTGCGCGGCCTGCGGCGAGTGCTGCACACCCAGCCCGATGCCCTCCTGACCGATCCGCTGCTGCGCGCCAACCTCCGCCGTCTCGAGGCCACCGGTCTCAGCTTCGACCTCTGCGTCCTCGCCCGCCAGCTCCCCCGCGCCCTCGAGCTGGCTCGCGCCTGCCCCGAAACCCGCTTCGTCCTCGACCACCTCGGGGTGCCCTCCATCACCACCGGCGAACTCGATCCTTGGCGCACCGAATTGCGCGCCCTCGCCACCTGCCCCAACGTCGCCTGCAAGATCTCCGGCGTTACCGGCTACGCCGACGCGGCCCGCCCCCTGATGCCGCAGATCCGCCCCTTCGTCGAACACGCAGTCGAATGCTTCGGTTATGATCGTCTGCTCTGGGGCAGCGACTGGCCGGTCTGCGAGCTCACCTTCGGCCTGCCCGCCTGGCTCGACGCCAGCGCCGAACTCTTCGCCGGCGCCAGCCCCGACGAACGTTTGCGCCTGGCTCAAGGCAATGTGCCGAAGTGGTACCGCATTTAGAATTACGAATTACGAATTGAAGCAGCCGCGACTGACCGATCCTGAGTCTTAACACTTAAACTTTAAACTTTAAACCCCTGGAGTTCCGATGATCACCCCTGATCCGATGATGGGCACCTTGCTGCATGCCTTGGGCGCCTGTGCGGCGGCGGTTTGCTACACCCCGCAGAAGAAAGTCCAGGGCTGGTCCTGGCAGAGCTACTGGCTGGTGCAGGCCAGTTTCTGCTGGCTCCTGCTGCCGATTCTCGGCGCGGTGCTGACCATTCCGCATCTCGGTGCGGTGTTGCGCGAGGCAGACAGCGGGGTGATGCTGAAGGTTTTTGCGCTGGGCGCGGCCTACGGCATCGGCGGCACCGCCTTCGGCATCGCCATCCGCCACATCGGCTTCTCCCTGACCTACGCCATCGCGGTCGGTCTTTCCAGCGTCCTGGGCACCCTGCTGCCGCCGCTGGTGGCCGGCACCCTCGGCGCCAATCTCGCCAAGCCCGGCGGCGACTGGGTGCTGGCAGGAGTGCTCATCGGCGCCCTCGGCATCCTCCTCTGCGGCGCCGCGGGACACAGCAAGGAGAAGGATCTCGGGGCAGACGGCAAGAGCGCCGGATTCTCCCTGGCCAAGGGCCTGCTGCTCTCCCTCCTCGCCGGCGTCCTTTCCGCCGTCTACGGCTTCGCCCTGGCCGCAGGCGCGCCGATCGCCGAGATCGCCGCGACCCACGGCGCCGGCCACTGGCAGGGCAACGTCGTCTTCATCTTCGCCAACACCGGCGCCTTCCTCACCACCGCGCTGTACTGCCTCTTCCTACACCACAAGGACCGCAGCCTCGGCGAACTGGTCGAGCTGCCCGCCGGCGAGGAAAAGGCCTCGCTGCCGCTCAACTTCTCCATGGCCGCCCTCACCGGCCTGCTCTGGTACGGCCAGTTCTTCTTCTACAACCTCGGCCACGTCCGGATGGGCGACTTCGGCTTCAGCAGCTGGGCCATCCACATGATCATGCTGGTGCTGATCAGCTGCCTCCTTGGCCTCACCCTGCGCGAATGGAGCAGCTGCCGCCGCGGCACCAAGCTCGGCCTCGCCGTCGCCGTCAGCGTCCTGATCGCCGCCGTCCTCGTCCTCACCCAGGGCAACCGCATCGGCGACGAGGCCGGGAAGAAAAAGACGCCCGAGGCCACAAGTTCCGCAGAGGGCCGGGCCGGCCATTGACAGCTTCCGCAGGGAGGGCAAACTCATCTAACATCACCGCCATTCTTGGAGGAACCATCTATGCCCAGGAGTCGTAACATCGCCGCCAGTCCCGCAGACGAGAAGTCGTCCCCCGGTTATTCCGTCCCAGCTCTCGACCGTGGAATGCGCATCATCGAGCTGATGGCCGACCTGCGCCGCCCCCTGTCTCTCACGGAGATCGCTGCCGGACTCGGACTGGCCAGTGGCATGATCTACCGTCTGCTCCAGCAGATGCAGGAGCGGCGCTGGCTGATGCAAGACCCCGCGACCCAGAAGTACTCGCTATCCCTGCGGCTCTATTCCTACGCACTTTCGGCCCACCCCCAGGCACGACTCCTAGAAGCCGCTCGACTTCCCCTCCAGGACCTGGCGATCGCCAGCGGCCAATCCTGCCACCTGTCCCTCTTGGTAGGCGAGGAGATCCTTGTTGTTGCCGTCGGAGATGCGCCGAACCCGATCCGCCTCACCATCGACGTTGGCTCACGTCATTCCGCTGTCAACACCAGCTCCGGACGTCTGCTCATCGCCCTTCTCGCCGAGAGCGAATGGTTAAGATTTGCCAAGATCGACAAGAACGAGCTCCGCGACATCGCCGCGGCAGGGTACGTGGTGTCGCACCACCGCAATCTCCAAGGTGTGCACGACCTAGTGGTGCCGTTGCGGCTCCCGCAAGGCTTCGCCGCCCTTGCCCTCAACACACTCGAAGGCAACTCGGCCCAGCCGGTCACCGAATACCTCCAGGTCCTCAAGGACACCGCAATCTCCATCGAAAAAACCCTCGGGATCAGCCTATGAAAGCTCAATACTTCGACGAATATCAGATCGGCGTCCGCCGCGACACAGCCGGCCGCACCATCACCGAAACCGACATCGTCCTGCACGCAGGTCAGAGTGGCGACTTCTACCCTCACCACATGGACCTCGAGTGGTGCAAGACTCAGCCCTTCGGCCAGCGCATCGCCCACGGGACCTTGATCTTCGCCGTCGCCGTCGGCATGGGCTGCGTTGAGATCAATCCCCACGCCATGAGCTACGGCTACGACCGCCTCCGCTTTCCATCACCGGTGTTCATCGGTGACACGCTGCGCGTCTCGATCACGATCAAGGAGAAGCGCGCTCACAAAAAGCCCGGTTACGGCATAGTTGTCGAACAAGTCGAAGCGGTGAACCAGCGCGGTCAGACCTGTCTAGCGGTAGAGCACCTTCTCCTGGTCAAGCTCAAGGAGTGATATGAAGTTTCATCATCCATGCGGGGGTAGACCTAACACTCGTGTCACCAGCCGCCATCTTGTCATAATATATTGAAAATAATAATTTTAAGAACATCACTAAGCGAGCGGGCTTCACGCGACTCGTCTCAGCACGAGAGTGTTCTTGTCCTCGATCTCCCACTCGCATCCTCTCCTTTCTCGGCCATTATAGCCTCGGCGATCGCAGCGGGATAGTAGTTCGAGTGCTTGAAGTACTCGAACCAGCCCTCTATCCAATGGTATGAGTTTTCGCATAATAAGCGGTTTTGTTTACATATAAGTTTTCATCAGTTGACGAAACGCAAGGAATATAGGCTGATTTTCCAGAACAACTGACAACGCTCAAAAGAGCACCAATTTGAGCCAACTTTAAAATCAATCTAGAGATTGAAATCTTTTGATCTTCAGCCATTTTTTCGAGAACTGCCCAATGTTCAGGAGAAAACGCAAGATGACGCCCCGTAACCTTCTTAGAAGGATCTACAGGTGGACGGCCTCGACCTCTCTTGTTCTCAAACATTCAGTTTCCTTTGATTTTGATTGGCCAACAATAAGGCAGTCCCACAGCCTGTCAAATTGATTGGCCAACAAAATTAAAAAAATATTTTGCTGTCATAACAAAGAAAACAGCTTGACAAAATGGAGGTCATTAAATGAGTTTGTTCATTTTTATTGCTTTTGCAATGGCGCTAATTCTAATATGCGCAAAAATTTCAGTTGAAAGCGAAAAGTTGAAATTTAAAGAGGGGGTCAATGAAGAGGATTCGCCAAAATACAGATCAAAAAACCTTCTAACATCATACGAATTAATACTTTATAAAAAACTAAAAGAATCACTGCCTGACCACGACGTACACGCGCAAGTGGGGCTTTCACGTGTTATAGAACCTATTAAAGATGGTGACTTCAACGCTTTCAATCTAATCTGCAGAAAAAGTCTTGACTTTATAATTTGTCAAAACAACCGGATAATTGCTTGCATTGAACTTGATGACCCATCGCATGATCGACCTAGCCGACAAAAAGCAGACAGACAAAAAAACGAAGCTCTAAAATCTGCTGGCTTACGGATAATTAGATGGAAAGGCATCCCGACAAGCGAAGAGATTAGGCGAGAAATATCAAGTATATAAAAAAGTGTCATACTTGTAAAATCGAACTTGACAAGCACAAAATGCAACCCCCTCAATCTATGAAATTGTCAATAGCAGATCTGAAATATTTTTAAAATTTCCAAAATTAGCCACTTTTTTAAAGTGGAATTTATTATGATTGTTTATAAGCAGTTTTTTGCGTCACAAACTATTAAAGACCAATGGTTTAAATGCGATTTTAAAAATCGGCGGATATAAAATGCTTAAATTCAGCGCCTTATATTAAATCATTCACAAACTTTTGGCGGGCTGGCAGGGTGTTACTAGACCCTGCCGGCGGCCCTCCGGGCCGCAGAAAGCCCACCGCCGCCCATGTCTCCGGCGCTGCGGCGCTGCGCGCCTACAGCGGCGCCGGGCCGGGCGGCGTAGCAACAGTGGCTAAAAGGCATTGCGGGTAGGGAAAGCCTTTTTTCGGGTTAGGGTCCCGCCCGACGGGATTCAAGCCGCCAAAGATGCCATTTAGTCCGCCCTGGCAAAGATCCGCCCCAGGGGAACGGCCTCGCTCCGCTCCGCCTACTCAATACTTCAGGGGCTGCCGCCCCCACAGCTCCCCCCGCTTGGGGGCTTGCCCCCAAACCCCTTAGAGAAATCGGGCGAATCGTTGACCATTGATACCCCATAGACGGGTAAGCGCGGCCCGGCGATGCGCCCGGCCTATGGAGGGAGAGCTACAAGGCCCGGCGATGCGCCCGGCCAAGCAACAAACAAGCCGCATACGCGGCAAGGCCCTTCGGACGCGGTGATTGCTGTCAAATGGCATGAAAAAGCCCCCTACCAGATGGGGCAGGGGGCAAGGTATCGAGTGGGGAGGCCTCGACTCAAAGAAGCTATTCAAGGATTGGGAAGCTGCAAGGGCTTAGGCTTCTCCGGTGCGTCTCGACCTGGTAAAAGATAAACCAGGACAGCAACCCGAGCCGAGACCTGACGTTCCCACCCGAAGAAGGAAGCTAAGGATTGATACCACGCAAGCTCAGGAAGATAGCTCTTGTCAAGTTGGGTCGAATCCCGCGAATAAGAAGCAATCAAGCGCGGCTGACCGTTAAAAATGGCCGTTTGATCAAGGGCAACAGCGGAACGCTGAATCTCAGAGACGGGCTGAGCATCCGAAAGCTTCAGACCAAGAGCCCAACTGTTTGACGATGGTATGTAGGTGGGCTTGACGGTAAGGCTAAACCCGGTCTTGAGAACATCAAAACCAGTTTGATACACTGGCTGCTCAGTATTCTGGCCCGGCACAGTCTGTTCGACCTTTCTGTCAGTCTCTAGGCCCTGGCTGAATACAAGGTCATGTCCGCTGACTAGGTCGATGTCGATATCAGCGGTGGAGCTGAACACGTGACTAGATCCTGTCGAACTGTAGGTGGTCTTGAACTGGTAAAGGACAGATTCAAGGCTAGGAGTCTTACCGCTGAGAGAAAGGGTCAGAAAATTGTCCCACTGAAAACCCCAGGCCTTCAAAAGGGATTCATCCATCAGGACAACCGTAAGCCGCGCCCTGGTCTGGCTTGGTGGCTTGATTTCGCTGACAAGGTTCTTGAAATCAGAGAGATCTTCAGGACCGCCACGGAAGATGATCGAATCCCCCTGAAAGGAGAGCATACCAGGGAAAAGGCTTTGAACCTCAGCCGTAATCACACCTTTGGGAAAGACAGCGCTGATTTGCTTCTGCTTTTTGAGGTAATAGCGGTCCTTATCACGGGTCAAAACAAGCTTGTAAGCGGCTGAAACGTCATCGAGGAGGGAAGACACGCGAAAATTGCCGGTGACCTCGAGGGCGGTCAGCTCAGGATCGATGAATACCAGGGTGTTATAATCCTCAAGAAGAAGCTTGGAGATATCAAATAAGGATTTCCGATGAAAGGTCAAGATTTCATCTTCGGCGTCATCGGCGCTTCCGGCTTGACGAGGGGGGGCGTTGATGTCCCGGGTTTGTCCTTTGGTGCCATTGGAGGGACTTCCTGGATTTGGACTTGATCCTGAAACGGGAGCAGCATATAGACAGGCATTGAGCGCAAAGTACGCCAAGAATAAAAGATTCCGCATTTTTGAATTCCTTTTGATGTTATGGTGAGAGTCGAAGAGGATTTAAGGAGCACGCCAGATTCAAACCAGACGAAGCCGCGACCACGTTCATAGACAGAACCAAAAATCAGGTGAATTGAGGTTTCAGCAGGAAACGCAAAAGGCGGAAAGCTAGTTTCAAAATCATACTTGGATTTCTTCTTGTCCTGGGCTTTAGCCTTGTCCTCGATCTTAGAAAGACTAGAGAAGATCAATTGATTTTTAGGAGCTGTAAAGGCCGCGATAGAGGTAAGGGGCTTAGCGTCCGTTTGCGGCTTTGCCGCATACATCGGCTTGGCGTTAACGGTGATGAACGAATAACCGAACGCTATCACCACCGTAGCCAAAGCGCCGATGAAGATCAGAACCGGGGTCTTATCTGAGATCCACCGGCGGACCACATCCCCATAGGGGCGCTTGAAGTCAGAGCTGGCCTTGTCAGAGGCCTTGTCATCAGTGCTGAGTCGCTGAGCCTGAGAGAAGCTGTCATAGGATGCAAAGACCCTAGGATCTGGCTTGATGAAGCGTTCCTGAGTGACGATGCCGGCGCGGTATTCCTGCATGGTATCGTAATGACGCATGATGAAAAATTGAGTAGGATAGGTTAGACCTTCAAAAAATCGGGCGTTAAGCATATTCGTTCTCAGGGAGTTGTGAACGCTGATAAATTCCATAGCTCCACGCAAAACGAAGGGATGCAAGTCTAAAGGGTTATGCGAGATGATGACGACATCATCCTTGTAATGGCCGTGCTGCCTGATGTAGCTCATAAGCTCGGCTTGCTGCATGTACCAGATTTCACGCTCTGAAGCTAGCTTGACCTTATTCCGACGTTCAAAATAAAAGGGTAAAGGGTCATTATTATCTAGGCGTGCATGAATGTTGGACTTCAGTGCAAGGGAGACGGTAGCGGGGAAGATTTCGTAAGCTTCATCCAGGACAACCAAACATTCAGGGGCCTTATGAATCCAAAATTCTAATGATTCATCCATGGATAAGAGACGGATTCTATCTGAAATATCCTCGCCCTTGAAATAATCCTTAGATATCGAATTAACGTTAACAGGAAGATTAGTTACGACTTTACGACCATCAAGTAAAGCCGGAATGATATAGTGCGCCATCACAGAGTAAGTTTTTCCGCTTCTCTGCTTGCCGATAACGATTGAAAGCATTTTACCAGACCGTTGGAATAGCTTTAAGAATTAAACGAAGAGTGAAGATAGCCAAGAAATTTCCAGTTAGACAAATAAGCATCATTCCCATTTCAGAAAGAGGAACGTATTTATTCACCTCCGCAAAGATGTTAAACAGTGCTGCAAAGGCTTCTATGTCAATCTCTGGACCATCAATGCAAAGGAGGTGAGATATTGCATCTGTAATGAGTTGCAAGACGAACTGTAGGAAGAAATTGCAGAGTGTTACGAATCCATCAAGAAGCAACTTGATGAAGTCGGCTCCCCATTGCAACAAGGCATTTAAAACATCTTGAAACATGTTCCCCCCTTAATCAACGAGCCATTTTGTGATTTTTATATGAATAAGAATAAATGAAATGATCAGAAAGCCGAGAAGTAATAGCCTGAAGAGCATTTGAACATTGGTAAAGTCGACACCGCCCAGATTGGCAAAATCTATCGGAATATCGGCAAACTCTGAATTGATCTTAGAAAGTGGAAGAGAATAAATCGCGGTGGAGTTGGTTATCTCTTGATGCATGTAAGGGCCGCTTAAAGCTTCGAAAAACGTATCAGTGAGTTGCTTATATGCTGCCTTGGTGTCATCATCGATAATAGTTGAACTGGACGACATCGAGGAGCCAAGGCCTGAACCGAAAGCGCCGCCGCTTGTGCCGGCCTCGGTGATGAGAGGGGGCTTTGCGCCTTGAAAATCTGAACGAAAATCAGTTAGATTGCCTGGACCTGGATGAAAATGAGGATCACTGTCAATGGAAGCGCTTTGAGGGAGAGTAAAGGAGGTGTCAACGGTTGGAAAGGTGTATTCATTGATAATGTATGAATGAGTTACTTCCTGAGGGTCTGTATATTCGTGAAATACAGGAGTGAATTTGAATACCTCGCCCTGGTCAAGTTCTCCGTCTCCGTCTAAATCTGCGGCGAAATAATCACCACTGACGGAAGGTGTAAGCTCAGAAGATGTGACTTTTCCATCATTATTTAAATCACTCCATGACATTTGTACTGAGAAGGTCGAAAGGGTATTATCTGAATTAATGGAATGCAAAAACATTTGATTAATATTATTTCGATTATAAGCATCAAGTACGGGATGACCTTGAGCAGTTAGCACTTGGGAGCTTAAGAATTGATAGGTCTGACCGTTTTTGTCAACTGAAGCAACATAGTTAGGGACTGGCGGCTGATGATCAGGACCAGCACCGGGCAATAGCTTAGAATTTGATGGAAGACCAAAACGAACCCGCCATGTCTTGAAATTCTGCTGCGGAAGAAGGTTGATCTTTGAATAGTTTATGTATTGTCCAGTAGAGCTATTGTAAGTTGGCGGCTCCTCATAGTCGGACATAGATAGGGCAGAAGCTTCTATCATTTCATCATTAGAGATAAGATATCCCTTGGGGCGTGTTTCATCATAGGTCATATATGCATTATTATAAATACTAGCGACATTGTCTGTCATCTCTTCAGAGCAAAATACAATGAAAATTGTATTTCCCTTATCAGGTCTAGTACCATCCTTTTTTAGGATGGATTCATAATAGAACTTCCAAATTGAATGACCAGCACCGACAGGGCGGTTAGTTTGATGCTGAATTTCCAATGAACAGGTATAGTTTCCAACGATCGGACCTTTATAATATCTGGTGATAGTTTCATTTTGAGTTCCATAAATGTAAGCCTCTGAATCTGGGCTTTCTACTCTCTGAATATAACGATAATAGATTGTCGGAATTATACGATCAGGATAAGGAGGACCGTAAGGGCTTGGCTGAGTTGTATGTTCATATATTTCGGGATTTGGAACGTAGTTCAATTGATAGAATTGACCATCTGAGAGCAATTTATAATGATTTCCGCCAACTTGTTCATACAGAGGACCACTGTTACCGCCGACTAACCAAGGATTTTCAGGAGGAGGTGAGGTTAAATATACAGATGGTCCAAAGACATAGTTAGGATAGTATTCATTAACGGTTCTTTCCTCATGATCGAAGGTGAAATGATAGGTCTTTTCAGGGCCGTAAGAGGTGTCTGGAGGGGTAATGGTAGCGGTAAGATCATCGGCAAGGAGGAGTTGGGAAAAGGTCAAGAGAAAGAGAATTAAATAGCGGGTCATTTGGGAGCCTCAGACTTTTTTAGCTTGATCCGATAGAGCATGAATTTTACAAGTGTCAAAAAAATCAGGAAGAAGATAACTCCATGTGAGGGCTTGGAGTGTTTAAAAGCGTAAATAGCAATATAGAGGAAATATAAGGTGAATAACCACGTAAGGAGAGTTAGAAGTTTTTTCATATCTTAAGCATCCTTGCGAAGATTCCGAAAATCATTACTGCAATAAGGATGATCAGGAGGGATTCGATAATGATATAGTGCTGTGCAGGCTTTAGACCCCAAGCAGGGTTTTCTTGCTGCTCAATGAGTTGGGTTAGAAGCTGATTTGACTGCTGAACTTGACCGGAAAGATAAACAATGGAAGCATTGGTCGAAGTCGTTTGAATGGCGGTATTTTGCAAGGTCTGGTCGATGACCACAAGATCATTATGTATCTGGGTCAGATCAGCAGGAACGCCGCCGCTATTGGATGTTGAATTTGTAGCCATGGGAGAAAGGGGAGCCGGTTAAGGCTCCCCCGATCATCAGTGGACAAACTGCTTGATCTTCTTCCAGGCCCAGGCAATGAGCCAGAAAGTAGCGGCGAGGGTCACGACACCGCCAATGATGACAGCGCCTTGGGCGAGCATCTCGCCGGAGTTGATGGAAACGGCACCAGTGGTCTGGTCAACGCCGATGATTGCACCCATAACGGGGTCAGGTGCTGCAGAAGCAGAAACGGCGAGGCCACAAAGAGACAAAACGGCCAAAATTTTCTTTTTGAGCATGATCAATCCTCATTTATCTGTGTTTCCCGTTCAATGTTGAAATTAGGTCGCGTCCGGAACGGGGACGAAGCGATCCTTACTAGCACGATGATGAAGCCTAGGGCAAACATCACCGCGAAGGCAGTTAATCCAAGAATGGAGAGATAAAGACCGAATGACATGTTTTAGAAAGGGATGTTGTCAGCATTACGGTTTTTTCGGCGACCATGATTTTTAGTGTGCTTTGCACCTATTCCAGGAATGCCGGATCTGTAGCCAACATATGTATTAGCAATTTTGGGCCAGTCCTTTTCAGGTCTTCCGCCAGGAATATCAGATGATACTGATGAAGATGAAGCACTTCCAGTGTCTTCAAAGATGTATCGGCGAAGTTGATTATGTGCCCAGTAGATAAACCAAAAAGTCACGGCAACAGCTAGAACGCCGCTAATAATTGTGATGCCCTGAAAAAGGATCAAATCAGTCTGAAGCGAAACTTCTGCGGTGTTCTGGTCAATTGTGATGATTTCAGCAAGCATTTTGGGTTTCCTTTTGTTTTTTCTTTTTAAAATGTTCTATAAGAAAGGCCATTTCGCGAAGGCATGCCGCATCAAAGGCCGGGGAAGACCATTGATCAGTTTCGAGTTTTTGTTCGGTTTGAGTGCTCATGAAGCAGAAATTCCCATAAGTGAAAGAGGGTGGAAATGTTTAAGAAGAGGGGAAAGGTGTTTTTCAGTTTCAATGAACATATCAACACAATTTGAACGGAAATAACCGCCGATGAAATCGGTTTTATGCCATTGACGAAGGAGACGTTGAACGGATAAGCGCCGTTTTTCATCTAAAAGATCCAAAAGATATCTGAAGTGGTGATGTTGGTTACCAATAACTAAAGCATTAGCCGCAAAAAGAATCAACGCAAGATCTGAATCTGAAACCTTTTTACGGCCTGTAAGCATTAATGATTTGACTAGCTCTTGATCCCCAAGAGGCATATCATAAGCGAAAACATCGTTGAAAGTGTCGACATAGTGACTTTTGAGCTTAGAGAAGCAGCATTCCCGGCGATCCTGCATTTCAATTCGCCACCAATGATCAATCCCGGAAAGACCATCCACCGCCTCAGGGTCATCACAGGCCGTTGTCGCGGCGTCATCATCGTAATCGAAAGGAACGTTAGCAATCTCACCATTGACGACCGCCAAACCACGACCTGCAGCTGACATCTGGGAAGCGAGGGGGTGACTATAACGCTCAGAGATCGAGCCTTCCAAGACGGATCCAGAAAGCCACTGATTGCCCCGGGCTATCTGCTCGCGGCGCTTATCATAGCAACGAAGAAGCCGGCCACCGGCAGCAGAGCTTCCCAGGTACAGAGTCTCGGGCCTTGGACCCGTGAAGTAGATCGAACCATTCCGCAGAGCTGAAGAATCAATAAAGCGGATATCAATCGGATCATGATAGTCTAGAGCGCTATCAAAACGGGAAACCTTCACAGGGGAAGTAATCGAACAACGCTCAGGATACGCCGCATCGAAGAAGTCACGCACCAAGGAAAGAGAGGATTTATTTGGATTGAACTCAATCCGGAGATTAAAAGCCGTTTTTTGATGAATATCCGCGACCTGTTTTTTCTTACAACCAGAAGAGAGGTCACAATATTCATTTTCCAAAACGCGCTTATGAAGCTTGGTTTCTTTGCCCCAGTTAAGAGCGATACCATGAACCGAACGACCAAACATGTAATGCGGAGAAGGAAGACCGGAAGAACCGAAAGGTTGCCATTCCTTAGCCACGTTTTCCGCGAAGCTCAAACCCTCAGAGCCCGAGAATGCAGGACAAGCAGCGATCAATGTAATTTTGTCGCAAGACAAGCGCTTGACTTGAAGACCGTTGAACTGCATTCCCAAGGCCCTCCGATTAATCGAACGAGAGGGTTTCACGAGGGAGAAGCTTCCATCTCAGAAGCTCATCAGGAAGCCAACCCGTTTGTTTAGCCGTAGTACTTTCTTTAGTGTTAGGATTATAACGGTTGACACTCTGATTTTTATCGGTCAGGGTAAAAGAGATCAAGAAACGATCTTCTTTTCCTGGCTTTTCACCATTGGGAAGAATAGGCGTCAAATGATCATCGGCGGTAAGCATGAATTCACCCTGGGCAGACATGAATTTAAGCTTGACTTTTCCTTCAAGCTCGACCGCTTTGCCGTCGGCGCCGTATGTAGTAGCAGGGTAAACGCCTGCAAACATGCAGGGACCAAACTTTGGGACATGAGCGACTTCTTTCAGCTTGTCGGCCATCTTATCCAGGTGGAGCTTCTGAACCTTGGCTTTCTGCTCATTGAAAGCCTTGAAATCCGCTTCCTCAGCTTTGAGAACTTCGGGAGTACGGAGGTTTTTTTCTGCTGTGCTCATTTTTTTGTATCCTTGTTTTTTAGCTTCCGACTGAGTCAGTCAGCCGGGAAGGGGTTAGAAAAGTCTGGGATGATCAGTACCAACACGCCGACTACGAGGACGGCCAAGAGACTGAGGACGAGGAACCTTGACTTCGAATTTGGGGCGAAAAATCGGCAAAGGAAGCTGACAAACAAAACGAGCAGTCTCTTCAGGACTGCGGGCCTCGCTGATCAGATAGCAATAGATCGCGGCTAGCTCATCTCTTGAGAAGGGAGGAACGCAGCCCAGGCGCTCACAGTTTTGGGCAAAGTACAAAAGTCTCTGAACGTGACGAGGAGGAAGACCAGGAATCGCGATTAGCCACGGCTCATCAGTCTTTTGCGTGATGTATGGATAAAGATTCATTAAATTTGCCCTTTATTATATTGAGCTTTATTTTTATGAAAAAGGTATCTAAAATCTTCAATTTCATCGGCAATTGATTCTAATTCATTACATTCATGATCCAAAGCAGATCTAAGCTGAGACATACATTTTTGAGTGTAAGACATAAGATTGGGTGGAACTTTAACCTGATAATATCCTTTTTTAATCAATTCAAAAGACGGTGAATAATAAGCAATGTAAAATTTTAAAGATGATTTGACTTCATCACGATACTGTTTTTCAAACATTCCAAGGTAAAATGGCTCAGTTTTCCTACAAATATTTACGTTTATCCTACAAATTAAGCATTCAGGTTTATTTTTTACTTCAAAATCTTCATATCTAACGTAATGAACATAATCTGAATCAGCAGTTGGTTTTTCAGTTACAGGATCATATTCAATTCGGCGCTTATCATAAGATCGTAAATACCTGCCACCAACTGGAGCCGGACTGCCAAAGTACAATGTTTGTGATTCCATTTTTTTTAAATCCTCGAGTTTTTGCAGGTTAAACAAAAATAGAAAACATTATTGCTCTGATTGAAAGACTTAATCATTTTTGAACCACATAAACAAGTTTCACCAATTCCATAATCCATATATTCAAGAAGATATGGACCTTCAGGAACATGAGAAATTGACGGAAGAATGCAAAACAATCCAACAACCAATGGAGGATGAATGTAAATCATTTTTTCACCCCGCAAAACTCACCAACGTGAATATCTGTTAGCCTGCAAGGAAGGCCAAACGCGGGGGACTCGAAAAAAAGGCGATTTGACGAACAGGTATACCGTGCTCTAGGGCCGTTCCGCCGCACGTTTGAGCGGCGGCGAGATCTTTTCGCATAATCAATCTTATGGATATCAATACTTCAATCGATTCGTCGATTGATGAGCTGGGGCTATGCCTCCTGCTCCTACGACTTTGTCAACGATGCCTACCAGATGGTTCGATCCGGCCTAGGCAAGATGGTCTATCTCCAAGTGATCGGGAACTCCTTCAATGACAAGAAAATATTCGAAATTTCCGGTTACTATGCACGCCCTTCAGACTCCAGACCTGTGACTCGATTATGTCGCAAGTATGATCCTAATCTTCCTCGGCAAGGTGACACGACGGACAACTTCGTGCGCTACACGCCACGCTACGCTCGGTGATGCGACACTCCTAGTTAAAACGGATGTGGCGGTGATCTGATCAATCCTCGGCTTCACAAGCTATCGCCGCAGCTATATTCCCCGCCAGCAATCTCCGGAGATCCCCTTCATGCTCAGCTCCCAGCTCCCGAAATCGGGCGATATCGTCAAGGTCCGCACCCGCCATCACTTGGTCGAAGCGGTCGAGCCCACCGCCGGTCTCGGCACCCTGCTCCGCCTCGCCTGTGTCGATGACGACGCCCAAGGGATGAGTTCCGAGGTCGTCTGGGAAATGGAGCTGGGCACCGAAATCATCGGCGAAGACACCTGGAAACGCATCGGTGCTAAAGGCTTCGATGATGTCTCTTTCTTCAGCTCCTACGTCCATAGCCTGCGCTGGAACTGCGTCACCGCCACCGATCCGAAGCTCTTCCAGTCGCCCTTCCGCGCCGGCATCCGCATCGATTCCTACCAGCTCGAACCGCTGCGCAAGGCGCTGCTCATGCCGCGCGTCAACCTCTTCATCGCCGATGACGTCGGCCTCGGCAAGACCATCGAAGCCGGCCTCATCGCCTCCGAGTTGCTGCTCCGCCGCCGGGTGAGCGACATCGTCGTCGCCTGCCCGCCCTCGATGCTGATGCAGTGGAAGGACGAACTGGAAACCCGCTTCGGCCTGATCTTCGAGATCATGGACCGCGCCTACATGGAACGCATCCGCCAGGAACGCGGCTTCAGCGTCAACCCCTGGACCACTTACCCGCGCTTCCTCGTCTCGCACAAGCTGCTCATCGACGAAAACTACAGCACTCCGATGCGCGATTGGCTCGGCACCCTGTCGCCGAACTCGCTGCTCATTCTCGATGAAGCCCACCACGCCGCCCCCGCCAGCGGCTCGCGCTACGCCATCGACTCGAAGTTCACCCGTATCGTCCGCGACCTCGCCGGCCGCTTCGAGCACCGCCTCTTCCTCTCCGCCACCCCCCACAATGGCCACTCCAACAGCTTCAGCGCCCTCCTCGAAATCCTCGACCCGCAACGCTTCACCCGCGGCGTCAAAGTGGTCAAGGAAAACCTCGACGCCGTCATGGTCCGCCGCCTCAAGGAGGACATCCGCTCGATCTCCGGCGGCTTCGCCGAACGCCGCGTCGAACAGATCGACATCGCCGGCCTTCCCGACGACGCTCCCGAGCTCTTGCTCTGCCGCCTCCTCGATGACTATCGCGAACTCCGCCTCGACGGCCTGTCTGCCGCCGGCAAACGCCAGCGCAACGAAGCGATGATGGTTCTCACCCACCTGCAGCAACGCCTGCTCTCCTCGATCGAAGCCTTTGCCCGCACCCTCGATGTCCACCGCCGCAGCATGGAACGACTCTGGGCCGGGGAAAGCGCCCCCGCCGGTGCCGGGCGGATTTCCCTCAAAGGCCCGGTCGAAGCCGATGACGACGAAGCGGAACTGCCGGAAGAGGAACTCGTTAAACTTCAAGATCGCCAGATGGAGCGCGCTACCCTCGCCGCCGGCAGCTCCGGCCAGGTCGCCAATGAACGAACCCTCCTCGACAAGATGGCCGCCCTCGCCAATGCCACTCGCAACCTCCCCGACGCCCGTATCCTCAAGCTGCTTGAATGGATCCGCGAGCACCAATGCCCGGGCATCGGCGTCCCCGGGCAATCCGCCGCCCGCCCCGGTTGCGCCTGGACCGGACGCCGCCTCATCATCTTCACCGAATGGGACGACTCGAAGCGCTACCTCGTCAACATGCTCCAGGCCGCCATCCGCGGCACCGAAGCCGACAGCGCCCGCATCGAGGTCTTCCACGGCCCCACCAGCTCGGAAAAACGCGAGGCCATCAAACGCGCCTTCAACCTGCCCCCGGAGGAAGCGCCGGTCCGCATCCTGGTCTGCACCGACGCCGCCCGCGAAGGTCTCAACCTCCAGGCTCATTGCCACGACCTCGTCCACTTCGATGTCCCCTGGAACCCGGGCCGCCTCGAACAGCGCAACGGCCGCATCGACCGCAAGCTCCAACCCTCGCCCGTCGTCAACTGCCGCTATTTCTTCTACGAACAACGGCCCGAAGACCGCGTCCTCCAGACCCTCGTCCGCAAGACAGAAACCATCCAGCAGGAACTCGGCTCGCTCTCCAAGGTCCTCGAACGCCGCCTCGCCGACACGCTCGAAAACGGCATCCGCCGCCAGGATATCGATGTCCTCCTCCAGCACATGCTCTTCACCCAGGACGACCAGGTGAAAGCCGCCCGCGAAGAACTCGAAGATCCCGACGAAGCCATCGTAGCGAAGCGTCGCGACAGATTGCAGCAGCAGATCAAGAGTCTCGATCGCCAGCTTGCCGCCTCTCGTCAACACATCGGCCTCGACATGGCGCACTTCCGCGAAGCCCTCGGCTGCTCCCTCAATCTCCTCGGCGCCGAGCCGCTCCAGTCCCTCCCTCCCCTCCCCGGTTCACCTCAACGCTGGGCCTTCCCTAACCTCGACACTCGACGCGGCGCCGACCCCTCCTGGTCCGGCACCCTCGACAGCCTCCGCGCTGCTCCGGATAACGGCAAACGCGATTGGGAATGGCGCCGCCAATCCCCCGTCCGTCCCGTCGTCTTCGATCCGCCCGAAGGCATTGATGACGGCGCGGTCCAGATCCACCTCGAGCACCGCATCACCCGCCGCCTCCTCGGCCGCTTCCTCGCCCAGGGCTTCGTCCATCACGACCTCTCCCGCGCCTGCCTTGCGCAAAGCGAGGACAGCACCCCGCGCGTCGTCATCCTCGGCCGCGTCGCCATCTACGGACCTGGAGCCGTCCGCCTCCACGAGGAGGTGATCGCCGTCACCGCCCGTTGGCAGGAACTCGCCCAACGCAAAGCCCCGCTTACCCCCTTCAAATCCGCCGCCGAGGACAAGACCTTGCAGCTTCTCGAAGACGGCCTCCTCGCCGCCCGCTCCGGCAAACTCGTCCCCGAGGAAGTCCAGATGCAGCTCAAGGCCTCTCTCGCCACCGACATTTCCCAACTCCTGCCGCACCTGCAGGAACGCGCCGCCGAAAGCCTCGCCGACGCCAACGCCCGCCTCGCCAGTCGCGGCAAGGAGGAAGCCGAGAACCTCCGAAGCATCCTCACCCAGCAGCGCAACCGCGTCAAACGCCAGCTCGACGGCGCCCCCAACGAAGAGGGCCAGCTCTTCCTCGCCCTGCCGGAAACCGAAGCGATGAAAGCCGAGCAGCGCCAGTTCGCCGCCAACCGCAAATACTGGCAGAAATGGCTCAACGAGGTCGACCAGGCCCTGGTCACCGAACCCGCCCGCGTCGCCCAGTTCTATCAGGTCGTCAGCACCCGAGTCGAACCCATCGGCCTCGCCTACCTCTGGCCGGTGTGAACGCCCCGATGCCAAAACCCCAGCGCAAGCCCCGCACTTCATGAAAAAGAAAACTCCAGCCCCCGTCACCGCCACCAGCCCCGCACCGGCACTCTTCGACCGCGTCGTCGGCATCCTCGAACAGGCTCGGGGCAATGTCGTTCGGGCCGTCAATACCAACATGGTCACCGCCTACTGGCTGATCGGAAGGGAAATCGTCCTCGAGCTGCAAGGCGGGGAAGAGCGGGCGGAGTATGGCAAAAAAGTCATCGAAGACCTTTCCAAGCGGCTGAACAGTCATTACGGCGAAGGATTCTCCGAGGTCAACCTCAAGGCCTTTCGCAAGTTCTTCCTGACCTACCCGTCGCGCCTGCCGCCAATTCGGCACCCATTGGGTGCCGAATTTGAAATCCTTGATAAACAATCGGATAAATCAAAATCCAAGCTAATTGCATCGGCCTCCCCGGAGTCAGCTCCTCAAACTGCCACTCAAATAGGTCACCCATTGAGCGACCTATTACAATCCGTTGATCCTCAATTATTAAATGGGGTTCAATCGACTGGTTTCTCGGCGCAACTGAGCTGGTCCCACTACCGGGCCTTGATGCGAGTCGAGAACGCCGCGGCTCGAGACTTCTACGAATCGGAGGCGATCGCCTGTGGCTGGGACAAACGCGGCTTGGAGCGGCACATCCGCTCTTTCTACTACGAGCGGATGCTCAAGAGCCAGAATCCCCAGAAGATGATCGAAACGGCCCGCAGCGAAGTCGCCGTCAAATCTCCTGCGGTCGACGCGCTCAAGCACCCCTATGTTCTGGAGTTCCTCAATCTCCCCAACGCCAGCGCTCTCCATGAGACGCAATTGGAAGCGGCAATCATGAGCCGCCTCCAGCACTTCCTCCTCGAACTAGGCAAGGGATTCGCCTTCGTCGCCCGCCAAAAACGCCTACGCTTCAACGAGACTGATTACTACGTCGACCTGGTCTTCTACAACTGCATCCTTAAGTGCTTCGTCCTGATCGACCTAAAGATGGATGAGGTGAGTCACCAGGATGTCGGCCAGATGGATGGTTATGTCCGCATGTACGACGACCTCTACACTTCCGAAGGCGACAACCCGACCATCGGCCTGATCCTCTGCACCGATAAAAACGAAGCCGTCGCCAAATACTCCGTCCTCAACGAACGCAAACAGATCTTCGCCTCGAAATACCTGCTTCATTTGCCCAGTGAAGAGGAACTCGCCCGGGAACTCCTCCGCGAACGGCAACTGATCGAGGCGCAACTTCTTGAACAAACCGAGGCCAAAGACCGACCATGAAACCCGCACTCTCCCTCCGACTCCTCTCGCTCGCCAACCAGGTCGAAATGGCGCCCAAACGCCAATGGCCCAAACTCGCCGGAGAAATCATGGATCTGATCATGCTCGTGCGTGAACACATCGAGAGCTTGAAACTCGACGAAAAATCGCAGAAATACTACCTCTGGGAAAAACTCATCAACGAAATCCACGCCGCCCACGAATTCCTCGAAGATGAAAAGAACCCCGAAGAATCCGCCCTCGCCCTCCGTAGCGCCGAGTCCTACCTGTAGATTCCGCCTCGCACGCCCGAGACGGTCGAGTTATCTCAAAACCACCCCCAGCCCTGAGCCCTCCATGATCCAGCCACCTCCTCACGAAAGCCTCACGGTCGAGTTCAAGAGCGACCGCAAGCGCCTGCCGGACTCCGAGCTGATCGAAGCCGTCATCGGCCTGGCCAACACGGACGGCGGCGAGCTATGGCTCGGCATTGAGGACGACGGCACTCCCACCGGGCTGCATCCGGAGCACAAAAACCTCAAGGGCTTGAGCGGCTTGATCGCCGCCCGCAGCTCGCCCTCCCTGAGCGTTGAAGTGGAGGCCGTCGAGATCGCCGGGCTGCCGCTGGCTCGAATTCTTGTCCCTAAGTCGGCGCATGAAGTGGCAAGCAGCAGCGGCGTCTATCTGCGGCGACGCCTTAAGCCGGATGGCACTCCCGAATGCGTCCCCATGCTGCCACACGACCGGATCAGCCGCGCCTCCACCTTCGGGCTGATCGACGTCTCGGCCCAAGCCGTCGCCGGAGCGAGCTTGGATGACTTCGATCCGCTTGAGCGCGAACGCCTTCGCCAGTGTGTGCAAAGGTTTGGCGGCGACCGGATCCTCTTGGAGCTCGACGATGAAGCCTTGGATGGCGCCTTGGGTATGACCCAGCGTCTGGAAGACGGTCGTCGGGTGCCGACACTCTGCGGTCTGCTTTTGATTGGGCGGGAGGCTTCGCTGCAGCGCCTCGTGCCGACCCACGAATTCGCCTTCCAGGTGATGGCCCAGCAGGCCGTGCGTTTTAATGAATTCCGGCGTTTCCCTTTGCTCAAGGGTATGGATTGGCTGGAGACCAACTTCCGCCCCTACAATCCCGAGCAGGAGATCCAAGTCGGCCTGTTCCGGGTTCCGGTTCCCCTGGTCGACCTCGGCAGCTTCCGCGAAGCCGTCGCCAACGCGTTGATCCACCGCGACTACCACCGCCTCGGTGCGGTCCATGTCCGCCTCGAGGACGAAGCCCTGGTGGTCAGCAACCCCGGCGGCCTGATGGAAGGCGTGACCCTGAGCAATCTTCTGGTGACCGAGCCTCGTCCGCGCAACCGGGCCTTGGCGGACGCGATGAAGCGCATCGGCCTGGTCGAGCGCTCCGGTCGCGGCGTCGACACCATCTACCGCGGCTTGTTGAAGTTCGGGCGTCCCGCTCCGGACTACAGCCGCACCGACGCCCACAACGTCGTCTTGCGCCTGCCGACCGATGCCGCCGACCTGGACTTCCGCCGTTTGGTCGCCGAAGAGGAAAACCGGACCCAGCGCGACCTGCCGATTGACAGCCTGATTGCCCTCGCGGCCTTGCGTGACCTCAAGCGCCTCAGTGCGGAAGAGCTGGCCGAACGCATCCAGCGCGACGCCTTGAGTGCCAGGAAGTCACTGGAAAAACTCATCGAGGCCGGACTAGTGGTGGCGCACGGTGCCAACCGCAGCCGCAGCTACACCCTTTCCGCCGGACTCTACCAGGCGAGCGCTGGCAAAGCCGCCTACACCCGCCAAGCGGGATTCACCGCCATCCAGCAGGAGCAAATGGTGCTGAACTACATCTCCCAGCATGGCTCTATCAAACGAGCCGATGTGATGGAGCTGTGCAGGATGACCGAGATGCAAGCTAAGCGGCTCATCAAGCGTCTACTCGATCAATCGGCCATCGAATCTCACGGGGTACATCGCGGGGTGTATTATGTGCTTCCAGGGACCCCCAAGCCATGAGGCTCGCACCCAATTTACGGATCATTTACGGATCATTATGGTGCGCCTTCAAGCTCAGTTATGGGGCAGTTATGGGCAAACACGGATCATTTACGGATCAAGCCATACGCCCTATACGCCACTGCTACTCTCGGCTATACGCCTCTATACGCCCCTACAAGCCGTCTCCCGTGGCATCGACAGGCGGGACGCCTGTCCTCCTTTCTCGACCAAGATGGTCGAGCCACGTCTCTGCAGTCACTCTTTCGTGTCTTTCGTGTATTTCGTGGTTCACTCCTTCCGTGCCCTCCGTGTCTTCCGTAGTTCCCGCCTCATCTTGAATCCTGAATCTTGAATCCCCCCAAGGTCCCCATGCTCCACCCGCCCTTCAACCTCGATAAACTCCTCCACGGCCAGATCGCCGAGTGGGAGCGCCTCGAATTCAAGGCCGGCTGGAACCCCGAGCGCATCCTCCATACCCTCTGCGCCTTCGCCAACGACTTCCATAACCTCGGTGGCGGCTACATCGTCATTGGAGTGGAAGAGAAAGACGGCCGCCCAGTCCTGCCTCCCACCGGACTCGATCCCGCCCTCTTCGACGGCATCCAGAAAGAACTCCTCGAGCTCAGCAACTCCGCCATCCGCCCCCACTACCTGCCCGTCTGCTACCCCTGCGAGTATCAAGGCAAACCCATCCTCGTCGTCCAGTGCTTCGGCGGCGACGTCCGCCCCTACAAAGCCAAGCTCAGCCTCGGCAAACACAGCGAATGGGCCGCCTTCATCCGCAAGAACTCCTCCACCGTCCGCGCCAAAGACCAGGACGAAGCCGAGCTGATCGGCCTCAGCGCCCGCATCCCCTTCGATGACCGCGTCAACCACCACGCCCGTATCGAGGATCTCTCCCGCGACCTGATGCTGCAATACCTCAAGGACATCGGATCCGGCTTCGCCGACGAAGCGACCTCCCTGCCCACTCTCGAGCTCGCCCGCCGCTTGCAAGTCGTCGGTGGTCCCCCCGAGCACCCCAAGCCGCTCAACATCGGCCTCCTCTTCTTCCATCCCGAACCGCACAAGTTCTTCCCCCAGGCCCAGATCGACATCGTCGACTTCCCCGATGGCCCCGGTGGCGACCGCTTCGCCGAGAAGATCTTCCGCGGCCCCATTCACATCGCCCTCAAGGACGCCCTCAACTACCTCGAGCGCCACTTCCTCCACGACATCGTCATCAAGCACAACGACCGCCCCGAATCCACCCGCTGCAAAAACTACCCCCTCCCAGCCCTCGAAGAAGCCCTCGCCAACGCCGTCTACCACAAAGGCTACGACACCCGCGAGCCCATCGAAGTCCGCATCACCCCCCAAGACCTGGTCATCATCAACTACCCCGGACCCGACCGCTCGGTCTCCATCGACGAACTCCGCCAAGGTCGCGCCCTTCCCCGCCGCTACCGCAACCGCCGCATCGGCGAATTCCTCAAGGAACTCGACCTCACCGAAGGACGCTCCACCGGCATCCCCAAGATCCTCCGCATCCTCAAAGCCAACGGCTCCCCAGCCCCCGAATTCGTCACCAACCCCGACCACGACCACTTCCTCACCCGCTTCTTCCCTGTCCTTGCCGAACCGGAAGTCGCCGACTCAGTCACGGCCCCAGTCGCACCCCAAGTCAACCTTGTGGAGCAAGTCGCGGCCCCAGTTGAGGCCCCAGTCGAGGCCCCAGTCGAGGCCCCAGTCGATCTTGCCTTGACGGACAGCAAAATCCTCAAGACATTGAGTCATGGTTCATCAGGGCGTTCATCATTGCTCTCCGCGCTAGGCTACAAGAACCCGACGGGCAACTTTAAGAAGTCGATATCTCATTTGCTATCAAGCGGCCTCATCGAAATGACCCTTCCCGACAAACCCAACAGCCGCTTGCAGAAATACCGCCTCACCGCCAAAGGCCGCCAAGCCCTCGCCGCGAAAGGAAAACGCTCATGAGCACCCAAACTGCAACCGGCTGGCAGCCGGCGCTCCCAGGGAACAACACCCCGCAAGATGCCGGCGCTCCCAGGGAACTCCTCCCCTGCCCCCCTTTCGTGTATTTCGTGCCTTTCGTGGTCAAAAACTTCTCTTAAAATCTTGATCTAACTCCCACTAACTCCCTCTTGAAGTTTATAACCAACCCCCTAATCTCCAAACGCCTCTAACCCCTCGAAGTCGACGCATGGCCTACGACCCCTCACTGCAAGATCACCAAGCTTGGATCGGCTACCTCCAGCCCGAAGGCCTCGTCGTCTCCCCGGCCGTCCTCGCCGACCAACAGCTCAGCATCGACCGCGGCACCCTTTCTCTTCATCACCAGGACTTCCTCGCCCTCCTCCAACCCGGCCTCAACGCCAACGGCGACGAAGAACTCCTCCTCCCCGAATTCCCCACCTTCGCCCAAACCTTCCTCGGCTGGAAACTCGACAAGCTCCTCAGCGTTCCGCAGATTCCTCGCAGTTTTGAAGTCCCCCTTGAAAACGACGAATCCCTCCGCCCCGACTTCGTTCTTTTGCGTAAAGCGCCAAACACAGAGCCAACCGGCTGGCAGCCGGCGCTCCCAGGTTGCAGCCCTGACTCTTCGCCCACTCCCTCAAATCCCCAAGAAACAGAAAAAAGTAAAACGGGGTTTGGGGACGAGTCCCCAAGCGGGGTTCGGGGCGGCAGCCCTGAGCTTGTTCCCTCAGACGCCCTCCTCCTCATCCAATCCCTCCCCCCCGCCACCGATCTCGACGCCACCGGCTCCTCCAAGGAACAAGGCTGGCAGGCCTCGCCCGCCCGCAAGTTCGAACGCCTCCTGCGCGAGACCCAAGTCCCCATCGGCATCCTCTATAACCAGCGTCAGCTCCGCCTCGTCTACGCCCCCCGCGGCGAAACCGTCGGCTCCCTCAGCTTCCCCGTCAGCGCCATGACCGGCATCCCCGGACGCCCCATCGTCGCCGCCCTGAAATTGCTCCTCGAGGACTACCGCCTCTTCGCCGCCCCCAGCCCCACCCGCCTCGAAGCCCTGCTCCAGAAAAGCCGCGAATACCAGTCCAAGGTCTCCAACGAGCTCGCCACCCAGGTCCTCGACGCCCTCTACGAATTCCTCCGCGGCTTCCAACAGGCCGATACCGCCGCCCAGGGCAAACTCCTCGAAAAAGCCCTCCGCGACGACCCCGCCCAGATCTACGGCGGCCTCCTCAACTCCCTCATGCGCATGGTCTTCCTCCTCTACGCCGAAGACCGCGGCCTGACCCCCGATTCCTCCCTCTACACCCGCTTCTACTCCGTCCACGGCCTCTTCGAACGCCTCCGCGCCGACAACGAACGCTACCCGGATACCATGGACCACCGCTACGGCGCCTGGGCCCAGCTCCTCGCCCTCTTCCGCGCCGTCCACGCCGGCTGCCGCCACCCCGGCCTCTCCATGCCGCCGCGCTCCGGCTACCTCTTCGACCCCGACCGCTTCCCCTTCCTCGAAGGCCGCGCCTCCCCCCTCGATGAGCTCCCCGCCCAGCTCCCCCTCGTCCCCGATGGCGTCCTCTTCCGCATCCTCGCCAAACTCATGCTCCTCGGCGGCGAACGCCTCTCCTACCGCAGCCTCGATGTCGAACAGATCGGCTCGGTCTACGAGACGATGATGGGCTTCCGCCTCGAAGTCGCCCCGGGGCTCTCCCTCGCCCTCAAGGTCAAAGGCAAATCCGGCGCCCCGGTCGCCGTCAACCTCGAAGAACTCCTCGCCCTCGACGGCGCCAAACGCCTCGAAGCACTAAAAAAGCTCGACATCGAATTCACTCCCAAGGCCGCTCTCCCGCTCAAGGAAGCGACCTCGATGGACGCCCTCATCGCCGCCTGCAAAAGCAAGCTCGCCAGCAACGCCACCCCCGCCCCGGTCCCCAAAGGCGGCCTCCTCCTCCAACCCTCCGACGAACGCCGCCGCTCGGGCTCGCACTACACCCCGCGCTCGCTCACCGAGCCCATCGTCCGCAAGGCGCTCGCGCCCGTCCTCGCCGCCCTCGGGCCCAACCCGCGCCCGGACCAGATCCTCGACCTCAAGATCTGTGACCCCGCCGTCGGCTCCGGCGCCTTCCTCGTCGAAGCCTGCCGCCAACTCGCCGACGCCCTCGTCGCCGCCTGGCAGTCGCACAAGACGTCCCTCCTCCTGCCGCCCGATGAAGACGAGATCCTCTACGCCCGCCGCCTCGTCGCTCAGGCCTGCCTCTACGGCGTCGACCGCAATCCCATGGCCGCCGACCTCGCCAAGCTCTCGCTCTGGCTAGTCACCCTCGCCAAGGACCACCCCTTCACCTTCCTCGACCACTCCATCCGCGCCGGAGACTCCCTCGTCGGCCTCTCCAAACGCCAGATCGAGGATTTCCACTGGCTCCCCTCTCCCGAACGCCGCCTCGGCCAGCAATTCCTCCTCGAACGCATCGAAACCGCCGCCAAACGCCGTATCGAAATCCTCGGCGGCGGTGACCTGCTGCTGCCTCACTTCAAGGCGGAAAAACTCAAAGACGCCGATCGCGCCCTCAGCCTCGTCCGCGATGCCGCCGACGCGGTCATCGCCGCCTTCTTCGCCGCCGCCAAGCCGAAGGAACGCCAGACCAAACGCGACGAGGCCCTCGATGGCTTCAGCTCCTACCTCGGTCAAGGTAAACCCGAGGACCGCCCCACCGCGCTCATCGATTCTCTCGCCCAAGGCCCCCACCCGGTCAAGGCCTTCCACTGGGAAATCGAATTCCCCGAAGTCTTCTCCGGCTCCAAACCGGGCTTCCATGCGATTGTCGGGAATCCGCCCTACGCCGGAAAAAATACCGTCGCCGGCGGCAACCGCGCCCACTACCCGGAATGGCTCCAGACCCTTCACGAGGAAACCCACGGCAACGCTGACCTCGCCGCCCACTTCTTCCGCCGCGCCTTCTCGCTCCTCCGAGTCAACGGCTGTGTCGGCTTCGTCACTACCAACACCATCGCCCAAGGCGACACCCGCGACTCGGGTCTCAAGTGGATCCTCTCCCACGGCGGCACCATCACCCACGCCACCCGCCGCCTCAAATGGCCGGGTCTCGCCGCCGTTGTAGTTTCAATAATACATATCATCAAGGGCAAATCCCTAACGTATAAATCCCTCGACAATGAGCCAGTTGAACGAATCAGCGCATTTCTTTTCCCTGGAAACATGGATGACTCGCCAAAACAGCTAAAAGAAAACAGATCTAAAAGCTTTCAAGGCAGTATCTTCCTAGGAACAGGATTCACTTTTGATGACAATGACAATAAAGGCATTGCCTCAAAGTTAAGCGTTATGAAAAGCATCATTGCAAATGATCCGAGAAATGCAGAACGAATCTTCCCTTTGATCGGATATTCAGAGGTTGCCTCAAATCCAAGGCACTATCATGATAGATATATCATAGATTTTGGTGAAATGTCAGAAGATGAAGCCAATCGATGGCCTGATTTACTTAATATTGTGGCAGAAAAAGTTAGGCCAGAACGAGAAAAAAAGACAGCATCATCAATTGATAAGCGAAGAGCCGAATTATGGTGGCAATACGGATCACCAGCAAAAGATCTTTACAATGAAATAAAATGCAAAAAAAGAGTTTTGGTTGCAGGCGCACAAGCCTCCGCACACTTTGCGTTCGCATTTTTGCCTTTGGGCTTAATATATTCTAGCAATTTATCTGTGATGGCTCTAGATCAAAATTCTGATCTATGCATTATCCAATCGCGTGTTCACGAAATATGGACACGGATGTTTATGTCAACTTTAGAAGATCGACTTTGCTATACCCCAACGACATGCTTCGAAACCTTCCCCTTCCCCGAAAACCTCCTGGATCAGCCTGAGCTTTATACCGACTTGGAGGAAGCGGGACGCGAGTACTACGAGTATCGCGCCGCCCTGATGATCCGCAACAACGAAGGCCTTACCAAGACCTACAACCGCTTCCACGATGAAGGCAACCGCGACCCCGATATCGCCGAACTCCGCCGCCTTCACGCCGTGATGGACGCCGCCGTCCTCCGCGCCTACGGATGGGACGACCTCGCCACCCGCGCCGCCGATCCCGCCACCTGCCAATTCATCCCCGACTTCACCGAAACCGACGAAGACACCGGCCTCGAGATCCCCAAAAACATCCGCTACCGCTGGCCCGACGAGCTCCGCGACGAAGTCCTCGCCCGCCTCCTCGCCCTCAACCAACAGCGTTCCTTCCAGGAAACCCTCTCCGGCCCCGGCGCCCTCCCCAAAAAAGCCACCAAAAAACCTTCTGCGAAACCCGCAAAAGAACCCAAAGCACCCAAAGAACCCCCCAAACCCAAACCCAAAACCAACTCCAAAAAACAGCGCGGCGATGATGAAAATCAACCCATGCTGGGTTTGGGGTGAGATAAAAAGGAGATTCTTATGGATATTTCAGTCGCACAAATTGGAGGAGGTATTGCTATAATTGTAGTAGCATCTTTTATCATAAGAATCGCTATCAAAAAAATAAATTTTAACAACATATCAAACAACAGTGGCAATGTAATAATTGGGAATGAAAATAAAATAGATGACACGAAAAAGAAAAAATAAATATGCTAAACTCAAACACAATCCAAGGAAATACGGGAATCGCAATTATTGGCGACAACAATATCATTAATAATTTAACTTCTACTGGCCTTAAGGAACGAATTAAAAAAGCAATTATTAACGATAGATCAGTCTCCGAATTTCTTGAAGATCTATCTCTTTATATGCAACCAAAATCAGAATCTAGCACTATTGGTTTAGAAGAAAAATTTATCCAAGCAAACATGCCGATTTATTATATAGAACACGCACTAGAGTGCAAAGAGTTATTTGCTAAAATATTACACCGCAATATCAACTCATTGTCGTTCCAGAAAATTATTTCAATTTTAATTGATGAATCAATTAGCAAATTCACAAATGATATCTATCCTATAATTGAAAGTGGAGCTTCACCCGAAGAGGTTAAGTCTCAAGTCAATAAAATAATTATCGACTACTTCTATGAAAATACCACTGACAGCGAAATGCTGAACCGAAGAACTTTGGAAGGATTAATTTTTTTATATTACTGGGAATTGCTATTTGAAGTGGAGGCTCAAATGATTATGTTTAACAAAGTTTGCGACTTGTATCACACTGCATTTAGATGTGCTACACACATGAATCATCTTGGTTTGGACTCGATACCCGCAAAGTATTTGTTATCAGTAGATTTTATTTTTTGCTTCCCTCAATATAATAATCTTTCAAAGTCTTATAAAGATTGTTACAGATTTTCGGGCACAAAAAGAGCCCATGCTTATCTTTTAGAAAAAAGCCATTACGGAGCCTATCGATTGTTAATGGCCAAGTCAATAATATCATTTGATGGGGACAACATAATTCGGAGCAATAATTTTTCATCAATAATTACTAATGATGAAAAATTCCTGGAATTTTATTCAGATGTAATGAGTCTTGATCAACACGAACTTCTATCAAAAACAAAACTCTTTGAGGACGCATATGAATAAGCTAGAATTACTGAGCCTGGAAGTTTACTCGAATGGCTATACGGTTTATAAACAGTTATTCAAACCAGGAATAAATGTAATTGCTGGCGACAACAGCACTGGCAAATCAAGCATTTTAGAATTTATTGCATATGCGTTAGGTTATGAAGAAATGTCATGGAGAGCATATCAGAAAAAATGCGAATATGTAATTCTTGAGGTTCGCATTAATAATAATGATTTTGTTTTAAAAAGAGAGATTAATGATAACCGCCTTAACGCAATATATTTCAAAGATTCTAAATCTAACAACTTTAATGTTTTGCCGTATAAAAATTCTACAAACAAAAAAAGCTTTTCATACCATATTTTTGAACTTCTTGGTTATCCTTTAGGAAAAACTGAAGAATCAACATCCGCAATCACAATGTTTCAGCTCCTTCGCTTAATTTATGCTGACCAAAATACGTCACCAAAAAGTTTATTTAATGACCAGAATGAATATGATAATAAGGGGATAAGAAAATCAGTTGCTGAGTATTTGCTGGGAATTGATGATCTTGAATCGCATGAGTGGCGACAAGAATTACTACTCTTAGAGAAAAAATATAGCCATATATCTTCAGACATAGCATCTATTAGCGCATTTTTAAAATCAAACTCATTTTTGAACAAAACTGAAAGCGATGAAAAAATTCGTAAGTGCCAAGTTAAGATCAACCTTCTTACCGAATCATTATCTACTATCAATGAACCGAATAAAAAATCTGACGTCTCAACGGAAGCACTAAAAAATATAGATAAGCTCAAACAAAAAAAGATTGAAATCGAAAATGATATCAAAGATTGCGAATTAGAAATATCAGATAGCGAACAGCTTATTATGATGCTTGAAAAATCAACGGATGAAATTCAGGAGGCTTTATCATTTTATAATGTATATTCAGGATTGAAATTCATTTATTGCCCTCAATGTTTATGCCCTATTGATGAGTCGCATACGGCTATTGGCTGCGGGCTTTGTAGATCTGACAAAAAACACGCAAATTTATTTACAGATTTTTATTTTGAAAGGAAGAAAGAGGTCGAATTTCAAATTAAAGAATCACGAAATCAGATAATCAAAAAGAAGTTAAGAATCGAAATAGAAAGAGATAAAATTTTAGATATTAGATCAAAAATTAGATTTGAAACTAAAAAGGTTGAAGCTTGCGCCGCTCTTACTAGTGAGCAATCTCGGTTGATATCCAGTATATCAATGGAAATCGCAGAGAATCAAGCAACTATTAACATGCATGATAAAATCAAATCTATGTATGAAAAGATTATAGAACTTGAAAGTGAATGCATTAAACTTAAGTCCCGCCGAGCTGAATTACTTGAGAAAATCAAGATTTCCATAGAAAGACAAGAGGATTATTCCAATCGGATTAAAAATGCTATTGGGAGCTATATAGTAAAATTAATTAAAGTTGACGGTGGTTTTGAGAGTTCATTTAATGACGCAAAAGAGGCATATCTTCTATTCGAAGAGTCAAAGATAATTGTAGATGGCGCAACAAAATTCTCAGCATCGTCAGATGCCATCTTAAAGCTAGCGGCTAGATTTTCTCTATTTTATGCCTCTCTATTTGAGGATCGTATGAGAATCCCAAAATTTGCAATTTTAGATTGTATGGAAGATAAAGGAATGCAGGAAAACCGAGCTCATGCGATTCAAAATGGAATGATCGAAATGCTTAAAAATGTGGATCCAAATTCTTATCAAATTATTATCGCTACGTCTATGCCATCTGATAAAATCAGGGAAGGCGACTATATCTTAAATCATTACTACAAGCGAGGTGAGCACACACTTAACTTCAGCGAGATACCGGAGGACTAAAAATGGACATTCAAATTGGCGATGAAAAATTAAAACTCCCAGAAAATTTTAGATGTTACTGTGGTACTGAATATAAACTAACTAGTGCCATAACAAATGGAGTATATATTGGGAAAAAAGTCTCCTATCCTACTTGTGATGTAGTTGTAAAATTTTCAAACCCAAAGCATAATTTAAAATATAAAAGATTCCACAATGAAATCGCAACTTTGGAAAAATTAAGCCATAAAAACATTTCAAAACTATATGGGAATGGAATATTAAACTGCTCAGGATTAAACCTTGAATTTATTGTGATTCAAAAAGGATATGCTAATATGTGGCAATATTTCAAAGATGATAAATTTAATCATGCACGCACTAAATACATGCAAAAATCGAAATTTGAGAAAGCAAAATTTATAATTGATTGTGCAAATGATATTCTGGAGTCTTTAGATCATTTACATTCTAAAGGATTTATCCATAGAGATATTAAACCAGCAAATTTTGTTTTCCAGGACAATAAATTCAACAGCATTTTTATGATTGATCTCGGACTGTCAAAATATACAGGTAACACCGACGATGACTTATCAAGGATTTTTTCTGATATAACCGAACACGATGAAGTTGTTGGGCCAAGAAATATATTAAGTCCTGAATTAATAAAATACTCATCGGACAAAACAACAATAGTCGATTATCGATCTGATCTATGGCAATTTTCCCGTGTGTTGTGGTTTTTAGTTACTGGAGAATTGTCAACAGGAAGACCTTCAAAATATAAAGACCCAACAGATGGGAGAATCACTGAAATTGTTGATGGTTTACTGCATGAAAATCCAGATGAAAGATCCCCGTCTTCTATAAATGAAATCAAAACCATTTTAAATTCATGACGACCAATTGCGTCCTGAGTCCTGAGAGCCCCGGCCTTCGTGCCGGGTCTGCCGCAGCACCCTCACCACGGAGAGGCGCCCAGGACGCCAACTTTTCATTTAGACTCAAGGCCTCCCGATCCATGACAACATTCGTAACAAACTGGAAATCAGAAAGATCCTCTTTTAGGTCTGTCCCGCCGCCGCGGCCGGAAGCTCCCTCTCCTGGAGCTTGCCAAACCCTCGCTTTCCATTTAGGTTTCCCCCCGCGCCAAAGCCTCACTCATTCCCAACTCATTCCCATGCAAAGACATCCTCTTTTAGCTCTGACCCGCCGCCCTCTGGGAGCCCCGGCCTCCGTGCCGGACCTTCCACAGCGCACCCACCACGGAGGGTGGGGCTCCCAGGCCACCCCCGACTTTTCATTTAGACTCAAGGCCTCCCATTCCATGACAAATTTTCGCAAAAAAACTGATATTTAAGATATCCTCTTATTCGGTTTGACTCGCCGCAATACCCTCACCTCCTTCTCTCCTTAACCAAAATCAAGGAACCATCTGATGCTTAACACTGCACTCCTCAGCGTTTTGCTTTTCCAGTCTGCCCCCGGCAATCTGACTCACAAGGAATACACCGAAAAGCTCGTGAAAATCACGGCCACAGGGACTGTCGAGGAACTGAAAGAGGCCATTGACAATGGCAAGATTTTTGAACGAGACCGCATCTTCGATGCCTGTGGCTTGGCGGCAAAAACCGGTCGCGTCGAGATCGTCAAGTTTTATCTTGAAAACAAGATGGTCAAAATCGATGAGTTTATTCCCAATACACGAGAACATCAATCTTGGACCATGGGCGACATGCTGATTCATCATGCGGCCAGTGCCCCCAAGGGGAATATCGAGATGCTCAAGCTCCTTCTCGAAAAGGGCGCTGACATTAACGCCAAAACCCAAAATGCCAGTGCTAGAACAGCACTTTATTTCGCCGCCACAAAAAACAATGAAGAAATGTTTGATTTTCTGCTCGCTAACAAAGCCCATGCCGACAACCATCTCTTTTCAGATTTAGTCGCCATTTCACAAAAATCGATGAATCTCAATAAATATCTTAAAAAACTCTTGCAGGCTGGGGTCAAAATTGACGGTTATGAACTCGGTCTGCAAGCGATCCATCGAGTCAGCGATATCGAAACCTTGAAATTCCTTCTCGACAATGGCGCCAAGATCGATGCCCGCGCCAGAATTGGCTTCAACAGCTACTTTGGAAATGATCGCGATCGCGTCAATCCTCTCGGCCAGACAGAGTTGATTCACTTTTCCGCAAAACAAAATACTGACCTTGAATTTATGAAGTTTTTATTAGATCATGGAGCCAAAGTTGACGCCATAGATGATTTAAATAATCAAGCCCTCCATTACGCGGCTCAATACCACAAATTACCCCTGTATAAATTACTCATTGAACGCGGAGCTAAAACAGATTATCAGAATCATGAGGGCAAAACCCCGATGGATCTGGCAGGGCCTATCGATGATGCGGAGACCTTTGTCAGCCGTGCGGATGCGCCCATTAGGCTCCATTACCTAGAATTCCAAATCTTTCGCGGCGCCAAAATCGACATGGTCAACAAAAAAGGATTCCAAGCGATTCACCAAGCATCGATCAATGGCAATTGGGATACTTTAAAATTTCTTCTCGATCATGGCGCCAATATCAACGCTAAAGATAGTCGCGGGAAAACCCCTCTCCATCATCTTGTTGAATCCCGCAATTATAAACGTGATGAGGTTCTTAAAAACCTCCTGAAGCTTGGGCCTAAAATTGACGAAGTTGATGAAAATGGCGATCAAGCCATTCATTTAGCCGCCAGCAAGGGAAACTCCAACTGTTGTTCAATATTAATCAAAAATGGCGCAGATATCCATGCGAAAAATCGCAATGGTGTCGAGATGATTGATCTGGTTAAAGACAAAAATAACCGCGACAATTATCTCCGACTTTTTGAGTCATACTAGAAAATCGTTACTAAGACAATAAAAAATTGATAGCCGATTCATTGGCAAACCATGTTATTATTTGAGACAAACCATTCATGAAAAATTCATCATTGCGAAGTGCCGCATACACCGGCGATATTGAGACCGTTAGACGCTTGATCAAAGCTGGCGTCAATGTCAATACACAACAGATGAATGCGCGTCAGCCCATCCATCTGGCCGCACTGTTTGGCCATGTTGAAATTGTCAGGCTGTTGCTTCTGGCAGGAGCCAAGGTGGATGCTCAGCAAAAAGACGGTTCGCAACCCATTCATGTCGCGGCTGAATTTGGTCACCATGAGATCGTGAAGCTTCTCCTTGTCGCTGGGGGAGATGTAGACGCTCCAGATGAAGTCGGCAACCACCCCATCCATGTCGCGGCTGAGAATGGACACCTGGAAATCGTCAAAATTCTCCTCACAGCTGGCGCCAAGGCAGATGCTCCAGGCAAGGAATGTCTCCACCCCATCCATGTCGCGGCTGAGAATGGGCACCTGGAAATCGTCAAAATTCTCCTCACAGCTGGCGCCAAGGCAGATGCTGCTGATCATGTTGGTTTGCAGCCCATTCATGTCGCGGCTGAGAATGGGCACCTAGAGATCGTCCAGCTCCTCCTCTCTGCTGGCGCCAAGGCGAATACGAGGCATAAGTACGGCTGGCAACCCCTTGATGCAGCCGCTAGCAAGAACCATCTTGAGATCGTCAAACTGCTCCTCGCCGCAGGCGCCAAGGTGAATACTCCTCCGACAAACAGCACCCAAGCTCTACATTTTGCTGCCGAATTCGGCCATCTCGAGATGGTCCAAATACTCCTTGCCGCTGGCGCAAATCCCCATTTCCGTGATTTTAACGATTTAAAGCCCATTCACCTTGCAACGCAAAATGGCTATCTTGAAATCGTGAAGATTCTTTTTGATGCAGAGGCACGGAAAATTGATCTTTTGCCAGCTGAGGGTTGGCAAGTGATTCATGTCGCCGCTCTGTTTGGCCAGACCGAGATCGTGAAGTTCCTGCTATCGGCAGGGGCCCAAGTCAATACCAAGCATGGATTCGGGATTCAGCCTCTTCAGCAGGCTGCCCAGCACGGGCATATTGAAATTGTGAAGCTTCTTCTCGAAGCAGGTGCCAAGGTGAATGCCCAAACTCATGATGGCCAACGGGCCATTCATGGTGCGTCGTTTGAGAGTGCAAAACTCCTCATTGAAGCCGGTGCCAAGGTGAATGTCCAGGATGCAGAAGGTCGTCACCCCATAGATTCAACGGCTCAGCCCGAACTCGTCAAACTCCTGCTCGAAGCCGGTGCCAAAGTGAATGTTCGAGATTCAGAAGGACGCCACCCCATTCATTGGGCTGCCAGTGGTGGCCACACGGAGAGCTTGAAGCTCCTGCTCAAAGCCGGCGCCAAGGTGAATGTTCAAGCATCCGACCTTAGCACCCCAATTCACTGGGCTGCCAGTGGTGGCCACATAGAGGCCGTCAAACTTTTGCTAGAGGCTGGAGCCAAGTTAAATATCTACGACGCTGAAGGTCACTTGCCGATGGATTTGGCTGCCAATGCTGGCCACACGGAGCTCGTGACATGCCTCCGATCATGGAGCTCATAAGCCGCATGAGCGCTTAGCTTGCTCTTGACAATGTTCACGAATGACCTACTGTTCACGAAAACATGAACATGGTGATTCTATGAACAAAATTACAAGCGACACTCACACTCAAGCTTGTGCCTTGGCCTTGGAAAATCTGCTGCGGAGCGTGCCATGGCTGTCTCCAGGGGAATTGCAATCTCAAGCGGATAGCAGTGACTTCCTGATCAGACTCCCGCTGCCAGGAGGTGGACGTGCGACCTTGCTCGTCAAATGCAAACGGGAACTGCGACCCAGCCACTTCCCCTTGCTCTTGGAGCAATATCGTGCCGCAAGCGCTAGCCTCGAAGCTGCAGGCCCATGGATCGTGCCGGTGCTTGCCATGCCCTGGGTGTCGCCACGAATGGCGGAATTGTGCGCTCAATGGGGGTGGAGCTGGTTCGATCTCGCCGGCAATCACTCCCTCGACATTCCCGGCCTCCTGCGATTGCAGCGCAGCGGGCTGGAATCGACCGTGAAAGCGCCGCGTCCGACGACCCATCTCGGGTCCGGATCGACTGGCCGGGTGATCGTGGCGCTCCTTCTTCCAGAACACGCGGGGCGATTGTGGACGCAGCGGGAGCTGCAAAAACGGGCACAGGTGAGTCTCGGCCTAGTGAACAAAGTGATCCGGCATCTTCGCGACGAAGCTTTGATCGGCGAGGACAAAGACGGCGGTCTTCGTTTGCTAGAGCCCCTCAAGCTGCTTTTCGCTTGGCGCGACGCCTATCGCTTCAAGAAGCACCGTCGCGTGGGTTACTTCACCCTCCAACAAGGCGAGAAGCTGCGTCGCGCTCTAGCTTCACTGGCCGAGGCGACTCAAGGGCATGCCCTCTACTCCGTCTTTTCCGCAGCGGAGCAACAAGCCCCGCACGTTCGGCAAAACAAGACCTGGCTCTATCTGCGGGAACAGGACCTGCCCCATTTGGAGCGCTTGGCCGAGGCGAAACGCATCGACTCGGGCGACAACCTGGTCATTCTGATCCCTCACGACGACGGCGTCTTCTTCCCCGCCGATCGAGGCGGCAACGATGCCCTTGCTTGTACCAACCTCGTGCAGACCTATGTCGATTTGTGGCACAGCGGCGGTCGAGGTGCGGAAGCCGCAGAAGCCCTGCTCGAACAGCGACTGAAACCTGAATGGCAGCGAGGACCGAAACCATGAACCCCGACGCGAGAAATCAAAGCGCTTATGCCTCCCGCCAGACCGAGGCCGCTCGTCGCGTTTTGGTTGATGTCGGGCAAGTTCTGGCCTCTTTTGCCGATTGCCTTGTGGTAGTTGGTGGCTGGACGCCAGATCTGCTCTTACCGCCCGCATCGATGAAAGACGAGGCTCACGTCGGCAGCATTGATGTCGATCTGGCCCTGGATGCCTCCAAGCTGAACGATGGCCGATACGCCGAGCTGATCCAGCTCCTTCTCGACACCAAGCGCTATCGGCATGGCCGCAAAGACTTCCAGCTTCTCATCGACATCGACCTCAAGGACGGCGAACGCCCGGTGGAGGTCGAGTTGGAATTCCTCGCGCCGAAAGAAGTGAAGCTGAAGAAGCGCAAGCCGAAGTTGCTGAATGATTTCCGCGTCCTGCAAGTGGCAGCGGCCAGCGTCGCCTTTCTCAACCCGGAGACGATCCGATTGGAAGGAAAGAGCGCGCGAGGCGCCCTCAACACCGTCACCTTGCGAGTCGCCTCGCTGGCGGATTTCCTGGTGATGAAAGCTCATGCCATTGGCGGGCGCGACAAACCCAAGGACAGCTACGACTTGTGCTACTGCCTCGATCGCTACCCGGACGGCATTCAAAGCCTTGCCGAGAACTGGCGGAACAGGCAGGATGGGAACATCGACACCGCAGTCGCCATCCTCCGGGAGAAATTCGCCCGTGTCGAGTCTTTCGGACCGCAACAACTGGTAGAGTTTCACGACCCCGTTGACGAAGACTCGCAGCTCATGTTGGCCCGGCGCGCCTATGAATTGGTGCAGAAGCTCTTACGGTGCTATGATGAGCTCAAATCACCCTGACCCCGAAAGACCACTACTTCCACTGGGACTGCCTGGTCGCGATGAGCAAGAAAGATTCGCTCTTCCGCAGCGACGCACCCCGCAGCTTCAAGGATGCCGAACTGCAACGCATCGCCAAGTTCCTCAAGGACCGCCACACGCCGCGTCCCCTCCCTGCCGTCGCTGCTTCCCCAACAGTCGCGACTCCCCCCTCCCCTGCCCGTGCCGCGGCTCCCCTGCCCCAGTCACCACCCGCTCTTGCGAAACCCGCGACTGCCGCCCCTGCCCCTGCAACTCCGAGCACCATCCGTCCGCAAAAGTCGCCAGGGTGCAGCAAGTGCCCGGCGCCGCTGGGCCACCTGGAGATCCAATACGGCAAGTACGGCTACTACTTCAAGTGCCGCGCCTGCGAGGGCAACACCCCGATCGACTTCAGCTGCCCCGCTTGCCGACGCGAAGCCAAGCTGCGCAAGGACGGCCCGCGCTTCTACTGGAACTGCGACCCCGCCAAAGGCGGCTGCGGCTTCGACAAGCTGGGGCTGACCCACCCGTAAACACGCAAGTACGCACTTGACCCTAAATTCCGCAGTTGAAAGGTTGGAAGGTTGAAAAGTGGGCTCTCCCGGGAAGTTGGTGGGTTGAATCCCTGATTGTAGACTTGGTGACCTGCTGCGGATTTCACTCCAAGGGAGTGGCAGATTTTAGCCCGGGGTTGAGCCGCATCGGCGACACCCCGGGTCATCAGGGTGCGGAATCTCGACCCTGAAGGGGTCAAGGAGGTCCGAGAGTGCTGGCAGCGAAGCGCCCCCTTCGTTCCCGCCTTTTCCGTGACCCCCTTGGGGTCGGTTTTCATGACTGGCGCTTACCCAGGGTGTCGCCGATGCGGCTCAACCCTGGGCTAAAATCACCGACCCGCTTCGGGGTCGAACAAGCAAGCGCGGCGGCCAACCCGCAAAATTCCCGGGAGAGCCGAAAAGTGGAGCTGAAACAGCAACGACTAGCGGCAGATCATCAGGATTGAACCGGCTCGACATCCGCAATGGCTGCGGCGCTCGCAGGGCCTTACTTATTTTTCTTGTTGCTTGTGTTCATGTGTTTGCCTTTCAACCAGGTTCCATTCCGCTGCTGCGGAATTTAGACCGCTTACCTGATTCTCGTGACCATTTTTTGTCACGTGATTTCGTGTCAAGCGGAGCGCCGGAAAAGAGTCTGAGAAAAACCGGCAAGGACGGTTTGTCGCAGCCGGAGCGGAGCGACGAGAGAGTCACGGGGTTCGGGGACGAGTCCCCGAGCGGGGGGCGGGGCGGCAGCCCTGCATTTCGGCTTCTGCGGTTCCCTTTCGTGCCTTTCCTGCCTTTCGTGGTTGGCTTCGGTTCCGGCGGAGTCGGATTAGGTTGACCTAACCAAGAAACGGCTCCGTAACATCCCGCCTGTTAAGGTCGACAAAGTGTGTTACAAGCACTGGGTCAGCCCCGCTGCAGCACACCGCGTTCGATCAACTGGCGGAAGTGCGACTCCAGGCGCAGGACGCTGGGGGCGTGGCGGAGAATGAGGCCGGCTTCGATGTTGCGGCGCTGGGCGGCCTGGGTGAAGTTGGCCGAGGTGACCAGGGCGAGGCAGCTGTCGACCAGGACGCATTTGGCGTGCAGCGAGGAGCGTTGCTTGGCCTCGGGCAGGAGCGAACGCGGATCATGCCAGAGGCGGGGCGGGCGGCGACCGGGCCAATTGCGCTCGAGGAAGTCGAGGCGGGCACGGGTGACGATGTCCTCGGAGCGGCTGCTATCGGCCGGTTTGCGGCTGATGTCGAGGCAGAAATCGAGTTCGAAGGCGGGATCGGCGTCATGCTTGGCGGCGAGACGGGCGAAGATCTCCTTCCCTTGGTAGAAGGCGTAGCCGGCGATCAGCATCGAGCCCTGGGCTTCTTCGACCAATTCGTTGAAGACCACCGAGGTGTCGCGCACCGGCACCCCCGGGGCCTCGGGTCCGGAGAGGACGAGATCGAGGATGTGATGGATCGGCTGGGCGAGCGAGCGGGCCCGGGCGACTTCTTCGACCAAGACGGCGAGCTGGGCCGGGCCGAAGCCGTCGGACTCCAGTTGCCGCAGTTCCTCGAGGAGACGCGGCGCCAGGCTGGGTCCGGCAAAACTTTGCAGCGCCTGGCGACCCAATCCTTGCGCCAGGGCGCCCGAGCGGAGGGCCCGGGCGAGCCCGTCGAGAGCTGCGTCGCTGAGCTGGTGCAGGGTTTCCATCACAAATCCCCGGTGAAGAAGGCGACGCCGCTGGCGCCGAGAGTGGGGACGAGCAGGCAGCGGTCGAGGTAGAGGTTGCGGAGTTCGCAAGAGGTCTCGGCGATGAGCAGGCAGCCGTGGCAGGCGGCACCGTGCATCGGACCGTGCTCCGCTTGCGGGTGGTGATGCGAGCAGACCGGGTCATTGGAACAGAGCCGGGCGGTGTCGAGGGCGGCGCGAAGATGGCGGCGGATGTCGCGGCCCGCCTCGACCAAGCCGCCGAGGGTGCCCTGGGCATCGCCGGAAGCGGTGAAGATGAGGATGCCATAGCGTCCGCCGGGCAGGCAGTAGAGGCGCTCTTTCAGCGACGATGCGGGATAGCCGCAGTCGAGAGAGAGCTGGGTCATCAGGATGTGCGACAGGCTGTGCAGCAGATAGACCGGCAGGCCGGGGAATTCCGGGCCTTTACCGCCACGCGCGGCGAGGGCTTTTACGTAGGCGCCGGCGAGGAGCGAGCCCCGTTGGTAAACCTGCGAGCGTTCCTTCCAGCTCTCGATGTCGGCGGCCTTGAACTGCAGGAAGATCCCTTCGCCGCGGTTCTCGATCGCCGGCAGCCAGCGCGCTTCAGTGGAGATCTCGGCTCGCTGCACGTCCACCTCGAGCCCGCCCTTGACGTCCTGCGAGGGCGCTTCCAAGCGGGTGAAGCCGACCAAGGCGTTGACCTCGCGCAGACGGTGGACGAGGACGACTTTCTCCAGGCTGCGGGTCCAGGGCGCTTCCCAATCCTTCTTCGGCAGGAGACGGGCGTAGAAGTCGCCATCGGGCGCATCCTCGCCGAGGCCTGGGCGGCTTTGGGTGAAGGCTTCGAATTCCAACTCCTTGACGTTGCCGTAGTCCTCGCCGCCGGAGCGCTTGCGTTCAATCGCCTGGAACACTTCGCCGTCCTCGAGGCCGCTGAGGCGGTTGGCGACGCTGGGTTTCTTGCGAACCTTGGCCAGTTCGGCTTCGCTCTCGACGTCAGAGAGGAAGTCCTCCCACAAGGCCGCGACCGCTTCGTCGGCTGGGCCGCGGGCATCGGGGATGGAGATCACCGAGAGATGCGCCGGGAAGTAAGTGTTGGTGGCGCTGCGCACCAAGAGCCGGCTGGGCTGATGGCATTCCTCGCGGGCATGAGGTCCGAGCCAGGGGCGGGCGCCATCGCAGAAGCCCAGCACCTTGGCATCGCCCCGGACGAGGCGGGCCATCTCGCGGTGCTGTTTGCAGTTAGCGCAGAGGATGGTGATCTGGTCCATCTCGCCCGAAGTGCCGCGCTCCTCGAGCCAGAGCTCGGGGAAGCTGCTGCATTTCTCCTGGTGGACCAGGGCGACCCAGTCGATGTCGCCGATGTGCCCTTTCGGGCAGGCGCGGACGAAGCGGACCGGGACGACCGGGAACTTGCGCTTCTTGTCGTCGCTGGGATCGCGGAACTCCCCGCCTTGCAGATCGTTGAAGTGGACGAGGCGACGTCGACGGGCGTTCTTGTGCGGCACTTCGTTCTGGACCACGAACCAATTGGGGAAGCGCCGGGCGTGGACCGCCGAGCCGACTGAGGCCTGACCCGCGGGACTGCGGCTGTCGTCGAAACGCGGCGGCGCCCGCATGTGATCGAGATCCGGGCGTTTCAACACCGCTTTCAGCGTCGCCAGGAGACGTTCCTCCTTGATGATCGGCAGGTTGTCCTTGGGGTAGCGCCAGGAATCGAGGCCTGAGATGAGGACCGAGGAATCGGGCAGGTCGACCATCGCTCCGGGACCGAAGGAGAGGATCATTTGCTGGCTGGAGAGTTTGTCCATGATGCGTCCGATCTTACCAGGATTTCATTTCATCGACGAGGATGCCGACCCCGGCATCGACGTCGCGCATCGAGCGGTTGGCCTTGAAGGTCTGCTGGAACTTCGTCAGGTTTTTCAGCTCGGGATCGAGGAAGTCGCGCAGCAGGCGTTGGCCTTGTCCGTGGGACTCCTGCTGGTACTGCAGGCGAGTGGCGGTCTTGCCGAAGTGCTCCGCCGTCTTGCACCAGTCATCGAGGATCGACTCGCACTGGTTGAGCACCTTGCGTTCGAGTTCGGCCGCCTCCTTGGCCTCCATCTGGCGGTGTGAAGCGGCGCGGGCGGCGAAGACGCGGGCCATCTCCGACAAGCGCGTGCGCAATTCGGCGATGCGTTCCGCGCCGTTGGCGGGATTGAGTTCGGCGAAGCCCTGGCGGCAGAGACCGACGAGGGCCGGGGCGAGCGCCCGGTCGAGGGCCCGCGGGGAGAAGGGCGTGACGCTGGTCGCCTCGACGCTGCGGTAGAAACTGGCGTGGTAGGCGCCGAAGCGTTCGTAATGCGAGCGGTCGCGAGGACGGTGGAGGTTGAGCAGGGTGAGCACGAGGCCGGGTTTGCGGGCATCGCGACCGACGCGCGAGGTCGACTGGATGTATTCCGAGCTGGTCTTGGGCTGACCAAGGACCACCATCAGGCCGAGGCGGGTGATGTCGAGACCGACCGAAATCATGTTGGTGGCGAGGGCGACGGGGACCGAATCCGGCGCGGCGGCCGGCTTGGCCAGGGCGTCCTTGGTGGCGGCGACTTCATGGGTCTTGACCCGCGAGGTGAGCTCCTGCACTACCTTGTCGAGGGCGCGGGGATCGAAGAGGCCTTTGTCCTCGGGATCGAGGCGGCGCTTGCGGGCATAGAGGGCGAGACGCGAGCGGACCTCGTCCTCGACGATGCGGCGGCTGCCGCCGAGTTCGCGCAGGCTGTTGAAGTAGCCGAGCAGGGTCATGTAGGGATCGGCGGGATTGTCCTTGGCACTGCGGTTCTCGTTGTAGGCCTTCATCGCGGCGCCGAGGAGGCAGAGGTAGCTGCGCATCAGCACCACCTTGAAGCTGCGGCCCTGGGCGGCGATGCCGAGATAGAGGCGGGCCGGCACGTCCTCGGCCGGGCGGGTGAGGGCGAAGAAGCTGTCGCGGCGGTTCAGTCCGGGGGGTGGGAAAATGGGCGATTCGGCGCGACCGAAAAGCGCCTGGATCTGGGCTTGCGCCCGGCGC
Source organism: Verrucomicrobiota bacterium (assembly GCA_039798785.1). GTDB lineage: Bacteria > Verrucomicrobiota > Lentisphaeria > Lentisphaerales > Lentisphaeraceae > CAMCSH01. Next base: position 56,158 of record JBDKFG010000004.1, on the reverse strand, counting down.
ACCGTCGCGGTCGAGGCGATGATCTTGGGTTTCCAGCCCGGAGCGGGACGGCGACAGAGCTCCTCGATAGTCGTTTCGTAGAGGCCGGCGATGGTGCCGAGCGGGCCGGAGATGAGGTGCAATTCGTCCTGGATGATCAACTCGGGAGGCGGCAGAGGTCCGTCAAGCATCTTGCCGTTCTTCGGCTTGGGTTCGGACGGACCGTAGAAGCCGTCGGCATCGTAGGAATCCACCTGGCCGAAGAGCTTGCCGGCTTCCCCGGTCCAGGGGAGTGCAGCGAACTTGTCGACGGTGGCGATGACGAAGCAGGGCAGCCGCCGGTAGAGCGGTTCGTCGACCGCGACCAGAGGAAGCGCGTGATCGCCCGAGAAGGGACAGTCACCGTTGACACAGTGAATGTTCAAGCGGCTCGGCGTCTTGGCATTGGGGAACATGCGGAAGGTGTGCTCGTTGAACTCCGTGCCGCACCAGGGGCAGGCCATCATCGGCACCGGCGGCTGATGGCGCTTGCTGTCGCGATTGAAACGCGAGGCCTTGATGTGAGCGGTTTCGTCGGCCCCAGGGCCGTTGTAACCTTGGTGACCGAGGCGGTTGGGAGTGGCGGCGCTGCCGACCCAGAGGCCGATCTCGAAGGGCCAGGTGCCGAGAGTCGCAGGCAACCCACGACTTTCCAAATCTCGTCGCTGCAATTCCAGGGCGCAGACCAGGCCGGAGGCGCGGCCGAGCTGGTCAAGGGTGAGGAGGCGCAGGGTGTAGCGCATCAACACCGTCATGCCGCAGCCGCGAACGCCGCCTTGGTGGCGCAGGCGGCGGAGAACGATGTTGAACGCGGCCAGGCCGAGATAGGCTTCGGTCTTGCCGCCACCGGTGGGGAAGAAGAGCAGATCGACCCGTTCGCGGTCGTCGTGCTCGGGTTTGGCGAGGCCGCGCAGGTTCATCAGGATGAAGGCAAGCTGGAAGGGACGCCACTGCGGCGCCTTGACCTGGGCCGGCGGACAGCGCGCGCTCTGGGCGTTGCGTTGCCGGTTGGCCTGGGCCATCGCCAGATTGGCCCGCCAGAAAGCCTCGCGGGCTTCCCCATCTTCGACCAGCAGCTCGATGCCGGCTTCCATCCGGCTGCGCGCGGATCTCGCCGCGGCGAGCATCTCGGCAGCCGTCTCCTTCTGGTCCTTGCTAAATCCCTTCAAATGAGACGCCTGCGCTTCGATCCAGGAACCGTAGGCCGTGGCCAGGGGGCGCAAGGCCGAGGCAAGAGCCTGCGGCTCCTTCAGATCCGCCAAGGCCTCCATGCCAAGCACCGCGCCGGAGATCGCTTCGTTGGGTTCGACCCGCTCCACTTCGGCCCGCGGGATCCAGCAGCTTCTCACTTCGCGGCAGACACCGTCCTGATCTTCCCACTCGACCGCGCAGCCGTGGCCGACGCCATATTCATGTTGGTCGCGATATTGAATGTCGGCGATGCGCTGATCCTGGTCGTCGCCGCCGTCACGCAAGTCGGGACGAGGAACGAAACCGGTCGCGCAGCGGAGCCGCATCTGGACTTGATAGGCCGCTGATTGATAGCGCCGCTCGGGAGTCGGATCGCGTTCATTGACGAGAAAGAGGCTGAGGCTGCGGACGCCCTTGGGGAGCTTGCCTTCGCCTTCCCAGTCCTGTTGCGGCGAGCGCAGAACTCCCTCCAACCTGAGGCCGCCGCTGTCGGGGACCGCGTGGGAAATCAGCTCACCATTGAGCTTGAGGGAGAAGCGGCGCGTCTGCGGGTGGCGACGGAATCCCTTGTTCTTGCCTTTCACATCTTCACGGACTTCACCCCCGGTTTCTTCGAAAGAGGGAGTGTTCCCCTCCCCTTCCGTGCCGTCGTCGGCAGGAGCTTCACCCTCGCCCTCGAAGTGATAATCGCCCCAGTCGACCTGGACTTCCAATTCCTTGACCTTCTCCGGCAGCAGCAAGCTGAGGCCGAAGGAAGCCGGAAACAAACTCTTGCCTCCTGCGCCGCGGTCCATCGGCCCGGCATCATCGGCATTGGGTGAAACCGGCGCCGAGTCGATCTCGTCATCGGCATCCGCGGTGCTGCGCTGCTCCGCCGGCGTGTCCTTCGGCATCAGGAAACCACAGAGGTACCAGCGCGTCGGTGATTCCGGGATCAGCTCCTTCGCAAACGGGTGCTCGTTGTCCGGCCCGACCAGGTCAAGGCGGAGGGTGTCTTCGATCTGTTGACGGACTTCGACGGAGGATTTCATAGACACCTTTGCTGTTAAGCCGCCACCATAACACGCTTCGTTACTAAATGAATCAAGATGCTCTGCGAAGTCTGCGAAGTTTTTCTCCCTGGGACGATGGCCAAATCCAAGATATAAATGCCCTCGCCTTCATCCATCCTGCACGATTGCTGTGCAAAAAGTGGCCTATTAAGGTCTCACGTGTGAGTGCCTGCACCTAAGGCGCGGAAGGCTTTGTGAACCTTGGTCTTGGCGGCGATGATAAGAGGAGTGCACTGCGGGGGATCGCAGCTGACTCCATTGCACCCACCAGGTGAAAGCGCTGAAGGCATCGAGACCAAGTTATTTCTGATTTTTAGACGCTAAAACTCTCGAGTGCTTTTTGCATTCAAAAGGGCATCAAGATCTTCCTCTTCTTCGTAGTCTTCGCCATCTGCTTCTTCCTTTGACGGTACAGGCCCAACAGAAGAGGCTTTCTCCACTTTCGTTTTATCCTGAAATTGTAAGACCTGCTTATTGACATCAACCGCACAAACAAGGGTCTCAAGGAAGATATAAAATTGCTCCGCATGGTCAACAAAAACAATCGGTTCAACCTTGGATCTTAGGAAGATGTAAAGAACCCTAGATTCGATAACCTGATCAAATTCTAACTTAAAAATAAGAATATCATTTATATCGAAAACAGTTTTTTGAAACTGGATAAATTGTTGTCTAATTTCAGATTCCACGACCATGTTTCCTTGTGTTGTTTTGGTCTAAACTACTATCTTTTTTGTGATTTATGTCTTGACTTACAACGATAGTTTTCGTATTAGATTCAGATTGTTTATAAGAAATATCTTCAGCTTTCGTTTTGTTGTCATAAATACTCCAACTTAGCTGACTAGACCGTTTCAAAATTTCTCTCATTTTATCATTTGAAATAACAGATTTAGAAAGTGGATTATAAGGATTGCCGCTAATTCCAATCACTTTATATTTAGGTGAATTTACGCAGTTACTATTCCTATATTTCTCAATTTTATGAGACTTAGAAAGCGATGTCATAGATTTTATATATACATCTTTAGCAAGATCAGTATCATTAGACTTCGCATACTCTAAAGCTGCATTCTTTGCAGCCAATTCAATCACTGAATGAGACACAGAAGCCATACTTGATTTTTCAATTTGATTCAAAATTCGAGTCGAGAATTTATTTTGATTTTTAACTGAATTATTCAAATCATTTATATCTCTATTTATCCTTGACAATGCTAATTTGTGTCGAATATTCTCGTTAAACATCATAGTTGTAACAATAGTTTTATTGCATTTCAAATAATCAAGATAATTTCGATCTGATTCATTTTTTTCATTCTTATATATACGATTCAAATAGAAGTCTGAAAGCTCTCTTATGTTGTATCTTGAGACATCCTTATTAGCTTCCAGATCGCGATAATATTGATCTAGTTGACTACGATAGATTGAGTTTCGGAAGAGCGCATAATCCATTTCCTTGCGGTGACGGAATTGTTCTTCACGTAGGCGATCTTCAGCTTTTCTGCGAGCTGAAATTAGTTCTTGGATCCTGGCTTCAGAGCGCATCAAGGCGCCGAAGCAAAGGCCATCTAGCTGCGATCGCAAAAATTCAATCCGTTGGCCGCAGTTGTACTTCTCTTCTGAGTTTTTTTCTAACTCTTCAATTGCCGAATTCGTGAAAGAATCAGTCGTCACACGAAGGTATTCGAGGATATTCTCGCGCTCTTTCTTTCTCTTCACATCTTTTTTATTTTTCAGCCCGTCGCTAGTCGCTATATAGCTACCACGATCCGTCTTGTTTGACAGGTAGATGTGAGCATGACGATTGTCAGTATCATGATGAATCGAGAATGCGTAGCCGATTTTTTCTCCTGGATGGAACTTGGCATTAAATGCCTTCATAGTTTTCGTTACAATACGATGGAGAGTACGATCGATGTCACCACCGGCCTCAGCGATTTTCTTCTCGGCCTCAGGAGAAAGCGAGATAAGAGCGTGGACCCCGACATGTCCTCGATAGGCACCATGCTTTACGCCAGCTTGCGTTATTAGCGATTGCAGCTCGAGATTAAGTATGTCATTTTTAACCGACTCAGGTGCTTTGCCGAATCGATGCGCCAGGATGGTCCGGAAGTAGCCACCGGCAAAAATTTTCCCGACCGCTTCTTGGTTGTTGTTTTCTTTGTTGATATAATTTGTTAAATTTTGAGCTGATTGATTAATTTCTTTTTTTCGTTGAGATTTGCGCTCATGATAGTCATTGTGCATTTTCGACTTTTCGTCAAGATAGTCAATCTTGGTCGTCTCCAGCGATCTGACCTTTTTGAAAACGGCTGATGGCTTATTCATCGTCATCACCATCGAGCTCAGTTATGTTTCTAGCTCGGTCTAGAGCCAACAGAAGAGCGTATTCGATAGCGTTGGTCTCACTGCAGCGACGGATCTCAGCGAGCTCTGCGAGAGCTGCTTGGGCTGTGAGCGTGAGTGTGATGCGTGCTGCCATGTTTGTTCCTGGACGAGGCCTGACCGAGTCCAGTGTAGTTCGAGGACACGGCACTGTCAAGGGCTGTCCGAGGCCAAATTTTAAATTTGGCGATCTTGCTCGCGTGTGCGTACACGTATGGCGCTGAGATTCTGGGGCCAGATCATGGGGTTCTGCTCTTGGATTTCGTTGGCTCTGAATGGGGTCAAGATTTGCTCAACATGGGGCTAAAACGCTCTGTCTTTGGCCGCTTCGTTCGGTGTTTTTTATGGGGTTCAATGGCGTCATGGATAGCTCAACATGGGGTTAAAGCGATCCGTCCTTGGCCGCTTCGTTCGGTGTTTTTTATGTGGTTCAAGAGCGTCATGATTTTCTCAATATGTGGTTAAAGGTTTTTTGTTTTTGTTCCTTCAATGGCTTATTTCTCTGAGGCTATGAGTTGGCTAATAGTGCTAAAAATTTGAGCTCGATGTTTTTGATTTTGTTCCTTCATCAGATTGTTTGTCTGTGGCCATGAAGTCGGATCAGATGGCTCAAGAAGTGGATCATAGATACTGAATATTTCTGAAACATGTCGCCATTATTAGATTGCAATTTGTACATGACAATCAAAATAAATGAAGTGTTCAATTTATATAATTATTTCAAGACGTGTGTAAGATATTGACATTTGAAAAATTTACTTGTGACCATTAAATTTAGAGACAATGTTTGTTATTGGTAAATTTCCAGTTGAGCCCTTATGATCTCATATCGACACCTTTGACTGTCGCGATCTAGTTGATTGTTTTATTGCTCCCATTATATGACATTATAGAGATTTCAAAATTTCCCATTATATCTAAATCCAATGTAGTATATGAATTATTCTTGTCGATTCCAGACCTTGATCAAAGATCTCTGGACTAGTTGATGATGAGCACATGATAATCATACTTGACTTTTTATAAGAGCACGGATCGAGTGCCTGGCCTAGGGTCGTGGCAATCAAAGATTCACCGATCTTAAAATTTATCCTTGGCCTTCTTCATGGCGGGATCTCATTTTGATCAATTTGAATTTTATAAAAGAGATAGGATCGAGCGGCATGCCTTGGCTTCATGCTGCACATTTCCAAGGGCGATTCAGTTTCAACCTGGATTCCATCAGAGGCGGATTCGAGTCTTATCGATTGATGGATCTATATAATAATTATGATGGAGCAACTTGATCCGGTCTTGAGTCATTTAATCTTCATCTTATTTTTTATTGCAAACCGGACTCCATCGTGGCGGTCTGCCTTATGATTCGTTCTTGGTTTTCTATCAGCTGCCAGGACGAGTGACGAGTGCAGGACATGACTTACCCGAGTTCCATCACTTTTTTTATTTTGACCAGGCTTTCTCATCGATCTTCCACAACAACCTGATTGTTCTTGGTTTTTCTATCAGCTGCCTGTCGAGCCGCTGAGGCCAGTCACGCAAAGCAACAACCTTCACCCATCTTTGTTTTCAATGCCCCCTTCATCGCTGGCGCCCGCTCCGATCATTCTTGGTTTTCTAATAGCTTACCTTGGTCGAACAATCTGGAGACGGTCACACTTCACTCAACCTCATGCCACCTTTGTTTCTCTGGCCTCGCTCATCGCCTCGACACCCTGACTGATCAATCTTGGTTTTCTAGTAGCTGCAAGGTCGAACGAGTGATGGCGGTCGCTCCATATCTCATCTCGTCAGTCTTCACCTCTCACCTATTCCTTCATCAGGAGATTGCCCTCTCTGATCATTCTTGGCTTTCTATGAGCAGCCAAGGTCGAGCGCCTGAACCGTGAGCGACTTCATCAAGACATTCATTTTTTTCTGTCTCCATCATTTATCGAATCAAGCTCCTCTGATCGTTCTTGGTTTTCTATGAGCATCCAAGGCGAGAGACTAACGAATCCTATGATCCCGTCATCCGATCACCATCTTTGTTCTCAGTAGCACCGTTCAGCCAGGAGGATGACATCCTCTGATCGTTCTTGGTTTTCTATGAGCATCAACGACGAACGACTGACAAATCCTTTGGTCCCGTCATCGATCACCATCTTTGTTCTCAGTGGCACCTTTCAACCAGGAGGATAACCTCCTCTGATCATTCTTGGTTTTCTATTAGCGACATAGGTCGAGCTTCTGGCGCCTGCCTTTTATTGTCAATAGAACCTTCAATCGAGGGTGATCTCCTCTGATCATTCTTGGTTTTCTATTAGCCGCACCGGACAATCATCTGAAGGCGCCGACATCATCAATCGAAATCTTTGTCTCGATGGCCTGCAAATATGGAAGTTGAATCGCCTCTGATCATTCTTGGTTTTCTATTAGCTACATAGGTCGAGCTTCCAGCGACGACACTGGTATCCATCATTAATCACTCTCTTTGTTATCACTGACACCATTCTGGCGCGTTGCAGCCTCTGTTCATTCTTGGTTGGTTTCCTATTAGCCACAAGGTCGAGTTTCCAGCGACGACACTGGTATCCATCATTAATCACTCTCTTTGTTATCACACCCTTCAAGCGAAGCTTGTGCATCATCTGATCTTTCTTGATTTCCTATTAGCTCCAAAGGTCGAGCTTCCATCATCGGTTTGGTATCCATCATCAATCTCTCTCTTTGTTATCACTGACACCTTTAGGAGCGTCACGGCCTCCTCTGATCATTCTTGGTTTCCTATTAGCCCCAAAGTTAAGCCCCGAGCTCAGGCCTTGCCTCCATCATTTATCCCCTTCTCTTTGTTCTCTCTCCCCTCCTCCAATGGCCTCATCAGCCCACTGATAGGATCTTGGTTTTCTCATAGCTCAAGGGGCGGACAGCAAATAAGATCATGTATCCATCTTCATTACAAGTCGAAAGCTTTGATAATCTCAATATGGTGACTTTGTTCTCAGGCCTTCATTATGGGGTGACTCGCCTCGCTACACTTAAAACTGAAGCCTAACAAAATCAGCAGGTGGAGGAACTTCCTGAACTCAATAATAAATTTCGACTCTTGTAAAAATGATGCCGTACCGTTGTTTCCTTTATTGAGAGTAATTGCGATATTTCTTTTATGTCTTTCCCTTGTTTCATGAGCGCGAAGATCCCTTCCTTTTGCTCTTGATCTATCCCTGGCCGGCCAACATGCTTTCCTCGTCGTATTGCGCTCTGCATCCCCAGTGTGACTCGTTCCTGGATCAAGCGGCGCTCGAATTGCGCAATGGCCCCCATGATGTGAAACACCAGCTCGCCGGTCGCAGAGGTCGTGTCGATGGCTCCATCGCTCAAGGATCGGAAATGCACCCCCCTGGCCCGCAGCTCGCTGATGATCTCGACCAGGTGCAGGAGACTTCGCCCGAGTCGGTCGATCCTCCACACCACCAGCAGGTCTCCCGTCGCTAGGCTCTCCAGGCATTCCGTCAGCCCCCTCCGGTCGCGTTTCGCTCCGGATTGGCGGTCCTGATAGATCTCGCTGACGCCGGCCTTTTCCAAGGCCTCGATCTGCATCTCCAGATGTTGATCCTCGGTCGACACCCTGGCGTATCCGATCATTCGCACCGTCTTCATAGCCCCTCCCCCATTGATTTTTTTATTTGTCAATGGTTAAGCTTCATCGCTGCGATCTTTTTTTCTATTGCTTCATTTTGATGCACAACCAAAAATTAGTATAAAAAAATACTAAAAATACTTTTTCCGCAAGGTTCAGCTTTCGGAATTCTCCTTCAGTGCATGGCCGGCCGCCGTAAAACCCCAGCTTATTCGCCGCGCACTCGCAGACGGGCTTCAATGCGGATCATCGCATCTACCTCTTTTAATGAGGGAAATTGCTGACGAACGGATAAGGCCAGCTCGTCGTAGTGCTCTTGGATGTAGAGTTCGACTTGTTGATTTAGAGCCTCACGATCTTTCGCTAGATCGACATTTTCAGCTTTGGCCTTGCGGGCATGAATCACTTTTTCTTGTTCGGCAACTTTCTCAGAGACTTGATTCAAAATCAAAGTGTCAATCTGCGTGCGATAAAGGCCGGCAAGATTTTTGATCTTATCGCGGTTGCTGATCCCCGCCAAAAATTTGTGGCTAGCCGTTAGCACTGCTTGGATACCGTATTTCTGGATTCGCTCGAGAATGAAATCGTTGCTGTTGAATCCGATGTTTTTCAAAACCGACTTCAAATCTTCAGGAATCGGGTCATGATCAATGATAAGTTCCGGTTGCCGCAACTGAGCGGCGGCCTCTTGCAGACTTTCAGCGACCAAAACGGAGGAGTCTTGGTCCTTGCCGTCGACCTTGCTTAGAACCCAAGTGAACTGGTTTTCCTGCTCTTCCCAAGAAGCGAAGATCCCGGCGCTGACAAGTTCATCCAGTGCTTTGCGGATTTTCAATTTAAAGGCATAGCGGTTTTGTTTGGTGTCGGTGCTCCAACCGCAATAGGTCGCCAAAAACTCCAAGGTCGCGGTTTGTCGTTCGCCGCGCCGATTGCCGATGGCGTAAAATTCCAAGGCCTTGCTGGTTTGCAGACGAAGCTTGGCTCGTTTTTGATATTCCGACCAGGAAACGTTTTTGAAGAGGTTCTCCACTCCCCCTTGAATTCCAACTTCAATATCGCCGGTGAGGTCATTAATTTTATAATAGGGAAGAAGGGAAAGGCCAATCTCTTCGTTTTTCCCTTTGGCTATCGAACCATCGGGGTTGCGCAGGGAGGTCACATATTTGACGGATGATTTGTTCAATCGCTCGAGAGATCGCTTGACGGTATGGTAAGAACTGGAACCGATGGATAGGCCCAAGTCTTTGACAAATGAGTGAACCGTAAAGGAAAAATTGGTGAGGTTCTTGTCTTTCGCCATGCGGATGATTTTCATCCAGACATCGCAATCGGTCTGATCAAGCTGATAACCGCTGAAATAGATCGCTAGGCCACGCGAGGCCGAGAACATCTGCAAATCACTGACGTAGTTCTCTTGCGAGATCTCACGGGAGCCTTTGCGCCGCTCTAGGCCGGCCGAGAAGATGTTGGTTTTCGTGAAGCCCGTCGGCACCGCGTGAACCTGAGGCGGCCAGAAGCCCGGGGTCGTGAAGGTCATTTGAACCGGTTTCGCCCGCTTCAAGGCATCCATCGCCGCTTGGTCGTTGCTTTCCTGCGAGTCCTGCCCGTCGTAGCCTTGTACACTCATCGAGACTTCCTCCACTGGGCTACGCTAGTGGTCTCTCGCCTCTTTGCAAGGCCATGGTAAAGCGTAAACTCAAATTCACTTTTTTCATTTATCTTACTTTATGATAGATGCTTGTGATATATTTATGAAATTTTTCTTCTTGGGGATTTGATTGACTCCCCATCGCGATGGCGCTCCCATCGATTGGGGTAACATGATACTTTGACTGTGGTCAAGGTCCAGGGAGGATGATTCGCGAGTTCTTTTTTGTTCTAGCTGCTTATGAATTATAAAGATCCAACAACAGTCAAGATGCTGTTGAAGTGTTTATATTGTTTTTCTGTTGATTGTTAGAGCCCTGTTTTTCTGTTTTAATACTTTGAAGACGAGTCACTTAAAATTTTCTGTGGTATCATGAATCCCCAAGAAAGGTAAAGCGGAACCCCAGGATAGGTAGCTCGTTTCCCCAAGGCGCGGTCAATCGAAGGCCCAAATTTGGTAAACTGATTCCCCAAGGTAGTAGCATGACCCCCCAAATTTCTGGAGATGGGGCCACGAAGAATCTGGGAGCTTGAGTCGCAAAACTCCAAGGGCTTGGGGAAAGGCTTTACCGTCTGAGCTTGGCTTGGGTCGCATGAAAGCCCAAGGGCTTGGGGAAAGGCTTTACCGTCTGAGCTTGGCTTGGGTCGCACGAAAGCCCAAGGGCTTGGGGAAAGGCTTTACCATCTGAGCTTGGCTTAGGTCGCACGAAAGCCCAAGGGCTTGGGGAAAGGCTTTACCGTATGAGCTTGGCCTTGGGTCGCACGAAAGCGCAAGTGCTTGGGGAAAGGCTTTACCGTATGAGCTTGGCCTTGGGTCGCACGAAAGCGCAAGTGCTTGGGGAAAGGCTTTACCTGATGGTGTCATGAGGGGATTTGAAAGTCGCACGAAACCCCAAGCTCAAGATGGGGGGGGGGAGCAGCAAGGAGCAGCAAGAGTCTGGGGAAAGGCTTTACCAAAATAAGACTGAACCTGGATTCCGAAGCTGAGCTTGGGCTCAGCTCGGGAATCCGATTCAAGATTCCAAATTCAAGATTCAACAGAACGCGAACAAAATCAAAGATTTAACATTCAAGACTGAAGGCTGACTCACAGCTTCAACTTCGGTCTTCTGAGTTCTCTGTCAAGAGGTCCTAGACGGGGATTTTAGCGGCGTTGTCAACAGCTTTTGGGTGTTTGACCCGTTTGGCTTTGGCGGCGAGATATCGTTGCTCACAGTAGACCTCACCGCTGCGGCACAAGGCGACGATGATGCGGATCCATTTCATCGCTAGGGCGCGCACAGCGCCGCCGTGGGTTTTGCCTCTCAATCTGGCGGCTGTGTAGAAGTCCACGGCCCAGATGGATTTCTTCATCGAGTGCAGGCTGAAGTCGAAGAAGGTCTGGGAGTCGAAACCGATGCCTGAGACGCGGTGTTTGACGACATGGGATTTGCCGCTGGAGATGGTCACGGGTGCGATTCCCTGCGCAACGGCGAAGTCCTCTGCGCTCATGTCAGGGGTCAGCGTCTGCAGAGCCGCGGTGAGACGCGGGCGCAACGCGTCGCCTGCACCGGGCAGGGAGTCGATCAGGGGAGTCAAAGGGGATTCCGCTTCCAGTGCGGCGATGCGGCTCTCGACCTTCTCGATGAGCTCATTTTGCAGGTCGATCTGGAGGCGGAGCGCAGTGATCTTCATGCGGAGGGAGGAAAGGATGCCCGCATCGCCGATGAAGGGTTTGCCGGTCTTGTGCAGCAGCTCGAGCTTGTCGAGCGTGGCGGCGCCGATCCGGCCGAGCTTGTCGATCAGGGGACGGAAGCGTCGCTTCTGGAAGTCCTGGAGGACGGGGGCGAGCTCAATCAGCTTGAGAAGGTAAAGCGAGTACGCCTTGTCGAAGAGCTCCTCCAGACCTGGGAACCCCTCTCCCAAGGCGGCGCGCAGGCGGTTGGCGAGGCGAACCCGGTCATCGACCATGTCGCGACGCTGACGGCAGAGAAGTAGGATTTCGGGAGTGGCGAGTTTCGTCTCGATGCGGATTTCATCGTGATGGCGGATCATCCAGTCGCTGAGCAGGGCGGCGTCGGAGCTGTCGTCCTTAGCCTTGCTGGCACGGCGGGAGGATCGGTAATGGGCGAATGGGCCGGGAGCGATGTGAACGAAGTCCACTTGGTCGTGCGCTTGCAGAAGACGCGCCAGCGGGATGTCTTTGGACTCCATGCCGACATGCAGCCGCTTCTGGCTGCCGCCATGCCGCTCAAGCAGGCCGTGGATCAGTTCTTCGATGGCGGACGGAGAGTTTGTCAGACTTCCCTTTTCCAGGACTTGGCCGTCGCTGGCTCTGAGGTTCCAGTCGTGCTTGTTCTTGGCCCAATCGATGCCCAGAGCCAGTTCGGGCGTTTTGGATTTCATGTGCTATCCTTGGTCTCGAGGTTTGTGCCTTTGGTGTAGCCGCGAGTCCCAGCTTGCGAATTTCCTATGGAGGATGTTGCAGCATCTGCTTCTGAGCGTTCGTCTTGCACTGGGAAAGCCGCCGCCAGTCGAAAGACCGAAGTCAGCCGTCGAACGGCGGGAATCCATGTTCGTACCGGCGGCGGCGCGGTGTCATCACCATAGCCACTTATCAACAGATTGGGTTCCCCCCTTGACCCCCCTAAAGCACTACTGCTTCTGAAGATCTCTGAAGACAAGCGGCAGGGAACCATAGGAATCGAGGCTGAATCCGGTCAAGCGAAAGCCCAAAGAAATTCAGCAGCCCCAATCTCGTGGGCGTTTGCTGGTTTTTGCTCTAAGCCAAGGGACCGTTCAGCCTGCGGGGCCGGTTCATAGGTCGCAGGCAGCACTCGAGGACGGCGTTGATCTAGGCGAGGGCCATCACGCCTCATCCCCCCTTCCTTCTTCCGCCGAGGGCGAGGGCGAGGAGCACGATGACAATCTCTTGGGATCGCGCCTGAAAGTTCGGGAGTCTCCAGTAGTCTCCAGTTCTCATGAGTTCCTTGCCCGCCTGCTTCGCTCCGCACTTCCTGCTACTTGTCGCCATTGACCTGTCATGGCTGATGCCTCGCTCCTTGTTCAAACTACGTCAAGCACGAGCGATTGAGGGATTCAGCTCTGTAACGGCGCTGAATTGTCGGGGGACGACATTGGTAATCGGGATTCCTCCCCTTATTTTCCCAGAGGAAAATTCCGTTACCCCGAAAGCTCAGGAGATCTCATGCCCCAGCTCAGCCTCGCCGTCAAATCTATCACCGTCACCCAAGGCACCGCCCTCAAGTTCAGCTCCGCCCTATTCACCGTCGGCGCCACGGACTACTTGATGAGCATCGCGGTCTTCGGCGGCTCGCTCTACCAGAACGGCGCGGAAATCGGTGCCTCGGGCAGCTTCACCCTGGCGGAACTCAAGCTCGGCAAAATCAGCTTCCTCGCTGATGGCACTTCCCTCCCCGGTTTCTACTTCCAGGCCAGCTCCTTGGGCATTGCGCCGTCCGCGGAAGTCCAGCCGATCCTCACCTACAAGGCGGTCAACCAAGCTCCGGTTGTCAGCATTCCCGGACTCGGCAGTGACGGCGACGCCCTCCTCAACGGCTGCACGGTCACCATCACCCGCGAGATGATTGACGCGACTGACGCCGAAACTCCCGGCGCAGGCAATCTCCAAGTCAAGATCACGACAGTCAAGGGCGGCGGCTTCCTCCTCAACGGTTTCGCCGCCAAAACCTTCTCCCTCGCCGATGTCGAAGCCGGCAGCGTCAGCTTCAAGCACGACGGCAAATTCCTCGCCCCCAGTTTCTCCCTCAGCGTCAGCGACAGCGACGGCAAAGCTTCGCTAGTCAAGGCGAGCAAGGCCTCGACGATCTTCTTCGATGGCGCGGAAAACGCTGCGCCGCAAGTTCTCGATCCCCACGAAATCGCGGTCAAAGCGCCGTTCACGATCAGCGAAGGTGCGACCCTGAAACTCAGCGCCAGCAATCTGCCCATCCTGGTCTCGGTCAATGTCGTCCCTCTCTTGGCTCAGCCGGGCCTGAATCTCCGCATCGACAAGGCCGAACACTGCGAAATTCTGGTCGCGGGCAGCGTCGCCGAGTCCTTCACCCTCGCCCAGCTCAAGGCGAATCTGGTCACCCTCAAACACGATGGTTCGCAAGAAGCGCCGCAGCTTGAACTCAGCCTCCTCAACGGCGACACCGAGCTCGACGCGATCTCCGTCCCCTTCGCCTTCAAGACCCTCAATGATCTGCCGACTCTGAGCTTGAAAAATCTGGTCCTGAACGCCGGCGAAACGACTCTCATCGACCGCAGCCTTTTCAACGCAGCCGACGAAGAAACTCCCGAAGCTATCGAAGGTGCCTTCGTCTTTACGGTCAAGTCCGCAGTCGGGCTTGTCTTCCTCCGCGACGGCTCCAGTATCCCGCTCAAGAGCTTCACCTTGGCCGATGTCGATGCCAACCTGATCAGCGCCCAGCGGATTAGCGGATTCATCGGTGAACCGAGTTATTCCGTTACCGTCACCGATCCCAACGGCAAAATCAGCGGCCTCAGCAAGGGACTCTGTGTCGGTAATCACGCAGTCACCGGGCAAGTCCAGATTCACGGCTCCAACAGCCTCGGCCAGACCCTCACAGCCAGTCACACTCTCGCCGATAGTGATGGCCTCGGTCCAGTCACTTACACCTGGTTCAACGATGCAGGTACCAAGATCGGTCAAGGCAGCACCTTGGAGCTTGGCGCGGCCCATCTCGGCGAAAGGGTGCAGGTCGTCGCCTCCTTCGTCGATGGCAACAACTTCTACGAGTCGAAGGCATCGGCCTTCACCCCGATCATTATCAAACCCAATCACCTGCCCGCCGGCACGGTCAACATCAGCGGCACGGCGATCCAAGGATCGACCTTGCTCGCCACTTCCAACTTGAGCGATGCCGACGGCCTCGCCGACCTCAGCTACGCCTGGAAAGACAGCGAGGGACTGACTGTCGCCACTGGCAGCAGCTTGCTTTTGACCCAGAACCATGTCGGCAAGGTCCTGCGAGTCGTCGCCTTCTACACCGACGATTTGGGCAATGCCGAATCTGTTTCCTCTGCCACCACCGCCAACATCGGCGATGTCAACGATTCGAGCACGGGTTCAGTCAGCATCTCGGGCAACACGATTCAAGGGCAAACCCTGAACGCCGTCAGCAGCTTGTTCGACGCCGACGGACTTGGCCCGATCACCTACACCTGGAAAGACGAAAACGGCGTCATTCTTGGCCACGGCAGCTCCCTCAGCCTTGCCCAAGCTCATGTCGGCAAGAAGATCCAGCTCTTCGCCTCCTACACCGACGGCCAAGGCCATCTCGAAGCGAGTAGCTCCGCGCTCAGCAATGTCATCGCGGATATCAACGACAGCCCCAGCGGCCAGGTCAGTTTCAGCGGCAATCTCCGCATCGGCTCGACCCTCAGCGCCAGCCAATTGCTCAGCGATGCCGATGGACTCGGTGCCATCAGCTACAAGTGGTACAGCCAAGCTCATCAGCTCCTCGGCACCGGCGAGACCTACACCATCGCCAGCAATCTCCTCGGCAGCAGCCTTTATGTCCAGGCCGGCTACATCGACAACGGCGGCTTCGTCGAGCAGGTGAATTCCGCCCTGAGCACCACGATTCGCAGCGCCAATGCTGCACCTAGCGGCTCGGTCACTGTCAGCGGCACTCCGACCCAAGGACAAACACTCACCGCCAGCCATAACCTGACGGATGCCGATAGCCCCAATGGCATCACTGGTATCGTCTTCAAATGGGTGGATGAATCTGGTGCCACCCTCGCCACGGGCAGCAACCTCAACCTCACCCAGGCCTTTGTCGGCAAAACGCTGAAATGTGTCGTCGCCTACACCGACGCCGGCGGCAGCAGCGAAGCCGTCTCGTCCGCCAGTTCCTTGATTGCCAATGTCAACGACACTCCCAGCGGCATCGTCAGCATCCTCGGCTCCCCGCTGATCTTCGAAACCCTCACGGCAGCCAACACTCTCGGCGATGTCGATGGCCTCGGGACCATCTCCTACACATGGAAAGACGAAGCCGGCAATGTCCTCGGCCAAGGTCAAAGTCTGAATCTTGGCCCCTCACATCTCGGTAAAAAGATCGTCCTTCACGCGGCCTACACGGATGCCCTGGGCACCCAAGAGACTGTCGCGTCCAGCGCCTCCGCGGCGGTCAGCAGTATCAACCATGCGCCTACGGGCGAAGTGATCATCCATGGGCTCACCGCCATCGGCAGCACTTTGACCGTGACCAACACTCTCGCCGACATCGACGGGCTTGGTGCAGTGAACTACACCTGGAAAGACCAGAACGGCAACACTGTCGGCTACGGATCCAGCCTCTATCTCTCGCCTAGCCTCAAAAACCTCCAAATCACTGCCATCGCCACTTACAGCGACAGCTTGGATACCTTGGAATCCGTCAGCGCACTTCCCATCACGACCTCGGATGGGATTGAGATCAGAGCGAATACTTATACAAGAAATACACAGGGCTACAGCGCTGTTGTCACATTGAAGGATGGCTCATTTATTGTTGCGTGGAGTTCCAGTGGCCAGGATGGTGATTCATATGGAGTTTATGCTCAAATGTTTGCGTCTGACTGTACGCGTCTTGGCTCCGAGTTCCGCGTCAATACTACAACGGTAAATTCCCAAGGAGATTCGGATATTACGGTGCTCAGCAATGGCAATTATGTCATAGTTTGGAATTCCGATGGTCAAGATGGTTCATCCAATGGCATTTTTGGCCAGGTTTTTTCTCCCAATGGAGATCGGATCGGCGGTGAATTCCAAATCAACAGCTACACATCTTCCAATCAGCAACTACCAAAAATTTCATCCTTGAATGATGGGGGCTTTGTGGTCGTCTGGGATTCCTCCGGACAGGATGCGACGAGCTCTTGGGGGGTTTATGGGCAAAGATTTAATGAAAATGCCACTAAATTTGGGTCGGAATTCAGGGTTAATTCAAGCACTGTTGGCTATCAATATAGCTCCGATCTTATCTCTACAATGGATGGAGGTTTTATTGTTAGCTGGTCGGATAATTCTGGTGGCAGTGACTACAGCGTGAAAATCCAGAGATATTCCAATGTGAGTGCAAGTGTTGGAGGGGAAACAAAAGTCAACACCTATTCATTAAATGATCAAGATTCTTCAGATATGTCTCTGTTGAGCAACGGTGGATATGTCGTCGTTTGGGAGTCTTACGGACAAGATGGAAGTTATAATGGTTTATATGGTCAAATTTATAATTCCTCTGGGGTGATGATTGGTTCTGAGTTTGGCATTAATGTAACCACTCAATATGATCAGGAAAATCCTGTTGTCACGACACTTAGCAATGGGAATTTTGTGGTTTCCTGGGAGAGCGATATTGATTTGCCTTCCGGCAATGGGATAGGAATTTATGCAAGAATTTTCAATTCTACCGGACTGGCTCTGACTGAAGAAATTCACGTAAACTCTTATATCAACAGTGATCAAACAGCTCCGTCGATTGCTGCAATGGATGATGGAGGCTTCGTGGTGGCCTGGGACTCCTATGGGGAAGACGGCTATTATGATGGCAACTACATCTATGATGGCGTCTACCTCCAACGCTACACCGCTGATGGCCAAGTGATGGCGGCGACATGGAATTGCCTTCCCAATGCGGGGAAAATTACTGGCACGGAAGGACGGGACATCATCAAGGAAATTGGCAGCGGCGATGTTTTGCTGGGCAACGGTGGCGATGACATATTCTCCTTTGCTACCAACTCCCCCACCATCGACTTCGCCCTGATCGATGGCGGCACCGGAAAAGACACGGTCAAGATTTCAACCCACTTGGATTTGACCTTGATCCCGAATGATCGCCTGACGAACATCGAAGTCATCGATCTGGGCAGCAACGCCGTGAATCTGAAGATGGAACTTGCCGATGTCCTCACTCTTTCGGGTGGCACCGGCACGGTGAAGATCACCGGCAGCAACGCCTTGGGCAACTGGGACAAAGAGGCCGGCTGGATCTTTGTGGAACTCGCCAACGGCTTCGAAAAGTACACCAAGGGCGACGCCACGGTGTATCTGCAAAACGAGTTGGGGGTGATTTAAGCTTCCGCGCCCCAATTTTAATCCTCAACACAAAACCCCAGGAGTTCCCCCCATGCGTCTTTTTCTGAGTCTTGCTTTCGTCTTTGTCCTTTCGAGTTGCGTGACCTCCAACACCATGGGTGCCATTCCGAGCGCCAGCCAACAGGTTGCCGTCGTCGTCGGCAAAAGCAGTCAGGCGGATGTCTTGCTGGCCTTGGGCAAACCCACCAGCACTCTTGATCTCGGGGATGGTCGCAGCAAGCTTTCCTGGATCAAGGAAATCACCCACACTCGGGTTGTGCCCTTGATCGCGCAAAGCACCGAGACCAGGGAGGCGACGGAATTCTGGGTAATCCTCAAAGGCAATTTGGTGGTCGACAAGGGTTTTGGCCCCACCGAGCAGCGTTACCCGCTGTCGCTTCAATAGGCATCGCTGGGAGGAAAGGGGCGCGAGGCCTGTGATAAAGGATACAGCCCCCAAATGAGTAGTAAAATCGGCAATACCAAGGTGAGCCCATGAAATTCGAAACTTTCCGCGCCGGCGAGTGGGTGCAGCGCTACCAGTACAAAAGCTTCGAGCCGGTGACGGTGAACCGTCAGTGGTTTTGGGAGGATCCGCCGATCAACGCCTTGCTGGAGCAGGCCAATCGCGCTCTCGGCGAACTCAACGCCTTCTCCTTGATCATCCCCGACATCGATCTCTTCATCGAGCTGCATGTGGTGAAGGAGGCGCAGACCTCCAGCCGCATCGAAGGCACCCAGACCGGCTTTGAAGAAGCCCTGATGAGCGAAGACCAGATCAAGCCGGAGAAGCGCGACGACTGGCGCGAGGTGCGCAACTACATCGCCGCCCTCAACCAGGCGGTGATCGACCTGAAGACCCTGCCGCTCTCCAACCGCCTCCTCAAGCAGACCCACGCCACCCTGCTCTCCGGAGTTCGCGGCGAGCGCAAACTTCCCGGCGAGTTCCGCAGCAGCCAGAACTGGATCGGCGGCTCCAGCTTGATCGACGCCGCCTTCATCCCGCCGCATCAAGACGGCGTCATCGACTTGATGAGCGACCTCGAGCAGTTCTGGCACAACGAAGCGATTACCGTGCCGCACCTCGTCCGCGCCGCCCTCACCCATTACCAGTTCGAGACCATCCACCCCTTCCTCGACGGCAACGGCCGCATCGGTCGCCTCCTCATCCCCCTCTACCTGATCAACCACGGCCTGCTCGCCAAGCCATCGCTCTACCTGTCGGACTTCTTCGAGCGCAACCGCGCCAGCTACTACGCTGCCCTGATGCAGGCCCGCCTGTCCAACGACATCATCCACTGGGTCCGCTTCTTCCTACGCGGCATCGTCGAGACCGCGACCAAGGGCCGCGAGGTTTTCAGCCAGGTCCTGTTACTGCGCCAGAAGGTCGAGCATGACATCCTGAGCTTGGGACGGCAGGCACCCAACGCCCGTTTGGCGCTGAACTATCTCTACAAACACCCAAGCACCACCTCGGCCGAACTTGAATCTGCCTTGGAAATCGCACATCCAACAGCCAAAAATATCATTGATAGTTTTGTGCGCTTGGGGATCTTGACTGAGCTCACAGGGCAAAAACGCGGTCGGGTTTACTCCTTCGAAGCCTACATAAGGATCTTCACTGTGTAGGGATATCCGCTTATCCTTACATAAGATCGCCTCGCTATGTAAGGATCTCTACATAAGACCCAGCCACTCGTCAAGAAAAACGCCAAAACCTTTACTAGCGCCCGCCGCTAGTAAAGGTTTCCAAACTCGCCCGGAAAGAGAAGCCCCCAGTCTGCGAGCCCCTCCCCTTCTGGCTGATTTTGCCCCAATCAGCTCCAGCGCAAGAGCGTGAGATCCTTCAAGGGAACTTGGCAGCTCACGACCCCGGCGGTGCCTTTGCTTTTGTATTGGACCAGGCCCAGGGTAACATCTTCTGGCTTTTGCGAAAGGAGAATCCCCTCGATCGACTTGCCTTCAAGCTTGAAACGGACATGTAATGCGGGCATTCCTTGAGGGCTCGCTTTACCCGTTCCCTTGTTGGGCGCGGAAAGATTGAGCGGTGCCGGCTTGACTTCGACTGGCTCTGGGACGGTGATTTTCGCATGCGAAATTTTGGCCGACTCGACCGAATCCCCTTGAGGTGTCGGAAGGCTCGGGGCGATAGGGTCGCTCGGGGTGCTTTCTTCGGACGGAGGCGTGACCCGTCCTTTTAAGGTAGCGACCAAATTGCGGGTGTATTTCCGGGTCAGGAGGGAGGTGTCGCCCTTGATGATCTCCTGGCAATAATTCTCGCAAGCCTCTTTGTCGAGGCGGTGATATTGCTTCAAATCGCCGAGGAGTTCGATGTCGGAAGTGAGGCGGCTAAAGACCAGGGAAACGATACATTCCGGCAGATCACTCATCGCGAGGTATTTCGACACCCAGGAATCGTCCCGGCCAAAGCGTTCCGCCAACATGCCGTTGGTCACTTTCTGGCCGGTTTCCTGTTCGCGCAGCCGGCGGTAATCGGTCAAGGCCATGCCGATTTCGATCGGGTTGAGGTCGTTGCGGTGGATGTTGTTGGTCGCTTGTAAGGCGACGCGCTCGGACTCGGTCAAAGGCTTTTGCACCAGTTCGGCTTTGAGCAGAATCGGATGTCCTTGCGAGCGCAAGAGCGAGACGGCCCGTTGACGGTTCTCGCCGTGGAGAAGCGGGTATCTGCCGGTGTGATCTTTCGGGTGGACCTTGACCGCATCAGTCTGGCCTTCCTTGAGAATCATCTCGGCGAGACGCTCGACTTCATGGAAGGCGCGGCGGACCTGGGGGCTGACAAGGATTTCTTTGTCGGGGTCGAGGTAAAGGATTTTCCCCATTTGGTCCCTCCCCTCCAATTCATCAATGCTGGAGGCCAAACCTGAAAAGTCGATTTTTTTCATGATCAAGCCTTCTTCTTGACGGTTTTGGCGGCGGCTTTGGGAGCGCTGGTTTTGGCTTTCGCTTTGGGCGACGGCTTAGGCGCTTTGACGGCAGGACTCGGCGTCGGCTTCTTCACCAGGTGTTGACGCGAGGGGTGCTGGCTGACATCAATGCCGCTGTTGGTGCAAATCTCTTCCATCAAAGCCACCATTTCCTGTCCGGATTCTCGTTGGGCTCCAGTGGCGCGGACATCCCAGACGGGTTTGCCGATGGTCATCGCATTGTCGAAGGTGCCGCGGATCACCAGTTGGGAGTTCATCACCAGGTTGCCCGATTCCTTGCGGATTTCGGCGACGGCCTTGTGATGCGAGTCGACCCGGCTGTTGAATTTGTTGACGATGATGCCGGCGCAGCGGATCGGGGTGTTGAGCTGTCGCGACAAGACGCCGAAGCTCCGCAGAACCTGGGAGACGCCCGAGACAGCAAAGGCGGACAACTCCACCGGCACATAGACATGGTCGGCGGTCAAAACTCCGGCGAACAATTTCACTCCAGGAGCTGGAGGAGTGTCCATGACGACGTAATCATAAGACTCGGAAAGCTGACCCAAATTCTGATTGAAGTTGCCGATCACCTTGAGGTCTTCTTTTTCGATGCCGTGCAGCTCATTGTCGCCGTCGAGAGCATAAATCAGGTCAATGCCCGACTCGGTCTGCATGATCTCCGCCGGGACCAGTTTGGCATCGAAGAGATGGCGGCTCCGATAACAGCCGGGCTTGAGTTCCGGGGTCAAGCGAGAGCTGATATTGCCCTGGCCGTCGAGGTCCACCACCAAGACTTTTTTACCCAGTTGTTGGAGATAATGGGCGAGGTGATAAGACAGCGTGGTTTTTCCGACGCCACCTTTTTGGTTGCAAAATGTGAAGCTGATGGGCATGGCGACTCCTTCGGTCTCGGTTTGGGTTGTAAATTTCGATTTCTGGAGTCTAGCGCCTAGAGCGCTCAATGGCTAGGGGCAATGCGGGTGATTTGTAGAGAAATTTAGCGCTTGGCGAGAATTTTTTTGAAATGGGGGGTGCAATGAGGAAGGATCTCCATGACCACTAGGTCTCGGGCCCCTCCCCTATTCCGCTAAAGCCGGAAAGCGATTCTACTACGAAAGACTCGAAAGAACTTTTTCGTAAAGATCCGTTTGGCATCACTGCGACATCTTTGGCTCAAAGGGATGCCAAGGAGTGCTGGGAGGGTAAATGGGAATTGTGGACCACCCCCTCCCCTCCCCTCCCCTTCTATCGCGATGGATAATCGGTGGCGGGCTCCATCTCACTCCCTCCCCCTCCTCTTTTGAGCTCAAGTTTGTAGTCCCGGCTTCACCCGACTTGTTTGCGGCTCCCGCCATATGACTCAACAACCCGCGGAATCCGGGACTACACCTAGAACTCGTGACAGTTGAGCTTCTGATATTCTCTTGTTGGAAGATAGACACGATCAACGAGGACAAGTAAATGATGTACCAAAATCAGTACCCGAAACATTGTCCCTTCTGCCATGCATGCTGAGCTGGCAGAAAGGAAGCCAGGATGGAATTGTGGCACCATCCTACCTCCGGACCTGACCTCAATCGGACTGGGGAAAGCCCGCGCCTTTTGCCTGGATGCGGTGCTTTATATTCGAACTGAACTCTGTCGGCAATCAAGCGCCGACAAACCGAGGCGAGATTAGGCACGTTCTCGAGCTCCGGGTTTTCGCATGCGAAAAGTGGGGTGTGGCGGATCCGGGAATTTCCTTGGGATGCTCGCGGCTGTGCAGTTTCGCGGCCTGTTATTGGGGTGATCTCGCTCGGCTAAGTCTTCTGGTTTTCGCATGCGAAAAAGATCCGACCTGTGCTCCTCTGCTTGAACAGAGACCCGCTTGGGTCTAGCCCGACTCAAGGTGGAGAGTCAGCGGGGAGGTTGAAGTTGCATCCCAAATGCCTTCGCGCTTTTGTGGCATGGGGTCAGATCAGCATTTTGGACCGGAGTGACAAAAGTCGTTCGTTTGAGTCGCGCTTTCGCGACTTCGCGTGAGACATGTCTTCGGGAGCGAGGTGATAAAGATCGTTGGTTTTCGCATGCGAAAACTCGAGGACGGAAACCTTGCGAAGGATGGATTTCGGCGATTGTGAGCTTGGGAGGTCGCCGAGAGGGAGTTTGAAGTAGAGGCCCCTTCGCGCTTTCGCGACTTCGCGTGAGACATGCCTTCGGGAGCGAGGTGATAAAGATCGTTGGTTTTCGCATGCGAAAACTCGAAGAAGGAAACATTAGAAGGGAGTCAGTGCAGGCTGGATTTCGGCGATTGTGAGCTCGGGCCGTCACCGAGAGGGCAGGTCTTGATACTGTGCAAGATCAAGGGGAGCATGGGAGCTTGGTTGTCTTCCAGGGCGCAAAGGCGCTCATAACACTCTCGCAAGCTCGGGCGGATCGGCGCCGAAGGAGTCGGGGAGGAAGCCAAGTAGGGCTGAAGCTGTTTGATCAGCGTGTCGTATTGGGCCGGATGCATGCCGCTGCCATTCAGCCAACGACCGATTGAGGTGAAATTGACACCAAGTTGCGCCGCAGCATCTCTGTAGCTGCGGTGCTTAAGCCACTCCTTGAGCGCTTGCTGTTCGTTTTCGTTGAGTCTCATGGGGCAAAGCTAGCCTATCCGAAAAATTTTGCAACAAAATGCATTTTTAGCCTTGCAAATCAAGACGATTTGCAACATAGTTGGGGCATAGACGCTACAAAACACAACGGAGATCTCCACATGAAACGCAACTGGGCCAAGACCAACAAAGCCGGCGAGCCGGGAATCGGGGTGTTTGAGCATTGTATCCATGTCGGGGCTGTGGCCATGGTCTGGCTGCGGCGCTGCCCAGCCCAGGCCAAAGCCTTGGGCTTGTCGCCGGAGTTTCTGGCCTTTTTGGCCGCGGGACATGATGTCGGTAAACACTCGCCGGGCTTCCTTAGCAAAAGCCCGATCTGGCTGGCCCGAGAAGGCCTGGAAGATCTGGCCTTGCGGGAAGGCTGGGAAGAGCTCAAACAACACGGCCATGAAAAGGTCAGCCAGTCCGCACTCTACGACTGGTTCCTCGCCAAGGGCATGTCCGCGTCCGACGCATCTCTCTTTTCGGCGATGATCGGCCTCCACCACGGAGTGCTGTATTGGCAGGAACTCGGCGCCCCGATTAACAACCCTGGCGCTCGTGGCAAGGAATGGCAGCAGGAACGGGTCGAAATTATCGAGGCCCTCTACGCCGCCTTCGGTTCGCCGGAACTGCCCTCGGGTTGGCAACAAAACGACGAACGGCTCTTCGCCATCGCCGGATTGATCTCGGTTTGTGATTGGCTCGGCTCGGATGAAGCGGTCTTCGATCCCGATCTCGCCCTGCCTTTGCCCGAAGCGCAAAAAGTCGCGGCAATGGCGCTGGATCGCTACGGATTCTTCCCGATGGAGTTGAAGTCCGGACTCGACTTCGCAGGACTTTTCGAGATGCCGCCGCGTCGCTGGCAGGCCGACTTCCTGGCGAGGGAGCAGGGGAGGGGGCCGGTCTTGATCGAGGCGCCGATGGGGGGAGGCAAGACCGAACTGGCCCTGGCGCTCACCTACAAGTTCCTCCAAGAGGGTGAGTCCAGCGGCTTCTTTTTCGCCTTGCCCACCCGGGCGAGCTGCCAGGCACTGCTGCCGCGACTCGAGGCCTTTGTCGCCAAAATCTCGAGCAGCCGGATCAAAATGATTCACGCCGCGTCCTGGCTCAGTGAACAGCAGCCGCAGGCAAACGGCGAGATCTCGCCGCTCTGCCGCGACTGGTTTGCCTCGGCGCACCGCGCCTTGCTCGCTCCGATCGGGATCGGCACCATCGACCAATTGCTCCTGGCGGTGATCGCTGCCAGGCACTTCCAGATCCGCCGCTTCGCGCTTCTGGGTAAGGTGATCATCCTCGACGAAATCCATTCTTACGACGCCTACACCGGCAGCCTGGTCGAGCGACTCCTCCGCCTTCTTGAAGGTCTCGGCTGCCGGATCATCGTCCTTTCCGCCACCTTGAGCGCCAGCCGACGCCAAATCCTCTTGCCGGATATGCCGCCGAATCCTCCGGCTCCTTACTCCTTGCGCCCCGTGGTCTGGCTGAGTCGAAAAGCCCCAACGCACTTGGTCGCGGAGGTCGAAGCCGCTGCCGCAGCGGGAGCCAAAGTCCTCTGGATCCTCAGCTCGGTGCGGGTCGCGCAAAACCTCTACCGGCAGCTGAAGGGGAGGGGGCTGAAGACCTTGCTGCACGCCAGTTTCACCCCGCAGGATCGGGCCGAAAAAGAGGCACTGCTCTTGGCGAGCTTGGGGAAAAACGGCTCGCGCCCGAAGGAGGGATGCATCTTTGTCTGCTCCCAGATCGCTGAGCAGAGTCTCGATATCGACGCCGATCTCCTGGTCACCGACCTCTGCCCCGGCGACGCCCTGCTGCAACGCATCGGCCGACTCTGGCGTCATCCGCGTCCCGAGCGTCCGCGCCGCCAGGCCGAGTGCTGGCTGATGGACGAGACTCTGACCCTTGCCGAACTGCGACGGGCCGAGGTCAAAGAGATAAAGGATTGCTTCGGTCCGCGGTCCAAAATCTACTCGCCCTACCTTCTTCTGCGCACCCTGAGCGCCCTGGAATTCCGGGTGATGTTGCGGCTGCCGCAGGACATCGCCTCACTGGTTCAGGAGATCTATGAGGACGCGTCGGTCGATGAACCCGATGCCTGGCGGGAATTGCGGCAGGCGCAGCTTCGTCACGAACAGGACCATGCCGATCAATCTCGGGGCGCGGCGGCGATCTGGGCGAATCGCGATTGGCGGGCGCAAAAGCCGCCGGGGACTCGTATTGACTCCTACCCGACTCGCGAAGTTGTCCTGGTTGCCGCCCAGTCTTCCGAGGGAGTCCGCCTCCTCGATGGCCGGGTTCTGAAATTCTCAGCCCCCAAAGCCGAACTCCTCCGCGCCGCTTTTCCCTTCATCGTGCGCCTGCCGCAATCGGCGCAAGCCAGTTGGGAACCGGAGCCGCTTTGGGTGGTGCTAGGGGAGGCGGGCAGACTCGAACTGCCCGAAGCACGCGCCGAGTTTTTCTATGATTCCGAGCTGGGTCTAAACACCAAACAGGAGGACGAAAAATGAGCAGACACTTCAACCTTGTGAGCGAAAAGTGGATCCCGGTTGTGAGTCGATCGGGGGTTCAGGAAGAAGTCGGACTCGAACGGATTTTCACCGATCCGGAGATCCTCGATCTCATCGTTTCCCCTTGTGAACGGATCAGCCTGATGGCGCTCTTCGCGGCCATCGCCCATGCCGCGGTGGAGGGGCCGGCGACCTACGAAGACTGGTGCAATTTGCCCAAGGCCCTGCCCGTGGCGGCGAGTTCTTACCTCGCCAAGTGGCGGGATTGCTTTGACCTGTGGAGCGAGGACAAACCCTTTCTACAGTTGCCGGGGCTGCGCTACACCCAAGCCGATCGCAAGCTCAACATGGCCAGCAAGCTCGATTTTGCCGCAGCTGCTGGGAGCAACTCCTGTCTTTTTGACAACTCTTTCGATCAAGCCATTCCGCGGACTTATCGCGACGCGGAATTGGCGTTGCGGCTTCTCACCTACCAGTGTTTTTCCCCCGGCGGCTTGATCGGCATCGTCAACTGGCGTGGCCACGCCAGCGGCATGGAGAAGAAATCCGAGGCGGCGCTCTACGGGGTCGACGGTGCCTGGCACGCGATTGTCCAGCGCCCGACGCTTTTGCATACACTCATCTTCAACCTGCCGACGCGGGCCCAAGTGGCGGATCAGGGCTGGACGAATTGGGGCAAGGCACTGTGGGAGCAGATGCCGCAGGGCTACGAAGATCACGCAGCGATCTGCAACGCGACCCGCAGCTATCTCGGACGCTTGATTCCCCTTAGCCGCTCAATCCTCTTGAACCCCGATCGTAAGCATCTCGTTCTCGGTAACGGCTTGTCCTACCCGCGCAGTCTCCCGGCGCTGATGAGCCTGACTCAAGCAGGCGGGAAAATTCTCAGCAGCAAGGGCGCGCCGGTCTGGCAGCAGGTGCCGGCCTTCACCGCGGTGAAACAAGCGGGGAGGGGAGGGGTGAAGGCCCTGGGGCGGATCGGGGAAGGGGAGCCGGCGCGCCTCTGGCTCGGCGCCTTGAACTGTCGTCAATCGAAAATCCTCGGCGAGCGGCAAACTCTGCTCGAACTCGATCCCGCCCTGCTCGGCGAGGCAGGATGCCGTCGATACTCAGAGGGGATTGCCTTGGCGGAGCGCTGGGAAAGAGCCCTGTCTAAAGCCTGCAAAAGCTACCGCGTCTGCATCGTTTCCGGGGCGCTCAGCCATCCCGAAGAGGGAAAAGCAAAACACTATTTCTGGCAGGAGCTCGAAAGACGGCAAGATCAATTGCGGGCTTGGGCCGGAGCTCAAGAGCTTGCCGAGATCGAGGCGAAAAAGTCGGCTTGGCAAAGACTCGTGGTGGAGACGGCGAGAAAAGCCTTTGCTTTTGCTTGCCCGTCCGCAACTCTGCGGCGTCGTTTCGCTTGGATTCACGGTCTCAGAAAACTCGACAATTCGCCGCGTCGCGGCAAGGAGGCCTCGCATGAGCGCTGAGAATTTGTCACGGGAAGCCGCGACCTGGGTGGCGCAATTGCTGTTGTTGCAGGAGGATCGTCGGGCCCTGTCGGAGCTGCGTCGCTGTTGCAGCGAACCCGGCCGGAACCGCGCCCTGCCATGGCTTGTGCCCTTGGGCGCTGCCGGGTTCAGCCACCAGGAAGGGATCCGGCGCTGCCTCTGCCTTCTCTTCGCCCGCGGCATGAAACCGGCGACGCGCAGGATCTGCTTTGCCAGCACTTGGCGGGATTTCGCTTGGGGGCAAGTGGGGGCGCAGGCCCTCGAGCCAAGCAGCAGCTACTCGCGGCGGTTGATGTGGCTGCTCGACGCGGAGCGTTCACAGATCGCCGAGCGCCTCATCCCAGTCGCCCTGCGGATGCGAGGTGACGCTGAGATCGACCTCGTCGGCCTCTACCTCGATCTCCTCTTCTGGGGTGACAAGGTGAAAATGAACTGGGGCAAAAACTACTGGACTCAGGAGGCCGCGCGATGAGCCACTACCTCAGCCATGGCCGCATTCCCGTCTCCGCCCTGCCTCGCTATTGTCCTCGCGACAGCTACGCTTGGCACCAGGCTCTGTGGAATTTGTTCCCGGGGCACAACGATCAGTCCCGCCCCTTCCTTTGCCGCTGGCAGGCATCCGGCGATTTCCTCGATCTCTTCCTGCTCTCGTCGGTGCTTCCCGCTTTTCCGGACTGGTCTCAGGCTGGCCGCTGGCAGAGCCGCGAACTGCCGGCGGAATTCCCCGCAGCTCGGCGCTACCGCTTCGCCCTGACCGCCAACCCAAGCAAGAAACTGCGGACTGATGGCTCGGGACGCGTGAGCAAAAACGGACGTCGGGTCGCCCTCGAAACTCAGGAAGAACTGCAGAATTGGCTGCGGCGCAAGCTCGGAGCCAGCGGCTGCCAGCTTCTCGGCGAGGCACTGATTGCCAATGGGAGCTGGCGTTGCGGGCGCCGCGATGAGTGCACCCTCAGTCACGCAGTGGTCGAGTTCCAGGGCGCGTTGGAAGTCTTGGACACGCCGCTGTTCCGACAGGCTTGGCGGCAGGGTTTCGGCTCGGCCAAGGCCTTTGGATTCGGCTTGATGCTGCTCTTCCCCCATAACCCCTAAACAGGAGAATGATCATGGAATTCCTCACACTCCACCTGCTCACCAGCTACCCGGTCTCGTGTCTCAACCGCGACGACATGGGGTCCCCGAAAAGCGCCCGCATCGGCGGCGTCAACCGCGCCCGCATCTCCAGCCAGGCGCAGAAGTCGCAGATCCGCGCGGCGCTGAAGACGGAGATGCCGGAGTTTTTCGGCGGGATTCGCAGCCCCCAGATCGAAAGATTGCTGTCCGAAGAGGCCTTACGGCAAGGAGAAAACCTCGCCAGCGCCAAGGAATTAGCCAAGACCATCTTTAGCGAGCTCAAGGGTGGCTCCAAGACGCAGAAAGCAAAAAGCAAAGGCAAGGGCAAGTCGAAAAACGCCGAAGACGATGTCGAAGAGGAGGCGACGGAAGGGGAGGGGGGCAAGGCGCCGAATCTGATGATGTTCTTCTCGCCCCTTGAGTTGCGCGACCTGGTGACTGCCGCTCGTCAGAAGCAGAAGCTGGCCAGGTTCATCGCCTCTTACGATGCATCGCAAGCCCTGGCCGCCGCGGTGGACATCGCCCTCTTCGGACGCTTCCTCGCCGCGGCCAGCGAGCTCACCCTGGAAGGAGCCTGCGGCTTTACCCATTCCCTGAGCACCCATGAGGTCGAAGAGGAGCTCGACTACTTCGCCGCCATCGACGACTGCCGCCAAGTCGCCAATGGCAGTGCCGTCGTCCTCGGCACCAACTCCTACCAGTCGGCCACCTATTATCAGTGTGTCACGGTCAATCTCGATCTGCTGGCCCGGCATCTTTCAGACCTTGGCAGGGGTCAGAGATTGCAGCTGCTCGAGTGTTTCCTGCGCGTCGTTTTGACTTCCAATCCACAGGCGCGCAAAGGCGGCATGTTCGCCGCGAACCCGCCCTACTTCGTCCTTGGGATCCACCAAAAGAAGGGGCACCCGGTGCAACTGATGAACGCCTTCGAGAAACCTGTGCCCAGGAGCCGCGACGGCTACAACTCGGAGTCGCAGCGCCGGCTGGTCGCCGAGCATGAAAAGATTCAGCGGACCTGGGGAGCACAGTCACGGGAGTTCAAGATTCCCGAGCTCACTTTGCCGGAATTCCTCGACGGCCTGCTGGAGCAAGTCTGGAGGGATGAACATGAATGAGCCCATTCTGGTCATGCGCCTGCAAGGGCCGCTTCAGAGCTGGGGCATCGACAGCCGTTTCGATGAACGCCGCAGCGACGACTTCCCCAGCAAAAGCGCCTTGATCGGCCTCATCTCGGCGGCGATGGGCCTCGAAAAAGGCTCGCCGCGGGAAGCCCTTGTCCTGCCCCGACTCGCCGCGATGGAGCTCCTGGTGGTCCGGGAAACTCAAGAAGAACCCGTCCGGCTTCGGGATTTCCACACCGTGCGGAATGTCCGGCGGGCCGAGCCGCCGAGCTCAAATCCCAATTCAAAAAGCAAGAGCGCGATCAAGGAGGTGGATGTCACCCGCCGCGACTACCTCTGCGGCTGTGGCTTCCTCGCCTTCTTTTCCGGCGAGCCGGAGCTCATTGCCGAGGTAGCAGCCGCGCTCCGCGATCCGGTCTACGGCATCTGGCTCGGACGAAAATGCTGCCTCCCCTCCGCGCCGGTTTTTGCCGGAGTCTATCCCGACGAAGCCAGCGCCTTGCTCGCAGAGCTGAAAGTCCCCTTGGACGAACGCGCTTGGGAACGCGATTCCTCATCCCGAAGCAGCGCCGCTTGGAGACTCGATGTCCCGATTTCGTATGGTCACTCCAATGGCGCAAGCCGCAAAATGGCTGCTCGCTGGGTCGAGACCTATCGCCCGTAAACCTGAAGAGCTTCCCCAGCGAACTGGGGATGGTCCGATCGAGCCGATGATAGCGATTTTGCCTTCTTGTTTCCCCAGCGGACTGGGGATGGTCCGAGTGCCGCATAGATCTTGAATTTGGCTTAGTCGTCTTCCCCAGCCTTTCTGGGGCCCTTCCTGTTCCTGAATCCTCAATCACCTGTAAACTTCCGGAGGAGCTTCCCATGAAATTCGACCACGATCACATCTTCTTCATCGGCGACACCCACGCCGATCTCACCCGCTTCAAGACCTTGCTGCGCGATATCCGGCTGCCTCGCAGCGGCAGCATCCTCTGCATTCAGGTCGGCGACTTCGGCTACCTCGGCTACGAGGAACGAGTCACCAACGACGGCCGCGCCGGCAGGCTCATGACCGCTCTAGAAAAGTACGACATCGACCTGCTCTTCATCGACGGCAACCACGAGGATTTCGTCTGGATGAAAGAGCGCTACAGCCTCGACATCCATGCGCCGCGTTTCCAGCCTGTCGGTCCGCGCCTGACTTACGCGGGGAGGGGGGCCGAAGCCGAGATCCGTGGACAAAGCGTCATCTTCCTCGGCGGCGCCGGTTCCATCGACCGCCCTTGGCGGACGCCGCAAGTCGACTGGTTTCCCGAGGAAGCCCTCGACCCGGAGCTCGATCTGCCCCGCCTCGTGCGCACGCGTCCTCTGGATCTGCTGATCTCGCACGACTCGCCGCTCACCGAAGCGGTGAAAGCTGCCCACGCGGTTTTTGCGGCACGCGCCAAGGTAGATGTCGCCGCCGAGGCCTACACCGCCGAGTGCAACCAGCGCTATGCGCGCGTCGTCGAGCAGCTTCGTCCGCGGCAGATCGTCCATGGCCATCAGCACCAAAGCTATGTCGAAGACTGGTCCGGCATTCGTATCTTCGGTCTCATCCACCTGCAAGCGCAGCGGCACGGCCAGGTGCTCTTGAGCTGGGACGAGCTGCTGCAAGGCGGCTGGAAAAGCCCTGAAAGTGGAGAGAAATCATGAAAATCAGCCACCAGCTCAAAGAAGGTCAGATCTTCTTCACCGGGGATCAGCATTGGTTTCACGAGAACATCATCAAATACACCCAACGGCCTTTCCAGAATGTCGAGGAAATGCACGAAGAACTGATCCTTCGTCACAACGCCGTGGTCGGAAAAAATGATGTCGTGATCTAATCGCCAATGGATTGGCGATCACTACCCCCCTGCACTCAACCGATGCGGGAGTAATTCAGCAGCGCAGCACTAGCGGCACTCCGCCCAAAGACGTGGCCAAGAATCTCGGCGTCTCTGTGCCGACGCTTTGCCGGTGGATTCCAGCCTCGGATGGAAGCTCGATTTGAGCTCAGAAATTCCTTAGCGTGCGTAAAAATCCGTTTCGTGAGCTGACCCCATGGTGCCTCCTCATTTGTGGACTCTAGACAAGCCCGGAGGATCATCTCATTTTCCCGCCATCAAGTCGTCCTCAGCACAAATATCGAGTGTGGGTCAGGTGTTCTGAGATTGAAGCGCCATACCCGGCGCACAATAAGGCCCGCGGTCCCATCTCGGGACTGCGGGCCACTTCTTGCCGTAGCGATTCAGGACGCCGCGAGAGCTTCACGCTCGTTGTTGCGCAACTGCTTGACCACGACAAGTAACCAGGTCAGGCTGATCAAGGTCAGAAGACCGAGAACCAGGAAGGCCGACTGACGGATGCCGCTGCTGCCTTCGATCATGCCGAAGAGAGGCATCATGATGAATCCGCCGAGGGCACCGAGTGTGCCGACCAGTCCGCCGACCGCACCGACGTCTTTCGGGAAGTAGTCGGGGATGTAGCGGTAGACCGAGGCCTTGCCGACACCCATGCCGACGCCGACGAGGACGACGAGGGTGGTGAAGACTTCGATCGACAGCTTAAAGGTAGGGCCGTTCATGCTCAGGGGAACGCAGAGGAGGAGCATACCAATCATGACCGCGAGGGTCACCGGGCGAGCGCCGAATTTATCCGAAAGGTAGCCGCCGAGAGGACGCAGAAGGCTGGCCGGGAAGATGAAGAGACAGGTCAAAAAGCCAGCTTTGGCGAGGGTGATGCCGTAGACGTCGGTGTAGTACATCGGCAACCAGAGCGAGAAAGAGACATAGGCGCCGAAGACGACGATGTAGTAAAGACCGAAGCGCCAGACGCGGACTTCACGCAGGGGAGTCAACATGGCGGCGATGGTCCGGCCTTGGCCGGGGCAGCGCTCGGGTTTGGGGCTGAAGAAGAAAACCAAAGCCGCGGTGATCACCAAGAGTATGGCGTAAATCACCGGGATACCACGCCAGCCACCGGGGATCAAACCGCTCAACAGGCCGGTGGCAGGCAAAGCCAGAATCAACGCAGGGGCAAAAACCTTAGTCACCGAGGCGCCGACGTTGCCGGCTCCGAAAGTGCCGAGCGCCGTCCCCTGGGTCTCCTTGCTGAACCAGGCCGAGTTCCAGGCGATACCGACCGAGAAGCTGTTGCCGGCGATGCCGAAAAGAGCGGCGCAGATCAGCAGCTGAGTGTAAGTCGTGCAGTAGGACACCATGGCGCAGGGGATAGCGGTCCAGAGCAAGAGGCCGACCATGACGTTGCGTCCGCCGATCCGGTCGGTCAGAATGCCGAAAGGAAGTCGCAGTAAAGCTCCCATCAGGACGGCGGTACCGCCAAGCCAGTAAATCTGACTCTTGTCCAAATGGAAGTCCTTGCCGATCGGCTTGCCGAGAATGCCGAACATCAGCCAGACTGCGAAGAGCACCGTGAAAGCTAGCGTCGATAGCACTAGCACTCTCATTTGTGGTTTCATGTCGATTTTACTCCTTTTTTTGTTGCTCATGTTATCCATCGTCATCTTTCGTGACGATGAAATCATAAAACCCAAACAATCGTAGGTCAACCAACAATCATTCCTATTTGTGGCATAATTTATTAATATTTACGTTTTAAGCTTGGAAATTGAATTCATTGCAATTTTGTATGTTATGTTGCGATATCCACCAAAATCGTAACAAAACAAACCAACCAAACTGGAGCATTGCATGAAACATAAATCACTAGCCATTAAGTTTTTAAGCCTCCTGACCCCGGCTCTCGCCGCTTCGGCGCAAGCCCCCGCGGCTCCCGCGACAGATCCGGCCAAGGCGCCGGTGCCGGCCAAATCGGCTGAGGCCAAAGCCGCACCGCAGAAGGCCGAGAACTTCCAGGAGATGTTCACCAAGGGCCAAGCCGACGGCCAGATCCGCCTCCGCTACGAATATGTCGACCAGGAAAATGGCAAGCCGCACTCTTGGGCCGCCACTTCGCGCTTGCGCCTCGGCTTCCGCACCGCTGAAATCGGCGGTCTGAGCTTCTACGGACAAGGACATGCCAACCTCACGCCGTGGGATGAATATTCGGACGGCAGACAAGGGAAGAATTCGACCCGGGACATCATTGCCGATCCCGATGGCTTCCGCCTGCATCAACTGTATGCCGACATGAAATGGATCCCTGACACCCTGGTTCGCGTCGGCCGCCAAGAGATCAACCTCGACGACCAGCGCTTCGTCGGCTCCATCGACTGGCGCCAGAACGGCCAGTCTTTCGACGGCATCCTGGTGCAGAACAAATCGGTCGACAAGCTTACCTTGACCGCGGCATACTTGACTGAGATCCAGACCATTCTTCTCAAGCCCACCACGGATCTTAGCCATGGCAGCAATGAGCTCAACGGCCTCGGTGTCCTTCATGCTCGCTACAACTACGCCGGCAAGCACAACATCTCGGCCTTCGCCTACCTGCTCGACTGCGACGCCGACAACAGCGTCAAAGCGGTCAACGGCGAGCGCATCGAGCGTGACAACATCACCGAAGGCCTGCGCCTCGACGGCAGCTTCGATATCGATGCCAAAAACGCCATCAACTACGATGTCATGGGCGCCCTGCAGCAGGACTTCAACGGCGGCAACGGTGGCCACGACGGCGAGTTCCTTTCAGCCTACCTCGCCTATGAGATCGAGAAGAAATACAGCCTCGGCGGCGGCTACTCCTACATCTCCGGCGCCGAAGGTTCGGGGGCCAACTACGGCTTCGACACCCTTGCAGGCACGGCGCACAAGTTCAACGGCTGGGCCGACCTCTTCACCAGCACCAACGGCGGCGCCTGGAAAGTCGGTCTGCAGGATCTCTGGATCGACGCTTCCGTGAAGGTCGACGACGTCGGCAAGTTCACCGCCGCCTACCACTGGTTCTACACCGCCAATGACTTCAGCGGTGCGAAGGACTTCGACGGCCATCTCGGCGACGAAATCGACCTGATGTGGTCGCGCGACTTCGTCATCTTCGGCCAGAAAATCAACGCCTTGGCCAAATACGGATACTACTTCGCCGACGAAGAAACCGGCAACCCGACCAGCGACAAACAGATCGTCTGGGCTCAGCTCGAATACAAGTTTTAAAGCTTCACTCCAGACGTGATTATGAAGAAGTCGTCACGTCTGGACTCCTATTGTGTCATCTGACATGAATAAAAACGAATTTCGAATTTACATTAACAAATGATACAATTAATGTAAATTTGAACTAGATATCTACAAAAAACAGGAGATAGCATGAAAGACCAACGTAAAACCCTGATCGTTGTCGGCAACGGCATGGTCGGCCACAAGTTCTGTGAACGCTTCAGCGCCAGCCCGGCTGCCGCTGAGTGGAACTTGATCGTCTTCGGCGAAGAGCCTCGTCCAGCTTACGACCGAGTCCACTTATCTGAATATTTTGCCGGCCGCAGCGTCGAGGACCTGACTCTCGGCAGCAAGGCCTGGTACGCCGAACGTGGTATCGAGCTCCGTTGCGGCGAGCGCATTCTCGCCCTCGACCGTGAGCGTCAATGCGTGGTCTCCGACCAAGGAGCCGAGCTTCACTATGATGCCCTCGTCCTCGCCACCGGCTCAGCTCCCTTCGTCCCGACGGTTCCCGGCGTCAATCTCAAGGGCATCTTCGTCTACCGCACCATCGAAGACTTGGACGCCATCCGGGCTTGCGCTCACGAATCGAAGACTTGCGCCGTCATCGGCGGCGGTCTGCTCGGCCTCGAAGCCGCCAAGGCCGCCCAGGACTTGGGACTGAAGACCTCGGTGGTCGAATTCGCTCCGCGCCTGATGCCGCGTCAGCTCGACGAAGGCGGCGGCGCTATGCTCCTCGGCGTCATCAAATCGCGCGGCATCGAAGTCCTCCTCAATCGCAACACCAAGCACTTCGTCGACAAGAACGGCGCCGTCGACGGCCTCGAATTTGTCGATGGCAGCGCCCTGCAGGCCGACATGGTGATCATCTCCGCCGGCATCCGCCCCCGCGACGAGCTCGCCCGCAGCTTCGGCCTCGAAGTCGGCCCCCGCGGTGGCATCCAGGTCGACGACGCCATGCGCACTTCGGATGCGAAGATCTACGCCATCGGCGAATGCGCCCTGCACCGCGGCATGATCTACGGTCTCGTCGCCCCCGGCTACCAACAGGCCGATGTCGCCGCCGCCCAGATTCTCGGCCGCGACGTCCGCTTCAACGGTGCCGATCTCAGCGCCAAGCTCAAGCTGATCGGCACCGACGTCGCCAGCTTCGGCAACATCGAGCCCAAGGAAGCCCACTACGATCTCGTCGTCGCGGATCGTTCCAAAGGCGTGTATAAGAAGATCTTCGTCACTGCCGACGGCAAGCGCCTCTTGGGCGGCATCCTGGTCGGTGATGCTTCGGACTACGGTTCCCTGCTGCAGCTTTACCTTAACGCCATGCCCTTGCCGGCCGAGCCGCTTGCCCTGATTGCTCCGGCCGTCGCTGGCGGCGGCCACAGTTCCGGCCCGCTCGACCTGCCCGACACTGCCACCATCTGCTCTTGCGAGAACGTCAGCAAAGCGACGATTTGCGCCGCCATCGACTCCGGTTGCGGCAAGGTGCCGGAGCTGAAGAAGTGCACCAAGGCCGGCACCGGCTGCGGCGGCTGCGTCCCCCTGGTCACTGACCTGCTCAAGGCCTACCAGAAATCGAAAGGTCTCGAAGTCAGCGAGGCGATTTGCGAGCACTTCCCGCACAGCCGCGTCGCCCTCAACGCCATCGTTCGCGCCTCCGGCATCAAGAGCTTCGAAACCCTCATCGCCAAGCATGGACAGGGTCACGGTTGCGAGATCTGCAAACCCGCCGTCGCCTCGATCCTCGCCAGCACCTGGAACGAACCCATCCTCAAGCACGCGCCGTTGCAGGACACCAACGACGTCTTCCTCGCCAACATCCAAAAGGACGGCACCTACTCGGTGGTCCCCCGCGTCCCCGGCGGCGAGATCACCGCCGACAAGCTCATCGTCATCGGCGAAGTGGCGAAGAAATATTCTCTCTACGTCAAGATCACCGGCGGGCAGCGCATCGACCTGCTCGGCGCCCACCTCGGCGATCTGCCGGCGATCTGGAGCGAGCTGATCGCCGCCGGCTTCGAATCCGGCCACGCCTACGGCAAGGCGCTGCGCACGGTGAAATCCTGCGTCGGCTCGACCTGGTGCCGCTACGGCGTCCAGGACTCCACCAGCATGGCGATCCGCATCGAAGAGCGCTACCGCGGCTTGCGTTCGCCGCACAAGCTTAAGTCCGCCGTCTCCGGCTGCACCCGCGAGTGCGCCGAGGCACAGAGCAAGGACTTCGGCGTCATCGCCACCGAAAAGGGATGGAACCTCTATGTCTGCGGCAACGGCGGCATGAAACCGCGCCACGCCGACCTGCTCGCCGGCGACCTCGATGACGCGACTTTGATCAAGTACATCGACCGCTTCCTGATGTACTACATCAAGACTGCCGACCGCCTCAACCGCACCTCGACTTGGCTCGACAAACTGCCCGGCGGCTTGGCTCACCTCAAGGATGTCATCCTCAATGACTCCTTGGGCATCTGCGAAGAACTCGAAGCTCAGATGCAGCAGCTCGTCGACACCTACGAGTGCGAATGGAAGAACGCCGTCAACGACCCCGAAAAACTCAAGCGCTTCAACCACTTCGTCAACAGCGACGAGCGCGATCCCACCCAGGCCTTCGCCAGCGAACGCGGCCAGATCCGCCCGCTCTCCGACGCAGAACGAGCCGCCGCCGGGGTCACGGCCTGAGGACAAATCATAGTGACTCACGACTCATTTGACTCAGTTTTACACCTTTCAATCTTTCAACTTGGAGCTTTCAATGAACTGGAACGACTGCGGCCCCGCCGCCGACTTCGCCCCTGAACTGGGCAGCTGCGTCAAAATCAACGACGAGCAGATCGCCATCTTCAACCTGCAGGAACGCGGCTGGTACGCCACCCAGAACCTCTGCCCGCACGAAAAACGCATGGTCCTCGCTCGCGGCCTCACCGGCGACACCGCTGGCGAACCCAAGGTCGTCTGCCCCTTGCACAAGCGCAACTTCTCCCTCAAGACCGGCTGCCAGATCGGCGACAGCGACTGCGGCCAGATCCGGACCTACCCAGTCAAGGTGGAAAACGGCCGGGTGTTGGTCCAGGCGTGAGTCACTCCCAAGATCAGTCCGATCGGACTGATCTGACCGATCTTCAATCGAGGGCCTCCCCCATGATTTCTTCTCGAAGCACCTGTTCTTACTGCGGCGTCGGATGCGGCGTGCTTGTTCACCAGGACGAGCGCGGCTTGACCTTGACCGGCGACCCGGATCACCCCTCCAGCCTGGGTCAATTGTGCAGCAAAGGCATGAATCTGCATCACACCGTCGCCGACCGCAGCGACCGCTTGCTGGTGCCGCAAATGCGCAGCGCCCGCCACCATCCGCTGCAGGAAGTGAGCTGGGATGAAGCGATGTTCCGCGCCGCCGCGGTCTACCGTTCGATCATCGCCCGCTATGGCCCTGATTCGGTCGGCCTTTTCGTCTCCGGTCAGTTGCTGACCGAGGAATACTACCTTGCCAACAAACTCTGCAAGGGCTTCCTCGGCACCAATAACATCGACACCAATTCGCGCCTCTGCATGTCCAGCGCCGTCGTCGGTTACAAGCTCAGCCTCGGCGACGACACGCCGCCTTTCAGCTACGAGGACATCGAGGCCAGCGACTGCCTCTTCATCACCGGTGCCAACCCCGCCTGGTGCCACCCCATCCTCTTCCGTCGCGTCGAAGCCCATCGCGCCGCCAATCCCGGCGTCAAGCTCATCGTCGTCGACCCCCGCCGCACCCAGACCGCCGAGATGGCCGACCTGCACCTGGCGCTGCGCCCGGGCAGCGATATCCACCTGCACAACGCCCTCGCCGCCCTGCTCATCCGCGGTGGCTACGCCGATCTGCCCTTCCTGCAGCAGCGTTGCGAAGGATGGCCCGAACTCGAAAGCTTCCTCGCCGGCCTCGATCTCCAGGTCGAAGCCGCCGCCTGCGAAATCCCGCTGGCCCAGCTCGAAGAGGCCGCCCGCATCATCGGTCAATCGAAGACCCTGCTCACCCTCTGGGCCATGGGCCTCAACCAGTCGCGCGGCGGCGTCCGCAAAAACACCTCGCTGATCAATCTCAACCTGATCACCGGCCGCATCGGTCGTCCCGGCTGCGCTCCCTTCTCGCTCACCGGTCAGCCCAACGCCATGGGCGGCCGCGAAGTCGGCGGCCTCGCCACCATGCTGGCAGCACACCACGATCTCGCCAATCCCGAGCATCGCGCCAAGGTCGCCGCCCACTGGCAGGCCGTCGCCCCGATCGCGCCAAAAGCCGGTCTCACCGCCTTGGAGATGATCGAGGCGCTTGAAGATGGACGGCTCAAAGCCTTGTGGATCATGTGCACCAACCCGATCTTCTCCTTCCCTGATCTGCAGCGGGTCGAAAAAGCCTTCGCCAAGGCCCGTTTCATCATGGTCAGCGAAACCTCGTCAAAGGCCGAAACCGTCAACTTCGCCGACCTCGTCCTGCCTGCCGCCGGCTGGCTCGAAAAAGAAGGCACGATGACCAACTCCGAGCGCCGCATCACCTATCTTCCCAAGCTCATCGATCCCCCCGGCCAGGCCCTTTGCGATTCCTCCATCATGATTCGTTTCGCCCAGGCCATGGGCTGGGAAAAACAGTTCGCCTACCCCGATGCCGAGGCCGTCTTCAATGACTGCCGCGAACTGACCCGCGGCACCGTCATCGACATCTGCGGCGTCAGCTACGAACGCCTTAAAAACGTCTCGCTGCAATGGCCTTGCCCCGATGCCTCGCATCCCGGTACGCCACGCCTCTTCGCCGATCAGCAGTTCTTCACCGCCTCGCGCAAGGCCAAGCTCCATTGCGTCGCGCCTGAAATCGACGATGAAAAGACCTCGGCAGCCTTCCCCTTCCTGCTGATCACCGGACGCGTCCGCGATCAATGGCACAGCATGAACCGCACCGGCAAGGTCGCCCGCTTGCGTCAGCACGCACCCGAGCCGGTGATCGACATCCATCCCGATGACGCCGCCAGCCTCGGCATCGTCGAGGGCGCGCCGATGCGCCTGAGCAATCCGCGCGGCGAATGCGTCGCCGCCGCCCACCTCGAGCCCGGTCAGCGCCGCGGCAGCGTCTTCATGTCGATCACCTGGGGACGCAACAGCGGCGGCATCCTCGCCCGCGCCAACAACCTGACGCCGATCCTCTTTGACCCGATCTCGAAAGAGCCCGACTTGAAGCACAGCGCGGTGAAGGTGGAAGCTATCTTCCCCGATGCCGGCCGCATCCTCGTCGTCGGCGCCGGCGCCGCCGCCCTTGAATTCTGCTCCCAATTCCGCCAGCAGCGCGGCAAGGGCAGCATCGAAGTCTTCAGCCGCGAACCCGAGGCCTTCTACAATCGCGTCCTCCTGCCCGAATACCTCAACGGCGACAAGTCCTGGCAGGAACTTCTCTCCACCAGCGGCGATGAGCTCAGTCAACTGAAGGTCAAGCTGCACCCGGAATCGGAAATCCTCCGCATCGATCCGCAGCAGAAAACCGTCTTCGACTCGATGGGACGCCAACACCATTACGACACCCTGGTCCTCGCCACCGGTTCGCGCCCGAGCATCCCGCTCAAACCACTGCCGCAGATCAAAGGCATCTTCGGCCTGCGCACCCGCCGCGACGCCGACGCCATCCGCGACTACCTGAAGGATGGCGGTCGCGCCGTGGTCAGCGGCGGCGGCCTGCTGGGTCTCGAGCTTGCCGGCGCCTTGGTCGAAATGGGCATCGAAGTCACCCTCGTGCAACGCTCGTCGCAACTGATGCGCGGTCAGCTTGACGCCACCGGCAGCGGCATCCTTGCCGAGGAAGTCCGCGCCCGCGGCATCAAGTTGATTTTCAACGACGAGGTTGAATCGGTGCATGGCGAATTCGCCCTGCAGGAGGTCAAGCTCAAGAGCGGCCGCCACTTGCAGGCCGACGCCCTCTTCTTCGCCGCCGGCATCAGCCCCAACTTCGAGCTCGGACGCGCCGCCGGACTCAAGTGCAGCCGCGGCATTCTGGTGGATGAACGGATGCGCAGCAGCGACCCCGCCATCTTCGCCATCGGCGAGATCGCCGAACATCGCGGACGGCTCTACGGCACCACTCCCGCCGCTCAGGATCAGGCCCGTGTCGCCGCCGCCAGTCTCGCCGGTCACCCGCATGTCGAATACCGCGGCAGTCTCGACTTCAATGTCCTCAAGATCAAAGATCTCGATCTTTGCGCCATCGGCAACCCAGGCCTCGGCGACAAGGACGGAGCCGAAGAAGTCGTGCTCCTCGACCGCCATTTGCGCTTCTACAAAAAAGCCGTGATCTTCAAGGACCGCCTCGTCGGCGCCATCCTCATCGGCGACAAGACCGAGTTCGCCGAGTTCAAATCTCTGATCGAACAAGGCCTCGAACTCGGCGCCCGTCGCGCCTCGCTCTTCCGCGGCGGCCAGGCCCGCCCGCCGCCGCAAGGGCCCATCGTCTGCTCCTGCGCCAGCGTCGGCAAGATCGACCTCGAAAAACTCGTCATCGGCGGCTGCCGCGACTTCGCCACCCTGTGCGCCAATTCCGGCGCCGGCAGCGGTTGCGGATCGTGCAAACCCGAGGTCAAACGTGTGTTGGAAAACTGCTCACAAGAGGCACGCTCATGAACATCATTGCCGCCATCCGCCCTCTCGGCGGCGCCTTGTCGCCGCGCGAACTAGAAGAAGCCGCCCTCGCCGCTCAGGACGCGCCTTATGGCCTGCTGCACCTCGGTCCGCGCCAGGAATTGCTCATTCCCGGCGTCAGCCCCGATCACCCTCGCCTGCGCTCTTTCGGCCCGCTCGCCCGCGATGCCCAAGGATCTCCCAACCTGATCAGCTCCCAACTTGCCGGCGGACTCAGCGGCAAGGACTGGGCGGTGGCGCAAGACGCCTATCGCGAAATTCACCAATCACTGCCTCCCGATCTAGGAATTGCAGTCAACCTCTGCCATCCGGCCCAGGCTTTTACGCCGCTCTTCAGCGGACGGCTGAACTTCATCGCCTCGGAAGACCCTGGCTACTGGTTCCTGGTCTTCCGTCTCCAGCGCCAACGCCATCTGTTTCCTTCACTCATTCCCAGCGATTTGATCTCCGTCGCGATCTCCCTCGTCAGGAAACGCCTCGCTGCCGATCCGGATTGCTCCGTTCTTTCCCTCTCCTCCTCATTACTGGAAAACCTGCCACGCCTGAAGACAGCTCCGGCTTTTGCTCCAGCTGACGCCCCCGCCGCTCCAGCCGCAGGCTTCTTGCGCCAGGATGATGGACGCTTCTCCCTCATCCTCGATAACCGCCAACAGCCCTGGCGTTGGCAAACTCTGCAGGCCCTCGCCGACACCGCCCGCCTGCAAGGGCTCGGCCAGCTCTATCTGACGCCGCAACGTCAATTGCTGATCAAACACCTCGCGCCTGACACCCTCGCCATCTGGCGCCGCCTCTGCGCCACCCTCCGCCTCCCCTTGCAAGGTGGACGCGATGCCACCTGGCTCCTGCCCCCCGCCGATCCCGATGCCCTTATCTTGTCTCAGCGACTCGACAGCCGCGAGCTCTCTGGCCTCAGTCTCGCGATCAACGCCGATCCCGAATGCGGCTCTATGGTCTTGATCGAATCGCAACGCGGCTTCTTCGGTCTGCGCCGTTATCGCCTCAGTCACAAAGCCGGTTTTGATCCTCGTTCACCCGTCATCATTGAGCATGCGTCCGAGCTCAGTTTCAGCCGGCTTCGCCAGGCCTTGGTGGACTTACAGCGGCAGTTTGTCGCTACTCCTGCTCGCGATCCACAGCCGCTGGCCATGCCTTTGCCGCAAGCTCCCCTGCCACAACGTCATCATTGTCGGGACTGCCGCAGCGAATACCTGGCGGAACTCGGCTCGCCGACCCTCGGCATCGCCCCCGGCACTCCTTTTAATCACTTGCCTGCCGATTGGTGCTGCCCTCTGTGTGATGCTCCAATAGGCAGCTACCAAACTAATTGACCTAGAACCAACAGTCCTGTCACCAGTCACAATTTGGTCATAACACATTGATAATAAGCTCTTAAGTACTCGACAGTCAAGAGTTTTCCCGTCCAGCACATTGGCCTTGAGAAGCTCCATGTTCATCCGTGGCACGATGTTTTCAAGCTTCTCGACGTAGTCCCCGGCGATGAAGATGCCGGCGTTGCAAATGACGATGTCGAGGCCGCCGAACTCGGCGACGCAGCGTTCCACCGCGGCCTTGAGTTCCGCCTCGACGCCGAGGTCGCAGCGCAGGCCGAGGAAGGAGGGATGTTTCAGCTCATCGAGCTCGGCCGAGATGTCGATGCCGACGACGCAGGCACCTTGGCGGAGGAGCTCTTCGGCGCAGAGGCGGCCGATGCCGGCGGCGGCGCCGGTGACCAGGGCGATCTTGCCTTGCAACTGCGGCCGGGCGGCGCTGGATTTGAGCTTGCGCTGCTCGAGTTCCCAGTATTCGATGGCGAAGAGCTCGGCGGCGCTCAAGGGGTGCCAACCTCCAAGAGCTTCGGCATCGAGAATCGACTGGGCGGTGTGGGCGGCGATGTCGAGGATCTGGGACGCCTCCTGACGGCTGGCGCCGAAGGAGAGCAGGCCGCGATCCTGCCAGACGGCCCAACGCGGCGCCGGATCGAGGCGGCGATGCTCGGACTTGGCGTGACGATCGAAGTAGCGCTGGTATTCGCCAGCGTATCCGGCGATCTCAACTTCGGGATTGTCAGCGATGACCGCAGGCAGGCGCTTGGTGCGGATGGTGTGGTCGGGAGTGAGCGGACCGCGGCGGGCCGCCCTCTTCGGACGCCGATGGTGGAGTGGTTTCCCGAGGAAGCCCTCGACCCTGAGCTCGATGTCGGCAGAATCGCGCCTCGGCACCCCATTGATCTTCTCGTCTCTCACGACTCGCCACTGACTGAGGCAGTTCGAGGGGCCCATGCCGCCTTTGCCGCGCGTTTCCCCGTCGACGGCATGGCCGAGGCCTACACTGCGAATTGCAACGCACGCTATCTGGAGCTTGTCGAGAGGCTCCGTCCTAAGCAGATTGTCCATGGACACCAGCACCAAAGCTATGTCGAGGACTGGCGAGGCATCCGCGTCTTCGGCCTCATCCATCTTCAAGGTCAGCGTCACGGCCAGGTGCTCTTGAGCTGGGAGGAGCTGCAAAA
This sequence comes from Verrucomicrobiota bacterium, assembly GCA_039798785.1. Classification (GTDB taxonomy): domain Bacteria; phylum Verrucomicrobiota; class Lentisphaeria; order Lentisphaerales; family Lentisphaeraceae; genus CAMCSH01. Next base: position 12,098 of record JBDKFG010000004.1, on the reverse strand, counting down.
TGGCACTTGGAAAAACCCCGAAGCCGGAGTGAAATCATGAAAATCAGCCACCAGCTCAAAGACGGGAAGATCTTCTTCACCGGCGATCAGCATTGGTTTCACGAGAACATCATCAAATACACCCAGAGGCCCTTCCAGAATGTCGAGGAGATGCACGAAGAACTGATCCTCCGCCACAATGCCGTGGTCGGGAAAAACGATGTCGTGATCCATCTTGGCGACTTCTCCTTTGCGCCGCCGGAAAAGACGAGAAGCATCATCAAGCGTCTCAATGGCCAACATCATCTCGTTCTTGGCAATCACGATCACCCCGGCAATGGCGAGTTTTTCCGGAGCTGCAATGATTATCTCGAGCTGGTGGTGCATGATGTCGGGGAGAAGCAACTGATCATCTGCTGTCACTACGCCTTCCAGGTGTGGAACAAATCCCATCACGGATCCTGGCACGTTCATGGGCATTCCCACGGCAAACTGCCTGCTCAAGGCAAGCGTCAGGATGTCGGCGTCGACACCCATGATTATTATCCCTATTCCTTCCGCCAGTTGAAGGAGATAATGGATCTTCGCGGCATTTCTGAATTTGAATATTCCGAGTAAAATGAGTGTTGATTTGTAGCAGAATCTGATTAGTTTTGACGTCAGAGATTGCTAGAGATTCACACAACCCAATGGAGAATGATCATGGCTGAGACCAAGACTGCTGATGGCAAGAAAAAAAGCGAAGGCCGCAAGAACACTGCCGCCCTGCGTGAAGCCCTGAACAAACTCAACAGCGTGCAGTTGAAAAACTTCTACGCCGGCCTGAAGAACCTCAAGTCGCACAAGACCGCGATCGACGCCGCCCTGAAAGCCCACGACGGCAAAGCCGCCGCCAAGATTCAGAAGCAGATCGCCAAGCTGCAAAAACAACTCGACGCCGCCAAGGCCAAATAAGCTTTTTCCAAAGCTGGATTCTGCAAAAGGCTGACTCCTTGGAGTCAGCCTTTTTTGTGCGCCGCAATCCCCAGCGCATGACGCTTCTGAAACACACTATCAATGCTGATGCCGAGTCGCGCCGCAACTTCCTTGTCAGGCATCGTGCCGAGGACGGCAATCATCGATGGAGACCAAACGATCTCCAGATCCGGGAAGGAAGACTCAATAAGCGCAGGGATATTCTTCTTCCGTCGCCGCCTGCTGACTGTGGCGCGTGCCACACCGATTTCCCGGGCCAGATCCGCATCGGAGATTTTGCCCAGCAAAGCATCGATTTTCGGAGTCCAAGGGGACTCGTCGAACAGCGGAATGCCTAAGCGCTGCCGATGTGCGACAACTGACTTGGAGTTGACACCCCATTCCTTCGCTAGGGTTTTATCGGGCTTGCTCCCCAGCAAGGCTAGCTGTTCAGGACTCGGCGTCCAATAGATCGGTGCGGCAGCAATGCCCCGTTTACTGCGGTGAGAGGTAACCACTGAAGCATTGACGCCGGCCAACTTTGCCAGCTCCCGGTCGGTGATTTTTCCCATCAAGGCAATCTGCTCGTCCGTCGGTTCCCAAGCGCGTGGAATGGCTTCCAGGCCGTGCTTGATCCGCCAATTGCGCACCTTGTTCGCTCGAATATTATAACGCCTGGCAATTTCCTTGTCCGGCAGGACGCCGATAAGATCGCGTATTTCGGGGCTCGGCTGCCACGGCACCGTGAAGGCTGGGATGTCCTTCTTGCGACGATGAAAACGGATCACTGCTTCGGTCACCCCTGCTTTTGCAGCCAACTCGGCATCTGGCATCTTGCCAAGTAGGGATTCCTGTTGTGGATCGGGCTGCCAGGCCTTGATGCCGCTTTTTATGCCGTGTTTTTGACGATAGCTGCAAATCAAGCTGGTCTTGACCCCGGCGCGCTGCGCCACTTCTCGGTCGGAAAGTTTGCCCATGAGGCCGAGAATTTCTGGACTGGGCTCCCAAGGACTGAATGCGGGTTTCAATCCCAGTTTTCGACGGGCATTGCGCACCGAACGGAGCGAAACGCCCGCAGCTTTCGCGAGTTCGGTGTCCATGACCTTCCCAAGCATAGCCTTCTGCTCATCCGTCGGCGTCCAGTCGGATTTATGCTGGCTCCACGCTGCCCGCCCGAAACTCCGTCGCCGCCAGGTCACGGCTAGGGGTGAAGTGCCAAGTTGATCCGCCAGCTTCTTGTCGGACATCGTGCCAAGCAGCCTCCAGGACCAAGTCCACTGGGCCATATTCTTATTCCTCGTTGCGTGCGGCTAAGGGCCTAGTTCCTTTGGAGGGGTGCGGTGTGGATGATAATGTCATTCTGCAGCTCTGATCTGAGGAAGCCAAGCCCGGATAGCGGCCAGAAATTCCTGAGTCATGGAGGGCGTCATCACCTCCACGAGAACTCGGTTCTCGATCCAAAGTTCGATCACGTCGTTCCAGCCCCTGGACATGCGTACGGCCCGCCAGCCCTGTTGCCTGGCGATTTCGAGAACCTCGGCCTCCTCCAAAGGAACAGACAGGGCGACATGTGTCGCCGTCAACCCGGAGGCGTCCGGTGTGTTGAAAAATTGAGCTTGTACCTTTCCGGCACCTGGTCGCATCTGCGTCCCGATCGGCAGAAGCTCAATCGCCGTGCCGACATCATCGGCTGCCCATGCGATGTAAGAATTGGGATACGGACCAAAGCCCGTGACCGCCCCTCGCAGCAAGTTCGCGAGAACTTGCGCCACATGTCTAGGATTCTCGACTGCCAGAGAAAGATGATGAATCATATTACCCTCATGGATCTAGTTGATTGCTTGAGTTCCTTTTGCCGCCTATGCAATTGCCTTCCCAGCAAGTTGGTTCTTGGCGGCATCGCACTGTAAATCCCTCCGGCAACACCATGAATCCTTAGCATCACGTGCCGGTTGGAGGCTTGCTTCCTGCGATCCGCGACATTTCACTTTTTTTGGAGCACCATGGAAGCCATTACTGCAGCAGCAGGAGTTGACCTTCACCAGCTTCCAGCTCCAAGGAGATCTTGTTGCCGTCTATGCTTTGGGGGCCGGGCTTGTCATGGTCTCCCGAGACCAGCTCCAGCCTGGCCATCGCCCCGTAAAATGTCCATGCCACTTTAATCACTCCCGTTCGATTTTCATTGTTGATCCTGATCGTCCTAGGCGCTCATCAGTTCTCTTTTCGGGGAGCGGGCAGGACGCCGCGGACGATCAATTCCTGGAGCTCGGGCAGTGCCTTTTCGTAAACGCCGCGCGGGGAGAGACCGCGGCGCTTGGCGATGCCGGCGGCGAGGCCGACCACTTCACCCATCATGCCGCAGGTTCGCATCACCCTTACCGCGCCGAGAGCCTCTCGGTCGACGCTGATGTTGCGTCCGGCCATCCAAAGGTTGTCGATGTTGCGTGAATAAAGGGCGCGGTAGGGAGCCCAGTAAGGGCCTTTATAGAGATATTTCCCACTTTTGTCATCATAATGGCTGGCGCTTGAGATGAAGGGGTCGTAGGGGTCGGCATCAAGGAATTGCGGATGCGGGTCGTGCAAGTCCAAGCTCCAGGTGCAGGGGAACGCCGCGTCTTCGAATTTGCGGCCTTTACGGAAGTCGTCGCCGTTGACCACCACGTCACCGGTGAGGAGGCGGGATTCACGCTTGCCGGCGATGAAGGCGGCCCAGGCGAGCTCGCGATCGGGATAGACCTTGTCGACATTCTTGAGAGCGTCCCAGGCGCCATACATGGCGCGCAGGTTCTGGTCGCGCATCAACTCGACCTCGTCGATGGGATGGCGATTGTAGCCGCTCTCCCAGAACCAGCTGCCGAGATTGCTCGAGGCGCCCTTGGCTTCCCATTGACCGGCGACTTTGCCGCGGCCGGGGAAGGGCTTCTGGGACAGATCCACAGCCCAGGGGCAGCGGGGGAAGGCGAAAATCGATCCAGGGGACTCGGAGGTGCTGGCGGAGAGAAGCGTGCGGTCTTTGCACTCGCAGCTGATGCTCCAGGGGTTGGTGACGCCCATGTGCCCCTCATTTTGCATGGTGAACTCGGCGCCGGCGAGGAAGCCGATGGTGGCGTCGCCGGTGCAATCGGCGAACCAGGTGGCGGCGAAGCGCAGGCGGCGGCCGCTGCGGGTGTCCTGGGCGACGACTGCCCGAAGGTGCCGCCCCTTGTCGGCGTCCGCGGCGTTGACGCGGAAACCGGTGAAGAGCTTGAGGCCGGGCTGGCGGGCGATGACGTCAGACATGTTAGCGTCTTGTTGCTGCCTTTCTTCGATCGCGGTTTTCGGATCTGCGACTTGGCAGACCAGCGGCGTCTTCTTGCGCTTTCCCTCCAATTCAGCGACGAGATTGCCGATTTCCTTCCAGGGTTTCTGGTGGATGTGTCCTTCGATGCGGACACCGACCTCGCTCGAGCCGTTGCCGCCGAGGACGGGGCGATCCTGGATCAGGGCGACAGATAGGCCCTCGCGGGCTGCGGCAACGGCAGCACAGGAGCCAGCCACGCCACCGCCGACCACCACCAGGTCGAAGCGGCCGCCGTCCTCAGGGTTTTCGGGCAGGCCAAGGAGCTCGCGGCGCCAAGGTGCCGCATCGGGGCCGGCATCTGGAGGTGTAGCCTTGAGATCTGAGGAGAAGAGCAGGGCATCGCAGCGGCCCTCGAAGCCGGTGAGGTCGTGCAGGGCGACGCGGTTCTCGGATTTCAGTTCGACGATGCCGCCGTCCTGCCAATGCCATTTGGCGCCTTCGGTGCCGAATTCGACCGGCACGGCCTGGCCGTCGAGCTTCACCTGGAAGCGGCCGGGTGTGCCTTTCGCTCCCCAGGGAGCGACCCAGTCCTTGGTGCGCACCCAGAGACGGTAGCGGCCGGGCTGGGCCTTGAGGAGGGTTGTGGCGTCGGCCACCGGCTTGCCCAAGCCGTGGGCGAGGAGATACGGAGAGCCCATCTGGTCCATGAACTGCTGGTCGTGCGCCCAGCCGCCGTGTTCGGCGAAGGCCTCGGCCTCAAGCAGGATCGGCTTGGCTGCCGCCGAAGTGGCGGAGTTCTCGGCTGCGGAGCAGGCTGCAAAAAGCAGTGCTAGTGGGAGGGTGAGGAGTGTGCTTCTTGTCATGGCTTGTCCTGTGTGTCTGTTGTATGAGTTTCTTGGGGTTTGCGATCTGTTTCAGGCAGATCGCAGAAGGTTGGATACCTCTGAAACGCCACCAGTTATTGTGTAATGACAGATGGTGATGACTTTTGGAATGTTCCCGCTTTGCTAGCTAGAGAGTTTCGGGATGACAGGGGGAGCCTGTGTTTTGTACGTCCCCAACTGTGTCCCAACTCCAGCCTGGATGGGGGCATCCATGCGGGCGAGGTGGTTGCCGTGGATATGGCTGCCGCCTAACGAGTCGATTGCGATTTCTGCAGCACCAAGAATGAAACTGGTTACTTACAAGCTGAAAGCTGAAAGTTGGGAAACTCGCAATGTCAGATTGACAGGTGTACTCACCATGTTCTCTTTAATTTTTTAAAGAAGGGACTTAGAATGTCGCAAGAAACCAGACATAGCTTAATTGCGGGGCTGACTGGTAGCCGCAACGAGATGGCATGGGAGGCCTTTCTTAACTATTACGGTGGCTTCATCGGGGCGCTGCTGCGCCGCCATGGATTGTCCCATGCTGACATTGATGATCTGCGGCAGGAAATCCTATTGCGCTGCTGGCGAGCCATGAACGAGGGTGGATTCGAGCCGGGGAAGGGGCGGTTTCGCTCCTGGTTGGCGCGCATCTGCCACAACGCTTTTGTCGATCATTGCCGCAGCAATGGCCGGCGTGCGCGCCGGGAAGAGAGCGTCGGCAGCCTTGCCGATGACGATCAAGCGGTGGAGCCTGTCTGGATTGAGGAGGAGTGGCAAGCTCATCTTCTGTCCTTGGCTTGGCAGGAGGCCGAGTGTCACTTCAGTCCCCAGGTGATCGATGTGGTCAAGCGGCTTGTTAATGGGGAAACTCCCGAGGCTGCGGCTGTTCACTGCCAGCTTGCCCAGAACACCGTCATTGTCTATCGCAAGCGAGTGGGCGAAGCGATGGCCCGCTATGTGCGACAGCTCGACAGCTATCTCTGAGGGTGGAATTCCGGGGCGAAGCTCGCCCCGGAACCTACTTGGCTTCGTCTCTCGTCTCAAGGGTTTTTGAGCTTGTCCTTCTCTATTTTGATCGCCTTTACGGGCTCTGGGTTGACCAAGAGGACGCGATCGACATAGAAGTGGCTTTGCTTGTCCTGGCTATCTCGTATGTAGGCAGGACCGGTGAACTTCGCTGAGACCCAAACCTCCCAATCATTAGCCTCTGCCTTGTGGGCATACTCGATGTCGTGGCAGGCGAAGGTCCAACTTGAATGCCCCCAAAGTCGTGTTCCTGGCAGCATGCGGCAGAGACCGACTTTGTAAAGGTGGTACTTCCCGTCTTGTGGGATTTGCGCTTTCGGGATAGTCACAGAAGGTCCGAATTTCTTGGAACTCTGATTGTAGAGGCCGAATGCGGGGGCAGGGTGGTGAAGTGACTCGTCCGCGGGGTGGATCCGCACCGCCTTCCCGGAGGCGGCCTCGGGGTCATTTACCCCGGGCAGGTTGAAACTCGGGTAGAGAAACTGCATGACGCGATGGGTGTCGAGATCGCGGAACTGCGGGGGAAGCTCTGCGCTGGGGGGATGGCGCCAGAAATTCAGGCGGTGCTTCAGGCTCCAGGTGGAATTCGGGGGGAGGCCGAGGCTGGTCATCACTGGCGAGGCGCGCTCCTCGATCCGTGCGATGACTGCTTCGCGTTCGAAGGGCATGGATTCTCCCGGCGCCAGTTTCCATTTCAGCTGATCCCAATTGTCGAGCAGTGCGCTGTCGCAGCGAATCCTCTCGAGCTGGACGTGCCTCAGGGCCTTGATGTCTGTTGCGCAGACACTTTCAGCCTGTTGCAGCAGGCGGTCGATCTCCGCATGGAAGGACGCCGTCACGTAGCCGATCTGGGCGATGCTGCTGCCCGTTGCCATCCGGCTTGGTAGACTCTTCTGGGCGCTGGCAAGCTTGTCGTAGAGCGAGCGCATATAGGGTGCCGCCGGACCGTAATAGCCGTCCATGAAAACCTGGATGAGGGGCTCGACGGGGCGGCGCGGATCTAGCATCAGCTGGCAAGAGAGCCAGTTGTACAGAGGAGAGAAATTGCAACGGCCGCCCGATCGGGACCAGGGCGATCCGGTGTCGTTCTGCAGAAAGAAGGCGAACACATGGTTGTCGGCCATGAAGTTCAGGTCTTCGGACAGTGGGGCGGACAGGGTGAAGGGGAAGCCCGGCCAGGAGCAGAATTCGCCGTAGTCCCATACATGCAATCCGGCAGGTGTGATGGAAGACCAGCGCCGCAGGTTCTCTGCCCGCCAGGCATTGGCCGGGGCTGTGAGAGGATGCCAGGGCTCCGCCTCCGTCTGCTGTCCGAAAGGTGCCCACCAATCACACCAGCGGATCACGACGTTCGGACGCAGACGCAGTGTCAGCGGCGGGGATTGCGACCATTGATAGGCGAAGGTCTGGATCTTGACGTCAGGATAAATCCCCCCCACACCATCGGCCAATTCGTTGATGAAGTCGATGAGCGGGCCGCTTTCCGATCCCTCTCGCTTGACCAAGGCGCGACACGAGGGGCAGTGGCAGACGACGATGTTGTCCTGCTGGCTGACATCATAGACGATGGGCGGCGACTGCCGGGCGGCAGCCGGACGACCTGGCGGGAACTCCTTGCGGTCTGCGGCGATCCAATCCAGCAATTGCGCCAGGACGATTTTTCGGACCTCCGGGTGGGTAAAGCAGATGCTGCCACTGGAGTGGTCCTTGATGTTGGGAGAAGGGATTGATCGCTTACCTTTGTTGTCAAGGGCGTAATACTCCGGATGATCGGCGGCGTATTTGGCCACCGGGACGTACATGTGGAGATTGTGGCAGTGGTTCGGGCCGCCGATGAACTCGCGCCCGCCGTGAGCGTCGAAGATCGCAGAAGGCAGATCTTCAATGTTGGCCCCGTGATAGTTCTGCCGGTTGCGGAGACGGAAGCGGATTTCCTGCTCATCGTCGCGGGTGGGGTAGTTGTTGCGGATCCGGAACACGGGTTGTCCTTGGCGGTCGACTGGCGCCAGATTCAGGGAGGCATGGCTGGGGACGAGCTCTGTGTCTCGGTCGAGCCAGTAGATGCCGAGGTTCTTCTCGAGGAAGTCGTAGACGCCGTAAAGAGTGCCGCGAGGGCGGCCGCCGGTGATGACGAGGTGGTCGCCGATGGTCTTGATCCTCCATTCCTCGGCAGAGAGCTTGGAGCCATCCAAGCCTTTGCTAGCGGCAAACTCAGTCCAGCCCAGATAGATGGCTTGGGACGGCTCCGACGTGGTTTCGGTGACGATCTGGAAGCTCGCTCCGGTTGATTTTCTCAGGTATTCAGCCAGCTCCTTCGCGGCGGTTTGCTCGGCCGGTGGCGCATTTGCACTGGTCACGATCACGTAGTCCGTCATCCGTGCTTCGGCGAGGACAGGTACGGAGCGGCAGGATGCAGCACCTGCAAGGAGCAAGGCGAGCGGGAGGAGAAGAATTTGGATGAGGCGGGTCATGAAGGATCTCCTTATTTCGCTTCCGCAGGTTTCTTCTCACTGAAGCATACCCAGAGCAATTTGAACAGTTCAGCCTCGACCTTGGCGGAGGGGCGCAGATGAACCGTGTACTCCCCGGCGTGGGGGAAATCCATTTCCCCGAGCTCGAAGGTGCGGAATTCGCCATGATTGCGGTGCGTTCCCTGGACCTCTCCGTGAAGGACGGCTCCGGTTTCCGTGGAAACGGTGAAGCCTTGACCTGCAGCGGCGAGATCGGCCGCATAGCAGATCCGCGTGCGGTATTTGCCAGCAGCGGGAATTGTGATGCGCCACGATGCCGAGGCGTTCCCTGCGTGCCAAGCGCCGAGTTGGGCTGGGAGCTTGGTGCTGCCATCATCGGGGCGCTCGCGTTTGACTCCCATGCAGCGGGCCTGGGCGGCTTGGAGCACGATGTCGCCACCGTTGCGTTCGCCGATGACTTGATTATCCACCTCCGGCGCGCTTTCCAGATCAAGACGGATGACGGTGTTGTAGGGGAGGGGGGACAGGCCATGTACCGAGACATGGGTCGATAGGCCGTTCTGCGTGAACTTCAGCGGAGCTCCGGTGGAGGGAAGGGAGGCGCTGCGCACCCGGGTCTTGAGCCCGTTGACTCGCACCACGCCGTCGACCGGCCAGTCGAAGACATGCAGGAACAGTTGCTCCGAACCGTCCTTGTCACGGCGGTGGGTGGTCAAACCCCAGTCCTGAGAGGTCTCTTCGAATGGCGACATGCCGCAGCCGGCGATGCCTTGACGGTTGGCGATGACACTGCGGCCAATCTCGTTCAGGCGCACCCGAGCCTCTTCGGGGACGGTGCCGTCGGCAAGAGGGCCGATGTTGATGACGAAGTTGCCGCCCATTGAGACATTGCGGACGAGGTTTCGCACGAAGTAGGTAGTCGGGCGCCAGTCTTGGTCATCGCGGTTGTAGCCCCAGGACATGGGGAAGGTCATGGCGCTTTCCCATGGGTGGCCGCGGCGCTGGTTCCCCAGCTGGTTGTCTCCGAGAGTCTCGAAATCAGCGCCGTCATCGCCGCCGATCTTGGTGGTCGGCAGGCGGGAGTTGATCAGGCACTGCGGGTCGAGCTTGCGAATCATTGATCTCATGTCGGCGAGCTGTTGCTCGCTCATGACTGTCTTCTCCTGCGGGATATAGCAGTCGAACCAGATCATGGCCGGGCGGTAGTTACGGATCAGCTCTTCCACCTGGGGCATCGCCTTGCCTCGCCAATAACGGTCGAAACGCACTGAGTCCAGGTTGTCGCGGAAAAGCGAGCCGTCCCAGAACTGGAAGTTTTTGTGGGCATCGTACTGGGCCGGATTGCGGCTGTTGAACTCCCAGAAGTTTCCCCAGCCTTCTGGAGATTCCCAGTCTTGCCACTGCGAGTAGTAGAAGCACAGCTTCAGTCCGCGTTCGTCACAGGCCTTCTTCAGGCGTGCGATGACATCGAAATCGACGCCGCTGACCTTGTTGTAGGTGTAGTCGGACACCTTGGAGGGCCATAGCGCCAAGCCGTCGTGGTGCTTGGCTACGAAGATGAGGTATTTCATGCCGGCAGACTTGGCTGCGTCCGCCCAAGCGTCGACTTTTTCGGGCGTAATTTGCATGGAGGCGATCGCGACATCCCAATCCTTCCGGGGCATTCTGTTGCGAGCGCGCAGCCATTCTCCGTAGACGCCCTGCCTTACCGGCTCGCCGCAGTAGCGACCTTCCATGGCGGCGCTGCCGCTCCAGTGGATGAACATCCCGAAGCGAGCTTCCTCAAACCACTGGGTGCGGCTGACTTGGGTGCCAGATTTTTCCTCCTTGCCGAGGGCGGCGACTAGCGACGACTCCGCAGGGAGACTTCTCGCTCCCGTGGACTGGCATGCGGCGGCAATCAGAGCGGCTAACAGGGCAGGTCCCGTGTGGATTTTGATCATTGTTGACTCCTCTCGAGATTTGCTTTTGTTCTATTCATTGAGGCTGTGCAGGTTAGGTGGCGTGGGAACCTTGAGAAGTCTCGTTAGTTCGGACTTTATAAGGATTCGCGCCTTTCTAGTCAATAAAACGTCAGTACGGACTGCGGAATGACAAGGGATCTTCGGAAAGATGGATCATAGGGGGAAGTTTAAGGTGCTTGGAGCACAGCCAAACTAAATGCCTTCGCTTGCTAAATAATAATTTGTAATAAATATTAAAAACAATCAAAAAATCGTAATGAATGAACTTTTAAAATCGAATTTCGTAATAATATTTTAAGGGAGCAACAAGGCGGAGAGTGATATGAGAAGCCGAGAACCTCAACTTAGGGCGACTAGGCCACTTCAGGGAGGACATTAATCATGTTCAGCACCACCCCAGTTGTTGCTGCGCTTGCCTCGGTCAGCGTTCTCGTAGCCATAGGAATGGTCTGTCGTCATCGCTCGATCCTCAGTGGTGAAGCCGATTCCAGTCTGATGAAAATCGTCGTCAACGTCATGCTTCCGGCGCTGATTTTCTCCTCCATTCTCGGCAAGTCCTGCTTGCTCGAGCCATCGCAGGCGGTGATGCTGATCGGCTGTGGCTGCGTTCTTACTCTTGTCTGCATGCTGATCGCCTATCAAGTCGGGCGACTGATCTTCCGGCATCAAAGAGACGGCGGAACCAAAGCGCGCACATTCGGGGTCACCGCATCGATGCCCAACGCGGCATACGTCGGCATTCCGGTGGCTATCGGCCTTTGGGGACCGCAATCAGCCGAGCTGGCAGTTTTGACGGTTTACAACGTCGGCCTCGACATCGCGCTTTGGAGCGTTGGGGTCTTGATTCTCAGTGGGAGCTTTAATCGTGACTGGTGTGCAAAACTGCTCAATGGCCCCAGCGTTGCCGTCACCGCGGCTCTGTTATGCAATTTCACCGGCTTGCACCACGACATTCCGCTGGCGATTATCCATCCTATCGAGATGTTGGGCAAGGGGGCGATCCCATTCGGCGTCCTGCTCTGCGGAGCTGTGATCTACGACCTGCTCTTTCGTGAGAGTGGCTTTTTCCGCAGCGGCTTGCGGGTCGTCTTCGCGGCAATTGGCGTCCGACTTTTAATCCTACCGATTCCGTTTTTGGCCGTCGCCATCTTCTTGCCCGGCCTTTCCGACGAAGCACGTCGCATGCTCTGCCTCCTCGCCGCACTCCCTGCCCCCTTTTTCACCATCCTGCTTGCTCGTCACTTCGGGGGCGACCCGATGACCGCTCTGCGAGTCTCGATCAGCACCTTTGCCATCGGCATGGTCTGCATCGGCATCTGGCTCAATTTCGGCTTGAGCATGCTGGAGCATCACCGTCCTAAACGAGTCACCCGGGAGCTCTCCCCGGTTCCCCCGGAAACGACGCTCATCGTCTGCAGTCCTTGGGAGGGAATGATCGTTCAAGCTAAAAACCGCCGTTGAAAGGTTGGAAGGATTAGCTGCAACAGCAATAGCTTAGCTTATTCGGTGATCCGTCGGAATGACCTCTGATAGGAAAGCTCTCCTGTCCGCGTCA
>JBDKFG010000003.1:0-111372 GCA_039798785.1 Verrucomicrobiota bacterium | reverse complement strand
AGCTGCGACAGCGGATGCACCAATCGATTCCAATCTTGGGGAAGTGGTTGGGCCAAGTGGTCAGCGGTTATTTTGCCTACCACGCCGTGCCGAGCAACAGCAAAAACCTGAGCGCTTTTCGCCACCATGTGACGGACCTTTGGCGGCGGGCGCTTCGGCGCCGTAGCCAGCGGGACGCCACCACATGGAGCCGCATGACGGCAATCGCCCAGCGTGCGCTTCATCGCCAAACACCCAAGGTGGGAGCCCGGTGCGCAAATCGCGCCCGCCGGGATCTGTGCGGGGGGCTCACAGCAATGAGAGTCCCTGCCGCGATACAACAGCGACAAATGACGATTCTAGTTCGACCTGCATGACTGCCAGCCGGAGGAGTTGCCGAGCGCCCTCGAACACCATAACCTCTTGCTGTTGTAGCTGATCCTTTTAACCTTTGAGCCTTCCAACTGCGGTTTTTAGGTTAATCTAGATTCCTCAGCTGTGTCCGGCAGCTCCTTGGTCCCTGGGGTCGAAATTCATAGCTCTCTTTGTTCCAAGGTGCCGCCGATGCAGCTCAATCCTGGGCTGAAATCCGCAACTCCTTCGGAGGTAACTAAGCCTGAGCTCAGATAAGCCATCGGCGGAATCTAGGTTTAGATAAACTTAGATGAATAAGAAAAGAGCCGGAGCGAGGGATCGAGAGCGACGAGGCTCTGAAAACCTGGGCGAGCTCCGGCTCTTGCGGGAATCAACGCTGGGTGAAGCTGTCGTTCGCACCTTTGATGAAGGGCTTGAGGAGGAATTGCATGACTGTCTTCTTGCCGGTGAGGACGTTGATCTGTGCTTCCATGCCGGTGTACATGTGGCCTTCGTGTTTGGTGCCGGCGCCGAAGACGGTGCCCTTGGGTTTGACTTTGATCCTGTAGAAGGAGGCGCCGGTTTTTTCATCGCGCTCGGCATCGGGGGAGACCCAGGTGACTTCGCCATCGATGCCGCCGTAGATGGAGTAGTCGAAGCAGGTGGATTGGATGCTGCAGGTCATCCCGACCTTGATGAATCCGGCGTCTTTGGGTTCGATCCGGGCTTCGATCAGGAATTGTTCAGTCGGGACGATCTCCATGATCACATCGCCGGGGCGGACGACGCTGCCGAGGGCCTTGAAGTTGATCTTGCGGATGTCGCCGTCGACGGGAGAGACGATGTTGGCGCGGCGTTTGATGTCGCGGAAGCCGGCGAGGCGTTGGATGATGGCTTCGTATTCGGAGTTGGCTTCCTTGAGTTTCTCCGAGTGTTCGCGGATGCGCGATTCGCGCAGGTCGGCGAGGCGGCTTTTCAGGCTGATGATTTCCTTTTCCTGCTCAAGCGCCTGCTGGCGGCGGGTTTTCTGTTCATAGCCGGCTTCGACGAGGAACTGGTTCGACTTGGCGGCGAGTTCACCGCGGGCGTCGTTGAGCTGGCGTTCGATGTTGTTGACTTCGATCTGGGAGATGCCGCCTTCCTTTTCGAGTTTTTGGTAGGTGTCGCACTGCTTTTGCATGAATTCGATGCTGCGGGTCAGGGTGTTGACTTCGTTGTCGAGCTTGGCCTTGCGGTTGGCGGCGTAGGCGGCGTCGAGAGCGACGGCCTTGGGGGCGCGGGCCTTGAGATCCTCAGGGAAGACCGGCAGCTTGCCGGTCAGTTCCGCCTCGAGGCGGCAGAGGGCGGAGAGGTTTTCATCGTGAGCCAGCTCGGTGCTGGCGATGTCCTTGAGGATCGCTTCCTCCTTGGTCTTCAATTCGAGGCGTTCGCTGTTGAAGAGCTTGAGGGTTTTGGCGTGGACGTCGGGGCTGCCGGTCTTGACCTCATCAGGGAGTTCGAGTGTGTTGGCTCCTTGGATTGAAGCGTTGAGGCGGGCTCTCTCGGCGAGGAGGGCGAGGCGGCGGGATTCCGCTTCGTTGAACTGGGCGAAGCGCTCGGAGTTGTCGATGACGAGAAGGGGGGCTCCCGCTTTGACCTTGCTGCCTTCGCTGACCTGGAGTTCGGCGAGGATGCCGCCCTCCTGGTTCTGGATCGGGACGAGCGGCTTGGTCGACATGACCTGACCGACGCCGCGGCTGAGTTCATTGACCTCGGCGATGCAGGCCCAGACGAAGACGGCGATGGTGAGGGCGGCCATGAAGATCACGCTGGTTGCGGTGCCCCAGGCGCTCTTGCGCATTAGCGCTTCGGAGAGAGCAGTGGAGTAGGTGGTGTCGTCGATTTGTTTGCTCATGATCAGTTACCGGTCTGGGGGTTGGAGCCGTCAGCTTGGCGTTTGCTGTTCTGGTTGAGGGCGGCGAGCACCTGATCGCGGGGGCCGTCGGCGACGATCTTGCCGCCGTCGATGATGATCAGGCGGTTGACCAGGCCGAGCCAGTTGGGGCGGTGGGTGCAGAGGACGAGTGTGCGGCCCTGGGAGAACTTGTTGAGGCCGGCGAGGAGGCGTTGTTCGGCCTGCTGGTCGAGCGAGGTGCCGGGTTCGTCGAGGAGGAGGAGGTTGCCGCGGTTGACCAGGCCCATGGCTGTGGAGAGCATGTCGCGCTGGCCGCCGGAGAGGGCTTGGCCCTGTTCGCCGACCTGGCGGTCGAGGCCTTGCGGCTGAGAGGCGACGACATCGATGGCGCCGGTGAGTTCGAGGATCTCCTGCAGCTCTCCCTGGGTGATCGAGGGGTTGGACATCAGGAGGTTTTCGCGGATGCTGGTATTGAAGAGCATCGACATCTGGGGGACGAAGGAGATCGAGGAGCGCAGGTCGGCCGGGTCGATCTGACGCAGGTCGGTGCCGTCCATCAGGATGCGGCCTTCAGTGGGGTCGTAGAGGCCGGAGATGAGGCGGAGGGTGGTGGATTTGCCCGAGCCGACGCGGCCGAGGATGCCGACGCGTTCGCCCGGCTTGATTTCGAAGCTGACGCCGTCGAGGGCCTTTTTCGGCGCGCCCATCTGCATCCCCGGAGTGTTGGAAGGGTAGGCGAAGGAGACGTTTTCGAACTTGACGTTGCCGCGGATGACCGGGCGCGAGCAGAGCGAGCCGTCGGGCGGACGCTCGACCGGGGCGGCCATGAATTCGCCGACGTTTTTCAGGGCTTCCTGGGTGGAGTTGAGGCGGCTCATCAGGCCGGTGACCTGGCTGAGGGGAGCCAGGACCTTGCCGAGGAGGATGACCGAGGCGACCAGGGCGCCCTGGGTCATCAAGGGGATGCCGTCTTCGTTGCCCCAGATGAGGAAGACGCCGTGGATGACGATGACGACGGTGGCCATCTGGTGGATGAAGCCGACGGCGAACATGGCGTTGGAGCCGATGTCTTTCAGGGATTGGCCTTGGATCGCCTGTTCGGCGGCGGCGCGTTCCCAGCGGCGCATCAGCCAGCCTTGGGCGCGGACCAGTTTGACCCGTTCGAGGATGGCGATGGCTTCGACAAGCATGCCGTGCTTGTAGGCCGAGGATTTGAGCTGTTCGGCGCTGAGCTTCTTCATCTTGTGGTGGGAGATCACCATGATGATGATGGTGAGGACGCCGGCGATGATCGGGGTGATGATGAGGGGGCCGCTGATGAACCACATCACCAGGATGGCGATGAAGACGAAGGGCAGGTCGGCGAAGAAGGTGATGGTGGTGGAGGAGAAGAAGTCACGGACCGAGTCGAAGTCGCGGAAGACCGAGGCGAAGCTGCCGGAGTTCTTCGGGCGGCTGCCGATGCGCATGTTCATCAGCTTGTAGAAGAGGGAGCTGGTGATGACGATGTCGGAGCGTTTTCCCGCGGTATCGAGGAGTCGGGCGCGGATGACCTTGAGGATGGCATCGAAGACGTAGACGATGGTGACGAAGATGGCCAGGGCCCAGAGGGTGCTGCTGGCGGCCGGGCCGTTGGGGACGACTCGGTCGTAGACGTTCATGATGTAGATGGTCGAAGCGAGGCTGAAGATGTTGATCAGCAGGGTCGCGAAGATAGCGTTGCTGTACAGCGCCTTGTAGCGGAAGACCGCCTTGCTGAACCACTTCGGGTCGCCGGCGAGTTCTTCCACGGCCTCTTCGGCGGCGGTTTTCGACTCGAACATGTCTTTCAGGTAGAGGCACTGGCCGGTGTAGCTTTCGGCGAGTTCGGCTTCGGCGCGGACTTCGTCGCGGCCGGTCTCGCCTTCCGGATAGAGGAGGCGGCAGTGGCCTTCGCTGCGCTGGATGAGGAGGGCGGCGGCGCCGTTCTTGAGGACGAGGATGACCGGGAGGACGTGGCCGGGGATTTCATCGAGCTTGCGCTGGACCAGCTCCGACTTGAAGCCGGCGCGGGCGGCGCAGCGGAAGAAGGTGTTGGTGGTGATCATGCCGCCTTCGAGCGGGATGCCGTCCTTCAGGGCATTGATCGAGTAGAGACGGCCTTCGGTGCGGGCGATCAGGGCGAGGCAATGGGCGAGGTCGTCGCGATGGGCGGGATCGACCTTTTCCATCTCAGGGGCTTTCGGTTCGGTGGCGACCATAACTATCCTTTTTTACGGCTGGGCGGAGTGAGGGGTGGAGCTGGACTTGGCTTCCTCGGGGAAGCATTCGGCGAGCTGGGCGAGGGATCCTTTCAGGCGGTAGCGCAGGAAGGCGAGGCGGTTTTTCGAGCTGCGGCTGGCGGCTTTCGACTGGGCCAGCTCTTCGGTGATGTTGAGCAGGTCGAAGAGGCTGCGGCGGGAGGCCTTGTACTGTTCCTGGTAGACCCGGAAGGTCTGCTGGGCCGATTCCTCCTGAGCCAGAGCGAGGGCGGTCTGGCGCTCGGCGGCGACCAGCTGGTTCCAGGTCTCGTGGATCTCCTGGAAGACCTTGCGCTGCGTGCCGACGAGCTGAGCTTCGGCCGCATCGACAAGTCTGACGCCGGCTTCGATCGCCTTGACGTCGGCGCCGCCGCGGAAGAGGTTCCATTCGGCGGTGAGGTAGGCGCCGTAGACGGTGGTTTCGCCGTTGCTGGCGTTGTCATCGCTGCGTTCGCGGGCGCTGAGCTCGGCGAAGACGCGGGGCTTGAGGGCGGATTCTCGGCTCTTGAGGCGGGCTTCGCCTTCGTCGACGGCGAGTGCGGAACCTTGGATGGCCGGGTGGCTGGCGGCGGCGGCAAGCGCTTCCTCGCGGGATTTATAGCTGCGTTCCGGACCGTTTTCGAAGCTGAGAGGGCCGGGGCGGACGCCGGTGACCCGTTCGTAGTCCGATTCGGCGGAGAGCAGTTCGGCCTCGGTTCCGATGAGAGAGGACTCGGAGCGGGCGATGCGGCCTTGCACCTGGATCAGCGAAGCGCTCTCCTCGGCTTTTTCTTCGACGCGGCGGCGGACCAAGGTCTCGAGAGCTCGGAGCGATTCCAGGGTCGCGGCCTGGATCTCGACCTGCTGGCGGGCGTCAAAGAGGCGGATGTGAGCTCGCACGGCTTCGAAGACAGTGTCTTCTGCGTTCAGGCGCTGCTCGATCTTGGATTGCTGCGCGGTGAGGCCGGCGGCTTCGATATCGCTGTTCAAGCGGTCACCGTCGTAGAGCAGCTGGCGGGCGGTGAGTCCGACGCTGCCGGCCCAGCGCCACTGCCGGTCCTGGCCGGCCTGGGCGGCACGGCCGGGAGCCGCCTCGACGGAGCGGCGGGTGAAGGGGGAGGAGGTGCCTTCGCGCCCGTAACGGCCGTCCGCGTCGAGAGTGGGGAGCCACTGCGCTTGCGCCGACTGGTGCTCCAGTTCACGGGCTTCGGCGACCGCGGCGGCGGATTTCAAGCTAGGGGAGTGAGCCCGGGCGAGACGGACGCACTCGGCCAGGGTGCTAGGGGCGGCGCCGCTGAGAGGCGCGGCGTCGGCGGGAGGAGCCGGGGGCGTCGCTGAGGGAGGCGCCTCTTGGGCGATCAGGGCTGGGCAGGTGGCGAAGAAGAGACCTGCGGTGAACTCGAGTAATGTCATTTGCTAAGCCTTGTTGAAGGGTCGGGAATCGGAAGCGGGGAACTCAGATGATGCTGATGTCCTTCTGGATTTCCAAGGTCGCGCCGGCGTTGGAATAAGAGCTGTAAAGGATGTTCTCGCGCGTGACGTCGCTGCCTTTGCTCCACGAGGCGAAGTCGGCAATTTGGATCTCGTCGGCACTGCTGCCTCGGACGATGAGGCGATCACTGGTCGAGGACAGGGCTTTGACCTCCGCGACGTTGAGCTTGAGAATGCTGTCGGTTCCGGCGAGCTCGAAGATCTCGACATCTTTGAACAGGGTGTCGGCGAGGGCCGTCAGATCGAAGAGGCCGGTGAGGCCAGCCCCGAAGCGCACCGTGTCGGTGCCGGCTGCTCCATCGACTTTGGTGAAGGCCTGGCTGGTGATGACGAAGGTGTTGGCATCGGCGGTGCCGGTGGCGGTCTCGCCGCTGCCGATGCCGAACTCGTAGGTGCGGGTGACGCTGCTGCTTTCCAAGCCGATGTTGTCGGTGACTTTCAGGGTGTAGCTGACCTTGTCGGCGCCGTCATGGAGGAAGCTGATCTGACCGGCTTCCAGCTCTTCGCGGGTGAAGCTGCTGACAGCTCCCTCCGTCCCGGTTTTGCGGAAGGTGCCGCCGAGGAGGCCGCTGGCGCTCACACTCAGGCTGGCGCTGCTCGCGGTGTCGGCATCGCTGATGGCCAGCAGGGTGCCGTTGAGGGCGAAGCTGCCGTTCTGGACCAGATCCCAAGTGCGAAGCGAAAGGGTCGGGGCGGCGCTGACGCTGATCTCCTTCTGGATGTCGAGGGTGGCATCGCCGTTGGTGTAGCGGTAGTACTCGATGCCGGTGCTGCCGGTGACGTTGGCGCCTTTGGTCCAGGCATTCAAGTCGGAGATGATGACGGTGTTGCCGGCTTCGCCGTGGATCTTGACCGCGTCACTGCTGGAGGAGAGAGCTTTGACTTCGGCGAGATTCAGCTTGAGGGTGATGCCGGCGCTGTTCAGGTCGAGCGCTTCGATGTCGGCGATCTTGCCGTCGAAGCTGGGCAGGGTCAGATCCAGGTCGCCGCTGACGCCGCTGCCGAACCAGAGCGTGTCGTTGCCGGCGCCGCCTTTGATCGAGGCGAAGGTCTTCGAAGTGACGACGAAGGTTTCGTTGGCCTTGGTGCCTGAGACTGATGCGGCGTCGCCGATGCCAAAGAAGAACCCTTGGCCGACGCTGCTGCTCAATTCGCCATCGGAACCCTTGAGGGAGAAAGAAGCCTTGGCGCTGCCGTCATGAACGAAGCTGATCTTGCCGTCTTCGACATCCTTGAAGGTGAAGGTTTTGACAGTGGTGGCGGTGCTGTCGACGGTCTTCTTGAAGCTGCCGCCTTTGATCGCGGTGACGGTGAAGGTGAGTAGGCTGCTATCGCTGACTTCGTCGTCCTTGAGTGTGAGATGGGTCTTCTTCAGGACCACGGTGGCGCCGGAGTTCAGTCCGATGGCGTTGAGGCTGGTGACCGGCGCGTCGTTGACTTCGGTGAATTCGAAGCGCACCGAGTGGGTGGCGGAGGTCTTCGAACCGTCGCTGACGCTGACATTGAAGGTGGGGACCACCGAGGCGCCGCTCTGCAGGAAGAAGATCTTGTTGGCCATCATCTCGGCCTGGGTGAAGCTGGTGACCGGGCTGTAGTTGCCTTTGGTGTCGGTGAGGCGGACGAAGCTGCCGCCTGTGACCGATGAGACATTGAAGGTCAACGAGCTGTTGCTGGTGCCGGAGTCGGCATCAGTGGCTTTGAGGAGGGATTGTGTGATCTTGACGTACTGGAGAGTGGTCGAGGTGCCCTCGGTGATCTTGAATCTGCCGAGGGTGGCGATGACGGGCGCGTTGTCGTTGACTGCGTTGTAGGTGATCAAGCCGTTCTGGACAGGCGAGCTGATCTTCCCGTCGCTCACCTTGAGCGAGAATTTCGGCGTCGTTTCGCTGCCGTCATGAACCAGGGAGACGTTGCCGTCTTTGATATCCTTGAGGGTGAAGCTGCGGGCATTCACCGAGGTGTTGCCTGATTTCAGGGTGAAGTTGGCGCCGCTGATGGAGTTGACGTAGAAGTGCAGGGAGGTGTCTGCGACGCTGGAGGCGGCGTTGATCAGCGAGGTGGTGATGACCAGCGTGCCGCCTTCGGAGACGGTGAAGGCGCCGAGGCTGAGGGCTGGGGCGCTGCTGCTCGAATAGCTGGCCTCGACCGTCCTGGCCGAGGATTCGGGGTTCACCGCGGCGCCGTCGGAGACCTTGATTGAGAAGACCGGCTTCTTGCCGCCATCGACAAAGCTGATCCTGTCGGCTTTGATGTCGGCGAGGGTGAACTCGGTGACGGTGCTGGCGACGCTGTCGACGGTTTTCTTGAAGCTGCCGCTGTTGAGTCCACTGACGATGAATTTCAGATCGGCATCTGCCGCGCCTTCGGCGTCGGTGGCGTTGAAGATCGAGGTGGTGATCTTCAGGGGCACGCCCTTGACGACGGGGAAGGTGCCGAGGACGAGCACCGGTGCGTCATTGACTTTGGTGAAGGTGAAGCTGGCGGTCTGGAGTGCTGAGTTGTTGGTTCCGTCGCCGACCTTGATGGCGAAGGAGGGCTGGGTTTCGCCGCCTTCGGCGACGAAGGAGATGTTGCCGTCACGGATGTCCTTGAGGGTGAAGGTGGTGACGCTGGTGGAGCTGGTGCCGCTCTTCTTGTTGAAGCTGCCGCCGACGACATTCGATGCCGTGAAGGTGAGGCTGGCGTCGGTGCTGGTCGAATCGAGGTCGACGGCACTGATCATCGCGGTGGTGATCAGGAGGGTGGCACCGGTGCCGCTTTCGCTGAGGACGAACTTGTCGGCACCGCCGAGGATCAGGGTGGGGGTGATGTCGTTGACCGCGGTGTAGTTGACGGGGGCGCTGACGGCGACGGTGGTCTTGGCGCCTTCGGTGAGCGTCAGCTTGAAGGCGGCGGCAACTTCGCTGCCGTCGTGGAAGAAGCTGACCTTGCCGTCCTTGACATCTTGCAAGGTGAATTCAGTGACATAGGCGCTGTTGAGGATGAAGCTGCCGCCTTTGACCTCGCTGGCGTTCAGGACGAGGAGGTTGTCGGCGCTGCCGTTTTTGGCGCTGGCGTTGAGGATACTTGTGCTCAGAGTCAGACTGCCGCCTTCGCTGATGGCGAAGCTGCCGAGGGCGAGGGCGGGCAGATCGGTGCTGGTGCTGACGCTGATCGTGGCGCTCTGCTCGGCGGAGGAGAGCTTGTCGACTCCGGCGGTGCCGTTGTCGGTGACCTTGATGGTGAAGCTGCCGTTGCCGGTGCCGTCATCAGCGAAGCTGACCTCGTTGTTCTTGATCTGAGCCAGCGTGAAACTTGTGACAGACGCCCCGCCGACCTTGAAAGCCCCGCCTTTGACCGAAGAGACGGTGAAGGTGAGTTCGGAATCGAGCGTTCCGGAATCGACGTCGGCGGCGTTGATGTGCTCGACCTTGAGGATCAGCGGCGTGCCTTTCAGGACCGGGATGGCGCCGAGAGTCAGGGTCGGGGCGTCGTTGATCTGAGTGAGGGTGATGCTGCCTGTCTGGCTGGCCGAGGTATTGGTGCCGTCTCTGACTGTGATGCTGAAGCCCGGGGCGCTCTCGCCTCCATCGTGGCTGAAGCTGATGCTGCCCGCCTTGATTTCGGCCAGGGTGAAGGAGGTGACGTTGTTGCCGGCCTTTTTGAAATTGCCGCCGGTGACGTTGGAAACGGTGAAGGTGAGGCTGGAATCGGCGATGGCGGGCAGGTCGGCATCAGCGGCGTTGATCATCGCGGTGGTGATGACGACCGAAGCAGCTTCGCCGACGCTGATCGCTCCGAGGGTCAGGACCGGCACCTGGTCGTTGACCGGGGTGAAGGCGATGCTTGGACTGGCTACGATCGAGTCATGGCCGGCGCCGTCGTTGACCTGGAACTGGAAGCTCGGGGCGATTTCGCCGCCGTCGTGGACGAAGGTGATGAGGCCGTCCTTGACGTCTTTGAGGGTGAAGGTGGTGACGGTGGTGGCGACACTGCTGACGGTTTTCTTGAAGACCCCGCCGACGAGCTCGGTGACGCTGAAGGTGAGGGTGGCGTCCTCGGGGGTGCTGACGAGACCGGTGCCGACGCTGCCGGTGAGAATCAGGAGATCGCCTTGATCGCTGCCGTTTTGTACGCCAAAGACCTTGCCGTCCAAGACCGTCGTGGCGACAGAGTCGGCGGCCAATTCCCAGGCTCCGGCGCGGGCGATGTAGATGCCGTCCTGAGTGGCATCGCTCTGATCCTTGACCAAGATGCGGTCGCCATCAACGAGAGTGTAGCCGTTGATGCTCTGGAGGCCGCTCAGAGTGATGTTGGCGGTGGTGACGGTTTTAACGTAGGCATCGACCGGGAGATTTTTCGTCGCATTGAGCAGGCGGTTGCTCAAGGTGATGGTTCCGCCTTCCGAGATGCTGAAGCTGCCGAGGGCGAGTGCCGGCTTGCTGCTGTCTGCCGAAAGGGAAACGTTGAAGTTCTGGGTCGCGCTGCTGTTAATGCCGTCGAAGACATTGATCGAGAAAGATGGTGTATTGCCGCTGCCATCATCGACGAAGGAGACCTTGCCGTCTTCGATGTCCTTTCTGGTGAAAGCGATGACGGTGGTCGTGCCGTCTTTGACAAATCGTCCGGCGATGGTGTTGCTGATCCGGAAGCTGAGATTGCTGCTGTTGGTCTGGGTATCGCCATCGGTGGCGGAAAAGAAGTCTGTGTGGAGTTTCAGCGGCACGCTTTTCACTGCCGCCAAGGCGCCGAGACTTAGGGAGGGAGTGAGGTCGTTGACTTTGGTGAAATCGAAGGTCATCGCCGCGAGTGCCGAACTGCGGATCGTTCCGGTGCTGTCATCGTCGACCTTCAGAGTCGCTGTCGGCGTGTTCTCTGAACCGTCGTGGACAAAGGAGATCACGCCCGCTTTCACTTCTGCGAGGGTGAAGGAGCTTGTGTTGCTTGTCACCCCCGAGACGGTTTTTTTGAAGGAGCCTCCGGTGACCAGCGAGGTGACGAATTTCAGTTTTTCATCGGTGGTGCCGACATCCGGGTCGGTGGCGTTAAGGATGCTAGTGGTAATCAGTAGGCTGCCGCCTTCGCTGAGGACGAAAGGATTGTGGATCAAGGTTGGCGAGGACTCATTGTCTGGCGTGAAGTTGATCGTTGCTTCCTTGGTTGCGGACTCGCTGGTTTCGTCGCTGACCTTGAAGGAGAAAGTCGGGATGACTTCGGCGCCACTATGGACGAAGCGGACATTCCCGGCGAGAAGGTCGGCCTTGGTGAAAGTCGCGGCGTCGACATTGGAGACGGTGAATTTGCCGCCCACGACATTCAGTGGGGTGATGGTCAGATTGGCATTGCTGGTATCAGGGTCGAGGATGTTGATGTGCGTCGTGTTCAAGACGACGCTGGCACCTTCGCTGATGGCGATATTGGTTAATGAAAGGCTCGGGGCGTCATTAACGGCGGTGAAGCTGATGGTGGCGGCTGTGGTCGCGCTGGTTTCGCTGCCATCGCTGACGCTGATCGAGAAGGCCGGGGCGTTGTCGCCGCCGTCGTGGAGGAAGGAAACGAGGCCATTGACGATGTCGAGGCGGGTGAAGCTGGTGACCGCGCTGCCGTCTTTTTGGAAACTTCCGCCGCTAAGACCGCTGACGGTAAAGATCAGGCCATCTGCTGCGGGGGCCGCATCGATCAAACTCAAGGTGATGGCCAGGCTGGAGGCTTCAGTGATGGCAAACGAAGAGCCGAGAGTCAGGGAGAGTGGCATGGACGGATCCTCAGAGACGGATTGGAGAAAGCAGCCCGCGGGTGTAGCGGTTTGAGGCGCCGAATATAATCCGCTCTGTCTAAGCTGACGAGGCGAGGGAGATGAAAACCGGCAATTCCCCGGGGCTGTACACTGTGAGCTCACCAGGGCGACTTTTTAAGAGTGAGGTCAAGCAGGGAAGGAATGAAGCGAAGTGAAGATGGATTTCTTAGTTGTCATGGAGAAGGTTTCACCTGAATTCACCGGCGGCTGGCGGGTGCCGATGTCTGGATGAATGGCGGGTGATTCTCGTTTCCGGACGTTTCATCCCCGTGATATTGCGCTGCTGAGGCGATTAGGTTTTTGAGTCATAGTGGTTAGGCGGGGGGGAGCGGCTCTGAGGATGTGCATCATTTTGATGTTCATTCACTTGAACCCAGGAGGCAGCCGATGATGAGCCTGATTTTATCCTGTCTTGCCCTCGCCTCGGAAAGCTCGCCCAGAGAAGGTGCCCCAGCGCCTGCGCCGGCGTGGAAGCTGGTCTGGCAGGAGGAATTCGAGCAGGGGGCAGTGCCCGACCCGAAGATCTGGAAACACGAAATCGGATTTGTCCGCAACAAGGAAAGCCAATACTACACTCAATCACGTCGGGAGAACTGCCGCATCGAGAACGGCTGTCTTATTCTTGAGGCTCGGAAAGAGCCCTTTCCCAACGCCGATTTCAAAGCGGGCAGCGACGATTGGCGCCACATAGCCAAGGCCGGGTACACATCAGCCAGCATCACCACCAAGGGGACGAAGGAGTTCCATTACGGCAAGATCGAGGTCAGGGCTCGGCTTCCTTCTGGTCAAGGAGTCTGGCCGGCGATCTGGATGCTTGGCGCTTCGGGCCGCTGGCCGGCCTGCGGCGAGATCGACATCATGGAATTCATTGGCAAGGATCCCCGGACGATTTACGGAACCTTGCACTTCGCTGCCGACAAAGGTCACAAATCTAACGGCGGCAAAATCGAAGTCGACAAGCTCAGCAGCGAATTTCACCTCTACACGTTGGAATGGGACGCCGAGCGGCTTGACTTCTTCGTCGACGGGAAGAAATATCACAGCGTCGAACAGAGTCTGACCAAGATTCCCGACGGCAGCATGCCCTTCCGCAAGCCTCATTATCTCCTGCTCAACCTGGCGCTGGGCGGTGATTGGGGCGGTCCGGTGAAGGATGCCGTTCTGCCGGCGCGTTTCGAAGTCGATTACGTTCGCTACTACCGGAAGCCCTGAAAACAACTCAGGGAGTGAGGGGACGAGGGAGTTGGGGAGTGAACTCTTGTGCGCTCTTTAGTCCCTCACTCCCTGGCTCGCAATTTTTCGAGCTGCATCACTCGGGATTCTAATCTCCCGGCTAGGGAGTTGGGGAGTGAACTCTTATGAGCTCTGCTTTACTCACTCCCTCACTCCCCTCACTCCCTGGTTCCGGCCTCAGAAGACCCGGAAGATGTGGGCGCACTGTTCGCCAGGGCGGAGCTCGACGAAGTTGTGCTCGCCCTGCCATTCATAGACCTTGTCGGTGAGCAGGTCGTGCAGCTTGTAGGAGTGGCCGGTGCTGAGGCCGAGCTCGCGCATCGGGACGCGGCAGAGGCCGGCCTGTTTGTTGGCGGGATCGAGGTTGACGAAGATCAGCAGGGTGTTGCCCTGCACCCGCTTCGAGAAGAAGAGGAGGCGTTCGTTGTTGATTTCGTGGAAATGGAGGTTGCGGATTTGTTGCAACGAAGGGTTTTCGCGGCGGATCTGATTGATCTTGGAGACGTAGGGGCTGAGGGGCGGATTCGAGTAGTCGCGGACTTTGAATTCGTACTTCTCCGAATCCATCAGTTCATCGCGGGGGCCGACCGGGATGTTCTCGCCGTGTTCATAGCCGGTGTAGAAGCCGTAGCATGGAGAGAGCAGGGCGGCGAGGGTGAAGCGGATCTTGAACATCTCCAGCGAAGCGTGCTGGAGGTGTTTTGGGAGGATGTCGGGAGTGGTCGGGAAGACGTTGCAGATCATGTATTCGGCGACTTCCGACTGGTTCAGGTACTCGAAGTACTCGGTGAGTTCGGCCTTCGATTCGCGCCAGGTGAAGTAGCCGTAGGACTGGGAGAAGCCGATCTTTGCGAGGGACTCGAGGAGGCGCGGCCGGGTGAAGGCTTCGGAGAGGAAGACGACATCGGGGAACTCCTTGTGGACCTCGGCGATGCACCACTGCCAGAAGACGATGGGCTTGGTGTGCGGGTTGTCGACCCGGAAGGCGCGGACGCCGCGGCGGGCCCAGAAGAGGAACATGTTGCAGATCTCCCGCCAGAGATTGGCGCGGTCGGCGCACTCGAAGTTGAGGGGATAGATGTCCTCGTACTTCTTCGGCGGGTTCTCGGCGTACTTGATCGAGCCGTCGGGACGGCGGTAGAACCAGTCCGGATGGGCCTTGAGGTAGGGGTGGTCGGGGGAGCAGTTGAGGGCGATGTCGAGGGCGATCTCGAGGCCCTTGTCCGCGCAGGCGGCGACGAGGCGGTCGAAGTCTGCGAGGGTGCCGAGCTCGTGGTGGACGTCGAAGTGGCCGCCGCCGTTTTCATGGCGCTCGTGGATGTTGCCGACGGCGTAGGGGGAGCCCGGTTCGCCGGGTTGGGCGTTGAGCGAGTTGTTGCGGCCCTTGCGCTTGCTCAGGCCGATGGGGTGGATCGGGGTGAAGTAGAGGGTGTCGAAGCCCATGCCGGCGATGTAGGGCAGCATCTTCTCGACGTCCTTGAAGGTGCCGGATTTGCCCGGCTCGGTGCCGCAGGAACGCGGGAAGACTTCGTACCAGGCGGCGAATTCGGCGCGCTTGCGGTCGACATGGATCTTGAAGGTTTCGGAGCGTCCGGTCTCGTAGCCCTCGCGGTCGGGCCAGAGGGCGGCGGCGGCGATGCTTTCCGAGTTCATCAGGAAGTGAACCTTGGTGTCGCGGTTGTCGGCCTGGGCGGCCTGGGCGGCGAGCTGGTGGAGGTGGGCGGCGGCGCCCTTGTTGCCGGCCTTGGCGGCGCGCTCGGCGCAAAGCTCCATGAACTGGATGCCGGCGAGCAGGTCGGAATCGACGTTTTCGTTGACGTTGAGTTTCTTGCGGGTGTCTTTCGCCCAGTTGGCGTAATGGTCGGTCCAGCCGACGATGGCGAATTCGTGGATGCCGATCTCGTCGAGCGAGATCGAGGTTTCCCACAGATCGAGACCGGCGTTGACGCAGCTCATCGGCTGTTCATGCCACTTCCGCTGGCCGGCCTTGCGGAACTGGACCGCGGCGCGGATCTCGTCGTGTCCGTGCTTGATCACTTCGGCGCTGATCATCAGGCGCTCGCCGACGCGGCGCTTCACCGGGTGGAGGCCGCCGTCGATGCTCGGGCGGACGTTCTGGATCAGGATGAACTTGGTGTCGGGAACGGACATGTCGGACTCCTTGGCTGCGTGAAATCTCATGACTATGCGGCCTTGAAGCGGCTCTGGCAAGTGAAGTGACAAGGAGAAATCAGCGGCACCTGGGAAGGCTCGGAAGATTCGCCGCGAAGCGCTGAGCGAGTTTCACTTGCGGCGCTAAGTTCGGGGACCCGCACAACGCCGCCCGGCGCTTTTCGCCGGGCCGCGTTTTTTTCAGACACCTTCAAGGACCATCATGGAATTCAAAGATCTTCAACTCTCCGAGCCGATCCTCCGCGCTCTCACCGACAAGGGATACACCACTCCCACCCCGATCCAGGCCAAGGCCATCCCGGTCATCCTCGAAGGCCGCGACCTCTTCGCCGCCGCCCAGACCGGCACCGGCAAGACCGCCGGCTTCACTCTGCCGCTGCTGCAGAAGCTGACCCAGCTCAAGCCTCTCGGCGGCAAACGCCAGGTCAGAGCCCTGATCCTCACCCCCACCCGTGAACTCGCCGCCCAGGTCGCCGAATCGGTCAACACCTACGGCGTCCACCTGCCCTTCAAAACCGCAGTCGTCTTCGGCGGCGTCGGGATCAACCCCCAGCTCACGCTTCTGCGCTCGGGCGTCGACATCCTCGTCGCCACACCCGGACGCCTCCTCGACCTCCTCAGCCAGAAAGCCTGCTCCCTCGACTACGTCGACTTCTTCATCCTCGACGAAGCCGACCGCATGCTCGACATGGGCTTCATCCACGATATCCGCAAGGTCATGCGCTACCTCCCCCAGAAGCGCCAGAACCTGCTCTTCTCGGCCACCTTCTCGAAAGAGATCCGCGAACTCGCCGCCGGCTTCCTCAACAACCCCGCCAGCGTCGACGTCGCCCCGCCCAACGCCACCTCGGAGCGCGTCGCGCAACGCATCTACCGCGCCGAGAAGCACGAGAAACCCGCTCTTCTCACCCACCTCATCGAGGAAGGCGAGTGGAACCAGGTTCTCGTCTTCACCCGCACCAAACACGGCGCCAACCGCCTCGCCGAACGACTCAGCAAAAGCGGCATCAACTCCGCCGCCATCCACGGCAACAAGAGCCAGAGCGCCCGCACCCGAGCCCTCGCCGAATTCAAGAGCCTCGATGTCCGCGTCCTCGTCGCCACCGACATCGCCGCCCGCGGCATCGACATCTCGCAACTGCCCCACGTGGTCAACTTCGAGCTCCCCAACGTCCCGGAGGATTACGTCCACCGCATCGGCCGCACCGGCCGCGCCGGCTCCGAAGGTGAAGCGATCTCGCTCGTCGCAGGTGACGAAGTCGCTTATCTGCGCGACATCGAGCGTCTGACCCGCCAGAAGATTCCGGTCAGCGAGATCCCCAAGGGCTTCAGCGCCCCGCCCAAGCCCAGCCAGCCCGATCCCGACGATCGCGACGACGACGAACGCCCTGGCGGCCGCTTTGTCCGTCGCGGGCCCCGTCCCGGCCAAGGCGCTCGCGGCGGCTCCGGCCCTTCCCGCGGCCCCCAAGGCCGCTCCGGCGGCTCGTCCTCGAGCTCCTCCAGCCATGGCCCGCAGGGGCACCCCCGCCCCCGCCGCTGAAGCTTTCCCGGATCGCCGGACGCCGCCGCCTCCCACGGCGGCGTTCTGCTGTCGCCCTGTCGCGTCATCACCGCACCATTCGCGGCGAACGCAAGTATATTGCCGGCCGAAACTTTCAGGAGACAGCTCATGTTGGACAAGATGCTCAAGCGCATACTCACCGCCCGGGTCTACGACCTGGCGATCGAAACTCCTCTCCAGACCGCACCGCTTCTCAGCCGCCGCCTCGGCAACGAAGTGCTGGTGAAGCGCGAGGACATGCAGCCGGTCTTCTCCTTCAAGCTCAGAGGCGCCGCCAACAAGATGCGTTGCCTGAGCGCCGAGGCTCTCGCCCGCGGCGTCATCTGCGCCAGCGCTGGCAACCATGCCCAGGGTGTCGCCCTTTCCGCCCGGCACCTGAAAGTCCGCGCCGTCATCGTCATGCCCACCACCACTCCCGAAATCAAGGTCAATTCGGTCCGCAACCACGGCGCCGAAGTGGTGCTTTTCGGCGACACCTTCGACCAGGCCTGCGCCCATGCCCTGCAGCTGCAGAAGGAGCACGGACTGACCTTCATCCATCCCTATGACGACCTCGACGTCATCGCCGGCCAGGGCACCATCGGCATGGAGATCATGCGTCAGACCGGCCCGGTCGACGCCATCTATCTGCCGGTGGGCGGCGGCGGACTGGCCGCCGGGGTCGCTGCTTACTGGAAGGCTCTGCACCCGGAGACACGGATCATCGCCGTCGAAGCCGAGGACAGCGCCTGCTTCAAGGCCGCTTTCGAGCGCGGCGAAAGGGTGAGACTCCCCGAGGTCGGCATCTTTGCCGACGGCGTTGCCGTCGCCCTCGTCGGCGAGCAGACCTGGGAGATTCTCAGGCACACGGTCGACGAATGCATCACCGTCAGCACCGACGAGATCTGCGCCGCGATCAAGGACATGTTTGAAGATCTCCGCCTGATTTCCGAGCCTGCCGGCGCGGTGTCGCTCGCCGGTCTGAAGAAGCATGCCGCCGCCAAGGGCTGGAGCGGCAAGAAGCTCGCCTGCGTCTCCTCGGGAGCGAACGTCAGCTTCGGCCGCCTCCGCCACATCTCGGAGCGGACCGAACTGGGCGCCCACCGCGAGGGGCTTTTCGCCGTCACCATACCGGAGCGTCCGGGCAGCTTCCTCGCCTTCTGCAACCAGCTCGGCGGCTGCAACATCACCGAGTTCAACTACCGGATGAACACCCAGGAGGCTGCGCACCTCTTCGTTGGCATCGAATTGAAGCGCGGGCCGGAGGAGCGCCACGATCTCTTGAAGCGTCTCGAGAGCCTCGGCGGTCCGGTCCTCGACCTGACCGACAACGAGATGGCCAAGCTGCACATCCGCTACATGGTCGGAGGCCACTGCCCCGACACCCGCGACGAACGCCTCTTCCGGGTTGAATTCCCCGAACGCCCCGGCGCCCTCCACAAGTTCCTCAGCCGCCTCGGCGAGCAGTGGAACATCTCGCTTTTCCATTACCGCAATCA
This sequence comes from Verrucomicrobiota bacterium, assembly GCA_039798785.1. GTDB lineage: Bacteria > Verrucomicrobiota > Lentisphaeria > Lentisphaerales > Lentisphaeraceae > CAMCSH01. The sequence continues at coordinate 93,176 of JBDKFG010000003.1, read as the reverse complement.
CGCCGCCGCCTTCGGGCGCGTCCTCCTCGGCATCCAATGCCCGCAATCGCGTCTTGCCGAACTTAAGGCCTGCCTCGATGAAGTCGGCTATCCCTGGCACGACGAGAGCGACAATCCCGCCTACAATATCTTTCTTAGCTGAGCGATAGGCCGCTCGGCACCTTGAGCGGTCAAGTCAGTCGGATCGAAACGATCTTTGGTGTTCTCTTCGATAGCCCAAACTCTCAACCCGATTCCTCCTCCATGCCCGAGTCCCTTCCCACATCGGCGTCTCCGGTCCAAGTCCTCCGCGAGCTTCGCCGCGGCGAGGGCTGGCGGATTTTCCTTGGTCGCGACATTGCCGGCGGCACCTGGGAGATCGAGGAGGTCGTGCTCGGTCCCGCCGCGGAGGCTCATGCCCAGTTTCTCCACGAGCTGGCGAAAGCGCCCCCCTCGGGCATCCCCTGGCGTCTGCCGCAGAAGATCTTCCAGGATCGCGTCTGCTGGCAGTTCTGGCGCCCCTGCATCGATGCCGCTCCGCTCTGCGAGGTACTCGCCCGCCCGCCTCTGCCGCCTCCCGAGATCAGCCTGCTCTTTCTCGGAGCCCTGGAGAAGCTCGCCGCCTCCAGCCCCAGCCTCAACACTCCTTCAGCCGCCGCGTTGCTGCCCAATCTCCTCCTCGGCCACGACGGCAGCCTCTATCTCGACTCGCCCCGATGCGGCGCCTGGCTTGATCCCCAAAAGCTGACCCAGGAACTCTGGCCCTACCTGCCGCAGGAGACTTCTCGTGCCTTGCCGCAGCAGATCCTCGAGATGCGCAATCGCATCGCTCTCCGCCTCCTTGCCGGCGATCCCCGCCCGCCGCTGGCCAGGATCCCGGCATCACTGCCGCTTGAATGCGCCGATTTTGTCCGCCGCTGCCTCCCCGACCCCAGTGCCGATCTGCGCCCGATGCGGCTTGATGCGGCTGAGCGGCGTGCTTCACGCACCCTCCTTCCTGCGCTGATAGCCGCCCTTCTCTTCATCCTCGCGCTGTATTGGAAGAGCGGCGAGGCGGAAGCGGCCTGGGAAGGCTTGGCAGGACTCGCCTGGCAGGGTCGCCAGGATGCCGGTGGCCTCAGCGCCGAGGCCGAGGCGGCCAGCCAAGGCGCCCGCGCCGCCGACAAACGCCTCGCCGCCGAAATCCTCCGCAGCGGCGAGCTTGGCGATTTCCGTGGAGCCCAGGCCCGCCTCGGGGCGTTCGCCGCCCAGGACGCCCGCCTCGCCGAGGATGCTGAGAAATCCTTGCGGAAGCTCCTCGCCGACGATTTCCAGCGGTCCCTTTTGATCCTCAGGGAGGCGCGCGGCCGCGCCGATTTCCCGCGAGCCAAGGCCGTGCTCGACGATCTCATCGCCCGGTATCCCCCGGGGCAGGAGTGGAACGAAGCGATGAGGCTGTCGAAGGAGATGGTCGATGAACGCCTGGCCTTCGAGACCGCCGCCGCCAAGAGACGCACCGAGATTCAGGAAATGGCGCGCGCCGAGTGGAGCCGCTTCCAGCGCATCGAAGAAGCCCTGCGCCAGCCTCTCAAGGATCCGCAGCGTGACTTGAAGCAGCGGCTCGAGGCCCTGGTCCACGAGGCGCCCTTCCACAGCGAAGCCGGCAAGACCCTCATCAGTCTCCACCAGCAGCTCGCCGAGGCCGAGTTGAAGCTGTGGGGCGAAATCTTCGCCTGGGCCAAAAAGGCCGATGCCGCCAGCCTCCAGGAAGCCCTCCTCGCCGCCATCATCTCGACTCCCGGGTCGGCCGAGGCGATCAGCCCTCTCGGCATCCGCTACTCCACCGCCGTCGGCGGCGGCAACTTCGCCTGGAGCCAGGTCACCCCGAAACAGCTCGCGGCCCTCCATCGCGTCAGCTGCGGCGATTCCCAGGACGCCAGGCTCCTCCGCGCCCAGCTCCTCCTCCGCCACGGAACCCCTTACCCCAGCGCCGCCGAAGCAGCCGGCCCCGATTTCCTCGCCTTCGCCGCCCTGGCGGAGGCCCGCAAGCAGCTCGAAAACGAAGGAAGATAAACCGTGCCACAACCCCGCATCGTCATTCTCGACGGAGACCTCCTCGGCCGCAACTTCGTCATCCCCCAGGGACGCATCATCACTGTCGGCCGCGACGACGTCGCCGACGTCGTCATTCCCCACCCCTCGATCTCCAAGATCCACGCCTCCTTCGAGCTCCGCGGAGACCAGCTGGTCGTCTCCGACCGCGAAAGCACCAACGGCGTCCGCCTCAACGGCGAGCGTATCCGCCAGGCCGCCCTCAACGACCAGAGCGTCTTCGCCATCGGCGACATCCAGCTCCGCTACGAATCCGGCGAGGAACTGGCCGACACCTTGCGCGAATTCAAGTCCCGCACCGACGGCATCATGGACGAACTGCGCAAGCGGATCGTCGGCCAGGAGGAGGTCCTGCAGCAGCTCCTCGCCTGCATCTTCGCCGGCGGCCACGCCCTGATGGTCGGCGTCCCCGGCCTCGCCAAGACCGTCACCGTCAACTCCCTAGCCCAGGCCCTCGACCTGTCCTTCCGGCGGGTCCAGTTCACCCCCGACCTGATGCCCTCCGACATCACCGGCACCACCATCCTGCAGGACACCGAGGAAGGCAAGCGCTTCAAGTTCGTCGAAGGTCCGGTCTTCACCCAGCTCCTCCTTGCCGACGAGATCAACCGGACTCCGCCCAAGACCCAGGCCTCGCTGCTCGAAGCGATGCAGGAGCGCCAGGTCACCGCCGGCGACCGCACCCTCAAGCTGCCGCAGCCCTTCGTCGTCATCGCCACGCAGAACCCGATCGAGCAGGAAGGCACCTACGTCCTCCCCGAAGCCCAGCTCGACCGCTTCATGTTCAACATCGCCATCGACTACCCCAGCCGCGGCGAGGAGGAGGAGATCCTCCGGCGCACCACCGCGCCTCAGGAGTCGAATCTTCGCAAGGTCATGCACGCCCAGGAAATCCTGATGTTCCAGCGGGCCGTCCGCCAGGTCGAAACCTCGTCTCTCGTGATCTCCTACGCCGCCCGCCTGGTCCGCGCCACCCGCCTCAGCGGCGAGGACTCAGATCCGGAGATCCGCGGCCTCCTTGAATGGGGCGCCGGTCCGCGCGCCGGTCAATACCTGCTCTTCGGCGCCAAAGCCTTCGCCGCCATGCAGGGACGCGCCCACGCCACCTGCGCCGACGTCCGCCGCGCCGCCATTCCGGTTCTGCGTCACCGCATCTCCACCAACTTCCAGGCGCAGGCTCGCGGCGTCCGCAGCGACGACGTCATCAGGATTCTTCTCGAAAGGATCAAGGAGCCTGAAATGCCCAAGTTCGTCTGATCGCCGCTTTGCCCGGGAATTGGGGATAATTCAAGCGCGATCCGTAGCGCGTCGCTGCGGCGGCGCTAGCTTCGCGGATGCCGCAAAGGCGGGAGGAAGGACTTGGGATTTGCCAATTTGATGTTGCTTCTAGGAGGATTGGGTGCGGCACTGCCGCTGCTCCTTCACCTCCTGCGCCGCGAAAAGCCCAAGCCGGTGAGCCTGCCGACCTTTGAATTCCTGCTGCGCGCCGCGGCCACCAGCTCGCGCAGCCGCCGCATGGACCAGATCCTGCTGCTGCTGATCCGCATGGCCACCATCATTTGCCTTGCCCTCCTCCTCGCCCGGCCCAAGCTCGACACCCGCGGCTCCGGCCAGGCCGCGGCGCTCGCCGTCGTCATCGACAACTCCTTCTACGCCGCCCAGGCAGTCGACGGCAAGCCCCAGATCGAATGGGCTCGCCAGAAGGCGCTGGACCTCCTTGGCTCGCTCCCGTCCGGCTCCTTGGTGGCGGTGGTTGACGCCCAGGAGGATTGCAGCTTCACTCCGATGATCCAGGGAGCCCAGGACCGTGTCAAATCCCTGACGACGGAAACCCGCGCCCTCGACCTCGGCAGCCTGGCACGCCGGGCCGCCACCGCCCTTGCCACCCTCGATACCAAACTGCCGAAGCGGCTGGTCATCCTCAGCGACCTCAACCCTGGCGCATGGCCCGCCGGCGCCGCCTCCCTCCAGCCCCCGCCCGGTCTCAGCCTCGAATGGCATAAGCTGCCGGAGCGCCGCGGCAATGCCGCGGTCGCAGGCCTCAAGCTCCGCCGCAACCCGGACATGCTCGCCGACATTCCTTGCGAAATCGTTGCCCGCATCGCCGGCGACCTGCCACCGGGCGGCCTGCGGGTGATGCTCCGCGAGGACGGCCAGGAGATCGACAGCGCCACCGTCTCCCGGGAGGCTCCTGATGCGGTCTTCGTAGTCACCCCCTCCCGCCAGGCGGCGAGGCGCCTCGAGGTCGTGCTTGAGCCGGGCGACCTGCTCGGCGCCGACGACGCCTGGCCACTGGCCCTGGTGGCGGCGGAACCGGTGGAGCTGACGATTTACACCGATGCCGCCGGCACCGAGCTCGACAACAGCGCTCTCTTGAATGCGGCCTTGAGTCCGGCCGGGGCGATATCGCGGGGATGGCGACTGAGCCGGCGCTCGTACGACTCTCTCGAACAGCCTCTGAAGACGGCTGGAGGCGTGGTCCTGTGCGGCAGCCTCGATCTCGGTTCCGCCGCTCTCGAGCGACTTGCCGCCTTCGCCCACAACGGCGGCCAGCTTCTGATCTGGCCCGATGCCTCGGCGCGTCTCGAAAGGCTCGCGCCGCTCATCGGCGAGACGCCGACGGCAGCAGGCGAGGCCATCGAGCTCCGGCCCGACGAGTCCTGGGAGCGTGGACGGAGTCTCCGGCAGCAGTTCAAGCGCGAATTCGAGGAGGGTCGCTTCTCCGGCTGCCTCCTGTTCAAGGGCGGCGGACGTCCCCTTCTCGGCGCCCCCGAGGGAGCTGTCGTCGGAAGATGCAGTCGCGACACCTGGTTCCTTGGTCTGGATGCCAGTTCGCCGCGCGGCGAGGCGCTTCTCGGCTGCGACTTCCTCGGCCCTTTGCTGGTGGCGATCTTCGCCGAAGCCGCGCCGCCCGCGCGTCGCGAGGCCTGGCATCGCTGCGGCGAAGGAGTGCTTCTTCCCGCCGCGCCGCCGTGCAAGATCCGCGGGCCCGACGGCAGCACCGAGGAGCCGCGGGAGTTGCCGGAGGGGCGCCTCGCCACTTCGACCTCGATGCCTGGCTTCTACAACAGCGATTGGAGCGCCATGCCGGTCTTCGCCTGCGTCCTTGAGCGGAGTCCCGCCCATTATGCGGCACCGCTCCCGGACAAGCTGCCCGGCGGGGAGCAGGTTCCTCTGGGACGGCTCGACTCCCTCGGTCTGCCGCCGGAGCTGCCGGCGATGATCTTCGGCGTCCTGCTTCTTCTCCTCGGCCTCGCCGAGATTTTCGTCGCCGACCGGAGCCTCCGCCATGCCCGTGTTTGACCCCCTACTGCCCTGGCCATTGATCGCCGCGCTGGCCCTGCTATGCGCTCTCCAGAGCCTGGTCTCCACCCTGCGCTCTCCCAAAGCCGCCGCCGCCCGCACTGCCTTGCCTTTCCGCTTGGCTTGGATCGCAGTCGCCAGCATCCTCCTGCTCCGTCCCTCTCTCGACCGCTCCGAACAGCTGGTCGAGAAGGACCTGCTCTACCTCTTGCGCGACCGCTCCGCCTCGATGCAGCTGCGCGACATGCCCGAACGTCAAAGTCGCGACGCCGTCGCTACCCGCCTCATCAAGTCCCAGGCCGAAGCGCTCGCCGCCTTGCGCGACCGCTATGAACTGGTCGAGCTCGACTTCGCTGCCGCGCCGGTCGCCGCCGGCAGCCCGGTCGCCGATGGAGCCAGCGCCCTCGGCAATGCGCTGCTTGAGGCTGCGTCCTCACCCAGCCTGCGGCGAAACGCCGGCGTCATCCATCTCGGCGACGCCGCCTCGAACACCGGTGCCAGCATTTCCCGCGCCGCCGCGGCTTGCGGCGGCCGCAAGATCCCGGTCCACACGGTCCTTCTTGGCCGCAGCGATTACGGCGAGGGACTGGAGGACGCCGCCGTCATCGAGGTAGAAACTCCCGCCGTGGTGCAGAAGGACGAAGCCCTTCCGGTCAGCGTCAGCTACAGCTTGCGAGGCATGAAAGACCGTCCTGCAAGCTTGCGCATTCTTTGCGACGGACGCGAAGTCGCCAAGCGCGAACTGAGCACCAGTCGCGCCGTCGACGGAGGCCTGGTCCGGCTTGATGTGGCGACCAAGGATCTCGGCCCGGGGTTCCACTCACTCAGCGCCCTGATCACGCCCGTCCCCCAGGAGTTGAGCGCCGTCAACAACCAGGCTGACACCTTTTTCCGGGTCCGGGGAGGAGGCCTGAAAGTCCTGCTTCTGGCCACCTCTCCCTCGCCGGAGTTCAAGTTCATCCGCCGTGCGCTGGAGGCCTGCGACGCCTTCGAATGCATCGTCCCTTCTCCTTACGCATGCCGCAATGCCGAAGGGCGTCGTGAAGTCCTCGGCCTCGTTTCCGGCCCTGTCGATGCCGCCGTCCTGGTCGATCCCGATCCAGCACTGCTCGGCCAACCTCTTGTCGATTCGCTGCTGAAGCTGCCGCAGAATCGCCGTGCCGGCTTGATGCTGGTCCTCGGGCCCCGCAGCGCTCCCTTGCTGGCGCAGATCCCCGGGGCCCCCGCCAGCGTCAGCGGCGCCGCCATCGAAGTCAGCTCGCCGATGAGTCCCGCAGCCCACGGAGCCAGCCACTTCATCAGCGGTCCGCTCGCCCGTCTCGCCGCCGCCGATCCGGCCAGCTGGAAGGCTCGCCAGACCCAGCCGCGCCGTATCATCCCCTTGAAGCTCGCCGCCGGCGCCAAGAGTCTGCTCGAGATCGATGGACGCAGCGTTCTCATCGCCGACAATCTCGGCAAAGGGCGCCTCGCCATCCTGGCTGGTCCCCTGACTTGGCCCTTGGCGATGGACGCCGTGTCGCGCAGCGGCATTCACGACCCCTTGTGGCGCCGCAGCGTCTGCCATCTCGCCTTCCGCGAGGACTTGCTCGAGGGCCAGCTTTCCCTCGAACTCGATCGCAGCCGGATCGAGCTGGGCGACAAAGTTTCCCTGCGCTCTTCTCTGGAGAGCAGTTCCGGCAGCCGCGCTCCACCGGAAGCCAAGGTCCTTTGGCGTCGGATTGAGAATCCTCCCGAGGCAGGCAGCTTGGTCCTCAGCCCTGAAGGGGAATGCTCCACCGCCTCCTTCGCTCCCGGCGAGGGGACTTGGAGCCTGGTCGTCGAGGCGATGGTTGAAGGCAAGGCTCTGCGATCGAACGAGCAGCGTCTGCAGGTGCGGCGTCCGCGCACCGAGATCGATCAGCCGCTTGCCGACGCCGAGGCGGCCGAAGCCTTGGCGCGCAGCAGCGGCGGCTCGGTCTTGGCGGCGGAGCAGTTCGGCGAGCTCCTCGACCGCTACCTCCAGGCGCCGGCGCAGCGCAGCACCCGCAGCATCAAACGGCTCAAATCCCTCTGGGATAACTGGCTTTTCTATCTCCTGGGGCTCGGCCTGCTCGGGACCGAATGGTACATTCGCAGGAAGGGCGGCTTGCCCTGAGCCGCGAGCTCCGCCGCTTGACACAGAATGGCCGTGTCGCGGCTCTTGAAGTAGTGGCGACCGGGCCTCACCTTGGTTTCGCCTCAAACCAATCAGGAGAATTCTCATGTCCAGCATTCGCATCGGCCTCGTCGGTCTGGGTACAGTCGGAACTGGCGTGGCGCGGATTTTGACCGAGAATGCCGAGGGTGTGCGCCGCCAGGCCGGCAAATCGCTGGAGATCGCGCACGTCGTCGTCGGTGATCCCGGCAAGGCCCGGCGGATTGACCTTCCTCCCGGCCTGATCCGAGGTGATCTCGAGGAGCTCATCGCCGACCGCGAGTGCCGCATTGCCGTTCTCCTCGTCGGCGGTCTGGAACCTGCCCGAAGCATCGCCTTGCGCCTGCTGGCCTCCGGCAAGGATCTGATCACCGCCAACAAGGCGCTTCTGGCAGAGCACGGAAGCGAGCTTTTCGACGCGGCTCGAGCTCAGGGGCGCTCGATCGCCTTCGAGGCGGCGGTCGCCGGCGGCATCCCGATCATCACCAACATGAGCCAGTGTCTTTCCGCCAACCGCCTCGAGGGCCTTCGCGGCATTCTTAACGGCACCACCAATTTCATCCTCACCTGCATGGAGGAGAAGAGTCAGGATTTCGCCGTCGCCTTGAAGGAAGCGCAGCGCCTCGGTTATGCCGAGGCCGATCCGGCGATGGACGTCGACGGTTCCGACGCCGCCCAGAAGCTGGCCATCCTGGCACATCTCGGCTTCGGAGCCCGCGCCAGCTGGCGCGAGATTCCGCGTCTCGGCATCGATGGTCTCTCTCCTCTCGACATAGCCTTCGCCCGCGAGCTCGGCTGCCGCATCAAGTTGATCGCCTCGGCGCGCTTGGATCAAGGGCGGCTCGCGCTGGGCGTCTCACCCGCGCTCGTCCGCTTCGGGTCGCCCCTCGCCGAAGTCCGCCAGGCGTTTAATGCCGTGTCGCTCCGCGGCGATGCCGTCGGTGAGCTCTTCTACCAAGGCCAGGGCGCCGGCGAAAAACCCACCGCATCCGCCGTCGTCGCCGACATCATCGACACCGCGGTCGGAAGGGCCCAGATCACCTTCGGCCTCCTGCAGCTCTGGTCGGATCAAAGACCCGCGGCTGAGCTTGCCGACGCCAGTCAGACCAAGTCGCGATTCTACATCCGCCTCACCGTCGCCGATAACCCCGGCGTGCTCGCCGTGATCACCGGCATCCTCGGCGCCCACCTGATCTCGATCGCCTCCTTCCTGCAGAAAGAAGCTGCCGAGGCTTCCGGAGCACCGGTCACCTTGGTTTTGATGACTCACGTCGCCAGCCAGGCCGCCGCCACGGCTGCTATAAAGGCCATCGACCAGCTGCCGGTGACCAGAGCCCCAAGCCTCTGCCTGCCCGTGGTGGATTGACAGGCGTAAAACCGTGTTCCACTGCGTCTACACAAGGGCGCCTTCACATAAAAACCATAGATTGGGAGAATCCTGATGAAAAATTGGCTCATCGCAGCAGCATTTTTGACTCTGGCGGCAGGCGCCGCAGAAGCGGCGAAAAGCAATTTCGACGAGGCCGCGGCGAAGGCCTTGATCAAGGAGGAGTGGAAGGAGCGGGGCCAGGAGCGCTTCGCCGCCATGAACGGCAAGGAAGCCCCGGCCCTCGATGTCAAGGATTGGATCAACAGCGATGCCCGCAAGCTTGATGATTTGAAAGGCAAGTGGGTCCTGCTCGACTTCTGGGCCACCTGGTGCGGTCCCTGTGTGGCCTCGATTCCGCACACCAATGCGATCCAGGAGAAGTACAAGGACAAGCTCCTCGTCATCGGCGTCTGCCACGCCCAAGGCGGCGAAAGCATGGCTGCAGTGGTCAAGGACAAAGGCATCAAGTACCCGGTCTGCGTCGACAATGGCAAGACCAATGAGACCTATCAGGTCAACGGCTATCCGGATTACTACCTGATTTCGCCTGACGGCAAGCTCTTCATCGCTGACATCAACAACAAGGATGTCGACGCGGTTCTCGAAGCACTGCTCAAGTGATGTCCTGGAGATGATCAAAACGCCCTCGCGTAGCGAGGGCGTTTTTCGTTATCTGTCCCTAAATTAATGAAGGCTCAGGGGAAGTTCTCGTCGATGTATTGCTTCAATCTGCGCGAAGCATCGTACCAAAAAACGAAGCTGTTGAGAATGTTTTCAGGGATTCCCGGATAGATGTAAATCCATCCCCAATAGCTGTCTACATCATTGTCAACATCGCCACCAGGAACACTGTTTGCATCGTATTGCATGGACCTGACATACTGCATCACCCATCGACAATCAGGGTGGGGATCAATGACTTCAAATCGCGACAAAGGGTGGTAGCCTAAGCCCGCAAAGTCTTCATCCTCAATCAAAACCCCCCCGTCGAACTTGCTTTTGTCCCAAGTATTCCGCTCATCGACCTCTTCGAGAAAGTGAAGCGTGTGGTTTTCATTGCGCAAAAAAGTCAGTCCATAGACCTTATAGATCTTGTCATCCTGCTGATTAGCTGGCCAAAGTCGATTGATCTTTTTAACGAGCATGTGACCACCCGGAGCTTCAACAAGTGACCCGCAGCGAGTGCGGCGGCTTCAGCCTCAGATCTCGCCGAAGCCGGTGTCGAAGAGCTCGGCCAAAGCGGCGAGAGACTGTTCCTCGTCGGGGCCTTCGGTGATCAGGGTCAGGACAGTCCCTTTCGATGCGGCGAGAGTCATGATGTTAAGGATGTTGCGCGCGTTGACCTTGTTGCCGTTCTTTTCGATCCAGAATTGCGACTGAAAGGAGGCTGCTTTACGGACGATCATGGCCGAGGGGCGGGCGTGGATGCCGAGGGGATTGATGACGGTGACCGAGCGGGACTTCATGGGAGGCCTCCGATCAGTTTCATCCCGTGGGCTTGCCACAAGGCTTGTTGGGCTTTGTCGCCGCCGGTGAGCAGCAGGGTCTTGCGGCGCGAGCTCTCGCCGCTCAGGAGCTGGACTTGCGAGCGTGAGACGGAGAACAGCTCGGCGACCCAGGAAAGTAGGGCGGCGTTGGCCTTGCCGTCGACCGGGGGGGCGGCGATTTTGACTTTGATTGCCTCGCCGTGGAGGCCGTCGACCTGGTAGCAACGGGCACCGGGCTGCACGTGGAGGTGCAGTTTCAGACCTTTGTCGCTTGGCTCAAGTGCAGGCATTCGCCGGTTCCAGGTTGCCAGGGGTGTCGGGGGATTCAGGGCGGGAGTTGACAGGGGCTTCGGCAGGCGGGGCCGCGGCGGCTTTTTCCTTCACTACAGGGGGGAAGCCGAGGACTTCACGGACTTCGTCGGCGTTAAGGGTTTCTTTTTCGAGGAGCAGAGCGGCGAGCTTGTCCATTCCGGCGCGATGGGTGGTGAGGATGGCGCGGCCGCGCTGCATCTGTTCGTCGAGGATCTGCTGGACTTCTTCATCAATGATCCGGGCAGTGACGTCGGAGAAGTCCTTGGAGAGGCGGTTTTCGCCGTTGTCGTCGAAGTAGCGGAAGCCGAGGCGGCCGGACATGCCCCAGTCGCAGATCATGCGGCGGGCGATGGCGGTGGCTTGTCGGATGTCCCCTGCGGCGCCGTTGGTGAAGTCGCCGAAGACCATTTCCTCGGCGAGGCGGCCGCCGGTCGAGACGCAGATCGAATCGAGGAGCTCGTTGCGGGTTCGAGAGTATTTGTCTTCGTCGGGTAGGAAGAAGGTGGCGCCTAGGGCCTGGCCGCGAGGCACGATGGTGACCTTGTGAAGCGGCATGGCGTGTTCGCAGCAGAGGGAGATGATGGTGTGGCCGGCTTCGTGGTAGGCGGTGTTGCGCAGTTCTTTCTGCGACATCCGCATTGAGCGGCGTTCGCGGCCCCAGCGCACCTTGTCTCGGGCTTCTTCGAGTTCCGCGGCGGAGACCGCCTTGAGGTTGCGTCGGGCGGAGATCAGGGCGGCTTCGTTGATCAGGCTGGCGAGGTCGGCGCCGGAGAAGCCGGGTGTGCCTTTGGCAGTGGTTTCGAGGTCGCAGCTGGCGTCCATCTTGACCTTGCGGGCATGCACTTTCAGGATCTGCAGGCGGCCGCCGGCATCGGGAAGGTCGACGCTGATGCGGCGGTCGAATCGGCCGGGGCGGAGGAGGGCTGCGTCAAGGACGTCGGCGCGGTTGGTGGCAGCGAGGACGATGACCGAGGAGTTCGCCTCGAATCCGTCCATTTCGACCAGCAGGGCGTTGAGGGTCTGCTCTCGCTCGTCATGGCCGCCGCCGACGCCGCCGTTGTTGCGGGCGCGGCCGACCGCGTCGATCTCGTCGATGAAGAGGATGCAGGGCTGGCTTTTCTTGGCTTGTTCAAAGAGGTCGCGGACGCGGCTGGCGCCGACGCCGACGAACATTTCGACGAAGTCTGATCCGGAGATGGAGTAGAAGGGGACTCCGGCTTCACCGGCGATGGCGCGCGCGAGGAGGGTCTTGCCCGTGCCTGGTGGGCCGACCATCAGGCAGCCCTTGGGGAGGCGGCCGCCGAGGTTGCGGTATTTAGACGGTTCGCGCAGGAAGTCGACGATCTCCTCGACTTCGGAACGGGCTTCGTCAATGCCGGCAACGTCCTTGAAAGTGACTTTGTCGGCGTTGGGAGTGATCAGGCGGGCGCGGGATTTGCCGAACTGCATGGCACCCTTGCCGGCGTTACGGATCTGGCGGGCGAAGAGGAAGTAGAAGAGGATGCCGATGAGGAGAAGGGGCAGAACGAAGTTGAGGAAGACGGCGGTGAAGCCGTCCTGGCGGCGGACGGTGAAGCTGATGCCTTTCTGTTCGAGCAGCTCGGCGAGACGTTCGGGGCCGACGACGGCGATGGCCGTCCACTTGTCCTTGTCATCCCCCTTGACATGGTATTCGACCTGGACATAGGTGCCGCCTTCCGCGAAGAAGCGGACATTGTCGATCTCGCCGGCGTTGATCTTTTTGAGGAATTCCGGTTGTGACAGGGCCTTTCCGGAAGCGGCGGACTCCTGTTTATTGCCGACCACTACGAGGAGTACGATGACGCCGATGACGAGAAGCCACCAGAACCAGGCCTGGAAAGAGCTACCTTGTTTGTCGCCGCGGCCTTCGCCATTCTGATCGTCGTCATTGCTCATGTAGGGGATTCGTCACTTCAGTCTTTGATAGAGGAAAATGCCTAGGACGACCACGATGATCACCAGGACGCCGATGAGGACGTAGAAGAGGACCTTGACCTTGGAGTCTTCGCCGCCGCCCGAAGCGGTCTTCGAGGATCCGTAGATGTTGGACATCGCGGAGGGGACGTAGGTGGTGACGCTGAGATCATCGATGTTGATCTTGGTCTGGGTGGTGGTCTGAGTGGTGGCGTTGGCCTTATCTTCGCAGTCGAAGAGCATCTCGACGCCGCCGACCTGGAGGATGTCGCTGTTGTTGAGGGCCTGTTCGGTGATGCGGACGCCGTTGACGCGGGTGCCGTTGGTGGAGTTGCAGTCCCGGGCGGTGTAGCCGGCATCGGTCTTGATCAGCTCCGCATGGTAGGAGCTGATGGTGCCATCGGGGACGCAGATGTCGCGCTCTTCCGAGCGGCCGATGGAGTAGAGATCCTTGGTCAGCTCGAAGCTCTTGCCGCGCATGACTTCGGACAGGACGATGACTTTCGGGACGGGCATGATTAACATCCTTCAGCTTGCGATTTTACCGGACGCACCGGATCGTGCCAATATAACCGGGCTGCGCTGAGCGCAAAGTCATTTTGACGGGACTGGGGCGAGAATTTCGGGCTTATCCTCGGGAATCGCGACTGCGGGGTAGCGTTGGCGCAGTTCTTTTTCGAGGCCGGCGGCCTCTTCGGGCTTGTTGAGGGCTTTGGCGGAGCCTCGTGCCGTGAGGAGGGCGCGAGGTGTCCACAGTGGGTGGTTGCGGGTCACCCAGGCGCGTGCCGCGAGGCGCATCGCCTCGGCGTGTTCGCCGCGGCCGGCGCGGAATTCGGCAAGGAGGGTGGCGGCGGCGCAGACATCGTCATCGTCTTCCGGGGCCAGGGCGAGAGCCTCGGTGAGAAGCTGCAAGGAGCGTTCGGGGTTGCGGCTGGCGGCGATGCCTGCAGCGACCAGGGCTGCCGCCCGCCGCCGCCGTTCGGCGCCCGCCAGCTCCAGCGCTTTGGACGCTTCGGCAGCGGCCTCCTCCCATTTCTCCTCTCTCGCCGCCTGGCGGGCGCGACCCGCGGCGGCGGCGCTGCGCCAGGAGTCCTCGCCGGCGTCGGCCAGCTCGGCATAGAGCTGGGCTGCGACCTGGCCGCGTCCCCAGGTTTCGAGCAGGCGTGCGAAGGCTTCCTTGCGCTGGGTGTCGAAGCCGATGGGGCGTAGACCCGAGCCGACCAGCTCCGCGGCGGCGGCGGCAGCCTGCTCAGGCTGGCGCAGGTCCATTCTCGCCATCGATTGCAGAAGAAGGGCATCGCCTCGGCGCTCGGGGGGCAGGGCGGGATCGGCGAGGGCCCGGTCGATCTTTTCGAGGCAGAGTGCGGGCTCGCGCCTTTCAAATCGGAGGCGGCCTTCGAGCACATCCAGGCTTGCCAGCCGGGGGGCGTCTGCGCCGTCGCGGGTCCTGGCCAGGATGGCGAAGGCCTGTTCGGCACGGCCTTCGGCTGCCAGGGTCTCGATCAAGGAGCAGGCGACATCGAAGCGTCTAGCTTCCCGGGGGCAGCGTTCAAGCCAGGCGGCGTAGATGCCGGCGGCGCGGCCGTGCAAGCCGGCTCGTCGGAGCGAGAGAGCTTCTTCGAGTTCGGCATCGTTGCGGATCGCGGGGGATCTGGCGGCGAGAACCTTCCAGGCGGCTGAGGCTTTTTCATGCATGCCCAGGCGGCTCCGCTCCGCCGCCAGGAGCCTGGCGGCGCTCTCCAGGCCTGGCCATTCCGGAGGGGCCTCCCGGATGGCCAGCTCGAGCAATTCGTCCGCACGGGCCTCGCGTTTCAGGGCGATGGCGCTGCGCGCCATCGCCAGTGCGGCGTCGCTACGGACTGTCGGATTGACTCCGGCATTGAGGAGGGGCAGGCCGGACTTGAGGCACTCTTCATGTCGATGCAGGCGCACCAGGCAGAGGAGCTGTTGCGACAGGGCGGCGGCGAACTGGGGCGATCCGGGTTCCGCCGCCGCATGGAAGGCGGCCAGGGCCTCTTCATCGCGCTGAAGGGCGTAACAGGCGAGCCCGATCATCATCTGGCGCTCGGCGCCGTGCGATCCGCTGAGTCCTCGCCCTTCATCCAGAATGCGCAGGGCTTCCGCCGGGCGGCCCAGGCTGAGCAGGGCGCGTCCGGCTTCCAGGGCGGCCTGAGGGAGCTGCCTGGCTTCGGGGAGATTGAGCTTGAAAGCCTGGTAGAAGTCGACCACGGCGCCGTGGTCGCCTCCGAGGGTCTTGATCTCCATGCAGCGGAGCCAGGCGGCTTCCCGGAGCTCCGCCGGTGCTGACTGGGATTCTGCTACGCGGCGGAAGAAGCCGAGGGACTCCTGCAGTTTCCTGCTGCCGCGCAGGTCCTCGCCGTGGACAAAGCTGGCGTAGCAGCGGACGATGCTGGCAGCGTCCCACGGGAGCGCCGCCAGCTCGGCGAAGATGGCCGAGGCTTCATCCCGCTTCTTTTCGGCAAGGAGGATGCGGGCGCTCTCGTAACGGCCGCTTTCCCAGAGCGAGCCGCCATCGATCTTGCGGTCCAGGGCTGCCAGTACCTTCAAGGCCTGCTCACGCTCTCCTCTTTGCGCCAAGGTCATGCCGATGCGAAGCCGGGCCTTTTCACGCAAGCTGGCGTCGGACTCCATCTTGACATAGCGTTCGAGATACTCCTGGCAGGCGGCGGCGGCCTTCTTCTTCTCGGCGCAATCTGCGAGGCGGAGCAGGACCTTGCATCGCCGCTCGGGCGGCACCGAGTCGCGGTCGAGCACCCGGTATTCGGTCTCGGCATCGTCGAAAAAGCCGCGTCGGAACAATCCTTCCGCCATCGCCCATTGCTCCTCCACGGGAACCGCGTTGTATGGCGAAGGGGAGGGGCTCAGTTTTTGGGCGTCAGGGAGGAGGCTCAGCGCCTGGGCGTCGGTCTTTGGCGGCGCGGCCTCGCTGACGGCGAAAACCGCCATCGGGCAGAGCAAAAGAGCCAGCATCTTCGGAATCTCATTCATGTCTGCGTCCCTTGGCCTGTTGAAGACTGCCTTTCGACCTGCAAAGTTCATTTCTCCGGAGGCAGGGTGGCGATCCGGACATTTTCCAATCCGTTCTTCTGGCACAGGTCGAAGACAGTGACGAAGAAGCGGTGCGGTGCATCAGCGTCGGCGCGGATGATCACCGGTTGCCCCCGGTCGTAGGAGGCCACGGCTTTAAGGGTCAGGTCGAGCGAGGCCGGAGTCTTGTCGACGCCGTTGATGATGAAGCGTCCGACGCGGGTGACGTTGACGATCAGTTCGGCGGGAGCTCGATCTGCATTTTTGCCGGATTCCGCTTTCGGGACGACCACCTCGAGATTGCGTTCGTACTCCTTGTAGATCCACATGGTCATGAAGAAAATGATGAGGACGAAAAACAAGTCGGCCATGGGCGTGAGCTGGAAGCTCAGCTCTTCGCGGTTCTGGCGGCGTCGGAAGTCCATTTCGGCCTCAACGGCGGCAGAGGATGCGGACGACGCGGCCGGCTCGCGTCTGCAGCGTCGACACCGCCGTGTCGCAGCGGTGGCGCATCACGGCGTAAAGGATCATCGCCATCACCCCGAGGATGATGCCGCCGGCGGTGGTGATCAGCGCCTTGGCGACGCCGCCCGCGAGCAGGACCGGCTTGACTTTCTCAATGTCAGCCTGGACACCGGCGAAGGCTTCGCGCATGCCGACCACGGTGCCGAGAAGTCCGATCATCGGCGCGACTACGGCGATGTCGAGCAGCCAGCGCACCTTGGAAGCCAGCGACGCCGCCTGCACCGAGCCTTCTGATTCCGCCGCGTCGCGCATCGCCGCGACGTCCTCCCCGCCGGCCACGGCTTCTTCGGTCGCCGCCGCGACGATTGCGGTCGCCGGGCATTCCACCGTGGCGCAGATGCGGTGCAGACCCTGGTGGTCCTTGCTGCGGGCCAGTTTTTCCATCTCCTCCATCACCGCCCTCGGCGCCACTGATTCTGCCCGGATGTGAAGATACAGGAAGACGAAGAGGGTGACGCACAGGACGGACATGACGATGAGGAGGATCAGGGTGGAACCGCCTTGCACCAGCAGCTGGCGCAATACCGAACCCTGGCTCTCGGCTGCTGCGATGATGACACCGGACATTTGCATCTCCCTTGATAAAGATTCTTGCGAGCCCGAGAAGATAGTGCCAGTCCGGTTTTTGCCTCTGCCCGTCCGTTTACTGGTTCACTGGACGAGGCGGAGCGTCTCGGCGTGCAGGCGCCAGGGCATCAGGCAGCCTTCTCCTTCGGCGAAGCTGGTTCGGCGCACTCCGGCGGAGAAGA
This sequence comes from Verrucomicrobiota bacterium, assembly GCA_039798785.1. Taxonomy (GTDB): domain Bacteria; phylum Verrucomicrobiota; class Lentisphaeria; order Lentisphaerales; family Lentisphaeraceae; genus CAMCSH01. The sequence continues at coordinate 76,205 of JBDKFG010000003.1, read as the reverse complement.
CTCCGGTGACCTGCACGGGCTGATCGAGGGGCACCTTGCCGATGGCTCCGGGAAAGACGCAGACGACGCTGTGCGCAGGAGGGGGCTTGCCGCTGCAGCATAGGCCGTGGTCCGGTATCAGCAGGAAGCCGAGAAGCCTTCCGTTCTCGTCGGTGCGAGGATAGGCGTAGCCGCAGATGCTGACTCTGCGGCCGTCGAGAGCCTTCAGGTCCTCCGGCATCGCCGACATCACTGCGGCGAGCTCGTCTTCGGCGATATCCGTCGGTTCGTGGGCAGGGAGCGGCCAATCCTTCAGCCTGGCGAGGGAGACGGCTTCGCTTCCGGCTTCGGGAACTGGGCTTGGCAGCAGCGCTGCCGGGGGTGCTGGGCGAGGCGCGAGCATGCCGGCGAGGATGACGAGCAGTGTGGCCACGCCAAAAACGCGGAGGATGCGGTTCATTCCCGTTGCCCCAGGTTTGCCGCCAGGTCGCCGCGATAAGCCTGCCAGGCTGGAAGCAGAGCGGCGAAAAGCGCGAGGATGACCATCCCCGCCGGGATCGCCGCCAGCACCGGATCCCGGGGTAAGACCTGGAGGACCAGGCCGCTGCGTTCCTGCACCGCCGCCGCCGCGCCGGATGCCAAGCCGAGGTAGAGGAAGCCGCCGGTCAGGGCGCCGAGCAGGGCGACGCTTGCCGCGTGGGCCAGGATCAGCGCCGCGAGCCAGCGCCGCCGCGCGCCCATCACCCTCAGGACGGCGAATTCACGCCGGCGCCGCTCCAGAAGCGACAGGGTGCCGCCGAGAATGCCCAGGGCGGCGGAGACTGCGGTCACCATGGCCACCAGCCCGAGAAGCTTGACACCGCCGTCGAGCCGCTGGCTGAAATCGGCGACGGAGCTGCGGACATCCGCCATTGTCGCGACGCTGCCCCGGAGGTTGATTTCCTCCTTCAGGGACCACATGACCAGGGGATTGCGGCAGCGGATGAGCACCGCGGACACTTCTTTGACCTCTTCGGGAATCTCTTCGCCGGGCTTGCTGACGTATTCGCCGCCGCCTCCCCGAAGGACGTGACCGGACATGCGGAAATGGGTTTCGAGAGGAGTCCATATCACCCGGTCGGCGGGAGTGCCGGTGGCTTCAAGGATGCCGACCACGGTGAGCACCTGGTCGAGATGCTGGTGGCCGTCGGGGTTGTAGCTCAGGCCGTGGAAGGGGGAGAAGCTGTCACCGAGCTTGAGTCCAGCCTGTTTTGCCGCCAGGCTGCCGAGGACGGCCTCGCGGGCGAGCGGATCGAAGCCTCGTCCGGCCTGGAAGCGCGGGGCACGGGAGGCGAGAAGCCCGGGCCCGGAGAAGAGGCTCTCGCTGGTGGCGACGATGCGGAAGCCGCGATAGTTGTCGCCGACGCAGATCGGCACCGCCGAGATCACGCGGCGATCCTTCTGGAGTGCCTTGACCAGACTCCAGGACAGGTTTCCCGGGGCCGGCTCGAGGTGATAGATGCCGCAGAGCACGAGCTGCATCTGCGAGCCTCGCGACCCGACGATGCCGTCGAAGCCGCCGCCTGCGGCGAGGAGGGCCTGGCCGGCCTGGCTCTGCGTCGAGCGCACGGTGAGCAGTAGGGCGCAGGAAAGAGCCACCGCCGCAGCCGCAAGCAGGACCTGGACGAGGTCGTGCCGCAAGCCGCGGCGCAGAGCGATGAAGAATGCGTTCATGGAAGGGTCTCGAGTCTGGTGTCGTCGTGCAAGATAGCGCCGCTTTTGGTCTTCTTCATGCAGGCGGCAAGTCGCCGATTCCGCTCGCCGCCTTCCGAATTCCGCCAAAAAACGGATCGAGTCTGATTTTCTTCCGGGAGTCCAGTATCCGTGGCGGGGAAAGAAGCCAGAAGTCTTCAGGATCCCGCCAAACAAAAACCATCAGGAGAAGATCATGAACGCCATTTATACTCTCTCTGCCAGCTTCGCTCTTTTCGCTTTCACCGCCCAAGCTGCCGAGACTGAGCCTGTCGTGACTCCCGCCCCCGCCCCCGCTGCCGCAGAGAAGGCTGCCGAAGCCGCCCCCGCCGCCCCCGCCGCCGGCGACAAGAAAGAGGAATGCAAGGGCTGCGACAAGAAGTCGGAAGCCGCCGCCGAGAAGAAAGCCGAAGAAGCCAAGCCCGAAGCTCCCGCCGCCGAGAAGAAGGCCGAAGAGCCCAAGGCTGAAGCTCCCGCGGCCAAATAATAGCCTGAGCCTTGCAAGCCCAAAAGCCCGAGCGATTGCTCGGGCTTTTTTGACGGCGGATTCCGCTGGAACCAAATCCGGCCTGCGGGTTCCTAAACGGAGGCCTCCTCACTTCTCATATCACTTAAACTCCCTCGGAGAAAGTTCATGGACCATGCTTTCGACCGCCGCCGTTTTCTCGCCGGCTCCCTGTCGCTTCCTCTCAGCTTGTCGATGGCATCCTGCGGATCACGCTCCTTGGAGACCCGCGACGAACTGGCCGATCCTGTCGCCGAGCTTCATGCCTCCTTGAGCCCTGATCAACGCCGCCTGCTCTGTCTCGATGGCAAGCATCCGAAAAGAGCCTATACCAACAACAATTGGACGATTCTGGATCAGGAAGTCGGCCAGGTCCTCAGACCTTCCCAGATGGAGCTGGCGACCAGGATATTCCGAGGCCTGCATGCCGAAGATTTTGCCGACGAGGTTCTTCGTCAGACCCAGGAGGACAACGGAGGAGTCGGCATAGCAGGAGTCTCCTTCGCCTTCTTCGGGACTCCTCAGGATGCTGAAGGATTGACACTTCTTTTCGCCGGACGTCACCTCACGCGACGCTGGCAGCAGAATTCTCGCGAACCCTTCGGCGGTTCGATGATGGCCGGGCATGCCTCCGGCGATTTCTACGAAAAACCCGATCACGCCGGGAATATCTGGTGGTACCAGAGCCTGGCAGCCAACCGTTTGTACAAGTCTCTTCCTTTGATACAGCAGGCCGCGGCATTGACCCAGTCTGAATCTCGCGACAAGCCGGCGGTTCTGCTCGGGCCGCAGGACACCCGGGGATTGTCCTTTGCCGAGTTGAATGGCGAGGGCCGGGAACTGGCGAAACTGCTTCTCGAGGCGGTATTGACGCGGCCCTATCGGCGACGCGACAGCCAGCTCGCCTGGCAGGCGATCGAGGCGCGAGGAGGAATCGATTCACTGAAGATTCATTACTTCCAGAAAGAAGATCTCGGCCGGGATGGAGTCTGGGACAACTGGGAGATCTGGGGGCCTGGCTTTGTCTGCTTCTTCCGCGGCAATCCCCATCCCCATTGCTGGATCAAGGTAGCCCCCCTCGCGTGATCCGAGCGATTCAATAATCTCGGACCCGTGCCGTCAGGCCCTTGAGGAAATTGCGCAAGATCTGGTCGCCGCAATCCCGATAGTTCGGGTGCCCTTTTTTGCGAAAGAGGGCGTTGATCTCAGGGGCTGAGATCCGGAAGCCTACCGAGTTGAGGATTTGCAGGATGTCCTCTTCCTTGAGTTCGAAGGCGACCCGCAGCTTCTTCAGGATCATGTTGTTGTCCAGGGTGTTTTCCGGCGGCGGAGGAGGGGCGTCGGGACGGCGCCCTCTTTTGTGGATGATCAGACCGTCGAGGAACTGGGAGAGCTGGCGCCTCGGGCAATCGACGAAACCTTCCTCCTCCTCGTTCTTGAGCAGCCAGGTGGCGACATCTTGCGGGCTCACCTCCTTGCCTACGTGGAGGAAGATCTTGATGACCTGGACTTCACTCAAATCCAGCATGTAGCGGAGACTCCGCAGGACATCGTTGTTCAACATGAAAGGCTCCGGTTTTGTTGATGGCCGCACATTAAACCCCAAAACCACAGTTGAGAAGGTTGGGGGCTTGAATGGTTGAAAAGTTGAAAGAATTGACTTCCCGCCGCAAAGCTGAGGAGTGGCCTGGATCCAAGCGCCTCCAGCGGTTCCAGGACGTTCAGCCGTGCCAGCGGTTCCAGAGGGAAGCTCCCGGGCACGGCTCTTGCGTTCCCCGCATTTTGAAAACCCCAGCCAACGGAGCCGAGTCATGGAGACGTCGCCAAAAGTCCTTGAGATGCCGCAGCTTGTCGAGAGGATTGCGGAGCTCAAGAGGTCCGGCCGCCGGATCGTGCACTGCCATGGCTGCTTCGACCTTCTCCATGTCGGCCACATGCGCCACTTCAAACAGGCGAAAAGCCATGGAGACATCCTGGTCGTCACCGTCACGCCTGACCGATTTGTCGACAAGGGGCCTGGCCGACCTGCTTTCCGGGAAGAATTGCGGCTCGAAGCGATTGCCGCTCTCGACTGTGTCGACTTCGTCGCTCTCAACGGTTGGACCACCGCCGAGCCGACGATCCGCCTGCTCAAGCCTGATTTCTATGCCAAGGGCGGCGAGTACCGCGGCGCGGCGGAGAACGGCAACACTTACATCAAGGCCGAGCAGGCCGCCCTCGCAGAGCTCGGCGGCAGGATGATTTTCACCGAGGACATCGTCTACAGTTCCACCCAGCTGATCAATACCTACATGCCGGTGATTCCTCGGGATCTGCAGAACTGGCTGGCCGGTTTCCGAGCGGTATTCAGCGCGGAGCAGACTGTGAAGGCGGTCGACAGCTTCTGGGATCTCAAGGTCCTGGTTCTCGGCGAAGCGATCATCGACGAGTATCACTACGTCCGCACCATGGGCAAATCGATGAAGGAGCCGATCCTGGCTTCGCGATTCGAGCGGGCGGAGAAGCATGCTGGCGGGTCACTCGCCGTCGCAAACCACCTGGCCAGCTTCTGCAAAGAGGTCGAAGTCTGCACCTTCCTTGGAGATCGAGCCTCGCAGGAGCCGTTCATCCGCGAGAGTCTGAAGGGCAATGTCACGCCCACTTTTTTCCAGAAGAAGGATTCGCCAACCATCGTCAAGCGCCGCTTCGTCGAGATGGAGCTGACTCAGAAACTTTTCGAGGTCTATGAGATCAATGACGCGATGATCTGCGGTCGCCGCGAAGATCAGTTCTGTCAGTGGCTGGAAGAGAATCTTGGCCGCTTTGATCTCGTCGTCGTCGCCGATTATGGCCATGGGATGATGACGCAGAGAGCGATTGACATCCTTTGCGACAAGGCGCCATTCCTGGTCTGCAACGCCCAGGGCAATGCCGGCAACCAGGGGCATAATCCTATCTCCCGCTACCGCCGCTGCGATGCCATCTCGGTGGCCCAGCACGAACTGGTCTGCGAGTTCCGCAACCGCCATCTTGCGCCGGAAGAGATGATCACCGAGATCTGCAAGCGGATGGAATGCGGCGTCGCGGTGCTCACCCGCGGCAAGTACGGGACCCAGATGCACAAGCCTGGAGCTGGGTCGGTGACCATCCCCGCCTTTGCCACCAAGGTGGTCGACCGTGTCGGTGCCGGCGATGCGGTGCTCTGCCTGGTCGCTCTCGCCTTGAGGAAGAAGCTTCCTCTCGAGCTCGTTGGATTCCTCGGCAATTGCGCCGGGGCGGAGGCGGTGCAGATCGTCGGCAACGCCCGCTCGATTGAGAAGGTGCCCTTCTGCAAGAACCTCGAGGCCTTGCTGAAATAAGGGCGAGGAGAAGCAAGGGAAATTGCAGCCTGCGGTTTTCCTGTCGGTTTTCGGCAGTAGCTTGTGAGGAAACATCGCAAAAGGATGACTCCGATGATTCCCGTCCTCATGTCCGGCGGCGCCGGCACCCGCCTCTGGCCGCTGTCGCGGCAGCTCATGCCGAAGCAGTTCCTGCCGCTCACCGGCAAACATTCGATGCTCCAGGAAACCCTCTTGCGCTTGAAAGGGCTGGAATTCTCCGCCCCCATCGTCGTTTGTAATGAAGACCATAGATTCATCGCGGCCCAGCAACTTCTCGAAATCGATGCTAAAGGCAGTCTGATCCTCGAGCCGGCGGGACGCAATACCGCGCCAGCTTTGGCTCTCGCTGCGATCGAAGCGGAGAGTCGCGTCCAAGGTGCTGAACTCCTCCTGGTCCTTGCCGCTGATCATGATATTCGCGACCCCGTCGTCTTCCGCCAAGTGGTTAGCACTGCGATCCCGGCGGCGCAAGCCGGGAAGCTGGTCACCTTCGGCATCGTCCCGAGCCGCCCCGATACCGGCTACGGCTATATCCAGGCGGAAGGAACGGATCCAGTTCGCCCGATCCGCCGCTTCCTCGAGAAGCCCGACCTCGCCACCGCCGAGACTTTGCTGGCTGCCGGCGGGCATTTCTGGAATTCCGGCATGTTCCTCTTCCGCGCTGACCGCCTGTTGGAAGAACTCGGGAGGCACCGTCCCGATATCCTCGCCGCCTGCAGGACTGCGATGGCCGGAAAAACCCCTGACCAAGACTTCATTCGCCCCGCCCGCGAGGCCTTCCTGGCCTGCCCCGCCCAATCGATCGACTACGCGGTGATGGAGAAGACTCGCGATGCCGTCATGGTTCCTCTCGACGCCGGCTGGAGCGACGTCGGAGCCTGGTCGGCCTTGCAGGAAATCCGTAGGAAAGATGCCCGAGGCAATAGCATCATCGGCGACGCCATGCTTGTCGACTGCGACCGCTGCTTGGTGCAAGGCGAAGAGCGCATAATCGCCGCCATCGGACTCAAAGACTTGCTCATTGTTGACACTCGTGACGCTTTGCTAGTCTCGACGGTGGACCAGGCAGGAAAGGTCAAGGAAATCGTCGCCCGCCTCGACAAGGAAGGTCGGCAGGAGCACCTCAATCACACCAAGGTCCACCGTCCCTGGGGACACTACGAGCAGATCGACCGACAGGATCGCTACCAAGTCAAACGCCTTACCGTCAAGCCTGGTGCCAAGCTGTCGCTGCAACTGCACCATCATCGCGCCGAACACTGGGTCGTCGTCTCCGGCACCGCCGAGGTCACCCGCGGCGACGAGATTCTTCATGTTCATGAGAACGAAGCGGTGTACCTCCCGATCGGGATGAAACACGCCCTTGCCAATCCCGGGCGCATTCCCCTGGTCCTGATTGAAACCCAGATCGGCTCCTACCTCGGCGAAGACGACATCGTCCGTTTCGAAGACCGCTACGGGAGAGCCTGACATGGGTTCGCCCTTCAAGGCCTACGATGTCCGCGGCAAGCTTGGCGAGGATCTGGACGAAGCTCGCGCCGAGCACATCGGCCTGGCTCTTTGCGCCGTCCGCAAGCCGACGAGCGCGGTCGTCGGATACGACGCACGCCTCAGCTCCCCCGGACTCAAAGAAGCTCTTATTCGCGGCCTTCAGAAGGGCGGCTGCACCGTCACCGACATCGGCCTTTGCGGCACTGAAGAGATCTATTTCGCCACGTCCCATCTGGGGGTCGATCTCGGCGTCATCGTCACCGCCAGCCATAATCCGATCGACTACAATGGCATGAAGTTCGTTGGCCCGGGATCGACCCCGATCAGCCGGGAGAACGGCCTAGCGGAGGTCGAGAATTTGGTGATGAATGAAGGCGAAATCTCTTCATCGCCCCGTCCTGGCGCACTTCTGTCGATGGACACCCGAGTCGCTTTTGCAACCAAATGCCTAAGCTTCATCAAGCCAGCAGAACTCAAGCCGCTGCGCATCCTTTGCGACGCCGGCAACGGCGTCGCCGGGCCGGCGCTGAACGCTATCATCAAGCAGCTCAAAGAAGCCGGATCGCCGCTCGAATTCGTCCAAGTCCGCTGCGATCCGGACGGCACCTTCCCGACGGGAATCCCCAATCCCTTGCTGCCCGAATGCCGCGACTTCACCGCCGCCGCCGTGCGCGAACACCGGTGCGACCTTGGCCTTGCCTGGGACGGCGATTTCGACCGCTGCTTCTTCTTCGACGAGCAGGGCGAATTCATCGAGGGCTATTACCTCGTCGGCCTGCTCGCCGAGGCCTTCCTGATCGATCACCCGGGCGCCAAGATCATTCATGATCCTCGTCTCACCTGGAACACCATCGACATCGTCCAAGCCAGTGGCGGCCAAGCGATCCAGAGCCGCACCGGCCACGCCTTCATCAAGCAAGCGATGCGCGATTTTGACGCGGTCTACGGCGGCGAGATGAGCGCCCACCACTACTTCCGCGACTTCTACTCCTGCGACTCCGGCATGATCCCCTGGCTTCTGGTCGTGGCTTTGATGTCCAAACGGGGCCAGTCCCTCTCTTCATTGGTGGCTGAGCGACAGTGTCTGTTTCCCTGTTCGGGCGAGATCAACCGCCAGGTGGCGGACATTGCTCAAGCCATCACCCGCATCGAGGCCGAATTCGCCCCGGTGGCGATCGCCGTCGACCGCACCGACGGCCTGTCGATGGATCTGGGGGAATGGCGTTTTAATCTCCGGGCCTCCAATACCGAACCGCTTTTGCGCCTCAATGTCGAGAGCCGGGGCGACCGGGAGCTGATGGAGCGGATGACGCAAAGACTCTTAAGGACTTTGGAGAATGCTCATGTCTGAATGGCGCCGACGTCTCTACGATAGTTATGTCAGCTCGGGGCAGGCGATCCGGGTTGCGTCTCCTTCAGATCTGGAAAGTCGATATCTGGATCTCATGATCCGGAAACACTTAGATCAGGATCGTACAGCCATTTTATTTGATCTGGGTTGTGGGAATGGCCGTTTGCTGCATGCCTTGAAGAAGCAAGGCTACAAGAATTGTCGGGGCGTTGACCGTTCGGCGGAGCAGGTGGCAGTTGCGCGGTCGCTGGGTATTGATGAAGCGGAATGTGGAGATCTTCAGGATTTCCTGTCACTGCAAGCGGCAGATAGTGTGGACGCAATATTTCTCATGGACATACTCGAGCACTTGGACAAGCAGGAAGTTTTTGATCTGCTTGATGGGTGTCATCGCGTTTTGAAGCCAGGAGGTAAAATACTCATCCATGTTCCGAACGCATCGGGGGTACACGGAATGGAAGTCCTCTACGGCGATTTCACACATGAGCTGGCTTTCACTACGCGCTCCCTGCGACAGATCTTCCGCTGCTGTGGATTGCGGCCCTCATCCTTTCATGAAGATACGCCGGTCGTGCACGGGATTAAAAGTGGGATCAGATGGGGGCTTTGGCATTTGCTCAGCCTAGTGCCAAGGCTGCGCCTGATCGCAGAAACGGGTGAGCTTCGCCACGTCCTCACTCAGAATATGCTGGCTGTGGCGATCAAAGACTCGTGACGGGTGCGACCGCTTGCCGCAAGGCGCTTTCGGCCGCCTCTCGTTGTTCATGCGAAAGAGCATTGCCGTGTCGATCAAGCGCTTTTTCCCACTGGCCACAGGCGTTAATGATGGCGTAAACCAGGTTCTTGAGTTTGCGGATGGCGATCAACCGGGTGGTGGCGATGCTGCCGATTCGGGATTGGCCGTGACGCCGCAAAACAGCCACCGTGATCGCGGCCTGAGATCGGTATTTGGAATACTTAAAGCTCCCATGCTCGCGGTAGAAGAGCAATGGCTGATCGAGAATTGCCACCTTCATTTCGCCGGCTTGGCGACACCACAGCTCATAATCTTCGCTCAGTCGCAAATTTTCATCGTAGGGATTGCTCCGGAACCAGTCTCTGCGCCCCGCGACGCTGGGATGAAAGATGACCTCCCCGGCGAATAAATCCTCCGATGTAGGGATTGAAGCCCGACCTTTTCTCAGGGTGCGCACCTGGTTGGCGCCATCAATCGCATATACAGAGCTTGCGACCAGATCGCAGGACGGTTTTGACATCAGGAAGGCAGTTTCCACCGCCAACCGCTCGGGATGCATGATGTCATCGGAGTCCATCCGGAACAACAGCTCGGTTTCGCACAGTTGCGCGAATTGGTTGAGTCGAGCAGCAAGTCCGAGGTTTTTGCCGTCGCGGATGACAACGATGCGTGCATCCCGAGCAGCAAAGGAGTTCAGGATGTCTGAAGTGGTGTCTTGAGAGCCGTCGTCTGCAGCCAACAGGATCCAGTCCTGATGAGTCTGATTGAGGATGGACTGTAGGCAATCTGTGAGCCACGCGGCGGCATTATAGCACGGCAGTCCTATCGTCACTTTCATGACGAACCCCTAGAGGCACGGATGGCAATAGCTTGCCGATAAGCCTCGATTGACCGCTTGACCATGGTTTCGACGCTGAAATCGCGGCGTAGACTTTCGCTTCCGGCCAAGGCCAGCCTCTGCCTCATGTCGTTGTCACGAATCAGTTGAGCCAAGGCCGTCGACCAAGCCTCGATCGATTCTGGCGGGAGTAGCAGACCGTCTATCTTATCCTTGACGACTTCTTGCAGGCCCCCGGCTGCACTTGCGACGACACAATGTCCGGCGGCAAAAGCTTCGACACAGACGAGCCCGAAAGATTCATAGCGGCTAGGGACGACACAGATGGCACAACGGCTCCGCAGCTCAGACAACTCGACTTCTGAAAGTCCGCCGTGGACTTTGAGGGTCTGATCATTGAATGAAAGGCCTTCCAGGCATTCGCCGAGAAAACTAGGGGTTTGGCGTCCTGCCATATCGCGTCCGACCAGGTGCAAGCATGTCCCCTCGGTCAGACCTTGGCGCACGACGCGATCCCACGCCTGAAGAAGAGTGTCCACTCCTTTGCGCACTTCGATACGACCGACAAACAAGAGGTCGCCACGGGATGGCCGGACAGGGGCTGGCTGCAGGTTAAGTCCAAGAGGAACGACTAGTGTCGGCTTGTCGCACGCATAGTTCTCTTTACAAGTCTCGACATTGGCGGCGCTGTTGCTGATCCACAAGTCGGCGCGTTCGGCAGTGGCTTGTTCCCAGCGATGGTGGATAGGTCGCGCTAGGCGTGCCATGAACGAGGGGCGGACCGGCGTGTGCTTCACCGGCGTTGCCATGCGAACGACTTTCGCCCAAGGTCCATCATCTTGACATCCGAGCCCGCCAAAATTGGCAGCCTCCACCAGGTCCGGTTGGATCTGGCGAAGCTTTGAGGCGATCTCACCAGCAAGCAACCAAGTGCGCACCGGGCTGGGTAGGCTCCGCCAGCCATCCACTACGATCTGGCGGACACCTGGCAGTTCAGGGCCAGCTTCCGTGGTGATCAGAGTGACCTCGACTTCCTTGGCCAGTGCCGGAGCATAGTCACGCAAATAGCGGCCGATGCCCCCGGGACGGGGGCTAAGCGGATGCTCGTGGGTGAGAAGTGCGACTTTCATCTGGGGGTCGGAGATTAGAAGCTCTTGCCTTTTTGCAGGCGCTCCAAGTCCGCGACAACCATTTCACGGCACAATTCAGCAAGACCCGTAGTCGCTTTCCAACCCAGTTCACGTTCCGCTTTCGTAGCATCGCCAAGAAGCAGATCGACTTCGGCGGGGCGGAAGAATTGCGGATTGACGCGAACTCTTACCTTGCCTTTGCCGTCAACCCCGACTTCATCGACGCCATTTCCTTGCCAAGAGAGTTCGATCCCGACCGCACGGAAGGCCATGGTGACAAAATCACGGACCGTTTCGGCCCTGCCTGTGGCTAAAACAAAGCTGTCGGGCTGATCGGCCTGCAGCATCCGCCACATGCCTTCGACATAGTCCGCCGCATGACCCCAGTCGCGCTTGGCATCCATATTACCTAGTTCGAGGACTTCCTGCAGACCGAGTTTGATGCTGGCGGCAGCGTGGGTGATTTTTCGAGTGACGAATTCACGTCCGCGCAAGGGCGATTCGTGATTAAACAGGATGCCGCAAGAAGCGAAAATGCCGTGCGACTCACGGTAGTTGATCGTCATCCAATGAGCGAACAGCTTGGCCACCCCGTAAGGTGAGCGAGGGTGGAAGGGTGTTCGTTCAGTCTGGGGGCATTCTTGGATCTTGCCGAAGAGTTCGGAGGTGGATGCTTGGTAGAAGCGGATTTTCGGATTCACCTGGCGGATAGCCTCGAGAAGCTTCAGGACCCCGACTCCTGTGGCCTCCGCCGTGGTCACTGGCTGTTGAAAGGAAACGCCGACAAAGCTTTGGGCGGCCAGGTTGTAGACTTCATCCGGGCGGCTCTGCTCAAGAAGCCGGAGGGCGGCGCCGGGATCGGTGAGATCATACTCCACCAGTCTGAGGGACGGATGTTTGTCGATTCCCAATTCTTCGATGCGCCAGAAGTTGACTGAGCTTGATCTCCGATAGGTGCCGTAGACAATGTAGCCTTTCTCAAGGAGGAGGCGTGATAGATATGCGCCGTCTTGGCCGGTGATGCCGGTGACGACCGCTTGGCGGGCGGAGGATGAAGTGGTCATACTAAGAGATTCCTTGGGATAAAGTTCAGGGTTGCGGCGCTTCACGATAAGGCGACTAGGAGCGATTGCTAGATTGCGGCGCCAGCCAAGCCTCGAACTCCCTCTGTAAAGCTTTGCGCTGCGCAGCTCGAGAAAAGCGTTGACGTGCTCGGTGGAACTCTTGCTCTTCCGGGCGTTTTTGACCGGCACACGCAGAAATCATTTTGGCCACCGATTCGGGGCTGAAATCAGCGGCGAGATGAACGGGCGAGAGATCGCCGAAAACCCGCACCAAGGCTTCGCTGGGTGTGGCGATCACCGGGATCCCGGCGTTCAAAGCTTCGATCACAACGAGCGGATTGCCTTCTTGAGGGGAGGTCAGGCAGAGGAAGTCAAATCCCAGATAGTAGGGAAGCAGCTCCGACTTCATGCCGACGAAATTGACTTGTTCGGCAATGCCTAATTCCTGACTCAATTGTATCAAACGATGTCGTTCCGGGCCATCTCCGACCAAAGTCAAGACGAATCGCTGGTCTAGCTGGGCCATGGCTCGCAACAATACGTCCAAGCCTTTTTCCTCGGACAGGCGACCGACATATCCCAATCGGATGTCTCCGGGGAGAGCTTTAGGCAGATTATCGCCTTTGGCTTCGGCGCTATTGTGGACGATCAAGGTGGGGATGCACGAATCCAAAGCGGCGACGCGATCACGCACGACTTCACTCACGCACAAAACCAGTTTGGCTTGTTTCACCAGGCGCCGAAGGCTTCGGTTATTCGGGATGTCTGAACTGTGAGCACACCAGACGAGGCGGGCGCCCCATACCTTGGCACAAATTGCAAGGGGGATCAAGCTAAGCAATGTATTAGCAAAAACCAAATGGGGACGCATTCGTCTTAGCATCCACAGTATGGTCGCGATGTAAAAAATCAGCTTTGGCAGGAAGAAAAGCTGGGTCACCGGAGAGGATAGGTGCCGCGGATAGGAGAAATGAGGCAGGCGCAAAATAATTTCCGCGGGGTAGCGGGACTCTTCTTCTCCGCAAGCAAAGCGACGGAGCAAGACTCTCTCGCCGCCAAAATGGGTCATTATCCCTGACATTGCCAGCGGGCCACCACCAAACTGTTCCGCATCATCAAAGAATAGCACCCGATTTTTTTCGCTCATAGTTATTTCCGTGTTCAGTTTGTCTATGGATTCAGGCTAGGCGAAAAAGTGAGACAGAAGAGGCGGGAGTTGCGTCATGGAGAGTTTCTGGCCTTGAGGAGAAAAGTTTTGGCGAGCCCCCAGTAGCTTCTCCAGTACCACCATTCGGTGCGGATCGCGGAAGTGAAGTAGGATTGAGCTTGGTCAGGTTGGGTGGCCAGACAGAGGTGGCCATGCCGGATCGAATTCAGGACTTTGGCGCGGCGGATTTTCTTGGCTAACAGGTCTGGCGGCAAGCCAAAAGGTGGAGCTGCCGCGGCGTCTTCGAGGACTTGGTTCTGGCTGGCGATCATCAAATCCAGTCTTTTGCTGATATTCCCCGGATGGATACGGTATAGCAGAAGATTTTCCGCCAGGTGTCGCACAGTTCCTCTTGCGGCCACCCTGAGCCATAAGTCCCAATCTTCACACCCTTGACGCCCTAACCGGAAGTACGCGTCGAGAGGTTCTAAAGCGGAACGCCTGAGCATCACTGATGAGCAGGCGATGAAGTTTCTGGTCAGCAACTTCTCCCAGACAGCGCCTGAATGACCGGGAAAGATACCGGTTTGGATCAAGGCGTCTTCGAGGTCAATTGAGGATCCATCAGTGCAGCACAGATCCACGTCACCCATCGCAGCGACCTGCTTGGCCAGTTTGTCCGGCGTCCAGAGGTCGTCAGCATCCAGGAAGCTCAGGTAAGGTGCTGAGCTGGCGGCGATGCCCCGATTTCGCGCCGCCGCTTGACTGGCGTTGGCCTGCCGGATGAGCCGGATCCGCGGATCGGGATGACTGAGAACGATCTCTGCGGTGTCATCAGTGGAGCCGTCGTCGACGACGATGATTTCCAGATCGTCGAAACTTTGGCGAGAGACGGAATCCATGGTGCGTCCGATGAAGCGTGCCGCGTTGTAGGCAGGGATGATGACGCTGACGGTCGGGGCAGGCATTGGAGAATGGGGATCCATTGGAAGTTGCCCTAGTCTAGCGGCTTCAGTGTGGAGGACAAGAAGGAGCCTGGGCTGTGGAGGCTTTTTTTTGCCGCGTCGCTTGCGCATGAGGCATCCAAGACCAACTTAGGTGCCGTTACAATGCGTATTCTTAGGAGTTTCCCGTGTTCGACCAGAAAACCATCCTCATCACCGGCGGCACCGGTTCGTTCGGCAAAGCCATGGTCGAATACATATTGGCCCGGGGCAAGCCGAAGAAGTTGATCATTCTCTCCCGCGATGAACTGAAGCAGCATGACATGCGGCAGCTTCACTCCGACGAAACGCCGGGTTCGATCATGCGCTACTTCCTCGGCGACGTCCGCGACGAAGCCCGCTTGGTCCGCGCCTTCGAAGGGGTCGACATCGTCATCCACGCCGCCGCCCTGAAACAGGTTCCCGCCGCCGAGTACAATCCCTCGGAATTCATCAAGACCAACATCATCGGCGCCGAAAACGTCATCTCCGCCGCTCTGAAATGCGGCGTCTCGAAGGTCGTCGCCCTGTCCACCGACAAGGCCGCGGCGCCGATCAACCTCTACGGCGCCACCAAGCTCTGCTCCGACAAGCTCTTCGTCGCTGCCAACAATGTCAAAGGCGCCCACGACATCCGCTTCTCGGTCGTCCGCTACGGCAATGTCATGGGCTCCCGCGGCTCGGTCATCCCCTTCTTCCTCAAGCAGCGCAAATCCGGGGTCATGCCGATCACCGACGAACGCATGACCCGCTTCAACATCACCCTCGACGAGGCCTGCGAAATGGTCGCCTACGCCATCAACAACTCCTGGGGCGGCGAGATCTTCGTCCCCAAGATCCCCTCCTACCGCATCCTCGAGCTGGCCGAAGCCATCGCCCCCGGCGTCCCCACCAAGCTGGTCGGGATCCGCCCCGGCGAGAAGATCCACGAAGAGATGATCACCGAATCCGACTCCTTCTCCACCGTCGACCTCGGCAAGTACTACGCCATCCTGCCGGTCAGCGGCCAATCCTGGTCGCTCCAGGACTATCTGAGCCAGAATCGCGCCACCCAGGTCGAGCCAGGCTTCAGCATCAACTCCGGTCGCAACACCCAGTGGCTCGGCATCGAGGAGATCCGGACCCTGATCCGCCAGCATGTCGACCCGGATTTCCAGGCCTGAAGATGATCCCCTACGGCAGACAGGAAATCACCCGGGAGGACGAAGAAGCGGTGCTTAGGGTCCTGCGCTCGGATTTCCTGACCCAGGGACCCGCCGTTCCGGAGTTTGAACAAGAGCAGGCCCGTCTCTCCGGGGCACCTTTTGCGGTGGCTATGAACAGCGCCACCTCGGCCCTGCATGCCGCCTGTGCGGCCCTGGGCCTGGGTCCAGGACAAAGCCTCTGGACCTCGCCCAACACCTTCGTCGCCTCGGCCAATTGCGCCCTCTACTGCGGCGCCCAGGTCGATTTCGTCGACATCGACCCGGCCACCTTGAACCTCTGCCCGCTCAAGTTGGAGGAGAAGCTCCTCGCCGCCGAGAAGACCGGAAGGCTCCCCGCCATCGTCGTACCGGTGCATTTCGGCGGCCTCTCCTGCGACATGGCCGCCATTCAAGCCCTTTCCCGGCGCTTCGGTTTCAAGATCATCGAGGACGCCTCGCACGCCGTCGGCGGCAGCTATCGCGGCCAAGCCGTCGGCAGCTGCCAATGCAGCGACATCACCATTTTCAGCTATCACCCGGTCAAGATCGTCACCTCGGCCGAAGGCGGCATGGCCTTGACCCGCGACCCCGAACTCGCCCGCAAGCTGCAGCTCTTCCGCTCCCACGGCATCACCCGCGATCCGGCGCAGATGGACGGCGACAGCCAGGGCCCTTGGTACTACCAGCAGATCGATCTCGGCTACAACTACCGCATGACCGATCTGCAGGCGGCCCTCGGCCGTAGCCAGCTTGAGCGTCTGGATGAATATGTCAGCCGCCGCAATGAGATTGCCAGGCAGTACCAGGAAGCCCTGCAAGGCCTGCCTCTGTCTTGGCAAGCCGAGCAGGCCGACACCCGTAGCGCCTACCACCTCTTCACCATCCAGCTGCACGAACCCGCCCGCCGCCTCGAGCTCTTCAAGAGCCTGCGCGCCGCCGGCATCGGCGTCAACGTCCACTACATCCCGGTGCACACCCAGCCGCACTACCGCCGGCTAGGCTTCCAGGAAGGACAGTTTCCTGCGGCGGAAGCCTATTACGCCGGAGCCATCTCCCTGCCGATGTTCCCGGTGATTACTCAGCCGCAATTCCGCAAAGTCGTGGACACCCTCAGGAGCCTACTATGATCGACCAGAAACAACTTTTCCTCGACAGCGAAGGCGATTCCTGGTTCACAAGAAACCTGGAGAAGTTGCAGCTTTGGAATCCTGCTACCGATCCCATAGTCCAGCTCATCGGTCTGACCGATCTGCGACCAGAATCCATACTCGAGACCGGCTCCTCCTTCGGCTATCGGCTTCACCATCTTAGACAAATCACAGGAGCCAGGGTTGTCGGCCTCGAACCTTCCCGGCAAGCGATCGATCACGGCAGGCAAACTTTCCCCGAAGTTGAATTCCATCAGGGAACGGCCGACAAGCTCCCCGTGGCCGACGCCTCTTGCGACCTCTTGATCTCTGGCTTCTGTCTCTACCTGGCCGACCGCAAGGATCTCTACAAAATCTGCGCCGAATACGAGCGCAGCCTCCGCGACGGCGGCTTCCTCATCATCTACGACTTCTATTCGAAAAAGCCCTATAAGAAGCCCTATAAACACTTCGATGGCTACTACTCCTACAAATGCGACTACGGCAAGCTCTTCGAAGCCAATCCAGGATGGCAGCTTTTGTCTTTCTCAGTGCACGACCATGGACTTTCGCGCACTCCCGTCGATCCCGACGACACAATCGGTCTGTACCTTTTTAAGAAAGTGTCTTCCCTGGCTTATGAGACCCTGTAAGCTCGCCCTCGGGACCGTCCAATTCGGGCTCCCTTACGGCGTCTCCAACCGGGCGGGCCAGATCCTTCCCGCAGAGGCCGCAGCCATTCTCGACCTCGCCAGTGCCCGCGGCATCGACCTTCTCGATAGCGCCGCCGCCTATGGCACGAGCGAGGAAGTCCTCGGCGGCCTGGGCGCGGGCTCTCGTTTTCGCATCGTCTCCAAGATCCCCAGACTGCCTCCGAGCGACGCAGCAGACTTCATCCGCGCCAGCCTGGACGGATCGCTGCAGCGCCTCGGCCTCAGATCCCTCGACACCCTGCTCCTCCACCACCCCGGCGACCTCGTCCACCCCGAGTGGCCGCAAATCCGCGCCGCCCTCGACGAAGCGGAAGCCCGAGGCGCCACCGGACGCTGGGGCGTCTCGGTCTACACCGCCGCCGACATCGACCTGGCTCTAGAGCACGGCGCCGCCCGCGTCATCCAGTTGCCAGCAAGCGCCTGGGACCAGCGACTTCTCCGCAGCGGCCACGTCGCTAGACTGGAACAGGCGGGCTGCGAGATCCACGTCCGCTCGCTCTTCCTCCAGGGCCTGTTGCTGATGCCGACGGCGGAACTCGCCACCTACTTCGCCCCCTGGAAGGATCACCATGCGCGGTTCCACGCCTGGGCAGGCAACCTCGGATGCAGCCCACTGGCCCTCTGCCTCGCCTTTGGCAAGAGCGTCGGACACTTCAGCCGCCTCGTCCTCGGCGTCACCAGTTGCCGCGAACTGGCTGAGATCCTCGCCGCTTGGGAAACCGCTCCCGATCTCGGGCCGGACGACTTCGCCGAATGGGCAGTGGACGATCCCGCGATTCTCAATCCCGCCCTCTGGAAACTCACATGAACATCCTCGCCATCCTCCAGGCACGATCCAGCTCCTCACGCCTGCCTCGCAAGGTCCTGCTCGACATCGAGGGACGGCCGATGATCTTGCGCCAGATCGAACGCCTCCGCCGTTCCGCCCTGATCGAGAAGCTGGTCCTGGCGACCAGCGACGACCCGAGCGACGACGAGCTGGCCGCCACCGTCGCCGCCGACGGCGTTCCGGTCCACCGCGGCGAGCTCGATGACGTCCTCGCCCGCTTCGCCGGCGCCGCCGCCCCTTTTGCCCCCGCCCACGTCGTCCGCCTCACCGGCGACTGCCCCTTGGCGGATGCCGCCGTCATCGATGCCACCCTCCGCCTCCACCTCGACTCTGGCGCCGACTACACCAACAACTGCGAGACCGCGACCTTCCCCGACGGTCTCGACTGCGAAGTCATGCGCTACTCCTGCCTTCTCGAAGCCCTCGGTTCCGCCTCTCTTAAGTCGCAGCGCGAGCATGTCACTCCTTGGCTGCGCCAGAACAGCTCTTACCGCCGCGAGTGCCTGAAAAACGAGGTCGACCTCGGCTACCTGCGCTGGACCGTCGATGAGCCCCGAGATCTCGAATTCGTCCGCACGATCTACGCTCGGCTCTTCTCGAAGAAACCCGGCTTCGGCATGGCGGACATTCTCGAGATCCTGGAAAAAGAGCCCTCCCTCTCCTCGATCAACGGCAACATCCTCCGCAACGAAGGCTACCTTAAGTCGCTGCAGCAAGATATCCGGAGTTGATCCATGTCCGACCCCCGCTACGCCAAGTCCAACGCCTTCTTCGAGCGAGCCCTCCAGTCCATTCCCCTGGCCTCGCAGACCTTCTCGAAATCGCACCTCCAGTACCCCAAGGGCCATGCCCCCCTCTTCATGGAGCGCGGCGCCGGCGCCCGCCTCTGGGACATCGACGGCAACGAATACGTCGACCTGGTCTCCAGCCTGCTGCCCATCCTCTTCGGTTACTGCGATCCCGATGTCGACGCCGCCATCCGCGACCAGCTCGCCAAGGGAATCATCTTCTCGATGCCCTCCACCCTCGAGGCGGAAGTCGCCGAGCTGCTCATCGACATCATTCCCTGCGCCGAAAAAGTGCGGTTCGGGAAGAACGGCTCCGACGCCACCTCCGCCGCCATCCGCCTGGCCCGAGCCTTCACCCACCGGGACCGCGTCGCCGTCTGCGGCTACCACGGCTGGCAGGACTGGTACATCGGCTCCACCACCCGAAAACTCGGTGTGCCGGATGCCGTCTGCGCCCTGACTCATTCCTTCGTCTACAACGACCTCGACTCGCTCGACGCCCTCTTCCATCAACATCCGGGTGAATTTGCCGCCGTCATCATGGAACCAGCCAACGCCGCCAAGCCCAAGGATGGCTTCCTCCACAAGGTCAAGGAACTCTGCGCCCGCCATGGCGCCCTCCTCATCTTCGACGAGGTCATCGCCGGCTTCCGCTTCGCCAATGGGGGCGCCCAGGAGCTCTTCGGCGTCACCCCCGACCTCGCCGCCTTCGGCAAGGCTCTCGGCAACGGCATGCCCATCTCCGCCGTCGTCGGTCGCGCCGACGTCATGGCGAAGATGGATGATATCTTCTTCTCCGGCACCGCCGGTGGTGAAGCCCTCTCTCTCGCCGCCGCCAAGGCGGTCCTGCTCAAAGTCAAGCGTGAGCCAGTGGTGGACACCCTGTGGAGCCGCGGGCGCGAAGTCGCCGGCATCGCCCTCGAAGCCGCCCGTCGCCACGGTCTGGAGCACTGCTACTCCCTCACCGGTCTGCCGCCCTGGCAGCTGATTGTCTGGAAGGACGCCCCCGGCGCCAGCGCCGCCGAGCTCAAGACCTTTTTCATCCGTCGCATGCTCGCCAAGGGCATTATGATCAACTCCTCGCATAACGTCTCCTACGCCCTGGGTGACGCCGAGGTCGCAAAGATCGCCGCCGCCTACAATCAGGTCTTCGAAGAGATGGCCGCCGCCCTTTCCCGCGGCGAGCTCCCTTTACTGCTCGGCTGCGCCCCCATTCAACCCATCTTCAAAGTGCGCTGACCATGCGCGTCGCCTTCCGTTGCGACGCCGGTCGGCGCGTCGGCGCCGGGCATTTGATGCGCTGCCTGACGCTCGCCGACGTCTTGGCCGCCGAGGGCGCGAAGTGCCTCTTCTTCTGCCGCGACATCCCCGATCACCTCGCCGCACGGGTTCAGAGGCAGGGCCACCTCCTCGTCAATTTGCCGGAAGCTGCGAACGAATCAGCTGAGGCCGCTGCCTGCCGCAGCGTCCTGGGGAAGCAGCGCTGCGACTGGCTGGTGGTCGACCATTATGAACTCGGTTCCGCCTGGGAATCATCCATGCGTCCCTCCACCCGGCGCATCCTCGCCATCGACGACTTGGCAGATCGCCAACATGATTGCGATATCCTTTTCGATCAAACTCTTGGCCGCGATCCTGCCGCCTACGCGCCCTTTCTGCCTCCAGGCTGCCTGAGTATTTGCGGCGCCCGCGAGGCTCTGCTGCGCCCTGAATTCGCTGCCGCGCGCCCTTCCAGCTTGCCCAGGCGCCGCAGTCCCCATCCTCTGCGCCGCGTCTTCGTCAATTTCGGCGGCGGCGACTGCTCCGAGCTCCTTCTCGACGCACTCCTCGCCATGGACGGGCTTCCCGGCATAGAAGTGCGCGCCGTGCTGGGTGCCAGCCGGCTTCCGCAGGACATGCCGCTCTCCTACCCCCTGCAAGTCTTCGACTTCGTCGATGAGGTCGCCAGCCATCTCTGCTGGGCCGACTTCGCCATCGGCGCCCCCGGCTCAAGTTCCTGGGAGCGATGCTGCCTCGGAGTCCCCTCCGTCCTCGTTCCCTTCGCATCGAACCAGAAGCTCGTCGCTGCCAACCTCGCAAGCGCCGGACTGGCCTGGGTGCTGGAGCGCGACGAACTGAAGCTCAAGCTCCCGGCCTTGCTCTATCCCTTGCTGGCGGACAGTACCGAGCTCCCCCGCATCTCCAGTGCCTCGTCGACGGCAGTGGACGGCTGGGGCGCCTCTCGTTTGGCCTCCAGGATGCTCGAGCGCCCGCTTTGGCTGCGTCCCGCCGAGGCCGGCGACTGTGAAACGCTGTGGCGTTGGGCCAACGATCCGCTGATCCGCCAGATGTCTTTCAGCCCCGAACCCATACCCTGGGAATCCCACCAGTCCTGGTTCGCCCGCGAGCTTTCCCGTCAGGGCGACAGCTCCTTCCTTTGGATCGCCGCGGACCTCGAGGGCGGGGAGCTCGGCCAGATCCGCTTCAACCGCCTCGGCGAAGGCGTCTGGTGTACCGACATCCACCTCGCTCCCGGCGCCCGTGGCCGCGGGCTCGGCCAGCCTCTTCTGCTGGCCGGTCTGAGCAGACTGCGCCGCGCCGCTGTCGTCACTCGCGTCGAAGCCCAGGTTCTTCATGAGAACCAGAGCTCCCGTCGACTTTTCGAAGCCTGCGGCTTCCGCCTGGAAACTGACAACGAGAAAACCCGCAGCTACATTCTCGGCGGAGAACAGATTCCATGAACTACATCGTCGCCTGCATTCATGAGTGGAACGTTGAGGCGTTCAAGAGACACTCTCCGCAGTTGCCTGGGTCGTGGACGCTGATCACCCGGCCGGAAGACTTGACGCCTGAACTCCTCGAGAAGACCCGCCCGCGCTATCTCTTTTTCCCCCACTGGTCCTGGAAGGTTCCCGACGCCATACTTGCGCTTGCCGAATGCGTCTGCTTCCACATGACCGATGTCCCCTATGGACGAGGCGGCAGCCCTCTTCAGAATCTCATTATCCGAGGTCACCGCGACACCAGGCTCTCGGCCCTGCGCATGGTCGCCGCCCTCGACGCCGGGCCGGTTTACCTGAAGAGCGATCTGAGTCTGGAGGGCTCTGCCGAAGAGATCTTCCGGCGCGCCGCCGAGCTCGTCTGGCTCCAGATCGGCGAGATCGTCCGTCGCGAGCCGTTGCCACAGGCGCAAGAGGGGGAAATCACGGCCTTCCCCCGCCGCCGCCCCGAAGACAGCCGACTGCCTGAGTCCGGCACTGCCGAAGAACTTCACGATCGCATCCGCATGATGGATGCCCCCTCTTATCCGAAAGCCTTCCTGGAGTTTGGGGGCTGGCGCTTGGAATTCTCCAAAGCCTGCTACGACAAAGGCGATTTGACTGCCACAGTCAGATTCATACCTGCCAACAAGCCGGGAGGGACTTCCCATGATTAACGAAATGAAGACAGTCGCTATCATCGCCGCTCATCCTGATGATGAAGCGCTGGGCTGCGGTGGCACAATCGCCCGCCTTGCCGACATTGGCGCCCAGATCTCGATCCTGTTCCTGGCAGACGGAGAAACATCTCGCTCCTCCGTGTCGCCGCACCGAGGGAAGACTGCCCGGGAAGCCGCTGTCATCCTGGGGGCCGGCGAGCCCACTTTCCTCGACTACCCCGACAACCAGCTAGATTCGATCCCGCTGCTTACTCTGGCGCAGTCGGTGGAAGCTTTTCTGCTTGAACGCTCCTTCGATACGGTTTTTACGCACCACGCGGGCGATCTCAATATTGACCATCGGCTCACCCTCCAAGCGGTTCTTACCGCATGCCGGCCGCTCCCCGGAATGTCGGTGAAGCAAATCCTGAGTTTTGAGGTCCCCTCCGCTTCCCACTGGGCCGCAGACATACTTCCCTCGTTCGTTCCCAATTTTGTCGTTGACATCAGCTCCACCTTGGACCGTAAGCAGCAAGCGCTGCGCGCCTACCATGCCGAAATGCGACCGTCGCCCCACGCTCGCTCCCATGAAGCCGTGCATGCCCTTGCCACCTGGCGAGGCCATCAACATGGCATACACTACGCCGAAGCCTTTCAATTAATCCGGGCGATTTCATAACCTAAGGACAAGCTTCTATGAGCCTTCACGCCATCTCGATTTCTGGCCGCACCATCAGTCCGCAGCACCCTCCCTACATCATCGCCGAAATTTCCGCCAACCACAACGGATCTCTTGATCGCGCCCTTGCCATCCTTGAGATGGCTCAGAAGGCAGGGGCCGATGCGATTAAATTGCAGACCTATTCTGCAGACACCATGACCATCGATGCTGACGGTCCTGATTTCCAGATCGATACCGGCGGACTCTGGGACGGCCAGACGCTGCACCAGCTCTACTCCAAGGCCTACATGCCCTGGGAGTGGCATGAGCCACTCTTCGCCCGAGCCAAGGAGTTGGGCATCACCATCTTCTCCACCCCCTTCGATTTTACCGCCGTTGATCTCCTTGAATCACTCGGCGCACCGGCCTACAAGATCGCCTCATTCGAGCTTATCGACCTGCCGCTGATCCGTCGCGTTGCTCAGACTGGCAAGCCTATGATCATCTCCACCGGTCTCGCCAATGAACGCGAAATCGCCGAGGCGGTCGCTTGCGCCCGCCAGAACGGATGCCAGGAACTCGTCGTCCTTCACTGCGTCAGCGGCTACCCCGCCCCCGCCGCCGACTACAACCTGCGCACTATTCCCGACATCGCCTGCCGCTTCGGGGTGCTTGCCGGCCTCTCCGACCACACCATCGACAACGCTACCTCTCTCGCCGCCGTCGCCCTCGGCGCCTGCGTCATCGAAAAACACGTCACCTTGGACCGCAAGGGTGGCGGTCCCGACGACTCCTTCTCTCTCGAACCTGCCGAGCTGGCCGCCCTCTGCCGCGACGCCAAGACGGCCTGGTCTGCCCTCGGCAGCGCTTCCTACCACCTCAAGGGCTCGGAGGCTGCTAATATTAAGTTCCGTCGATCATTGTATGTGATCAAGGACATCAAAGCTGGAGACCTAATCACTACTGAGAATGTTCGATCCATTCGACCCGGGTTCGGCCTGCCACCGAAATACTACGATGCGATTCTTGGGAAAGCTGTCAACCGCAATCTCGCCTCAGGCACGGCTCTCAATTGGGAGCAGCTTGATGACAGATAAGCTTAGGTCACGTGCACATTATGGCCAAAAATTGGTCTCAAGAATTGTTAGGAAAATCTTTTCGCATTTAAACTGATTGAAGGCTGTCATTTAATGAAAGACCCATTTGAAGGACTTGATTCATTTACCCTTAGGAAGCTAAGGCAGTCCCAGACACCCCCAGAAATTATGCGTTGTATTCGAGATGAAATGGATAGGCGTCTTTATTATTTTGGGGATCACTTTTCACGTCAAATTGTTAGAGATTCAATGATGTCTCGAAATTTAAAGAAGGCGCGTCATTTTTTGGGAGATATTAGGCGATCACTTAATGGAACTACATGCAAAAAAAAATCCCGTATAGATGTGGTTTCCTCGGCCTACTTTAATTTTAATCAAGAAATTTCATTGCTGGGGTGGAATGTTTGTCGGCCGCCTTGGGATATCTCAGATCAAGGACCTTTTTTGTGGGATAGAGAACTTGTGTCTGAAATGCGATGGCTTCGATTTGCAGTAGTAGATCTTGATTTTAATGATCTCATTCAATTTGAATTTATGTCCAGAGTTGATCAATTTGTTGATCGACTGAAATGTCTTTTAATCGAACATCAAGTTCAAGTGGTAGTCGTTCCAAATGACACTACGTTTTTTGAGTCTACATTGGTGACAGCTGCTCGCCGTGCCGGTATTTGTTCCGCCGTGTTTATCCATGGCTTCCCTGGTCGCTACAACCATATTGATGACAATCTTGCCGATATTTTACTTGTCTGGGGTGATAAGATAAAAGAAAACTACACATCAGCAGGTGTGCCGGGAGATAAAATTTATGTTGTCGGAAGTGCTCGTTACAAACAAGCAGCAGGCATTCAAGTAACTCATGATAATGGCGCAATGCCTTTGGTCCTATGTAAAGCCATGGCGGGGGTGCCAGATTCTCCAGGGGTTAGAACTGGTGATCGAGCCTTTAGTTTAATGTATTTGGATGAAGTTAGGGAGGTTTTACTTTTGCTAGGTGTCTCTAGGTGCCGTGCGCGCCCCCATCCTTCAGAGTCTCTGGAATGGTACCGTCGACATCTTGGAACTGATTTTTTTGAATGGGACAATTTGCCGTTAAATGAATCTCTAGGAAAAGCAGCTTATGTTATTGGCCCAACAAGCACTGTACTTTTTGATTCCATGGCCATGGGGTGCCCTTATTATGCATATGAACCACTTGTAAATGGTGTTGGCTATGACTCTGCACCCTTGTTCCCGCCTTTCAATGGCACTGAAGCAAATTGCCCCGTAGCTCATACATCGAAAAAATTGCGCGAGAATATTGCTGCTGAAAATCACGTAAAAAATGAATTATGGCCCCACTACATTGCCCCCTTCGACGCCGCCAAAGTCGCCCGGATTCTTGGTCTCAAGGCTCCCGGTAGCAGTTAATATCGTATTTGCGCCGGAGAATAATTTCGCCGAGGATCTTGGCCAATCGGGCTAATCGTGATCTTACGAACGGTGGGTGGTGATACATCATGCCATTTAAAATCTCCTGAGCCCGCCAATAAGCTTGATAAAGCGGATGGTCCAAGAGGGGGAGATTGCGTCGATCATGCCAGGCCTTGGGGTTCATCGGGCCACAAGACCAAGGCTTTTTACTGCCGACATAGTGGGCGATGATCACCTCGCCGCGGTAGTCCGGGCGATTGGCCACTTGGTGATTGTATCCGTAAGGTAAGGGTTTCCATCGTCCGCGGAGACAGCTGTTTAAAACCGTCTGCTCAGCATAGCGCAACTTTCCAGGATGTTGGCGAAGAAACTCGGTCGCAGTCGCCGTTATCCCTTCTTTTCGCCAGATCGGGACATCAATGACCAGTAGGCCAGCATTAAAATATCGATCTCCATCTACGAAGCCCAAGTCCTGCCGGTAGTTGGCAAAAATCGGATCTTGCGAGGCAAATAATTCGTTGATACTTATGTCCTCCACCGCAGCGCAGAGGCGGGATTCCAGGTCAATTGTGAAGAGCTCCTGCCAAGGGCCGACGCAGAGCATGTCGAGATCAATATGAACAAAACGCTCAAGCCTTGACACTTGTTTGGCCACCTCTTCGACGAGAAAAAGCCGGTAGAAGGTCGGACTGTCGACATGTTTGATCAAGCAGGCATCAAAGGAGAGAAGCTCTTCGATCGCGCTGGGGATGACATAGATGCTGACATTGTCGAGTTTTTCAAGACGAGCACGAGTCAGGTCCTGGTCTCGCACCGAGGTCATCACATGGAGCTGGATTTCCTCTTCTGGAGAGAGGAAGGCCTCCAAGGAGCGGAGCAGCACCACGACATAAGGAGCATAGGCGGCGCTGCTGCTGACGCCGAAATGATATGTTTTCATCGCGATTCCTCGGCAAGAATCTCCCGCAAGGTCGTCTTTAGGCTGTGGGTCTGTGCACCAGGCAGGGGGGGGACGCAATCGAAGGGGCCGTTCATGCTGCTGCCGACATTGGACAAGGCACCAAAGTTTACTGGCGCTGGTTGTTCCCTTGCATCGGCAAGCGCCGCGACGAATTCCCGGACGCTGATTTTTTCACCCATCACTCGAAATCTTTGGTGTCCGGGGCGAAACAGGGTCAAGGCCAGTTCGAAAGCGGCAGCCGCGTCTGCGACCCCGAGAGGATACATTGGCTGTTCTCCGCTGCTCATGGGCAGGATGCTTCCTTGACGATAGGCGCGCAGCAGGGCTGGCAGAAGCTTGGGGCGGGGATCCGAAGGGCCGATGATGTCGCCTAGATGCAGGGTGATCACTTCGAACTGGTGGCGATGAGCATAGTGATCGAATGCCTGCGCCGCCATGTTTTTGGTAAGCGCATAGGTATTGATTGGATGGTCGAGTCGGTTGTCCGCCAGTTGCCAATAGGAGCCAGCTTGAAGAATCCGGTTCACGCTGGCGTGACGCATCGCTTGCAAGAGTAGGAGCGGCAGGTGGACATTGGCTTCGACAAGTTGAGCGATCTGTTCTGGGCTAGGTTCCGCGATTGACTCGGCAGCTAGATGACAGACGGCTTCGGGAGCCACCGCCTGGAAGGCGGAGACAAAGGCGTCCGGATCCTGTATGGAGGCTGTCATGGGCACGACACCGGGGGGCATCGGCTTGCCACGGGTGAGTCCGTAGACTTGATGGCCTGCCATCACAAGACGGCGCGACAAGTGTCTGCCGAGATAGCCACTGGCGCCTGTGATGAGCACCTTCATCGTGGACAGAACGCCTGGATGCACTTGAGAATAGGTCGGGTTTCATCTTGTCCGATGCCGGGATAGACCCCAATAAAAATCGCTTCGTTCATCAGTTGGTCAGCCCCGGGGAGGGCGACGGGCGTGCGGAAGGCTTGCGGGTTGTCGTGGCGGAGCTGAACAAAGGCAGGCTGGCGAACCAGATTGCCGCCGAAGAGCATCCGGTTGCCGATCTTGTATTCGTCGAGGCGGCGTGCGAGATCGGTGCGGGTGAAGGGGGCGCTGGGCTTGACCAGCAGCATGAAGCCGAACCAGGAAGGGATGGCTTCGCAAGCGCTAGAGTCCCAACTGAAGCCTGAGGGCGTCCAGGCGTCGGCATGGGTGGGCAAGGAGAATTTAATGTGCTCAGCCAAAGGCTCGAGAGCTTCGCGGAGTGCCTGCCAGTTGTTCTTGCGGGCCTCAGTGAAAGCCGGCAGACGGGACAGTTGGACATTGCCGATGGCGGCTTGGATGTCGGTGGGCTTGAGATTGTAGCCGAGGTGCGAATAGATGTATTTGTGATCGTAGCCTTTGGGCAGTTCGCCAAGTTGCCAGCCGAAGCGTTTGCAGCAGGTATTGTCCTTGCCGGAGGGGCACCAGCAGTCACGGCCCCAGTCGCGGAGGGATTCCGCCACCGATTTGAGTAGGCCGGAATTGACGATGTTGACGCTGCCTCCTTCCCCCATGGTGAGATGGTGGGGGGGATAGAAGCTCTGGGTCGAGATATCGCCCCAGGCGCCGGTCATCCGAGTGAGACGGCCGCTGCCGGGAGTGAGATTTTTGTCGAGATCGAGACTGAGTTCGAGTGCCAGGGTTTCGGGCATCGAATAGGTCGATCCCAAGGCATCGCAGTTGTCCTCGATCAGCCACAAGTCATGTTTGCGGCAGAAGGCTAGGCAGGTCGCGAGATCGAAAGGGTTGCCCAGGGTATGGGCAAAAATCACGGCTTTGGTCTTGCCGGGGGAGTAGGCTAGCTCAAGCTGATCCATCCGGGCATTGCCGGTGACCGGATCGTTGTCGATGAAGACCGGCACCAGGCCGTTCTGCAGGATCGGGGCGACGGTGGTGGGGAAACCAGCGGCGCAGGTGATCACTTCGTCGCCAGGACGGAGCCGTTTGTGAGCGGGAAGACGATGCGAGGTCAAGGCGCTGACCGCGATCAGATTGGCGGAGGAACCGCTGTTGACCAGGAGGCATTTGTGAACGCCGAGAACTTTGGCGAGATCACGCTCCATCTTGTCGCCTTCGGGGCCAAGAGTGAGCCAGAAGTCAAGCGCAGAGCCGACGGCGGCTTGGACTTCTTCGGCGCCGAAGACTCGGGCGGCATAGGGTAGGGATTCCCCCTCTTGACGCGCCGGGCGATTGGGATGCTCGGCGGGCAGGCTGCGCGCATGAACCGAGCGGGCGTACTCTCCCGTGAGACGGAGAATTTCCTCGCGGATCTGGGCCGGGGAACGGGATGGCGTGCTCATGGGAGTGGTATTCCGGTGAATTCTGCCAGATCCTGGCGGAGAAGGTCGGCGACATTAGCCTCTGGCTCCATCATCGCAAGATACACAGCGGCTGTACGCCGCACGGTTTCGGCGAAATCCCAGCGCGGCGACCAGCCGAGGAGGTGATGAGCCTTCTCGATTGACAGATCCAGGAGCTGCGCTTCGTGCCATTCCGGAGCCTGGTCCGGCTCCCGCCATTCGATCGGCCAGGTCTTGCGCACTTCGCAAAGAAGGTCGTGGACCGAGCGGTTGGAGCGCACTCCGGGGCCGAAATTGAAGGCGCTTTCCAGTTTTCGGCGATGCGGATCCGTCACGGGAAGAGAGAGGTTTTGGTGGAGCTTTTTTCCCAGAAGGAGGTAGCCCGAGAGGGGGTCAAGGACGTGCTGCCAAGGGCGGGTGGCACGGGGGGAGCGGATCTCCAGGGGCTTGCCGGTCTGGGTGGCGCGATAGAGATCGGGAAGGATGCGGTCCTCGGCGAAATCGCCGCCGCCGATGACATTTCCGGCGCGTGCCGTGGCGATGGCCAAGTTGGTTCTTGCCGCAAAAGAGCTTCTGTAAGAGGCCGTGACGATCTCGGCGCAGGCTTTTGAGGCGGAGTAGGGGTCGTGGCCGCCCAGAGGGTCGGTCTCTCGATAGGGGTGGAGCCATTCGCGGTTTTCATAACATTTGTCGGTGGTGACCACGACGGCAGCGCAGGGGCGGCCGGAGAGACGCAGGGCTTCGAGGAAGTTGACCGTTCCCATGACATTGCTGGCATAGGTGCCGGCAGGATCCTGATAAGATGCGCGGACCAGCGGCTGGGCGGCGAGATGGAAGGCGATGTCGGGCTGGGCGGCTTTCAGTGCGCTAGTCAAGCTTGTGAGATTTTGGACATCCCCACGGACATCACTGGCGAGTTGGGTGCCGAGCTCCAGAAGATCAAACAGACTGGGCTGGGTCGGCGGCGGCAAGGAGAAACCATGAACTGTCGCTCCTTGCAGCAGCAGCCATTGACACAACCAGCTTCCTTTGAATCCAGTGTGGCCGGTCAGAAAAACGCTTTTGCCGCGGTAATAGTCTTGGAACATGTTCAATCCTTCCAGATCTTCCACGGCGCGGCGCCGCTTTGCCAAAGGGATTCCAGCAGGTTCTTGTCTCGCAGTGTATCCATCGGCTGCCAGAAGCCGCGATGAAAATAGGCTTGGAGATCCCCGTTTGAGGCCAAGAATTCCAAGGTCTTGCCCTCAAAACTAGAAGAATCAGCTTCAATTGAGTCGATCACTTTCGGCGACAGCACGAAGAAGCCGCCATTGATCCAAGCTCCATCGCCCTGAGGCTTTTCTTGGAAGGATTGCACTTGGCTGCCGTTAAGATTGAGTGAGCCGTACCGGCCTGGGGGTTGGACGGCGGTGACCGTCGCCAGTTTTCCGTGGGAGCGATGGAAGTCGATGCTGGCGCCGATATCAACATCCGCTACGCCGTCGCCGTAGGTGAAGCAGAACGCCTCTTCATCCTTCAGGTACTCGCGCACTCGACGTAATCGTCCGCCGGTCATGGTGTGTTCGCCGGTGTCGACCAGGGTGACGCGCCAGGGTTCGGCGTGACGCTGATGAACTTCCATGCGGTTGTCTTTCATGTCGAAGGTGACGTCGGACATGTGGAGGAAATAGTTGGCGAAATATTCCTTGATGACGTAACCCTTGTAGCCGCAGCAGATGATGAAGTCGTTGATGCCGTGCTGGGAGTAGATCTTGAGGATGTGCCACAGGATGGGCTTGCCGCCGATTTCGATCATCGGCTTGGGTTTGAGGACGGACTCTTCGCTGATCCGCGAGCCGAGACCGCCGGCGAGGATGACGGCTTTCATGTGGGGAGTTTCCAAGGGCTGAGTTTTCCTGTCTCGAGTCTATAAAGTTTTTGACAGTTTTTCAAGGTCGAAGTGCGGTGAGCGATCATGATAATCGTTAGGGATTGGGGCAGGCGGGCAACGGAGGCGAGGATCGCCTCTTCTGTGGCGGAGTCAAGGGCTGAAGTGGCTTCATCGAGGACCAGCAGACTGGGCTGGCGGTAGAGGGCGCGGGCGATGGCGAGGCGTTGACGCTGGCCACCGGAAAGGCGGATGCCGCGTTCGCCGACTTGGGTGTCGTAGCCGTTGGGGAGCGTGTCGATGAATCCCGAGATTTCGGCGGCCCTGGCGGCTTCTTTGACCCGCTCCTTGTTGACCTCCCCGGGGCTTTGTCCGAAGGCGATGTTCTCCCAGATCGGGGCGTCGAGGAGGTGCATTTCCTGGGGGACATAGCCGATGGAGTGGGTCCAGGCGGAACGGCTGGACGGATCAAGTTCCTGGCCATCGATCAGGATGCGGCCGGAGCTGGGCTGGAGGAGGCCGAGGATGAGGTTGACCAAGGTGGATTTGCCGGAGCCGGTTTCTCCGACAAGGCCGATGCGGCTGCCGCAGGAGATGTCGAGATTGATCTCGCTCAAAACCGGGTGGGGGCTGCCGGGATAGGTGAAGGAGACTTGTTGGATGGCAATGCCTTGGGAGACCTGGATTTTGGGAAGCGGATCGGCCTCGGCGAGTGGCAGGGAAAGTCCTTCGCGCAAGCGATCCCAGAGGGGGGCGTTTTCGGCGAGATTTTGCCAGTTGATGAAGATCAGGTTGAGCGGCGGGAAGATGCGAAGGAAGACGAAGGCGGTAAGGGCGATCAAGGGGAGGTGGGTGTTAAGGCTGTCCTGCCCTTGCTGGCAGAGGATGAGGACACCACCGACGGCGATCATCATGATGAAGGCTTCGATGAGCTGGCGCGGCAGGTAGCCGCTGACCGGAGCTTTGCTTTCGAGACGGGAAAGCTCTAGCTGAATCGGTTCAAGCTGTTTCGAGAAGACACTTTCCAGGTTGTAAACCTTGATCTCCTTGACGCCGCCGAAGGCCTCGTTGAAAAGCTTGGCCTTGTGGCTCCAGAGTGTGGCGCAGCGCTGGCCGTCGGAGAGAAGGAAGCGCCGACGCAATCCCCAAAGCGAGAGGAAGATGAGGACCAAGGTGGCGAGGCTTCCCAGCAGGATCAGGGGTTTGATCAGGAGCAGGCCGAAGATCAGCATCATCGCCAAGGCGCTGTTGGCGATGACTAGAAGCAGCGAGCTCATCGCGGTTTCGGCGCCGCGTCCAACCGCATCGAAGATGGTTGCGGCATGATTGGCGGAGTTGGAGGAAGCGTGCCAGAGGTAGTTTTGGTGGAGATAGCGGCGGAAGAGCTCGGTGGAGCAATAGGTTTTTAGATCCCGGATGAAAGCGGCGCGGCGAAAGGTCACGAACAAGCCGACGCAGAGGGTCAGAATGATCCAGACCAGGTAAGAAAGACCGAGGCGCAAGAGAAGTTGTGAGGATTCCTCGGTGCCGAAGATTGCGGTGCAGGTCTGGCCCCAGGTGCTGTCGAAGAAGTTTCCGGGTTGCAAAGCAAGGCTGAGGAAGGGGAAGAGCCCGGCGAGGCTGAGCATTTCCATCATCGCGGAGGTGCTCATGAGGCAAAGCAGGAGCCGGAAGCGGCGACGGTGGACCAAGGGGAGGCAGCCCAGGAAGAGGCGCAGCGAGCGGAGGAGGTGGAGAATGGCAGACATGTTCTGAGGCGGTGATCCGGAATTGGGTCAAGCTTAGCATGACTTCAGTCTCTGGCGCGGAAGAAGGCGGCTATCCCCCGCACTCTTTCATCATTCTTTCCGCCCATCTCTCCGTCCCGAGCCCGTCGACCACGCTCGCGGCGGCGACCGACATGCGGCTCAAGGTGGCGTTCTCTGTGCACAGAGGAAGCAAGAGGTCGTGGGCTTTTTTCATCAGGTCGTCGCGGCCCATCGACCAGGCTCAACCGGCGAGGGTGGCGTTCGAAGCGTTGAGATCTTGATGGCCGTTGAGGGGGACGTTGATCGAGGGCACACCGAGGCAGGCGCGCTCCCAAACCATGGAGTTGCCGGCGCCGATGGCCAGGTCGGCCCAGGCCAGATGCTCCGCCATGTTGTCGACCCGGTCGAGGAGCTGAATGGGATAGTCGACCAGGTCAAGATCGGGAAGATGGCGACTGCCGCCGCGAATGGCCCGGACTTCGATGCCGGGAAGCTTGTCGAGACAGTAGATCGCGGCGGTCAGGACGCCGGAGAATTCGCCGTGGCCGAAGCTGATCAGAACGCGGCGCAAAGGATGGGGATCGCGGCGTCGCGGCAGGCTAAGTTCGCGGGCCGCGGCGAATTCGGGAAGCATCCAGGCGTCGCGGGCGCCGCAAAAGATTTCACAGTTCTTTGGCGCGAAGGGCTCGTAGGCTGCTCGATCTCGTCCGTGGGTCTGATCGAAGACGATGTCGCAGTCATGCTGGCGGGCCAGGGTGTCGACAGCGAGGATACGGCGGGCTGCAGGGCGCATCGCACTTTCCCAGACCGAACCGAGTGCGACATGGGCGACGACCAGCCAGTCGACGCCTCCCGGCAGGGCCTTGAGGCAGGCGGCGGCGTCTTCCTGTTCAAGGGAATCGCGATCGAGGTTCACCATCGGGTTTTGGCTGAGCAGGGTTTCGATGCGGTGGCCGGCGGCGATGATCTGTCCGGCAATGAAGTCGGGAGCGTCATGACAGAGGAAGAGGCACGTGCCGCCTCGGGCTTTGAGGGCATTGGCAAGGGCGAGGGAGCGCAGTATCTGGCCGTTGCCGATTCCCCAGCCGGCATCGCAACGGAAGGCGATGTTCATCCGCGGCTTTCCTGGCGGATATGCAGCTTCTTGCCTTGCTGGACCAGGGCGACGGCGTGGAAGGAGTCGAAGCCGGCGGCGCGGCAGCGGGAGGCGTAGTCCTTGCTCCGGATCTGGGACAGCGCTTCGTCGATCGCCGGGGCGGGATTGGCGCGGGGCTTGATCGCCTTGAACTCAAAGACCTTGGGGAGTCCGAGGCCGGGCTCCTTGGGGATCATGATCAGGTCGGCGCGGCCGCTGCCGGTTTCGCGATTGGATTCGATGACATAGCGGTTGCCGAGGGTGGCGGCGAGGGCGAGGAAAAAGCCGTGGATGAAGGCTTCGGGGAACTTGGCGACATCGTGGACGCTGAGGATCTGAGCAAACATCTCGTTGAGCTCATTTTCGAGCTTGACCGGGTCATCGGCGAGGAGGGCATCGAGGACATCGACCAGGCCGTTGTAGCTGGGATTCCACAAAGCGCGTCGCACGAAAACCCGAAAGATCGAACGAAGTTCTTCGTTGGGGAGCGACAGAGTCCAGAGCTTGTCGTCAGCAGAATTCTTTCCGGCCGGCTGCGCTTTGAGATAGCCGGTGTGGACGAGGAAGCTCCAGAGAGATTCGGGCGAGGCTGCGATGTCCGCAAACACCGTGTCTTCGCGCAGGGCTACGCGAACTGCTTTGCTCTCAAGGATGTCCTGCAGGTTTTGGCGGATCTTGGCATGATGGATATCGATCGAATCGAAGAGCAGTTGGTTGTCAGAGGTGTTGACCCAGTGCGGTTTGAATTCCGAATCGGGATCACGGGCGAAATGGCAGATCGACCAGGGGTTATAGATGATGGATTTGCCGAAGGTGTAGCCGTTGTACCAGCGGCGGGCTTCGTCGATGTGATCGGCCTTGCCGAAGTCGGTGAGAAGCAGCTCGACTTCTTCTTGGGTGAAGCCGAAGAACTCGCCGTAGTGCAGGGGATCGATGACGCTGGAGACATCAATGTTGTTGAGGCCGGAAAAGAGATTTTCTTTGGCGATGCGGAGGATGCCGGTGAGGGCGGCCTTGCCGAGGTCGTCGTTGGTTTTCAGTGCGGCGCTGAGCCAGGGACGGAGCAGCTCGATGGCCTCGGGGTAATATTTCTTGCTCCAGGCGTGGATTAGGGGTGCATCGTACTCGTCGATGAAGATGAAGGGTTTGGCGCCGTGGATTTCGGCGAGCCATTGGCAGAGCTTCTTGAGCGATTCGTTGAGAAGGGCCGGATTGGCGCGTCGGCCGACGATGTCGCGGAAATCACTGGCCTGCTCTGGCGTGAGATGCGGGAGGATCGCCTCGTTTTCGAGATAGAGATCGCGCATCTTCTCAATCACGGCGAGACGAAGATCGGAGATATTGCCGAACTTCCAATCCTTCAGGGTCATGAAGATGACCGGGTGGGCACCCTTGTGCTTGAGGACATCGGGCCCCTCGGCAAGGATCTTCATCCCGGCGAAGAGCTGGTCCTGGTCTTTCTTCTTGCGGTCAAAGAACTCCGCCATCATGCTCAGATTGGTGGTCTTGCCGAAGCGCCGCGGGCGCGGCATCAGAGCGACTTGACGGCCTTCGAGGAAGGCTTTGATCAGGAGGGACTTGTCGATGAGATAGCCGTTCATCTCCCGGACGGATCGGAAGAGGTCGGTGGCGGTTTCGAGGCGTTGCTTGGTCATGCGGCGAACCTGGTCGGGCGGTGTTGTTGGGTCAAGAAGGAAGATAGCTGCGATCAAGGAGAAAGGAAGGAACTTAGAGGGCCTTCGCCTGCTCCAGGCCTGTGTGGGTGCCGAGGTCGAGCCAGACGCAATCCTCGGGCAAGTCGAAGGCATGCAGTCGCCCCGCTTCAAGATAAAGCTGATTCAAATCGCTGATTTCCAGTTCTCCGCGAGACGACGGGCGCAGCCGGGCGGCGAAAGACGGGGCGTCGGCGGGATAGCCGTAGAGACCGGTGATGACCAGGCCCGATGCGGCGTCCCGAGGCTTCTCGACGATGCTTTGCGGCTGGCCGCTGGCATTGCGCCGGAGGACGCCGTAATCGCCGGGCCGGGCGAGTTCCCGGCAAAACAGGACGGCCTCATCGGCGGCGGACGCCAAGGCCTCCCGGAAAAGGGCGGGCGAGGAGGCCTTGAAGAAGTTGTCCCCGAGGATCAGGATTGAGGAGCTTCCGGCGAGGAAGTCCGCCGCCAGGAGCAGTCCCTGGGCGACGCCAGCGGGCTCGGGTTGAGGAAGGTAGTGAATGCAGCAGGTGCGCGACGAGCCGTCGCCAAGGAGCGCTTTGAAAGCGGGGATGTCAGCGGGATTGGTGACCAGTGCGATGTCGCGGATGTCAAGCTCGAGGAGGGTTCGCAAGGGGTGGAGGATCATCGCCTCACCGCGGACCGGCAGGAGATGCTTGTTGCAGTCGGCGGTGAGGGGGAGAAGGCGGCTGCCGCGTCCGCCGGCCATCAGGATGCCTTTGCGGGGGACGCTCATGGCTCCAGGCCGCGGCGTTTGAGGGGAGATTGGAGCATCATTTCGGCGCACCAGGTGGGGTGCTCGAGATACCAGCGCAAGGTCTCCTCAAGGCCGGTCTTGAAGCCGGTTTTGGGCGTCCAGTCGGTTTCACGTCGGAACTTGCCGCTGTCGAGAGCGTAGCGGCGGTCGTGACCGGGGCGGTCCGGAACGAATTCGATCAGGGCGGAGTAGGGGAGGGTGGAGGGG
The DNA here is from genome assembly GCA_039798785.1 of Verrucomicrobiota bacterium. Classification (GTDB taxonomy): domain Bacteria; phylum Verrucomicrobiota; class Lentisphaeria; order Lentisphaerales; family Lentisphaeraceae; genus CAMCSH01. The sequence continues at coordinate 39,969 of JBDKFG010000003.1, read as the reverse complement.
CGGAGGTGATCAAGCGCGGTGCAGATCTGCCGCACAAGGTCGAGATTTCTTTGTTCCTGGGAGGCGCCGATGCAATAGCTCTCTCCCGGTCGGCCTTGGGCCAGGAGGATTTCGAGGGCGGCGGCGTGATCTTCTACGTGAAGCCAGTCGCGTACTTGTTGGCCGTCACCGAAAATCGGCAGGGTTTCGCCGCGAAGAGCCTTGAGGGTGATCAAAGGGATCAGCTTCTCGGGGAACTGCGACGGGCCGTAGTTGTTGCTGCTGTGGCTGATGAGAATGGGCAGGCCGTGACTGAAGTAGGCTGCTCGGACAAGATGGTCGGCTGCGGCTTTCGATGCGGCGTAGGGTGAGCGTGGCGCGTAGGGGCTTTGCTCGGTGAAACAGCCGGCCTCGCCGAGGCTGCCGAAGACCTCGTCGGTGGAGACCTGGAGGAAGCGGAAATCCGGCCGTTGTTCCGCTGGCAGGCGGCGCCAGTGCGCCAGGGCTGCATCGAGAAGGCGGGAAGTGCCGACGATGTTGCTTTGGACGAAGGTTGAGGAGTCTTCGAGCGAGCGGTCGACGTGAGTTTCGGCGGCGAGGTGGAGGATGGCATCGGGACGGAAGTCGCCGACGACCTGGCTCAGTTCCGGGGCGGTGGCGAGATCGAGCTGGAGGAAGTGGTGGCGAGGCTGTCCGGCCAGGTCGGCGATGGTGCTGAGATGTCCGGCGTAGCTGAGCTTGTCGAGATTGAGCACTTCGGCGCCGCCGGCAAGGAGGCGCCGGACGAGGTGCGAGCCGATGAAGCCGGCGCCGCCGGTGACGATTAGGCGCTGTCGGGGTTTTGTCATCGGGAATCCGGAGTTGTTGGAGCTCGAAGCAAGGTACACCTTGCCCTAAAGACTGAAAAGGGGGGGAGCCATTTGGACCATTTGGATCTGGCTCAGAATTGCTAAACTTCCGTCGTGCATTGCCGAAAGATGGTGGCTAAGTGGAGGAACGAATCATGGATATCGCAGCCAGCAGCACAGCCCTAGGCACCGCCCAAACCCAGAGCGCCGTCGGCGTCACCCTTCTCCGCAAGGGGATGGATTTCGAGAAGGAGCAGGTCGCCACCCTGCTGGAGGGGATCAGCGGCGTGGACGTTTCGCGTCCGCAAGGAGAACAGGTGCGCATCGAGGCCTGAACCGTGGGCGCTCCGAGCTTATTGATCGATGCCGCAGGTCCGATGCTCGACGAAGTGTTGGATCAGGCTTTCGATCTTTGTCCTGACGGGACGAGGATCGAGATCCGGCCGCATCGCGAGATCAGTCTCGTGCCTTCCTGGAGGCGGGACTTGGTGATCTTCGATGCCCAGTGTCGCGGGCGTGATTTACGCACCCATGCCCGGCATTTGCAGGCCATGGGGGGCTGCGGCGCCCTGGTGGCGATCGGCGACAAGCTCTTCTTCCATCAGGACATTCTGGTGATGGAGATTCCGCGTCACCAGGTCGCCCAACATCTGCATCGCTGCCTGTTCAATTTCCGTCTGGAACATGGGCGCTTGGCCTAAGCTTCGGGCGTCCAGGAAAAAAGGAAAGCGCCAGGGGGCTGGTGCGTTCCCAGGGAGGCTCAGCCGCGGAGCAACGCGGCGGCGGCTTCCATGCCCTCGACATGACGGAAGAAGGCGGTGCCGGCGACCAGGCAATCAGCGCCGGCCTCGCGCACCTGGGCGGCGTTCGAGGCTCCGATGCCGCCGTCGATCTGGATCCGCAAGGCTTTGCCATTGCGCCGCGTCCATTCCTTCGCGGCGCGGACCTTGTCGAGCTGGGCCGGCATGAATTTCTGGCCGCCGAAGCCGGGCTCGACCGACATCACCAGAAGCATCTCGACTTGCGGGAGCCAGGGCTCGACGGCGCTGAAGGGGGTGCCTGGCTTGAGGGAGATGCCGGCGCTGAGGCCGAGTTCGTGAATGGCTTCGATGACTGTTCCGGTGTCGTCGGGGCATTCGACGTGGAAGGTGATGTGGTTGGCGCCTGCTTTGGCGAAGGCCTCCAGGTACCGTAGAGGATGGGTGATCATCAGGTGGGCGTCGAAGAGCATGCCGCTGCGCGGACGGAGGCTCTCGAGGACGACGGGGCCCATGGAGATGTTGGGTACGAAGTGGCCGTCCATGACGTCGATGTGGAGGATTTCGGCACCGGCGGCTTCGGCTGCGGCGACCTGCTCGCCGAGCCGGGCGAAGTCGGCGGCGAGGAGGGAAGGGGCTAGGAGGACGCGATCTTTCGGGAAGTCTTGCAGTTTCATCTTGGCTGGCTCCTGTTTGGCCGTATTATATCCTCTCATCCCCGGAGAGCTCATGCCTGAAATCGTCCAGCAGATCGGCGCCATCCTTTTTCTCGTTTGCGGCCTCGGCCTGAGCGTGATCATCCACGAATATTTTCACATGCGGGCGGCGCTTTTGCGCGGCATGAAGGTGGAGCGTTTCGCCATCGGCTTCGGCCCGAAGCTGGCGAGCTTCCGCCGCGGCGGGGTCGAATATGTCGTCGGGATGCTGCCATTCGGCGGCTACGTCCTGCTGCCGCAGATGAATCCCGGTGAAGACGGCAAGCCGCGGACCGAGGACGGCGCGGAGCTGCCGCAGGCGCGACCTGGCGACCGCATCGTTGTGGCTCTGGCCGGGCCACTCGGCAATCTCGTCCTGGCCGTCGGCATCGCCTGCATCATCTGGAAGCTGGGCGTGGAAAGGATGGTCAAGCCGGAAGGCCTCCAGGTGATCAAGCTGGAGCACGGGTCGCCGGAGGCTGCAGCTGGTTTGCGCAATGGCGATCGTCTTGTCACCTGCAATGGCCGTCCATGCCGCGATGGTCAAAGTCTTTTCAACGAGTATGTCTTTAACCCTGAGGTCAGTCTAGAGATCCTGCGCGACGGACGCAAGATCGTCATCGGCCCTTTCGCGCCTCGTAAAAATCCCGACGCGGAAAATCTCAAGCTGCCTTCTTTCGGCACGATGCCGATCCTGCCGCCGGTTGTTGGCATGGTGAGTCCAGATTCGGTGGCGGCCTCGATCGGATTGCAGGCGGGCGACCGGATCGTCGAGATCAATCATCGCCCGGTGAATTATTGGAGCGATATCTCCGCCAACTTGAACCTCTGTGCTCAGGAACCGGACTTGCCGGTTCAGGTTCTCTTCAAGCGGGGCGATGACGTGTATCAGCGAGAGTTTCTCCAGAAGATCCAGCTCAACCATGAGGTCGGCCTGACCTTTATAAAATTTCCGCGTGTCGCGATGGTAGACAATCGCTCGCCGGCCTTCAAGGCAGGGATGCAGCCAGGGGACGAGATCATAGCCGTCGGAGACGTCGCCATTGGCGATGTCCAAGTCCTGGCGGACAAAATCAAGGCCAACACCTTGGCTGAACTGCCGGTCACGATCAAGCGCAACGGCCGCGAAATGCTGATGAGAGTCCAGGTCCCATCGAAGTTCTCATTGCTCGGAGTGGGGTTGCCGAGCGAGGTCGTGCACCAGGCGCCGCTCGCCCAGCTGATCGAGGTCTGCACCACTTCGTGGAAATCATTGTCGGCGCTCTTCCAGCCGAAATCGGGGATCGGAGTCGAACATCTGACCGGTGTCGTCGGCATGGCCAACGGCATTTACAACAGCTTCCTGCAATCCGGGCTGGCAGGGGGCTTGACGATGCTGCTGATGATCAACATCGCACTCGGCCTCTTCAATCTCCTGCCCTTTCCGGTGCTGGACGGCGGCCACATAGTGATTGCCGCACTGGAGATCATCGGCCGGCGTCAAGTTTCACCGCGGCTTCTCATCCCGATTTACAATGTCTTCATCCTTCTTGTCCTGGCCTTGATGATTTTCGTCCTCTTCAATGACATCAGAAGAGTGACGACCAAGGCGATCCAGGTCTCGGTTCCGAGTCAGCCCCAGGGAGGGTTTCCATGTTAGAAGTCCGCGATCTCCGCAAACATTTCGCCGACGGGCGGGGAGGGGAGGTGAAGGCTCTCGACGGCCTGAGCTTCACCGCCGCCGGCGGCGAAGCCCTTGGCGTCCTCGGGATGAACGGCGCCGGGAAAAGCACCTGCCTGAAGATCCTAGCGACGCTGCTGCGTCCCGACGGGGGCTCAGTCGAAATCGACGGGGTCGATCTGCTCGCCAGTCCAGAAAAGACCCGTCGGATAGTCGGGTATCTCAGTTGCTCAACCGGTCTTCATCGCCGTCTGACGCCGCGGGAAACCCTGGAATTCTTCGCCGGGCTGCATGGCCTCGAAGCTGCCGAAACCAAGCGTCGCGCCGACGAGTTGATCGAGCGTCTCGGGATGGCGGAGTTCATCGAGCGTCCCTGTGGCGGTTTGAGCACCGGCCAGAAGCAGAAGGTCGGCATCGCCCGCGCCTTGATCCACCGTCCGCGCCTGCTGATCCTGGACGAAGCCACCTCCGGGCTCGACGTCGTCGCACGCCAATCGTTGCTGCACCTTGTCGCCGGGCTCCGAGAGGAAGGACGGGTGATGCTTTACTGCAGCCACCATCTCGAGGAGATCGAAGCAATCTGTCCGCGCCTGATGATCATCCATCAGGGGCGCTCGCTTGGCTGCGGCAGTGCAGCTGAAGTCTTGGAGCAAAATCAGGCCGACACCTTGCCGACTCTGTTCTCGCGCCTTGCATCGGCGCAGAACTGAATCGGCAAGTTGATAAGGTGGACACATGGACGACAGCGATAAAAATTCGCGCCGCTATCTCTTTCACAGCTATCCGGCTACGTCGTTGACTGTTTCTGGGGCGCTCAACCTTTCAACCTTTCAACCTTTCAACTTGTGAGCTCTTATGATCGACTGGAAACAGGTCTGGCTGGTGTGGAGCAAGGAAGCTCGAGAAGTCTTCCGTGACCGCCGCACCTTGATGGTGATGTTCCTTCTTCCGGCGCTGCTCTATCCGGGGCTGCTGCTCGTCACTGCCGAGATGGGGCAGGCGCAGCAGCAGCGCCTCAGCACCCTGGTACAGCCGGTCGGCATCGCTCCCAGTCTCGGGCAAGACGTCCATCTGCAGAAAGCCCTGAAGGGTGCCTCGCTTCAGGCGACGATCAGCAGCAAACTCGATCCCAAGACGATGAAGCTCTGGGTCGGGCCCTTGACCGCGAAAAACGGCGAGACGGCCGCCTACGGCATCAGTTTCGACAACGGCGACGGCCAGGCGCGGCATGCGGTCGCGGCGCTGCGCGACGAGCTGGAGAAATGCGGCTCCGAGCTGCGCCTGGCTGCCCTGGAGAAGGCCGGTCTAGGGACCGGCGTCCTGCAGCCTTTGCGGGTGGTGGAATACGGCATCGGAGGCAAGGAGAAGGACACCCGCTTCCTCGCCGGCCGGGCCCTGCCGGCGCTGATGCTGCTGATGCTGGTGGTCGGCTGCGGCCTGATGGCCCAGGACTGCGCCGCCGGCGAACGCGAACGCGGCACCCTGGAAACCTTGCTTTGCTCCCCGGCCGGACGGCTCGAGATCGTCACCGGCAAGTTCCTCATGGTCGCTTCGATGGGGGTGATGAGCGGCCTCGCCAACCTTGCCAGCATGACGCTCACCATGTCGCAGCTCAAGGTCTCCGCAGTCGCCTCCGGCCAGACCGAGGCGATCAACTTCAGCTTGCCCTGGGAGGCGATTCCCGGGCTGCTGCTGGCGACGGCTTGCACCGCCGCGCTCGTGGCCGCCGCCGCTCTTCTGCTCGCCTCCTTCGCCCGCAGCGTCACTGAAGCCGGGCACATGCTTCTGCCCTTGACCCTCGCGGCTTGCCTGCCGGCTCTCGCCAGCTCAATGCCAGGCATCGCTCTCGAAGGTGCGACCGTGACCCTCCCCTTCATCAACTTCTGCCTTCTGGTGCAGCAACTGCTGCTTGGCGACGCCACCCTGTCGCAGGTGCTTGCGGTCTGCGGGGCCACTCTTTGCTGGACTTCGGTGCTCCTGGTCCTCCTGGCGAAGCTTTGGTCCGGCGAAACTCTGCTGGCGCCGCCGGAAGCGAAGATCTTCAGCTTCAAGGGCTGGGCCAGGCGTCCATGGCGCGATCGCCTGGCGTTGGACGAAGCCTTGTTGCTGGTCTTTCTCGCCGGCATCGTCAATTTCCAGCTTGGCATGCCCTTGCAGGCGGCAGATCCGGTGGGTGGCCTGGCGGTGTCGCAATGGGGCTTCCTCGGACTCGGAACCCTCTTGTATCTGCGGCTGCACCGGGTCCGCCTGGCCCCGGCCCTTTCACTGGTGTCCCCGAAGTGGTCGTTGTTCCTGGTCTGCCTGCTCATCGCTCCCAGTATGCAGGTTCTGGGCAGTGGCGTGACCGAGCTGCTTTTCGGTAAAAGCGGCGGCGGCGAGACGGAGAAGATGATTCTCGAGGTGATGAAGAAGGCCGAGGAGCAGATCGGACTGATCGGTTGCGTCTGTCTTTTCGCGGTCACGCCGGCGGTCTGTGAGGAAGTGCTCTTCCGCGGCGCCCTCCTGAGCGCGATGAAGGGAAGGATGGGGACGGGGGCGATCATCTTTGTCCAAGGCTTGCTTTTCGGCTTGATGCACATGAGCATAGTCCGTCTGCCCGGCACCTTCCTGGCCGGCTGCGTGCTCGCCTGGCTGGCGCTTCGGAGCCGCTCGATCTTCCCCGGCATCTTCCTTCACGCAGTCTTCAACAGCCTGGCGGTGCTGGTCACCCTGGCGCCGCCGCCCGGCTTGTTGAGCTTCCTCGAGGCTCATCAAGGGCAGGTGCTGGCCGGCGCCCTTTTGCTCTTTCCTTTTGGCCTTTGGCTGGTCGCCAAGCTCGAATCCTCCCAGAAGCCGGGTTGAGGCCCGACGATGGCGCCGATCGAGATCAACCTGCCGATGAGCTTCGGCCTCGCCGCGGCCGCCTGGCTGCTCGGGGCTCTCTGCCTGAGGCTGGTGCCGAGGCTTGGCGCCTGGAGCCTGCCGACGGCGATCGTCGGCGGCACCCTGGTCGCGCTGATCCTGCTGGCCTTGCGGCTCGGGGGCGGCCTGGAATTCCATTTCGATTCGTCGCTCAACCTGCATTTGATGACGCTGTATCTTGGCGCCATCGGCTTCGAGGCGTCGCTGGCGCGTCTGCGCCAGGGGGGGCGGCTGGTGTGGATTTTCCTGGCCCTCTGCGTGCTGATGATGCTGGGCCAGAATCTTCTCGGGGGCCTGATCGCCTGGGCGGCAGGGCAGCCTTTCCTGCTAGGCACCTTGACCGGTTCGGCTGCGCTCACCGGCGGGCCGGCGACGGCGCTGGCCTTCAGTTCGGAATTTTCGGCGAAGGGGATTACGGATGCCGCCACTTGGGGGCTTGCGGGGGCGCTGGGCGGCATTCTCCTGGGCGGTCTGCTGGGCGGGCCGCTCGGCACCTGGCTGCTGCGCCTCCTGCCGCCGCGCCCGGCCGACGCTCCCGTAGCGGCTACGGCAGCGGCGGAGGCTTCTGCCGAAGGTTTCGATTCGCGGCAGCTTCTCCGCCATGGGCTCTGGCTGATCGCGGCCCTTCTGCCGGGACTGCTGCTCCACCGCCTGGCGCTGCATCTGGGCTGGAATCTGCCGGAATTCCTGCCGGTGATGCTGGTCACTTGCGCTCTCCGTCAGATCGACGAGAAGTGGCGTTGTTTCGATTTTCACCCGGCGATATTCGACGGCCTCTCCCGGCTCTGCCTGAACCTGTTTCTCTGCCTCGCCTTGATCACCCTCGACTGGAACAGCCTGGCCCAGGTCAGTTTCCTGCTGCCACTCATCCTTCTGGCGCAAGCGGCTTTTGTGCTGCTCTGCGCCCGTTTCCTGATCTTCCGTTTCTGCGGCCGCGACTACGAGGCGGCGGTGATGGCTGCGGGCATGACCGGCTTCATGCTGGGGACCACCGCCAACGCGATGGGAAACATGCAGTCGCTCACCCGTCGCTACGGCCCGGCGCCGCAGGCCTGCCTGATCGTCCCGATCGTCGCGGCCTGCTTCGTCTCCTTCTGCAACGCCTGGGTGATCGTCCTCTTCCTCAAGCTCTGCCCCTGAGCGGGCTCAGGGGAGCAGGCCGCTTTTGACCAGGAGGAACCAGGCGAGTCCGAGGGAGAGGAGGCTGGCGCATGCAAGGGCCCAAAGCCAGGTGTAGGCGCCGCGGTCTTCAGCGGCGACGTAGGTGTAGGCGGGGCTGGGGGAGTCGGCGCCCGGCCCGGTGGTCTTGGGTTCCAGCAGTTCGCGGATCTCGAGGGCTGCGGCTTCCCAGGTCTGAGGGCGTTTCGCCGGATCGCGCGCCATCAGGCGGCAAATCAGCGCGGAGATCGAATTGGATATGCCCGGGCGGCGTTCTTCCGGCGGCGGCGGCGCCTGGCGAGCCACCTGGTTGATCACTTCATCAGCCCGGCCCTGGTAGGGCTCAATCCCGGTGACCATCTCGTACAGACAGGCACCCAGTGAATAGATGTCGGAGCGGTGGTCGATGCTCATCGGCCGGGCAGCCTGTTCCGGGCTCATGTAGGGAGGCGTGCCGATGGCGAGTTGCTCCTCTCCGGCATGTTCGGCCCGGATGCCGACACCTAGATCGAGGATTTTGACGACGTTGCCTCGGGTCAGCATGATGTTGGCGGGCTTGAGGTCGCGATGGATGATGCGGGCCTCTTTCCAGGCGTAGCCCATGCCTTCGCAGACTGCGAGGCAGAGGCGCAGGGACTCGCGCTCGTCGATGACCGTGCGGCGACGGAGAAGGTCTTCGACTGTACGGCCTTGCACCAGTTCGGAGATCAGGAAGGGCTGGCCTTGATGTTCGCCGTACTCCCATCCATGGATGATGTTGGGGTGGTTGAGTCGCAGCGAGAGCTCGGCTTCGGTGCGGAAGGAGCTCAAATCCTCAGGCTGGATGCGGTTTTTCCTGAGGATTTTCAGGGCTGCGGAACGTCCGTCGCCAAGCTGGACCTCGTAGACCTCGCCCATGCCGCCGCCGCCGAGGAAGCGCTGGACGCGGCTGCCGGCGATCATAGCTCCCGGCGGCAGGCTGGGAGCAGGGACGGAGCAGGTGTGGCGGCAGCGGGGGCAGGAGATGCGGGCATTCTGGAGCTTCAGTTCCGCTTCCAGGGTACTGCGGCACATCGGGCAGGAAAAACGAACCAACCCCGAGGACGGCGCCGCGGGGCTGGAGCTCGATTCCATCTTGACAGCTCCGGAATCAGCCGATGTCGGAGGAGCGGATGACGATGCGGTCGACCAGGTTGTAGGCGACGCATTCCTCCGGGGACATCCAGAAGTCGCGGTCGCAATCCTTGGTGACCTGCTCCATGGTCTTGCCGGTGCATTCGCCGACGAGGGTGTTGTAACGGACGCGGGTCTTGACGATCTCGTCGGCGGTGATTTCGATGTCGGAAGCGGTGCCTCGGACGCCGGTGGAGGGCTGGTGCAGCATGAAGCGCGAGTTGGCGAGCGAGAGGCGCTTGCCTTTCTCCGCGGCAAGGAAGATGACGATGCCGGCGGAAGCGCAGAGGCCGCTGACGATGGTGATTACCGGAGCGGGGAAGAAGCGCAGCATGTCGTAAATGGCGAAGCCGGAGTCGGCGCAGCCGCCGGGGGAGTTGATGTAGACCCGGATCGGCTCAGTCTCGCTGCGACGATTGAGCAGGACCAGCTGAGTGAGGACTCGGCGCGACAGTTCCGGCGAAACCTCTTCGGCGATGATGATGGTGCGGGTGGCGAGCATCTCGCCGAGCATCTTGTCGGCTTCGCCCTTCTCCTTCTTGTCTTTCGAGTCGCAGTCATGGTCGTCATCGAGGCGGATGGAGTTCATCATCGGGATTCCTGGTAGGGTTGATCGGGAGATCACAAGCTAACCCGGAATTGTTCCCTTGCCAAGCGCTTCCCTGCGGCAATGGAGGGGTGAGTAGAAGCGAAAAGCAACGGGATCAGGTGTCGACGCCGCAGTGTCCAAGATCTGCTCGTTTATTGATCACAGCTTCGGGAGCTAGGGAGCTAGGGGCGCCCGCAACCAAAATATTCGACGTGTGCAAGTCTCGAGATTGCGAGGGCAAAACCTGGGTGGGATACCGAGTCGATTCTAGTCCTGGAGGGGCGTCCAGAGATCATCGCGACGAGCTGCAGAGCTCACAACTCAAACTGTGCTCGATCTGGACTTGCACAGGTCGAAAATATTCGTCTGGCCTTGGGCCTGCCGCCCGCTGCTCGGCTCGGCGCCGGTCCCACAGTGAAAAAAAACCTCAGGAGACAGGCTCCTGAGGGCTGAGTCAGTTTGATCGGGGGATCAAGTCAGCTCGATGCTGTTGATGTCGGCGCGGCCGATGACCTTGCCGTAGACGATCAGATCGGATTCGGCGCTGAGAGCACGGGGATAGCCGGGCTCGGACTTGTTGTCCGCCACCAACCAGAGCTCGCGGGTCTTCTCCTGCCAGCGGTAGGCGATGCGCTTGCAGGTGATGGTCTTGCCTTGGTCCTGAGAGAGGACGACGACGCTGCCGTCGGCGATTTCCGCATAGGCACGCTTCAAGCTGTTCTCCTGGTTGGCGGCTTTCTTGCCGAGGACGATGGGGCCGCCATCGAACTTGCGCAGGATCAGCCATTCGCGATCCATGAAGGTGGGTTCCATGCTGGTGCCGGAGAGCGTGACGACCTGGATGCTCTGGTCATCCTCCATGCCTTTGACGGCCGCGGGAATCAATCCGGCGATCATGCTGCTGCCGGGGCCTGCGGCGACGTCCTCGAGAGTGGAGGTGGTGCGCTGCGAGCGGACCAGGGACAGGGTCGGGACCGGGGCGTGAGGAAGGGCAGGGGCCGAGCTGTTCCGGGCTGCTCTTCTGGCTTCCGTCTCCATCTCGCGGAGGAACTCCTCCATCTGGTCGAGCATGTTCATGTGGAGGCGGATGAGGGCGGGATGCTGGTCCGTATAGGAAAGCAGTTTGGTGCGCAGTGCGGCCAGTTCACCCGTCGGCTGGCGCTTCGGATCAAGCTGCATGTAGGGGGCGATGAGAGGACGAAGAAGTGCCAATTGAGCCGGACGGATGCCTCCGCCTTTGATCCACTTCATGACGCTGACGTGAGTGACCTTGATAAGCTTGCCGACGGCCTGCTGAGTGAGACCCTTCTTGGCCATCCACGCTGCCATCGCATCACGTTCCTGCTGAGTCAATTTCATGTCTGAATTCCTTTTGGTTATTTGAGGTTCCCCATAAAAGTCTACACCAAAGGCCAAATCTTAAAACTTAATTAATCATAAATTTTCATGAAAATGACGCTGATTCAATCAGATTTGCTCTTTTCTCGAGAGTCAGGAGTTCTGTTTGTAGCTCCGGCTTCAGCCGTCCGTTGAGCTCAAAATCTGGCAGATGCAGAATAAGCCGGCTAAAGCCGGTGCCACAAACTTGAGCTCAACACGATGAACTCGTGACTCTCGAGCTCTTTTAAATCTTTTTATTTTGTTTAGTTAACTAAAGTTTTTGGGGTGGGTGAAGCCGCTTTCAAGATCAGTCTTGCCGTCCATCCTTCTGGATCTCAAAGCACTCCCTTAAGCTGTGATCCTGAAATTCGACTGAGATACGTCGCTTTTTTACGTCTTGTATGAGTCGAAGGAAGGAAGGTGCGACGAAAGACAGCTGGCCCCAAATGGCGCGTAGAGCACAATGTCTGCGGTTCAATTGAGCTTGATTCGGATTCAATCGCCGAGAGTGGAATTTCAGTTTAGTCGCAGGGGATTTTAAAGATGTTGACATAGTGCTCGATGCCCTTGATGCGCATTGGCCAGGGGCCCCGGAGCTTGAGGAAATAGTGAAAATTCTGGCCATCTGGAAGCTTGCGGAAATCTTCGGTCAGCTTCATCTGCAGAGCTTCGTTGATGATCAGTTCCCTTTCCGCCGCCAGATTGCACAGGCGGGCGCAGAGATCGATGTCGAGACCGTAATAGTCCGAAACCCCGACACGGAAGGTGATGGGATAGACGCCGCTGCACCAGGCTGCGCCGATCCTGACGGAACGGACCTCCTCGAAGCGGTCGAGAGTCAGTTGGTCGCAGAGGGATTCGAAAATCGACAAGGTGCTCAGTCCGAGCTCGCGGATCTCCGACTCAGGGATGAAATACATCAGTTCATCACCGATGGTTTTCAGGGGTTGCACCGGCTCCATGCGAAGCTGGATGGCTGAGAAGGTTTTGCAGATCTCCTTGATCCAGACCTCGGCGCCGACGAGCTTCATACGGGTCGAGTCGACGATGTCGATGAAGATGCAAAGTCCGTCGATTTTCTCGACCTGATCGATGGTGTCGACGAAGTTGTCATTGGTGATCAGGTGGCTCATGGCAGTTCCCTTTCAGCGTTGGATGAACATCTTGGCCTTTTCGATCTCGTCGCGAATCACCGAGAAATCCCCGCGGAGCCGGTCGAAGTCGACGCCGGACTTGGAGATCAAATCGGTGCTTAGCGGCGGGACCAGAAGTCCGTCGTTCCAGCCGAGATTGAGGGTCTGGACGAGGTGGCGCGCGACGGTGACGATGGCGACCTCTCGAGCGTGGGCTTGCGAGTCGAGCGGATTTTCATGGTAGAGAATGGCGTCATGGATGTTGGCTGGCAACTGCCAGCGTTCGGCCAGGAGGCCGCCGATCTGCGCCGACCGCATGCCGAACTCTTCCATCTCAGCGGAGGCGAGTGGGATCTGCTCTTTTTGAGCCTTGATCAGGACGGCGAGGTATTCCTGCGCCAGCATCTGGAAGCAGAAGATGCGTCCGCAGTCATGGAGAAGGCCGAGGAGGAAATACTCTTCGATCTGGGCTCGCGGCACGCCGGCGTTTTTCGCCGCCAGCTTGGCGCCGCAAGCGGTGGCGAGGGACCGCAGCCAAAGTGCGTCCTGATCCAAGCCGCCGGCAGAGCCGGATCCGCTGCGCATGGTCGACAGCAGGGCCGAAGCGAGCGCGATGTTCTTCACCGTGTTGGCACCAAGCATGACCAAGGCTTGGCGCAGGTCCGTCACCTGTTGGCTGAGGCCGAAATAAGAGGAGTTGATCAGCTTCAGGACCTTGCCGGTGATCATCGGATCCATCTTGATCGTGTCCAGCATGTCTTTGGGAGGGGAATTGATGTCGTTGGCAAGCTTGACGATCTTCAGCGCCGTCAGCGGCAGCGACGGCACTTTTTCGATCGCCGAAGTGACTTTCAGTTTGAACTGCTCGGACATGGGCTCTCCTGCCTCCGTCTTCACTCTAAGCCGGAATGCCGAACTTCGCCTCCCGGTCGGAGAAAATCGTCCGTAATTCCTCCCGATGCGATGCAGGAAAAGCCGCTAAAGCCTCTTGGCTTCTCTTGCCTGAAGTGTATGGTGCCTTCTAGTGAAACCTCAGGAGTTGCCATGGGCTCAATCATCCTCGTCTGCACTGCCGATCTGATCGCCGGTTCCAGCTACGCGCGACTCATCGCTTCGGAAGGCCACACCGTTGACACCGCCCTCAATGGTCAGGATCTGATCAGCCGCCTCGACAAGCTCAATTACGAGGTCTCTTTGATCCTCTGCGATGTCCGCCTCCCAGGCCTGCACAATTTCGACCTCGGCGATTTCATCTCGATGAAAACCCTCGACCGCATTCCCATCATCGGCATTGCCGACCTGGCGCGCGACGAAGAATTCCTGATGAACGCCTCTGAAGGTTTCACGGTCATCCTCCAGAAGGGCTTTTCAGCCCGCGAACTGATCGATGCCGTTCACTCCGCTCTCTCGGTCGACTACCATGTCGGCTTCGGTATGAGCGAACAGAACATACGCGAACGCACCGAGAAGCTCCGCGATCCTCAGCACGTCGACTCGGAATTCGGCGAATTCCTCCAGAACTTCGGCCAGAACCGCAGCCGTAACTCGATGATGGATCAGATCCGTAAGGACGAGTGACTCGCTCTAGGGGGTCGACTTAAATCAGTTCAGGATCTGATCCCAGGTGTTTGCTGTGGCCCAGTCCTGCATCGAATCACTTGTAGGGCGTAGCACCCTTTTCCAAGACGATGAGGATTAGCTCCCAAGATTCGTCGGCACACCATCGGCTTGAGATCGACATCCGACGCGAAGCTCAGAGATCAAGATCGTGGAGGGAATGCTTCCATCCGTCGCTGACTCGATCTTCATGTTGACGCGGTTGGGGTGCCTTGCAAGAAGGGCATCTCATCAAGACGCGCTTGATCAGTTCCCCCCATAGATTGCCTCAGATCACTGGTCGCTTGAAGGTGGCCAAGATGAACTTCGTTCCGCCTTTCAGCTTGTTGATGTCGCCGAATCCAACCAGTTCCCAGCCTTGAGAGCCGAGCTGATTGAGCATTTTCTGGTAACCTTCTTCGTCGAAGTCAGTCTCGGAAAAAAGTTGTAGTCGGTCTCAATTTTCAAGACTTTGTATTCCCACTTCTGCATATCAATACTCAAACACCCCGTGTTGCGACTTGATGGTGACGTGGTTGTTGCCGTCGGCGCTGGCTTCCATGCGGCCGGTGATCTGGGCGGCGATGCCGAAGCCCTGGGAGATCTTGACGATCTGATCGGCGATGTCGGCGTCGACGATGAACTCGAGGCGCTGGCCGCAGTTGAAGACGGTGAACATCTCCTTCCAGGCGGTGCCGGAGCAGGCCTGGATGTGTTGGAAGAGGGGGGCGACGGGAAGGAGATTGTCCTTGATGAAGTGCAGGCCCTTGCCGAACTTCATGCACTTGGTCTGGGCGCCGCCGGAGCAGTGGATGATGCCGCCGATCTTCTTCAGGTCGATCGACTGGAGGACGGCGCGGACCACCGGGGCGTAGGTGCGGGTGGCGCCGAGGACGGCCTTGCCCATGTCGACCGGCATGTCGGCGACGCGGTCGGTGACCAGGTATTTGCCGGAGTAGACCAGCGAGCGGTCGATGGCGCCGTCGTAGGTCTCGGGATATTTGTCGGCGTAGACCTTGCTGAAGACGTCGTGGCGGGCCGAGGTGAGGCCGTTGGAGCCCATGCCGGCGTTGTATTCGGTCTCGTAGCTGGCCTGGCCCCAGGAGGAGAGGCCGACGATGACCTGGCCGGGCTTCATCCGGGCGCAGTCGACGACGCGGTCGCGGCGGAGGCGGGCGGTGGCGGTGGTGTCGACGACGACGGTGCGGACCAGGTCGCCGAGGTCGGCGGTTTCGCCGCCGGTGTTGACCATGGGGAAGCCGAGGTCGTTGTAGAACTGGATGACTTCCTCGTTGCCGTTGATCAGGGCGGAGAGGACTTCGCCGGGGATCTTGCGGGCGTTGCGGCCGATGGTCGAGCTGAGGAGGATGCCGTCGGTGACGCCGACGCAGATCATGTCGTCGATGTTCATCACGATCGAGTCCTGGGCGATGCCTTTCCAGACCGACAGGTCGCCGGTCTCGCGCCAGTAGATGTAGGCGAGGGAGGACTTGGTGCCGGCGCCGTCGGCGTGGACGATGTTGCAGAACTCCGGATCGCCGCCGAGCCAGTCAGGGATGATCTTGCAGAAGGCCTGCGGGTAGAGGCCCTTGTCGACCTTGGCGATCGCCTTGTGCACGTCGCCCTTGGAAGCGGAGACGCCGCGCTGCTGGTAGCGGAAGTTCTGTTCGTCTATGGCCATGATGAAGCTCCTGGTTTGATTTGCGCCGCAATCTAGCGCGAGGAGGATTTTCGGCGATGCCGCGGCGGTGATTTCGGGCAAGCTTGCAGGAGGCTTGCGCCTGTGTAGAGTAGCGAAGAATCCGAGGAACCCCCCGATGTCCACACTACAGGTCGATGACTTACTGCTTGAGGAGGCTCTTCGCCTGGGCCACCACAAAACCAAAAAAGATGCGGTGAACCAGGCGCTGCTGGAGTACACACGCCATCTTCGCCAGATGGAGGCGATCAAGCTTTTCGGGACGATCGATATTCCGGCGGACTACGATTATAAAAGCCATCGGGGATCCTGATGATCATTGTCGACACCTGCGTTTGGTCACAGGCACTGCGACGAGAACCCAAGCACACGACTCTAACCAGTCATCTTCAAGAGTTGATTCAAACTTCTCGAGTTCAGATGCTAGGAATTGTTCGACAGGAGCTGCTTTCCGGGATTCCGAAACATCCGCAATTTGATCGCGTTTCGCGGATTCTGGAGTCATTTCCCGACCTGCTTGCCGACACTCAAGATCATGTAAAAGCGGCAGAACTTTTTAATCTATGTCGCAGTCGAGGAGTACAGGGATCGCACAACGACTTCCTGATCTGCGCCTTATCCCTTCGTCACTCCTTTCCCATTTTCACATGCGACAGAGATTTCGAAAACTACTCTCGCATCTTCCCCCTCCAACTCCATTCCATCCCCCAATGACCCCGGCTAAATCCTCCATGCGCATCGCCTTCATCTCTGAGCACTTCAATCCCGGTCTCGGCGGCGCCGAAGTCTATCTCCGCGATTTTTCGCACTGGCTCTGCTCCCAAGGGCATGAAGTCGACATCATCACCCAATCGCCGCCGCGGCCCGAGCTGCTGCGTCCGGGCTTGCAGATCCACACCCTCGCGCCGGGCAAACTGGTGCGCCAGATCCGCTGGCTGCAGTGGATCCAGTTTGCGCGCGCCGCAAAGGAGCGCACCCGGAGCGGCTATGACGTTGTGCTCGGCACCGGTAAATGCATCGGGGCCAATGTCTTTCAGCCCCACGGCGGCGTCACCAAGGCGTCGCAACGGCAGAACTCCCGCCTCGTAGGTGGTTTGAAAAGCCGCATCAAAAATGCCTTCAATCAGTTATCGCCCAAGCATCTCGCCGCCCGTTGGATCGAGAACCGGCAGTTTGCCGTGCCCGGCTGCCGCTTCATCGCCATCTCAAAAATGGTCAAGCAGCACATGCAGGAATTTCACGGCCTGCCCGACGACCGCATCGACCTGATTTACAACGGCGTCGACCTTCAGCGCTTCCGTCCCGCCGCCGCCGATGAGCGGCTCGCCGCCCGACGCGAATTGGGCTTGGCCGAAGACGTGCCGGTGCTTGCCGTGGTTGCCCACAACTTCCGTCTCAAAGGCTTGCGCGAGCTGATCGAAGCCTTGCCTCTGGTTCGTCTTCATCACCAGAAATTCATCATCGCGGTGGCCGGCGCCGGTCGCAGCAAACCGTATTTGGCTCAGGCCAAAGAGCTTGGCTGCAGTGACAACTTGCGTTTCCTCGGCTCGCTCAAACATCCAGAGAAACTCTACGCCGCCGCCGATGCCTATCTGCAGCCGACCTGGTACGACCCCTGTTCCCTCGTGGTTCTGGAATCCCTCGCGTCCGGCTTGCCGACCTTGACCACCGCCTTCAACGGCGCCGGTGAATTGATCGAAGACGGCGTCACCGGCTACATCATCGACTCACCCGACAACATCCCCGCCCTGGCCAGCCGCATCGTCGAGCTGCTCGATCCGGTTCGTCGCGCCGCCATCGCCGCCCGAGCTCGCGAAGCGGTCCTGCCTCATTCCCTCGAAGACAACTACCGCGCCATGCTGGCGAGTTTCAGCAAAGCTAAGGGCTGAGCTTTGGAAGAACGGAATTTAGCTCCATTTCCGCAACGACTTCCGCCGGATAGGACGGTGTTGTTCCAGGAGTCTATTCGTTATAATTCGGTTGCCCGGCTCTTGGTTTGGGTCTTTATAACCAATGTATTTCTGTTCGTCCTAGGCGGTTTTTTTAGATTATCTCAAGATGTCGGACTGATGATTTTTTCAGTCTTATTCATCTTAGCGCCAATCCTTATCTTCGGGTTTTTCATGAAGAAATTCGTCTCTCATCAAAAACTTCAGGATTGCTTCGAAATCTATCAGCATGGAGGGATGTTTTTCGCTTACCAATTTGAAGATGGCAAATCCCGAAGACGGGAGTTTTCAAGCTTGGAATTACTTCAGGTTTTGGATCGCACTCCGAATGATGATACGTGCTATTTCGTGCTTCGATTTTTCGATGATGCTGGAATCGCCATAGAAGACTGGTCTGGCAATTGGGACTGGGCTCGCATGGAGAAAACCCTTGGCTTGAAATCTGGAGCCAAGAAATGAAGAATCACGCACTGCAATTGCAGCTTCCCAAAGGTGCCAAGGTCTTGCTTGTGGCGCCGCCGCCCGTGAAGCGCTTCCTGTTCGGAATCTGCACTTTTCTCCTGTTGGCCTGCGCCCTCTTGCTTCTTCAAGCCACTTGGCTAAGTGATGTCTGGGTCGGCTTGATGGTGATGAATGTCCTGCTCAACGGCAGCCTCATCGTCTTCTTGAGTTTTGTTTTTCTTCGCAGCCTGTGGTTTCGCTATCAGGGGAATAGCTTCGGTCTGGTGATCTATCGCTGCGGCGACGAAATCTGGCTGAGTTATTGCGACCCAAGCGGCTGGACGCAAGTCTGTTTCCCGGTGAAGAGCCGCCGGCAATGGGAGTGGCAGGAACGTACCGAAGAGCGTCGGACGAAGGAGTTCCTGAGCTTCTTCGATGCCGATGACTTCTGCCGTTTGACCTTGGGGAAAAGCGACTGCGACATCGCCGCCGTGGTCAAGCAGCTGGATGAGCTGATCGCCGCCTGACGCCTCCCCGTGCGTCCGGAGCGCCTGGGCGCAAGCCCAAGCTCGCCGTCATAATCGAAAGACGCCGCCTTGACAGCCGTCTCTCTGGCGGCAAAATGAGGGCGCATCAGGAATGATCCGGACTCGCTGCCGGATCTGCCAACCGAGGTCCGAGAGCCTACGGTGGTTTGCCAGGAGACCTCTTGGCGATGTGCGGCGGGCGCAAAGCGCCGGGACCGAACAAAATTCTCGCCGGCCCCGGCCTCCTCCTGTTGCGGCAATCACAACTCGTCAGGATGGCAACATGTCGCTCCCTCAGGTGCTCCGCCCCCTTCTTCAGCTTGGAATCGCTTGGATTCTGAGCGGTCTCGCCGCCTGCCGTCCGGCCCAGGATTCCGCCCCGGAGCTCCCCGTCCTCAAGCTCGGCTACTTCGCCAATCTCAGCCATGCCCAGGCGGTGCTCGGGGTTCAATCCGGCGCCTTCGCCCAGGCTCTTGCCCCCTGTCGCCTCGAAACCAAGATCTTCAACGCCGGGCCTTCCTTGATCGAAGCCCTCAACGCCGGCGAGATCGACGTCGGCTATGTCGGTCCGGGTCCGGCTCTCAACGCCTGGATCAAAAGCAAGGGACAGGGACTTCGGGTCATTTCGGGAGCGGCTGCCAACGGCGTCGTCCTGGTCGTCTCGTCGCAATCGGGAATCACCCGCCTGGAGCAGCTCAAGGGCTGCCGTCTCGCCACGCCGCAGCTCGGCAACACCCAGGACATCGCCGCCCGCCACTTCCTCAAATTCGAACTCAAGCAGGATCGACTCGACAACATCCTGCCGATCCCCAACGCCGAACAACTCAAGATGATGGAGCGCGGCCAGATCGACGCGGCCTGGTCGCCGGAACCTTGGGCCACCCGCCTCGTCCAGGAGGCCGGCGGCAAAGTTCTCTGTCAGGAGAAAGATCTTTGGACGGCGAAGGAATTCAGCCTCACCGTGGTCATCACCCGGCCGGAATTCCTCGCCGCCCATCCGAAGGAAATCGCGGCGCTTCTCAAGCAGCACACCCGCCTCACCACCGAGCTCAATTCCCAGCCGGAAAAGCTCAGCCCCGCCCTGGCCGCCGAAATCAGCCGCCTCTCCGGAAAAACCATCCCGGAAAAACTCGTCGGCGAGGCCCTCAAACGGGTGAAATTCACCAACGACCCGATGCCCGAAAGCCTCAAGATCCAGGCCGAACACGCCTTCCAACTCGGCCTCTACAAAGAAGCCGGCGAACTCAAAGGCCTGGTCGATACCCGGCTCCTCTCAGCCCCTTAACTCCTTAAACTTCTTAAATTCTGGTTAAAGATGATCCAATTCCTCAAGAAGACCTTCGGCGGCGGCAGCGAAGCCCCGGCCACGATCGGGCCCCGCGGCCGGATCGAAATCAAAGGCATCTGCCGCCAATACCCCGGCGCCGACAAACCCGCCATGCTTGATGTCAACCTGACCATCGAGCCGGGGGAATTCGTCGTCATCGTCGGCCCCAGCGGCTGCGGCAAGAGCACCTTGCTCTCGATGGTCGCCGGCCTTGCCAAGCCCGACAAGGGCCAGGTCTTCCTCGATGGAAAATTGATCACCTCGCCGGGCCCGGATCGCGCCATGGTCTTCCAAGAACACGGCCTCTTCCCCTGGCTGACAGTGTCGGAAAACGTCGAATTCGGCCTAAAGATGGCCGGGGTTCATCCCGACGAGCGCCGCTCCGCCTCGAAGAAGGCGCTCGAGCTGGTTCACCTCTCAGCCCATGCCGACAAGTTCATCCACCAGCTCTCCGGCGGGATGCGGCAACGCGTCGCCATCGCCCGCTGCCTGGTGATGGATCCCGCCGTGTTGCTGATGGACGAACCCTTCGCCGCCCTCGACGCCCAGACCCGAACGATGCTGCACGAGCAGATGCAGGAGCTGTACGTCGAGATGAAGAAGACGGTGATCTTCGTCACCCACTCGGTCGCCGAAGCGGTACGCCTCGCCGACCGGATCATCGTCATGCACGCCAATCCCGGCCGGGTCCGCCGCGACTTCCGCCTCAACCTGCCTCATCCGCGCGACTTCGATGCCTCGGATGTCGCCTACTACATGAAAACCGTGCGCAAGGAGATCGACGACGAGGTCAACGCCCAGGCGGGCGCGGCGCGGCGTCTCTCGGAAGGAGTCGGCAACTATGAGATCTGAAAACTTCAAACGCGGCCTCCAGGTCACCCTGGTCTGGCTACTCATCCTCGCCTTGTGGGAGGGCGCCTATCGCCTCTTCGAGTGGCGCTGCTACGTCTTCCCGGCGCCTTCGCACGTCCTTGACTCGCTGCTGCATCTGCTCGGGATCAAGACTTGGTTCGGCGACCCGTTCTGGGCCGTCGATGCCGCGGGCAAGAGCCAGGCCTTTGTGATGAACCCGAACTGGCCCTGCCACGGCCAGGGCCTGCAGGTCAGCGGGGCGATCTGGAACAGCGAGCTTCCCGCCGCCGTCGGCACCAGCCTGCTGCGCCTCCTGCTCGGATTCAGCATCAGCGTCGTCCTCGGCCTCCTCATCGGCCTGGCGATGTTCCGCTTCAAGTTCGTCGACGCCCTGCTCGGCCCGGTCTTCCTCGGCCTGCAGACCCTGCCGAGTGTCTGCTGGGTGCCGCTTGCCGTCCTCGCCCTCGGGATCAATGAAACCGGCATCCTTTTCGTCACCGTCATGGGCAGCTTCTTCTCGATCGCCATCACTTTGCGCGACGGTTTGCGACAGACGCCGACGATCTATCGAAGTGCCGGTCTGGTCTTTGGTGCTCACGGGATCCGCTTCTACACCCAGGTGATGCTGCCTGCCGGCCTGCCCGCCCTCGCCAGCTCCTTGCGCTCGGGTTTCAGTTTCGCCTGGCGCTCCCTGATGGGCGGCGAACTGATCTTCGTCCTCAAGCAGCACGGTGTCGGCCACCTCCTCGCCGTCGGCCGCGAATTCGGCGATGTCGGCCAGGTCGTCGGAGTCATGTTCATCATGGTCCTGATCGGCATGGCCGCCGACCGCTTCCTCTTCGCCCCCTTGGAGAAGAAGGTGCAGAGCCGCTTCGGCTTGGGTCAATGACGCCTTGTCATCCGGGGCTGTCGATTTAAGTTCGGCAGCCACTGAAGAACAACATCACAAGGCTTCCGCATGAGCTCAATCCCTCCCTGTCCGAAATGCGCCTCAGAATATGCCTATGAAGACGGCGAACGCCTGGTCTGCCCCGATTGCGGCCACGAATGGGACCCGAAAGCCGCGGCGGCGACGGAAGCTCCTGCCGCTGAGGACGGCAGCATCAAGGACGCCTACGGCAATGTCCTGGCCGACGGCGATTCGATCACGGTGATCAAGGATCTCAAGGTCCGCGGCAGCTCGCTGGTGGTCAAGCAAGGCACCAAGGTCAAAAACATCCGCCTCGTCGGCGGTGACCACGACATCGACTGCAAGATCGATGGCATCGGCGCGATGAAATTGAAGTCGGAATTCGTCAAAAAATCCTGATCCTGGAGATCTCTGATGCCCCTCGCCAAGCTGGTCTGCTGGAATCTCAACGGCATCCGCGCCGTCGAGAAGAAAGGCTTTCTCGATATCTTCCGCGGCTTCCAGTGCGATGCCCTCTGCCTGCAGGAAACCAAGGCCGAGCCGAGCCAGCTCAGCGAGGCCCTGCTCAATCCTCCCGGTTACACTTCCCACTGGGCCTGGTCGGAGAAGAAGGGCTATTCCGGCACCGCCATCTACAGTGCCCTCAAGCCGATCCAGGTGCAGCGCGGCCTCGGCATCCCCGAGTTCGACGCCGAAGGACGCTTCCTCTGGGCCGAATACGAAGACTTCCATCTCTTCAGCATCTACTTCCCCAACGCCCAGGACGAGCTCAAGCGGATCGACTACCGCCTTGCGTTCGGCGATGCCGTCCTCGCCTTCCTGAAGAAGAATTGCGGCGGCAAGATGCGGATCCTCTGCGGTGACTTCAACGTCGCGCACCAGCCGATCGACCTTGCCCGACCGAAGGAGAACCAGGAGAATCCCGGCTATTCACTGGCTGAGCGCCGCTGGTTCGACAAGCTCCTCGCCGAGGGCTACGTCGACAGCTTCCGTCTGTTCAACCAATCGCCCGGCCACTATTCCTGGTGGTCGAACCGGGCCGGTTCGCGCGAGCGCAACGTCGGTTGGAGGATCGACTACTTCGTCTGCTCGGCCGAGCACAAGGACCGGCTCAAGGGCGCCGGCATTCTTCCGGGCATCCTGGGCTCCGATCATTGTCCGATCACCCTTGAGATCGAAACCTCCCAGACGACTCGCGTCTGAGCGGTTTAGGAAACAACCCTCTCCCTAGGGTTTCCGGTCCGTTCCGTGCGGCTGGGGAGCTCAACAAGCGAGATGCCCCGCTGGGGCTCGAACTCATTTCTCGTCCTACCCGGGGTTACGCCTCGTTCCTCGGCTCCACCCGGGGCTGAGGTCAGGTCGCCCCTTCGGGGCTGCAGGAAGAGCAGAGCTTCAGCTGATTCCGTGTATTCAGTGTCTTTCGTGGTGAAATTTGGTTCCGGCTCTGTCGGGATAGGGTAAAGCCATTCACGCCATCAGGAAACTGCAGCCGCTCTTCAGGAATGGCTTTTCTTCGGCAATTTGGAGCCCGGCAGGGGCATCACTCGAGGGCGCACGCCATGAGCTCGGCTGAGCTGCTTGCAGGAGACGAGCTCCGAGGTGCTGGTGATCTTCACCGGCACCAGGAAGCCTTGGCGCTCGATCCGGACCATGTTCATCACCGGATTCACCAGCTTGCTGCTCACCGGAGTTTTGACCTGCGGTTTTGCGATGCCCGCAATCGAGGCGATCTGCGGCTCTTGCGGTTTGGTGCGGGTCTGCCATTGGATGCCGATGGCCAAGAGCAATGCAGCAGCGACGGCCAGAACCAGAGTCAAATTCCGGCTCCAGCGGCGGCGGCGCAGTTCGCCTAATCCGGCCTGGCGTGAGGCTGCCAGAGCTGCGGCGACTTCGTCTTTCAGCAGGTCGTCGAAAAGGGCCTCTTCGGCCTTGGGATTGCGGTCATTCATGATTGCAGAATCTCCCTGATTTTGATCTTCAGCCGATCACGCAGACGAGCCAGTCGGGACTCCACGGCCTTGCGGCTGATGCCCATCTTTTCGCCGATCTGATCCTGGCTGTCATCTTCCCAGTAATAATCGCGGAGCATGGCTTTTTCGCTCTCGTCAAGTTCGCCAAGCGCCCGCTGCAAGGCGTCCGCCAGATCGGGCGGCAGGGCTCGGGATGGAACCACTCGCTCATCGTTGTCGAGGGGAACGTAGCGCCGGTTGGCCTTCCATCGGTTGATCAGGCTCTGGCGCCCCAGCATGCAAAGCCATTTCCAGAAGGCCTCTTCGCTGTCGAAGCTGCGGGCGTAGCGGGCGATTCGGATCATTGTGTCCTGAAGGCATTCGCTTGCAGCGGTGCCGTCTCCGCGGCTGCAGGTGTAGAGATATCGGTAAAGCCGCGGAGCCCAATCGGAATGGAGCTCGAGGAAGGCGGATTCCCGGCCCTCGCTCAAGCCTTGGGTGAGACGGGCGATCTTGTTCGCGGGACCGGCGGTCAGCATGTCGTGAAAATGCCGGGAGGAAGGAGTCGACAGACTGCCGTCAGAATGAAACATCATCTCCTCCTCCCGTTTCAGGTTTAAACTGCTGCCTGAAGAGCTTTTGTCGCAGGGAATGACGCTGACTCTTCGGCCTCATCCTCTTCGGTTTCGACTTCCATTTCTGCCGGGTCACCGGATGCTTCCTCCGATTCACCGGAAGGCTCGGGTTTTTCCGCCTTCGCGAGTTCCTTCAGGGCTTTCTCGATCAGTTCGAGCTGGGCTTCACTGCCGCGGAAATACAGCAGGCCGGTGGGCTCGTGGAAGGAGAAGGACTCCGGCTGCGCTTGATAGTTCTTGTCCGAAGCTTTCAGGGTGAAGGCGAGTCCGGAGAGGACGTTTTCAAGGCCGAGAATGGCGACTTGCCGGCTGATGTTGAACACCGATTCGGCCTCGCCTTCCCCCTCTTGGGCCTCGTCCTCGCAATCGTCTTCCCCCTCTTCGGCCTCGTCCTCGCAATCGCCTTCCCCCTCTTCCTCCTCCGCCTCGACGAGGCGATCCTCCTCATAAAGAGACTTGAATCGCGCGGTGTCGTTGGCGGCGAGGGCCTCGAGCATTTCTTTCGAGAGGAGCTCGGGATGAAGGATGGCGGCGATTTTGCCTTGATGGACGACAAAGGCGCTGGGGATCCCTTCGATCCCAGCCGGGACGAGCCAGCTCCTGGCGAAGGGGGAAGTCTCGTTGGCGCCGCCGTAAGCGATGGGGAAGCTTAAGCTTTTGCCGTGTTTGGCGAGGAATTTCTGGGCTGCTTCAGGTTTGTCCCAGACGTTTACGGCGAGGATCTGGATCTTGCCTTTGAAGTCCTTGGCGATCTGATTGAGACGGGGTAGCGAGTCGATGCAAGGCGGGCACCAGGAGGCCCAGCATTCGATGATGTAGGTGCCTTTCGGGTCGAGCTTGTCGATGCTCTCGCCCTGGAGCCATTTGTTGAGATTCAAGGCCGGTGCGTCGGAGCCTTCGCCGAGGGGCTGTTTCGGGGTGGCAGGGGGGGCGGTGACCGAGGCGGGAGGCGTCGCCGATTGGGAATCCGGGGCGGGAGATTGGAGAAACAGAGGCAAGCAGAGAAGCGTGCTGATGTACATGGGCAGTGATTTCCTTGGATTGGTGGGTGGGGGCTGGGATTGGACTGGAGAAGGCAGCTGTCTTCATCTGAAATACACAAGCCGATGGATACATCCCTCGCCGCCTGCTGCGGATTTTTGGAAAATTTCGACCTGTTTCACTCCAAATCACCCGGCTTTAAACTCAATTGAGCTGGAATCCATCCATGACTTGAGCCCACCGCTGACGATGGTGGTGCGAATCATCGCCAAGGCCTAGAAGCCGTCCGCCGACCAGGCCATGCCGCGGCCTTTCTGGCGTTTGCTGACGCAAAACGCAGGCGCCGATGCCGGCATCTTCGAGGGCGGCGAGGCGGCGTTGTCGACGCAAGGTTCGTTCATCTGGCGGCAGCATTTCCAATTCCGAGGAGATGCGCCGTAGACTGGCTTCGGGCAAGGAGTCGGCGAGACGGAAGGTGAGGAACTGCGCCAAGCCTGGAGCATCGCGGTGCGGCAGATAGCCTCGACTGTACCAGCGATCTTGAATCGGCTCGTTCATCGTTTTCCTCCCCACTGGGCTCGCCGGCATCCTGCCGGCTTGTTGCTTGAGCTAAAGGTAACACTCACTTAGCAAACGGCATTGTTCCCCACTGGGCTCGTCGGCATCCTGCCGGCTTGTTGTTGCTTCGCTCCCGTCGCGATGAACAATAAGCAACAGCCGGCAGGATGCCGACGAGCCCAGTTAGGGAGCGGCAGAGCGCAGCCGGCAGGATGCCGGCGAGCCCAGCGGGGAGGTTCAGTCGCGATTCTTGAAAAAGGCTGCCATCTTGACCGTCGCGAAGACGCTGCCGAGGAGGAGGAGCTGGGTGAGGAAGAAAAGCAGCATGTCTTGCCAGTCGATCGAGCTGTGCTCGGTCAGCTCCTTGAGGGCGTAGCCCGCTACCCAAAGTTGGCTACCGAAGAGGAAGACCAAGACCGCCGCCAAACAGGTGCGGAGAAAGCCGATCTTCTGAAAGCCCAAGCCAAAGCCAAAGACGAGGGCGAGGAGAAGGAGGATGGGGAGGAGAACGGTCATGGGGGGCTTGGGATTCAGCGAGAGGGCTTGCTAAACGGAGCAAGATAAGGCTCGCCTTTACTCATGTAGAGTATGTTGATAGGGCGACAAGTAGCCCCATCTAGAAGCACGTAGTTATTTGCGTCAGTAGTTACTAGTACGAGCTTGCCGTTGTTGGATACAGTGCAACTTGCAATATGACCGTATTTCACAGCGAATGAAGAGATCGGCTTCCAAGTTTTAGTGGATATGACATCAGCCATATTGCCGTGAGTCACAATTACACGATCATTATCGATAAATCTAGCAATCCCGGTAGGTGAGGCCACCATTTCATGGATCTTTTTCCCGCCAGGAAGAGAATGAAAGTGAAATATTGAAGTGTGATTGCGAGAATTGTCGTTTATGGCAATCCATTTATCACTACCAGTAATTATGCTTGAAGAGAAGCTGTGTGGAATTTCGCAAATGATTTTCTTGGATGGTATCTCCATAACTCTGACAAAGTCAGGAGAGTTTTTCTGCAAAACAATAGCGCAAATCTTATCAGTCATCAATCCTTCGCCAGTCATAGTGAAGGATTCATCCTCGTAGAGCTTGATTTTACCTTTCTTTGTTGATCCCGGAAAATATAATTCTCCCATAAAATAAAAGAAACTCATGTTTTTAGAGGTTTTTACACCTTCGCAACCTTCCCCAAAATTTTTAACAAGACGACCTGCATACGAGTCATCTGATTTTATGGGTATAAATTTTTTTGTTTTCAGATCCAGCTTTTGCGATGGCAAGGTGGACTCAAGATTATCAAAAACAAGGAAATCCGGTTTCTGCAATTTAAATACATTGACCCAGTCTTTATATTCTAAGTCGGCTCCTGGCTTTTCTTTGAAACTTGAAATTTTTTCCCATTTTTCTGATTGCGAGATTTCCGAGTGATCAGGCGATATGGCTGGTAGCCCCCCATCTGCGGCTAGGGTCGCTGAGAGAGCGCAAATAATATTTTTATTAAAATCCCAGTAGTAGCGATTGAAAATCACCCGCTGATTGACCCAGTCAACCACCGCGTTGCGCTCCTCAAAATTGGTTGGGCATTCTTTAATGAGTTCTCCTGTATCAATGTTGTAGATTGATTTTTTAGAGTATCTTCCATCACTTACAAAAGCCAGCTTGCCGTCAGGAGAAATAAATTGCGACCCAAACATGCTGTCATCAATCTTGATCTTATTGACGACCTCCTCGCTTGAATAAGCTACTCTTGACTTATTTAAAAAGAAATACTTCCAGTCAGGTGTAGCATCAAAGGCACAATCACTAATGCCAGGAGATTCACTCTTATCGACAAACTCTTTCTGAATTTTCCCATCCACAATCCCAAAAACTGTGATTTTATTCTTGCTTTCGGTTGCGACTTTGGTGCCGTCAGGACTGATTGCCAGTCTAGATTTTTTTTGGGAACTCCGCGAAACGCTCTTAAATCTATTTATTTGCTTCCCTTCGGGGAAGCTATAAACTGCAATTTCGTGATTCGCAAGATGATAATATTCTTTGTTTTTTTCTGGGATTTCAAATTCGATTACCAAGATTTTTCCACTGGGGGTGAGATTTAGCGCCTTAATTTTATCAGAACCGATTCCCCAGACATCAAGTATTTCACGTGATTTCGCATCAAATATCTGAAGCGTCGATCCGCCGAGAATAAAGTATTTCCCATCAGGAGAATACAATGGAATTGAATTAGGTGATGCCGATAGAGATTTTATGACTTCAATGGGATCTTTTTTTTCTGGATTAGAATCCGCAGGATTTTTTGGGGAAAAAGACAGATATAGAGCCGCAAATAATGACGCAATCATGGTGTATTACTTTCTTTAGCTGTTGAAGTTAAAAAATCCCCCTCGCAACCAAGTTGCGAGGGGATTTTGGGCTGTCTCCACACCTCAGTGCGCGCAGCAACCCGATTTGGGGGTGGCGGTTTTTGCGGCGGCGGCGAAGTTCTTCTTGATCTCGTTGAGGGCCGAGCCGGCTTTGAACCAGACGATCTGTTGATCGTTGTAGGTGTGCTTGGCTTCGATGGTCTCGGACGAACCGTTCTTGTGGTGGAGGACCACGGTGAGGTTCTTGCCGGGGGCGAAGCTTTGCAGGCCGAGGATGTCGACCTTGTCGCCTTCCTGGACCTTGTCGTAGTCGGCGGGGTTGGCGAAGGTGAGGGCGAGCATGCCCTGCTTCTTGAGGTTGGTCTCGTGGATGCGGGCGAAGGATTTCACCATCACGGCGTGGACGCCGAGGAAGCGGGGTTCCATGGCGGCGTGTTCGCGCGAGGAGCCTTCGCCGTAGTTCTCGTCACCGAAGACGATCGAGCCGATGCCGGCGGCCTTGTAGGCTTTGGCGGCTTCGGGGACCTTGACGTATTCGCCGGAGATCTCGTTCTTGACCTTGTTGGCTTCGCCGTTGAAGGCGTTGGTGGCGCCGATCAGGAGGTTGTTCGAGATGTTCTCGAGGTGGCCGCGGTACTTGAGCCAGGGGCCGGCCATCGAGATGTGGTCGGTGGTGCACTTGCCCTTGGCCTTGATGAGGAGGGCGGCGCCCTTGATGTCCTGGCCGTTCCAGACGGTGAAGGGCTCGAGCTTCTGCAGGCGGTCCGACTTGGGGTCGATGGCGATGGTGATGCCCGAGCCGTCCTTGGCGGGAGCCTGGTAGCCGGGGTCATCGGCGTGGAAGCCTTTCTTCGGCAGCTCGTCGCCGGTGGGGAGGACGAGCTTGACCTGTTCGCCCTTGGCGTTGGTCAGGGTGTCGGTGGCGGGGTCGAAGAGGAGCGAGCCGGAGATGGCGGCGACGGCGGCCATTTCGGGCGAGGAGACGAAGGCGTGGGTGTTGGGGTTGCCGTCAGCGCGCGACTTGAAGTTGCGGTTGAAGGAGTGGACGATGGTGTTCTTCTCGCCCTTGGAGGCGCCGTCGCGGTCCCACATGCCGATGCAGGGGCCGCAGGCGTTGGTCATCAGGACGGCGCCGAACTTGTTGAAGATGTCCATCAGGCCGTGGGCTTCGGCGGTGGCGCGGACCACTTCGGAGCCGGGGTTGATGATCAGCTTGCACTTGGGCTTGATGCCCTTGTCGAGGGCCTGCTGGCAGATGCTGGCGGCGCGGGAGAGGTCTTCGAAGGAGGAGTTGGTGCAGGAGCCGATGAGGGCGGCGCTGACTTCGGTGAGCGAGTCGAATTCCTTGACCGATTCAGCCATGTTGCCGACTTCGAAGGCGCGGTCGGGCGAGAAGGGGCCGTTGTAGTGCGGCTTGAGGCTGCTGAGATCGATCTCGATGACCGAGTCGAAGTACTTGGCGGGATCGGCTTCGACTTCGGGGTCGCACTGGAGGTATTTGGCGACCTTGTCGGCGGCGGCGGCGACTTCGGCGCGGCCGGTGGCGCGGAGGTAGCGGGCCATCGAGTCGTCGTAGGAGAAGGTCGAGGTGGTGGCGCCGATTTCCGCGCCCATGTTGCAGATGGTGCCTTTACCGGTGCAGGAGAGCGAGCGGGCGCCTTCGCCGAAGTATTCGACGATGCAGTTGGTGCCGCCCTTGACGGTGAGGATGCCGGCGAGCTTGAGGATGACGTCCTTGGGCGAGGCGAAGCCGGAGAGCTTGCCGGTGAGTTTGACGCCGATGATCTTGGGGTATTTGAGTTCCCAGGGGAGGCCGACCATGGCGTCGACCGCGTCGGCGCCGCCGACGCCGATGGCGAGCATGCCGAGGCCGCCGGCGTTGACGGTGTGCGAGTCGGTGCCGATCATCATGCCGCCGGGGAAGGCGTAGTTCTCAAGGACGACCTGGTGGATGATGCCGGCGCCGGGCTTCCAGAAGTCGATGCCGTACTTGGCGGAGACCGAGGAGAGGAAGCCGTAGACTTCGGCGTTCTCTTTCTGGGCGAAGGGCAGGTCGACGGTGGCGTCGACCTTGGCGGTGATCAGGTGGTCGGCGTGGACCGAGGAGGGGACGGCGACCTTGGCGCGGCCGGCGGTGGTGAACTGGAGGAGGGCCATCTGGGCGGTGGCGTCCTGCATGGCGACGCGGTCGGGGTTGAAGTCGGCGAAGTCCTTGCCGCGGGTGTAGGTCTTGGTTTCGGCGCCGGGGCAGAGGTGAGTGTAGATGATCTTCTCGGTGAGGGTCAGGGGACGATTAAGCAGCTTGCGGGCGGCGTCGACGCGGGTGACGGTGTGGGAGTAGACTTTCTGGATCATGTCGAAGTCGAACAGCATGTTCTCACCTGGGTTCTTTTGGGGGTTGTTGTCTTAGAGTCAATCAGACTCACTCTAACGATTGAAGTCGCTATGGGAAGAGGAGAAATTTCTTGTGACAAGAAAAAGAGAGAAAAAATAGGGAGTCAGGGAGTCAGGGAGTCGGGGAGTGGACGCAGGGTGTCTTTACGTGTTCTTGCTCCACTCCTTTACTCCCTCCTTCCTTACTCCCTGATACGTCAGCGATTCCACTCCGGCGTGACTTCATGGAAGCTCTGGCGTTGGCCGCGGGCGATTTTGAATATGAGGCTCCCTTTTTTCTCATCGCGCGCTTGGTCGATGGCCTTTTGGAATTCGGCGAGCGACTTGATTTCTGCGCCATCGACGGCGAGGATCTGGTCGTTGGCAACGAGTCCGGCGAGGGCGGCCCAGCCGGCGTTTTCGACGCGGGCGATGATCAGCTTGACCGATTTCTCGTCGACTTTTTCGCTTAAGGCGAGGTCAAGGCTTTCGAAGTTGGTGGGAGTGACCCTGATCTTGCCCGATGGGTCAGGTTCGAGAGTGCATTTGAGAGTTTGTTTGGCTCCATCGCGGACGATGCTGATATCGATCTCGGCATCGGCATCGAACTGTTTCAGCAGGTTGCCGAAGACCTCGCCATCCTCTTTGCGGGAGGCTTTGATCGGCAGGCCAGAGAGGGCGGTGAGGATGTCACCGGGCTTGATGCCGGCTTTGGCGGCGGGGGAATTGGGAGTGATCGAGGTGACGCGGACGCCAGCCACAGTGTTTATGCCGAGGGCTTCGCAGAGGCGAGGCGTGACCACCTGGGCGCCGATGCCGAACCAGGGCTTGGCGGCGCTGGCGGGCGGCTGGGTTTCGGCGGGGCGTTGGACCACGACTGGCGAGACGAAAGTGGCGGAGCCGCGGAGGATTTCGACCGGCACCGGCTTGCCTGGGTCCTTGACGGCGCGCAGGGCGCTCTTCAAGGAGCCGGTATCGATGATTTCCTTGCCGTCGAAGCGGGTGATGATGTCGCCGGCTTCGATCGGGAAGTCGGAGACATCGGCGGGGCGTCCGGGGCGGCGGGAGTGGACGACGACGCCTTTCGAATGCAGGCCGCGTTTACGCTCCATCGACTCCGAGACGCTGAAGTCGCGGACGACCAGGCCTAGGCCCTCGACTTCCTGTTCCGGGGCTTTTTTCAGGCCGCGCTCGATGGTGCGCAGTTCGATCTCCATCTCCTTGCCGTCGCGGCGGACTTGCAGCTTGACCAGTTCACCTGCGGGAGTGCTGAGGACGCGCCAGTTGAAGAGCGGGATCTCCTCGGCGTAGCGGCACAGGGTGGGCTGGCCGTTCCAGCTCAGGATCAAGTCGCCCGACTTGAGTCCCGCGGCGGCGGCCGGGGAATCCTTGAAGACGGTGCTGACGAGGGCGCCTTCTTGCGGCATCGAGCTGAGCAAGGGCTGGACTTCGAAACCGGCGTAGGAACGCGAGATCCGGCCGCGTTGGATGAGCTCATCAGCGATGGCGCGGGCGATGTTGGCGGGGATGGCGCCGCCGAGAGAGGCGATGCCGACTTCGTTGACGCCGACGATCTGTCCCTTGAGGTTGATCAGGGGGCCGCCGGAGTTGCCTGGGAAGATGACGGCGTCGTGACCGATCCAGCGCATCACTTCAGGAGGGACTTCACCTTCCAGGGACAGGCCGCCGGCCATGTGGCGGGGCGGAATCATGTCGGTGATCGCGACGATGCCGAGAGTGATCGATTGCGACAAGGCGCCGGGCGAGCCCATCGCCAGCACCGGATCACCGACCTGGACATCATCGCTGTCGCCAAATTCGACCGCCTCGATCGGCGTCTGGATCTTGCGTTGCGACAGATCGACCTTGATGACTGCGAGATCGACAAGGGGATCCAGTCCGACCAGAGTCGCATCCAGGCTCTGTTTGTCGCTCATCATGACGCGAAGCTTGTCGGGGTAGCCGGTGACATGGAAGTTGGTGAGGATGTAAGCGGTGTTGCCGTCGAGGCGGAAGATGGTGCCCGATCCGGTGCCCTGCTGGCGCACGGCGCGGCCGTCGTCATGGCGGTACTGCACCACTTCGATGCGGACCAGGGCGGGCAGGACGCGGGCGATGGCGGCATCGACGCGGCTGCGGTTGACGGTGTTGTCGGCGTTGCGGCCGAGGAAGGGGCCGGCCTGGCAGCCCGAGCTGAAGAGGACGCTGGTGCAGAGAGCGGCGGCGCCGCAGAGGCTGGCGAGTTTCATCGTTACGGGGTCTCCGGAGTTACTGGGGGTCGGCAGAGAGTAGCAAGTTAGCATTGAGGCCTATGCTTGCCCAGCTTCCCTTAAAGCCCATGAAAAAACGGTCGAGCTGATCAAGTTCCCGACAACGACAAACTGCAAAGCATAGTACGAAAGTTGACTTGCACAGATTGAAAAAAGCGAACCGCCGGGAGGCGGTCCGCATTTTTCAAGGGGATGGGGCACTGAGGATCAGTTCATCGGGATGATGAGTCGCTGATTGACCTGCAGGCTAGCGGTTGTAGTCAGCTTGTTCGCCTTGGCGAGGGCTGCGACGCTCATCTTCCGTTCCTTGGCGATCTTCGACAGGTTGTCACCGGCCTTGACCTTGTAGACTTCGTACTGGGGGGCTTCAGGCTTGGCGACCGCGACTTTCGTCTCAGTATTCAGCTTGACCGGCTCGATTCCGGGCTTGACGATCTCGGTCTTGCTTGGCGAGCTAGCGACATCGGCGTGTTTCGTCTTGCTTTCACCGCTGGTGGCGACATAAACGAGACCAAGGGCCACGGCGTGAGCGGCGGCAATGGCAAAGAAAACGGGCAGACTGCTGGTTTTCATGGTGATGTTTCCTGGGGTTCCTGATCAATTCTAGCATGTCCTGCTTGGAAATAAAAGGGATGCAGGGAATATTTTCCAACCATTTGTTAAAAATAAGCCATAGCCCCGGAATGACTTAGATGCCTTTCGCCACCCTCTCCTTCGACGAAGCCTGCGACTACCTCCACCTCAGCAAGGCCGATCTGGACCGCCTGGTGTCGAAGCGCGACATCCCCTTTCACCACAGCCGCGGCCAGGTGATCTTCCGCAAGAACGAGCTTCGCGACTGGAATGTCAGCCGCCTTCTCTGCCCCAAGGCCGGCGAAGAGCATGCATCGAAAGTCGACCGGGAGGCCCGGCGGCGGCAGCACTGCGCCCTCGGACAAGGCCCACTCCACGAACTCCTGGTCGAAGGCTCGCTGATCCCCTTCCTCGACGGACGCAGCAAAGCCAAGGTTCTCAAGGCCCTCGCCAGCGCCGCCTTCCAGACCGGCCTTGCCGCCGACGAGGACGAAGTCTTGAAGCTTCTCCTCGAACGAGAAGAGGTCTGCCCCACCGGCATCGCCGACGGCATCGCCTTTCCCCACACCCGGATTCACAGCGAAACCCTGTTCTTCGGCGACTTCCTGATCATCGGCAAGATTCCTCACGGCATCCCCTTCGGTGCCCTCGACGGCCGCTTCACCGACATCTTCTTCATGCCCTGCTGCAGCGACGACGTCTCGCATCTGCGCATCCTCTCCCGCCTCGCACTGATGCTGCGCCAGACCGACCTCGCTGACGGCCTCAGGGTCTGCGAGACTGCCGAGGAGATGCGCGAGGCTTTCATGCTGCGGGAACAGTCTCTCCCCAGCCGGGTCTGAGGTGCCAGGGAGCTCCTCTATGATTCGCCTCATTCTCACTGTCATCCTCGCCGCCCTGCCGCTTGTCGCCCAGCAAGTCGAATTGCCCAGCCGCGTCGACAATTCACGATCCCGCTACTTCCCGCCGATCAGCAACCAGGGGCAGATCCAGAACTGCTCGCAAATGAGCGCCATCTGCTACATCTTCACCTACGAGACCAACCGCCTCCTTGACCGCGATTCTGCCGACCCTCGCAACCTCTTCCCTCAGCATTACACCTACAATTTCATCAACGGCGGCAAGAACGTCGGCTCCTGGATCCACGACGGATGGAAGGTGGCCCAAGAGATGGGCGTCCCCGATTCCCGCACCTGGGGTGAACAACCCCTCTCCTTCAACGGCG
The DNA here is from genome assembly GCA_039798785.1 of Verrucomicrobiota bacterium. GTDB lineage: Bacteria > Verrucomicrobiota > Lentisphaeria > Lentisphaerales > Lentisphaeraceae > CAMCSH01. The sequence continues at coordinate 5,482 of JBDKFG010000003.1, read as the reverse complement.
CCTGGATGGATGGCTACCCCCGCTACCTTGAGGCCGCCCGCAACCGGGTACGTGACTGGGAGTACTTCAAGGGGGACAAGCCGGAAGGACTTCTCCGGCTGAAGCGATGGCTGTGGAACTACGAAGGCCAGAACCGCCTCCACGGCGGCCTCGCCTATTTCCACGCCCCGATGAAAAACTTGAAATTCGCCATCATTCCCGAAGGCCTGCCCGAAGCCGGACGCCAGATGATACTCGCCTTCGGCAACGATTACCACCACGCCATGACCTTCGTCGGCTACGACGACGAAGTCGGCTACGATTTCAACGCCGACGGCAGAGTGAGCAACGACGTCGACATCAACGGCGACGGCCTCGTCGACATGATGGATTGGGAGAAGGGCTGCCTGATCATGTGCAACTCCTGGGGCTACGAATGGGCCAACGAAGGGCGCTGCTACATTCCCTACCGACTCCTGGCTCAGGGATACATGAAAGGAGGCATCAACCTCGGCGAAATCGCCATCCTGCGCGTCGCCCAGGCCTCCCCTCGACTCGCCCTGCGCCTCAAGATTGAATCCAGCCGACGCGACCAGGTCCTCCTCGAGCTTGGCGCCCGTCCGGCCGGAGGCGAAAGTGAAAAAGCCGTCTTCAAGCCGATGATCTTCTCGGCCCAGCCCTTTCTCGGCGCCACCACCTATCTCGGCGGCAAGGAAGGCGCCATCGAAATCGGTCTCGACCTCAGCCGCCTCATCGCTCCCTGCGGCAAACCCGACAAGCTCCATGTCGAGCTGCGCCGATCAATCAAGGACGGCAGCGTCAAAGCCCGCATCCACGAAGCGGAGCTGATCTCTTACCAACGCGACGGCTCCGAGCTGTCGCGCAGCTCCTTCCCCATCAGCGAAGGCGCCTTCTCACTGGCCCCAGCCGCTTGCCAGACTCTCATCGACTTGGCGAAATGAAACGGCAAAAGGCGGAATCCGCTTGAGCCCGGCTGACGTTCTTTCGCACCAGAAATCACAGTCTATGAGCCAATCAACCAACTCCACAAGTTGAAAGGCTGAAGCCCAGCGAAACTGGGCTCCGCGGCGCTCAACTCCTCCGCGTTCTTCAGGCGAGGCGCTTGGTGAGATGGTAGACGGCTGACACCGAGCCAGGCAGGGTGATGCCGTCGAATGGCGTCCAGGCGCAGCGCGACTTGACCATGGCGTTGCCGAAGGTGATCGGCTTGGCGAGATCGAGCACGGTGAAGCTGGCGGCGTAGCCGGGGGCGACCTTGCCGAAAGGCTGCGGCGCGACGCCGGCGAACTGGTTGACGAACTGGCCGGGGTTCCAGGCGGCGACGCGGGCGACGTCGGCGGCGGAGAAGCCCTGGGTCTTGATCAGCCAGGCGCAGACCGCGCCGTAGGTGTCGAGCTGGGGCGTGCCGGAGTGGCCGTTTAAGTCGGCGCGGCGGGCGAATTCGGCCGGGTCGGCCTTCTTCATCGCTTCGAACTCGGCGAGGGCCAGGGCGTCGAGCTCGGCGGCCTCTTCGAGCGAGAAGGACTTCTTGCCGTGGCAGCGGGCCTTGAGCTCGGGGCTGAGGTAGGCGCCGAGCTTCTCGAAGATGCGGTGCGGCGCGTGGTCTGTGGCGAGGAAGTCGACCGTGCCGTCCTTCAGTCCGGCGATCAGGGCGCGGCGGTCCTGCGGTCCCTGGAAGGCGGGGTTCATCTGCAGCCAGGGCTTGTTGTCGGCGGTGAGCAGCGACTCGTCCCAGTAGAGCTGCTGCGGCGTGACTTCGACGCTGACGTCGACGCCGCGCTCCTTGGCGGCGCGGACCAGGTCGAGGCCGTCGCCGGTGGAGAAGTGGCAGAGCTTGCCGCGCAGTTCGTATTTCTCGATCAGGTGGAGGGCGAAGGCGGTGGCCATGTTGGCGCCGCCGCGGGGGCGCCGGGCGGTGTGGGTGGCGGCGCCGGTGCTCGATTCGAGGACGTAGGGATCTTCGCAGTGGAAGCTGACGGCGCAGCCGCGGTAGCGAGAGATCGCCTTCTCGAGCTCTTCGACGCTGCGGAAGAAGAGTTCGCCGATCGAGGGGCCCATGAAGGCCTTGTAGGGGACATCGCGCGACAGCGGGCTGGTGCCCGGGCCGATGCCGGCGTAGAGGGTGAAGTGGACCGGGGCCTTGGCGGCGCGTTCGAGCTTGGCGGCGTAGGAGGCGTCGTCGATCGGCGGCACCGGGTTGTTGGGCATGTCGGCGACGTGGCAGCAGCCGCCGTGGATGGCGGCGGCGGCGGCGCTGGCGAAGTCCTCCTTGTAGACCTGGCCGGAGGAGACATCCTCGCGGGCGTGGATGTGGATGTCGCCGAAGCCGGGGAAGATGATCGCGGAGGGAGGGAAGACGGCGTCGGCCGGGCCGAGGCTCTTGCCAAGGTCGACGATTCTACCGCTCAAGGGGCAGCAGCGGACCTGGCCGGCGAAAGATGAGTCGTGGTTTTGGAAGTGGCCTTCGAGGATCATGGCGAGTCTCCGGTGATGTCAGTGCTTGATGAGGAAATATAGACGGCAAGGATGCGGGCTTCAGGGTCGGCTTCGATGACCAGCCCGTCTTCTTCTCCGGCTGCCAGCGAGACCGCGTCATCGCCGCCGGCGAAGCAGCTGCCGGAGAACGAATGCAGGGAAAAAGGCAGACCGGTTCCGCAAAGCAACACCAGGTCCTTGGCGGGGGCGACCGTGCCGGCGGAGAGGACTCGAACGGCGGCATCCAACCCCTTGCGGCTGATGACGTTGAAATCGCGAATCTCACCTCCGAGGAGGGCTCCGCGGACCGGATCGCCGCCGTCGAATGCGATCGCCTGCAGCTGGCAGGCAAGGTTTTCGCGGCGGCCGGCGATGTCGAGTGCGACTCCCTCACCCTGAAGAAGGAGGAGAATGCGCCGGAAGCCTGGGTAGGGCGTGAAAGACGCGTCGATGCGGATGCTGGCAGTGCTGACGCGCCAGTCGAAATCGCGTCTGGCGAGAGACGCCTCTTCAGGAAAGATGGCGATCTGGATGCTGTCTCCTCCGGCCCATGTGCAGACCGGCTGATCGAGACGCTTGATCAGGCGCATCGGGGCCGCTTGATTGGAAGCGTCGGCAAGCATGCTCAGGGGAGCTTGATCACCGGTTTCTCCTCGTTGCGGCGCCAGAGGAGAACGGTATTGCCGAAGACCTGGGCGACCTGAGCGCCGAAGCGCAGAGACAACTCCTCAGCGCCTTCGTGGCGGTCGATGCCCGAGCTGGGCTGGATGCGGATCTTGACCAACTCTTCAAGAGTGATCCATCTTTCCAGCTCAGCCAACAGCCCTTCGCTGAAGCCGGCGTGGCCGAAGACGACGCGTTCCTGAAGCTGATTGCCAAGGCTGCGCAGATAACGGCGCTGTTTACCGGTGAGTTCTTCCATGTTTTCCTCGAGAGTCTTCGTTGTTGATGTTGCGATCTCCGCAGAATACGCCGTGGAGCCGCATTTTCCGTCAGGCAGGACGAAAAATTTCGACCTGTGCAAGTCTGATTGCGCCCTGGAGGGGCGGCCGGATGTCAGCCCAGGGTGTAGCGACGAGCACGAGTCGCAAACCCTGGGTAAGGAAGATAATCGACCGGAGCCCCAGCGGGGCGAGGAGAATGCGCGTGATTGTCGCGGATGACCTCTGAACACCACTCAGGGGCAAGAGGATACGGGAATCTCAAGACTTGCACAGATCGAAAAAAAACGACCTGTAGCACTCGAAGGAACGAAGACGCGAAGAACAGCAAGTTGGCCCGAATTGCCCCCGGGCCGCAGCCTCCACGAGGATAACGCCATGATTCATATCAACTCCCCAAACCTCCATAGCCCTTCACTCATACTCGCTCGACTGCAAGCCCTAGTCAGCGCTCCTGCCGGTGCGCATTCAAAATGAAGGATGCGCCGATGTCCAAGCGTTTGCGAGCGTCCGGAAGCATGCAAAAGCAGGGGCGACATCTTCAGAACCTCTCCAGCTCGGCAAGGGCAGATCTCCCCGCCCTCCGAAGTCAGGACAACAATCTGTTCCGTCGTGAGCCGTCCGGCCGGAAGCCTGGAGGCAGGAGAGCCAGCAACTCAGGCGCAGAAGCAAGCTGGCGCAAAAGCGGCGAACGCCGCGACAGACGTCGGACACAGGCACTTCCGGCCTCGCGAGCCAGCCGCTCAGCCTCGCGCCGATAATCCTCATGAGTCTCTTCCGGAACACCGGAGGAGAAGATCGCGTAACCCTAAAAACCGCAGTTGAAAGGTTGGAAGTTCAAAGGTTGAAAGGATCCGCTACAACAGCAAGTGGTTATGGTGTTCGAGGGCGCTCGGCAACTCCTCCGGCTGGCAATCATGCAGGTCGAACTAGTATCGTCATTTGTCACTGTTGTTCATGTATTTGCCTTTCAACCTTCCAACCTTTCGACCTGTATAAGCCGCAATCTAGCTCAGGTAACCGCAGAAGACGCAGAAGAACGCAGAATGGAGTTGGGATTCCTGAGCATGGCATCACGGGTATTCTGACAAGCTTTTTGCTCATTCCCGCCTCCCTCGTTAATTCTGCGTTTTCTGCGGTTAAAAATGAGCTGCGCTAGATTGAGCCTCGATTCCGAAGTTGAAGCTGTGAGTCAGCCTTCAGTCTTGGATGTTAAATTTTTGATTTTGTTCGCGTTCTGTTGAATCTTGAATTTTGAATCTTGAATCGGATTCCCGAGCTGAGCCCAAGCTCAGCTTCGGAATCCAAGTTGAGTCGGAGTTGCACAGAACGCAACCTTTCAACCCGGTTCCATTCCGCTGCTGCGGAATTTAGGGTAACCGGTGGCAGGCAGCTCCATGGCTTCAGAAAAGACGGCTGAAGCAGGCAAGGCCAGCCCCCAGGAGAAGCAACCCCATGGTCAGACAGCCTCCAGAACGAGGCTGAAACTGGACTGCTGGAAATTCCTGCCGCATTTGGGCATCGATGACCTCGACCAGATCCTTGGACTCCTTCAACCCCAGCCCCGTCTCCTCGCGCAACTGCTTGATCGCCGCGATCTTTTCGCCGGCAAAAAGATGATCCTGCACATCACGACTTGGGACATATTCCATTGAGAGGCCTTGAAGCTGAATAGAATGATTCAAGTATTGACGATCGGCTTTGGGTGTCATGTTCTAGCCTCCTGGATATCTGCAGAATCTAACCTCCCGGAAGCAAAACGCCGCCGGATCTCTCCGGCGGCGTTTTGACCTTCAAGGTGGAAGGCTCACTTCTTGCCTTTCACAGCCTTCTTGGCGGGAGCAGCGGCCTTCTTGGCAGGAGCAGCGGCCTTTTTGGCGGGAGCAGCGGCCTTCTTGGCAGGAGCAGCGGCCTTCTTGGCAGGAGCAGCGGCCTTCTTGGCAGGAGCAGCGGCCTTCTTGGCGGGGGCAGCGGCCTTCTTGGCAGGAGCAGCGGCCTTCTTGGCAGGAGCAGCGGCCTTCTTGGCAGGAGCAGCGGCCTTCTTGGCAGGAGCAGCGGCCTTCTTG
>JBDKFG010000002.1:0-124852 GCA_039798785.1 Verrucomicrobiota bacterium | reverse complement strand
CCGCAATCCCAAGAAGATCCAGGAGCTGATGGACTACCTCGAAGCCCGTCGAGATCAGATCCCCGTCTATTCCATCCGCAAGAAGCTCGGACTGCCTTTATCGAGCAATCCTGCCGAGAAGGCCTGTCATTTTTGCGTCAGCCAGCGCCAGAAGGGCCGCGGCATGGCTTGGTCGGCGGACGGCTCCTACGCCTTGGCCGTCATTCGCGCCACCATCATCAGCGGCTGGATCAAATCCTGGCTGGATTCTAGCTCGATTGAGCTCAAGGCGGGGTGATTTGGAGTAATACAGGTCGCATTTTTTTGCTCACGAAAATTCCTGCCCAAGAAAACAGCTTGCATCTTTCGATGCAAGCCGTTGATTGAAAACTTGGTGCGCAAGAGGGGACTTGAACCCCTACGCCTTTCGGCAGCGGCTTCTAAGACCACATTTTGAGCACGAAATTTTTCGAAAATTGGTAATTTGCTCACGAATTAAGCATGGATCTTTTTATTTTGCTCACGGTTTTCGAGGCGCTTTTCAGGGGCTGCTGTGGATTAGAAGTCAATGTCTACCTCTCCCCCTAAAATACGGCCATAATGGGTATGGACCATGGCGGCGCTGTTGCCCATCGCAGCAGCAACTTCTTCTGCGCTTTTGCCCGAGCGAATCAAAAGGGAGCCAAAAGTCCGGCGCAACGACAACGCGTTCATTCCCTCGGGTAGGTGCTCTCCAAGGTGACGGGTTAAGCCATCTGGATGCCAAATCTCAGTTTTGCCTCTCTCGGCGATGGAGGGGAATAGATACTGGGGTTCTTCTTTCGTCGGCTCCGCCTCCGTCTCAGCTTTTGCATCCTCGTTCGCCAACGCCTTAGCCGCCTCTTTTTTCTTCTCCATTGCCTTGATGTGCGCGTCTAGTAGCGGCTCCAGACGCTTTGAGATGGCAACATTCCGGCGGCGCTTGTGCGTCTTCAAACTGCGCTCTTCGCTGGGAGTAACCCTGAGGAATCGTCGGCCTTTGACTTCGATCAGATCTTTGCTCTGCAAGCCGCGCAGCTCATGGGCCGAGAGTCCCGCGTAGGCTAAAGTCCCGACCAGCGCCCGCCAGTAGACATCCAAGCCTGCCAATACTCGCTCGACATCTTCAAGGCTATGCCATTGGATGTCGTGCTGCGCCGTGTTACGACTCGTTGGCACTTGGTCCATAGGGCGTACTATGCCATAGGTGATCGCAGCCCAAGTGTAAAAACGGGACGTGAGGGCACGGGTCTTTTGAGCTCGACTCGCATCTCCCTTGTATGCGGCAGCCTCATCAGCAATAAATGAAGCAATCTGCCCAGGGGTGATACTGGCGATCCGAGTGTCCCTGCCCATAGCTTGAATGAAGTGAGCCAGCCAGATGCGCTGGAGGATTCCTTTACGATTCAGATTGGCGACAGACAGGATGTAGGCGTCCTCAACCTCACCTAAAGTAGGACTGTCCTGCTCTGACTTGAGTCGACGGCCTTCCAGCGAGTTGGCCAAAGCCTCATAGCGATCCTTGTAGCCTTGCAGTTCTTTGACCTGCTGGCGCAGCGCCACCAACTCGGCCAGCATAGCGTTGGCTTCGTCGCGGTGCAATGGGCTGACGATCGGGCTGGTGTTGTCAGTGAACTTGAAGAACTTCTCGCGGTCGTAGTAGAGCTTGTAGGCGATGGGGCTGATCAGCGACAAGGCGGGGTCATCGGGAAGGAGCTGACTCTTGGCGAGGTCATTGAGTTCACGGCAAATCGCGCGGGCCTCCGACACATCCTTGGTGCCAAGGCTCTTGTTGCTGCGCTTGCCCTCCCAGTTCGTAACAGGGGCGTTCCAGGTCTGGCGACCGGGACTGAGGAAGGGTTGGGTTTTGGGGGTGGCCATCATTTTCGTCCTATGCAACGCAAGAATCTATATCTGAGTCCACACGATTACAATAGCTACTCTTGGGTATCTAAATTTTCGGGTTCTTCAGGTGGAATGTTTTTCTCAAATTCTTCTGGTAATCTGCAATAATACTTCAATGCGCCTTCTTTAGTCTCTTTAAGAAAACCATTTTTAACCCATTCGTTTGGCTGTTTAGTCGCGTGGCTATAGCTACACTTAAAATACAGCATAATCTTAAGCGTAATATCATCCTTCGAAAGTTGTTTTCCTTTAGATGTGGGAACTTTTTTTATTATGAATTTCTTGGCTTCTTCAGGAGTAATTTCAATTTGCTGAGTATTTTCCTCCTCATTAAATGAATTTTCTTTCTTGCTTCCGGAATTGAATTCCGTTATATTTTCTATTAATCTGTGTCTTGGAGGAGTTCTTTCATGATGTGTGAATACAGGATCTTTTTTGTGACATTTTAGGTCGAATTCAATATTAAAAATATCAGAACTTCGATCGTGAGTAGTTGATCTTTCAACGACTATACGATTATGTGTGCCGCGGATAAGTCGAGCTCCCCCACCAATTTTTTCTTGCAAATCATCCTTTGGGTTGTAACTTCTTTTATAGTGACTTACAAAAATTACCGATTTGCCTTTGTTTATGTGGTCGTTGGCCCATGATAATAGTGTTCGAATATCTTTGTCTGATGTTGATAAATTAGTAACTACTTTAAAAATAGAATCAACAATTATAACATCGCATTTCAAATTCCTAAGAAAACTATTCATTTTAGCACAGATGAATTCGGTTAATCCATCTATCTTTGGGTTGTCTGTATATTTTCGAAGTGAAAACCACTTTACTTTTTCTAAGGAAAATAGATGGAATCTTTGTTGTAGAACATTGTCAGGAATCTCCGTATCAAAAATCACAACATTTGATTTTTTAACACGAGCCCCCAAGAAAAGGCCGGTTTCTTCAGATAATTGCCCAGCTAACTCTTGAGCCAAAAGGCTTTTCCCAGAGTTACTTGGTCCGGCCAGCAAGCTTATTGATCCGACCAAAGCGATCCCCTCAATTAAATCGATTGATTTTGCAGCGTTATTAGGATCGAATTCGCACTCTTTCATCTCCAAAAGAATTTCATCATCAGCGCTTGAAATTATTCCAGCATCAATCGCATATTTTTGTAGTTCTTCAAAATTACCAATTAAGCTTATCGATCTATCTGCAATGTTAACTAGTGAGAAATTAATGCTGCATTGTTGGTTAATATTTCGTCCGATTTCAATAGATTTTTTTATTTCTATCGGGAGTGTGTTATTGTTAAAATTAAATATGTAATATTCAACGTTTTTATTCTCAAATATACTCCAGTCGTAGGCATCAATATTTTCTATTGACCCCACAAAATTGGATAAAATATATTCGAATGTAACTTCATACATTTTGTAAGCTGTTAATAGATCCGAAAATATAATTATATTCTTATGGATTGAAAATGATTCCTCATTCAAGAAGCAGGGAGATGAATTCCCTGGAGCAATGAATTCATGGTAAGAATTTCTGTTCTTAACAACTAGTGGTTGGATGGGAAGTTCAAGCAGCACACCATTCAAAAACTCCACATGAATCATACCTTTAATTTCTTGATGGCGGTTCCGAAGAACTATTCTAAAGCGATCATGGCTTTTGGAAAAAACTGGCTGGGGCATTACTGTAGATGTATGAAAATATGTGTTAAACCAAAAGTTTAAATGATCGATGGTTAATGGCGTTTTAAGGTAAAATTCAGTTTTCTGGTTACTTTCTTCATCAGATGCATTTTGTTTTTTATAGTATTTGATAGCATTCTTCATTGTCGTTATAAGGTTATCATGATTAGCTATCGATTTTAATAATGCATATAAGTGTGAGGCCGGTGTTTTGTCGAGTGTGGCGATAACATCTACCCATTGAAATGGAAATGTTGTGGAATATCGCCCATATTCAGGGGCATATGATCGCATAAATGGACTTTCGTTTGGATTGGGGAAATAAGGATGAAAAACCTCAATAACAGAAAAAATATCACGGATTAGAAGTGGGAAATCACTGAGTTTTGTAGATTCTAGAAAAACAATATAACAGCGTCCCCCAATTGCAATTTCAATATTGCCAGTTGAGTCGACTAGTGCCCCAAGAAGTTCACGTCGAATTTTAGAATCCGTAAGCAGTTCTTGAAATTCTAACTGAACTTGCATGTCATCAATAATTTTTTGGGACTGAGTTATATCTCGTTTTAAAAGTACTTCATAGGGGAAATTACTTAGGTTAGTAAAGTGATTTTCTGTTTTAGGAGATGGCGAATTGTTTGCGTCCATAAATTACCCTTTGATTCGTTGTGGGAATTCCCGGCTTACCTTTCCTCCATTGGGTGATACGCTATCACAGACTCGAAGACTATTCCCGGGTTATCTGAGGGCAAGTCCAGGGATATGTATCACTCTTGTCCCTGTTGTTTCCCCACTGCAATGGCTGAAGGTTTGAAATATCATCGCTTCCGCCTAGTGCCACTGGCTTTATGTGATCAACTTCCCATCCATGCTGCGAATTTGTATTCCCATAATCTTCGAATTTCATGGGCCTCCCACAGGTGTCATACCTCCACACCTTTAGATCATATCCGTCGATCACTCTTCCTTTTTGCCAGACGGCGCCAACAGTAGTGCTCCCGAATTCCTTGCCGGAAATATCCGTACCTCTGTTGCGATTCATGAGTTGCCTCCTGTGTTTTTATTGAAGCTTGGTGATGCGACCATGGTCATCGGGCGTAGTGGAGATCAAGCTGTAGGCGTTTTCATCGTTCCAAGCGCTCGCGTTGCCCGCACAAAGGCAGGCAAGCAGGAACACGAGGAAGTGAATGTATCGTGTCACAGCTTACTCACATCCACTTTGCTCTTTTCCAAATACTTCTCCCATTGCTCTTCGCTGAGACCTAGCTCTTCAAGAGCCACTTCTTCGGCCATGAACTCAAGGCTTTCGATTAAGGGTGTGTCTTCCCCGTCAAATTCAGCGATTAATTCAGGCTTGGCGAGAATCGCTTTGAACTTCTCCTCACCAGACATAATGACGGTGCCACGCACATAAGAGAAGGGGTCATCGGAGTCACCATGTAGTTTCAGGTGCTGTGAGAAGTCATCATTGTCAAGCAATTCCATGTAGAAATTAGCCATCAACTGAAAGTCTGCCAGTTTTTGAGGCTTTAACTGGGCCAATTCTACTCGAATCGATTCTTCATTATCAGCGTCTTTCATTCGGCCAATTGTCTTCCAAAATGATTTCGTAAATGCATTGATTTTAGTCGAATATTTATTGATCTTGGCTGGGTTTTGATTGGATGGTAAGTTCAAGACATCAGCGGTCTCGCTAAATGTAAATGTAAAATTTGGTTTTATATTGCCAAGTCTGCCAACAGAGCCCCCTTCAGACCATGTTGCCTTTTGTGAGGAAAAATCTATAATAATTTTTACCTCGATCATTGTATCTATTAAGCTGTGCCGAGGGATTTCTGTAAAAATTTGGTCATCATCAGGAAGCGACATGAAATTGCTAATACACTCTGCATTACCTTTTTTATATATCAAATGAACCGTGTCGCCATCTGTTTTTAATGAGAGATCTTTCTTTCTTGTGTAAATCGAATGACCAGAGTCACTGATTTTAATAATGCAGAATTTCTTCTTAAAATTAAGATTACAGATAAATTCTTGATTTTTATTTGAGTAGTAGCAGGTAGCCATAACATCATGAGATTTCAATTTTATCGATCCTATTAGAGAGCTAAATAGGTGCGGCATATCTAAAAGATTTTTAATCTCGTTCGTTGAGGACTTAAATCCATCATGATTAAGCATATGGCTCACTACTTTGTCATAAAAAAACTTAATAAGTTGCTCTCCTGGAAGATTGATTATGAAGTCATTTTTAATGTTGCAATGCCGCTGGTCATCCAAGGGACGTTCTGGAGTTATTTCCATGATACAATTAACATATAGAGCTGCAGAATTATAATTTTGATAAATTCTACTCTTTCTTACATTGATATCCAGCATTTCGCAAGCATCAACAAAGCAGGAGTGAGCGTATAAATTTCTATTCACATCACCATACCAATAATATTTAATTGTCATCAATCTTGTAAGTTTCATGATTCTACTCCTTATGGCAGGCGCATTTCAGGTGGTTTATGAGAATTTTTACTTTCGTAGTATCTTGTTAGTGATAATTCTAGGCCTTTAGCCCCCCAATAGGTCATGTTATCCTGAATAATCTGACTTCTGAATAGTGGCCGACTAACGGACCAATCACCATTAGAATATTTCAGTCTTCCTGAATTAAATTTGTTAACTTGTCTTTTGGCTCGTTTCGACTCTCCAGATGTATCTTTTCCTTCTCCACTAATTCCATATTTTGCTAAATCAGGAAGAAATGGGGTTGGCATTCCAATATACACAGCATTAGTAGATTCAATCTTATAAACATGATGTACATTAGTTGTTTTACTGCTATTGCCATGACATTTCCCAGTTTTAGGTGATACCCAAGGCGTTTTCGCATTATGCACCACCACAGCCTGTCCAGCCACCTTGACGAAATAGCAGTGCTCAGTTTCGACACTGAGGTTGTAGGTGGGCGAGAAGCCGTTGACTTTCTCATGCTTACGCACGGGCAGGTAGGTCTCTTTGTCGGTCTTGACTTCGTCGCCAAGCTTCAAGTCACGGGCGAAGACCCAGCCCTTGCGGGTGAAGAAGGGGTGGAGTGGAGTGGCTTGAACGCTGTTGCCATCGGCAAGGCCATCGCCGTTGGTATCAAGGCCGATGTCGTAGAGTTCGTAGGTGTTGCCGTCGAGGACACCTTCGACCTTGCAAGCTCTGGGGCCGCCGGGGAAGTCCGGGTTGTCGGCGAGGAGTTGCTCTGTGCCGTCGAAGTTCTTGAGCTTTTTCCATGTGCCATCGGCGAGGAGTACTTCGGTTTCGGGACTGAAGGAGCAGTTGCACTTCTTGAGAGGCAACTTGTTTTTGAACTTGTTGAGGAGCTGGCCGAGTTTGGCCGCGGTGGCTGCGTCGCCCAGGATGGGCACGGCGCCGAGGGCGGAAGTGACGGCCCCGCCGAGATCGCCTTGGGCGAGAGAAGCTAGGACGCCGGCCGCGTCAGCGGCCCAACCTGCGGGGTTGGGAAGGATGGAGCCCAGAGCGGCAACCAACTGGAGAGCCTCTTCCTTGCTCAGGTTCTGGACGATGCTGGTGCCGAAGGGGTCAAAGCGGGCAAAGGGATTGTGTCCGGCATAGCCGTAGGCATTGGCATCGGCCATGATCGGGTCGGGCTGGGTGTAGCGTCCGGTGAGGGGGTCGTAGTAGCGGGCCATGTTGTAGTGCAGGCTGGTCTCAGCGTCGAAGTACTGACCGGGGAGGCGCAGGTTGACTTCGAGATCTCCGGTGGTGACGGCGGCACCGAAGGGCGCGTAGATCGCCTGCCAAAGAACGGCGCCGGCGGGAGTGACGAGTTTCACCGGGGCATTGCGTTCGTCGCAGAGGAAGAAGCTGGCTTGGCCGTTTTCTTCCAAGGCCAAGGGCTGCATGCCGTACCAGGTGTAGACGCGGCGGAAGGAGTTCTGATCGTTCAACTCTGCGATGAGCCTAGCATTGCCGTCATAGAGGAAGCGGACCAGGCCGGAGGATGTCTGCTTGGAGTCGCGGCGGCCTTGGCAGTCGTAACTGTAGCGAGCCAGAACTTGGGTGCCTTCGTGGACTTCGACGAGCTGGTCGGCAGCATTGTAGACGAAGCTGAGGTCACGGCCGTTGCGAACAAGGCGGGTCAAGTTGCCGTTGAGGTCGTGTTCGTAGCTGGCTCCAGGACTGGAGAGGAGCTTGTCGTCGCCATCGAAGACCGATTCTGCTTGAGGCTGGGTGCCGAAAGGCGCCTGGCCGAGGCGGTTGCCCTTGGCATCAAGAAGGTAGCTTTCGCCTTCGCTGCCGCGTTGCCAGGAGAGAAGCTGATGGAGACCGTCGTAGCGATATTGGGTCTGTTCGCCGGAGCTATTGACTCCGGTCAGATTGCCGCTGAGATCATAGCTGAGGGTGCGATCCAAGAGGGAATTGCCGACCGGATCGGCGGCATGGAGACGAGCCAAGTGGCCTGCGGCGTCGAAGGTCTTGTCGAGGTGGATGCCGCCGGGAAGGCCGATGCGGCGGGGGCTGTCGCCGAAGAAATCGGCGAAGTTGACCTGGCCAAGTGAGGCGCTGTTCAAGGAGACCAAACGGCCTTCCTCGTCATAGGCAAAGCCGACTTGAGCTCCATCGACACGAGTCATGGACTCTAGGCGGCCGCTGACGGCGTAGCGGTAGCTTTCAGTGAAGAGCTGGCCGCCGATGCGGCTGGAAGCGCTGGTGACAGCGCCTTCTTCGTCGTAGGCGAAAGACTTCAGGACTTGGCCAGCGGCATCCTTGATCGCAGTGACTTGGTCTAGCTCATCGTATTCGTAGGTCCAGGACGACTCGGCTTGAGCCACTCCAGAGGCGAAGATGCTGACATTGACGACACGGCCTTGGGCATCGATGCGGGTGACGCGCTTATTGCCTTTGGGGTAGGTCTCAGTGCGTTGTTCGCCGCCATCCGGAAGGCGTTGCTGTGCGTAGGCGATCTGGCGACCTTCGGGCGTGGTGATGGAGACGAGGCGGCCGGAGGGGCTGTAGGCATAGTTAGTCTGTTTACCGGCGGCATCGATGCTGGCGACGACATCCCCGAAGGCGTTGAATTGTTGGCGAGAGACCAGTTGTTCCGGCTGATCGGCGGCAGGACGAAGCCATGTAGCCGTGATGTTCAACATCTGGTCATATTCGAAGCGAAGGAGTTGCCCAGTGGACTCTTCCTTGGCGGTGATCAGACCGAGTTCGTTCCAGGTTTGGCGAGTCCACATTTTTTCCGGCTCGGTGGCTGTACCGACCGAAGACTTGACAAGGCGGCCGAAGTTATCATAGCTGAAGCTGAGGACGCGATCTCCGGCGGTGATGCTGACCGGCTTGAGCGGGTCAGCCGAAGGATCATCCGAGTAGGCAATGGTGGTGCGGATGCCGCCTGTCGTAGAGGCGATCATCCTGCCCTGCGCATCATATTCGAACTGGCTTACGCTGCCGTCGGGACGAGTGATCTTGAGCGGCTGCAGTTCAGGGGAGTAGCTTATTTTGGTCTCTCCGCCACGGCGGTCGGTTGTGCCGGTGAGCAGGCGACGGGCAGAGAAGGTGTTGGTCTTGACTTTTCCTTTGGCGTCAGTGACTCGGTGCGGCAGGGAATCTTTATTCCACTCAGTCAGCTGGGTTCGCCCCAGGCCATCAATGGTTTTAATCAACCTGCCGTTGAGGTCGTATTCCATGCGGCTCGTCAAACCATTGGAGTCCTTGATTTCAAGCGGCTGGCCAAGAGAGTTGCGAGCCAGGATGGTGGTGATTTCCCCTTCTTCGTCTGTCTCGGAGACGACATGGCCATCGTTATCGTAGGATGTGCTGCTGACACGATCCGGAAGTCCGGGCGAGCGGCGAGTAGTCTTGATGAGCTGATCTTCAGCGTCATATTCGTAGAGATTTTCGAACTGGAACGGTGTGCCTTCGCCATACAATTCGCGGGTAAGATTGTAGTTTCCGTCGTATTCATATTTCACCTTGATGCCAGTGGGCGAGGTCTCTTCATTGAGTTGCGAAGCTTCGACACCGTGTTTGAAGGATTCCACAGTTCCGTCAGAATTGCGAGTCTCAACAATGTTTTTGAAGTCGTCAAACTTGTGGATTGTCTGAAGCCCCTGTGCATCGGTGACGACGGATTCGCGGTCACCGACATCAAGTTTATAGACGGTACGACCGTTGAAGTCTGCTCTCACCACGTTGCCACTATTGGTCATCCAGGTTTCTTCAATTCCTCCATCCGAGTCCTTGACGGTGCAGACAAGCAGGCTCTTTGCAGAATCGTAGTGCCAAGAATAGCTATGAGAAGTGTCACCTTCAGTGACCTTCGCGACACGCCCATCCGTGTAGTATTCAACAACGGTTCCGACCCCTTCTGGCGAAGTCTTAGAAATAATTCTGCCATTTAGATCATAGCCATAGCTAAGGACCTCCCCCATGGGGTTGGTGTAGGTGAGAAGGCGATCTCCTTCCCATGTATATTTGACTTCGCGGTTTTCGCGGTCTTTGGCGGAGGTGAGGTGACCTTGAGCGTCGTGGGTGAGGGTGAAGAGAACGACACCTTTCCGATTCTTGATGGCGGCGACAAAACCGCTCTCGTCGCGATCGAAGATTACTGCGACTTTGGTGCCATCACCATAGCCTAGGCAACGCCCTTTGGCATCGAACCATTCCTTGCCGGTGAAGGCATTGCGGTAGTTCCAGCGGCCTTCCTGCGGATCGAAACGAAGGGAGCTGTTGTTGGCACGATAGCCATCGGGGCAATAGTGATAGACGCTGCCCGCCGCATCTGTGACGCCAGTAAGTTCAAGCGCTTGATTGGAATTGGAGATGAAGGCTTCTGGGGCGGAATACTTGATGCCGTTACGGGTCAAATCGGTGATGACAAGACGGTTTGAGGCATCTTTTTTGATCGCGAAAGTGAGATTTTTATTGTCGTGCTCGAAGCGCCAACGGCCTTTGCTCCAGGTTCGTTGCAGGGCCACGGTGTAGCCGAAAGTTTCGGTTTCTAGGTCGAGCAATGCATCATCACTGGAAGCTCCATCGGTGTAGTTGCCCGAAAGTCGATCCACGCCGCAGCCAATCAGGTCGATCAGGCTATCGGCATCGATTTCATGGCATTCAGAGTCAACTACTACGATCTCGCAGCCGCTGACTCCTGATCCGCCAACGGTCGGGATTGTCTGGCCGGGGAAGGATATGACCGGCAGGTTTGGACCACTAGTGCCGCCGGTGGCGGTGCCGGACCAACCGCCGCCCCCCCCGGAGATGACAAAGTCTCCGAAACTACCGCCACTACCACCTGAGCTCGGCGGGCCATCACAGCCGGTCCCAAAGCGTGCGTAACTTGCCGTCGTAACTTGCGGCAGCGGAGTTTCAACACCATTAGCGCATCTCATGACGCTGCTCAAAGTACAGACTTTCAAAACATGTTTACATGGACCGACATATTCCGTCCAACTAGTTGTTGAAACCGTTTCTTCGCCTTCCTCTTCTTCATCATCAGGATCAGGGTCGAGATTGGGATCGAAGTTGGGGTCCAGATCTGCTCCTGTCCCACCCCCAGAGCCTGCACTTAAGGAACCAGGATTGACGCAGGTGATGCGGTAGGGGAGATAGAGAGTTTGGCCGGCTTCGATCTTGTCGGGAAGAGTGCCGAGGGTTTCGAACTTGAAGAGGCTGTCCGAGGCGGGTAGGTTGAATTTGACCTGATCGGCCCTAATCAGGCCGTGGTTGGTGAACTTGAACTCGCCGGTGTAGGTCTGGCCAGCCTTCATGTTGTCGGGAAGGTTGATGGCGGCGGGTTCGACTGTGACCACGGCCGCTGGGACGGAGGTGGCGAAGGTGGTGTTCAGGACGATGTCGTACTTGTCTTTGATGCTGGTGGGGACGACCGACCATTCGACGGTGATGAGCTGGGAATCAAGGTGGACGGGCTGGGTGCTGGTGGTGCCGGGATAGACCCAGAAGGTGCCGGCCTTGCTGGTGTGGCCGGTGGCCTTGGCGGTGTAGGAGTAGTGGCCGATGGGGAGATTCTGGAGCAGAGCTTCGCCCGCGATGTCGGTGGTGCCTATGGGCAGGTTGTCGAGGATGACGCCGTCCTTCTGGATGGTGATGGTGGCGTCCTTGAGGCCTTCGATGACTTCGCCCTGAGAGTTGAGGGTGGCGGTGTAGATATCCGAGACCTTGAAGAGGACATTGCCGGTTTGGGAGTTGGAGACGGTGATCAGCAGCGGGATGCGGTAGGCGGCGGCGTTGGCGGCGCTGACTTCGAGGCTGAAGAGGTAGTTGGCTTCCGGAATATTGGCTCCAGGAGAGAGCGAGATCTGGACGCTGGTGCTTTCGCCGGGATTCAGCAGAGCAGGAGGCTGAACGGAAGAGATGAAGAGCCATGAGGGGGCGGGGTTGCCCTGATCATCGAGAAGGCGGAAGCTGGGCGCGTTGGCCGCGAGGTTGCCAGCGCTGGTGAACTTGAGTGCGTGAGTGGCAGTCTGGTTCTGAGCCAAGCCGGTCTTGAGGGAGTTCTGCTCGGGTCTGAGATAGGCGGAGCGGCTTTGCTCGACCAAGGAGAGCTTGAGCTGACGGACGGCCCATTCCCCTTCGTCGCTGAGGACCTTGAAGCGGATCTCCTGGAGCGCCGGAATGCCGGTTTCGCCCCAGACCTTGATCTTGGCGCTGAAGCTCTGGCCGGCGGCGGCCAGCGCGGGGAAGCTGGGCAGCTCGGCATGCAGGCCGGCGGGCAGAGCCCCGTCGACTTCCAGGCGGAGGTGGTTTAGGACGGTGCCGGAAGCACTGCGGATTTCGACAGGAAGCTCGTAGGGGATGTCGTAGGGAAGTGTGAGATCCCAGGAGCCGGGGCTGACGGCGACGGCAGCGATGGTGAATGAAGCTTGGTAGGACTTGTCTTTGCGGTCGGGGTGGACGGCCCAAACTTGGTGCAGGCCAGCTTCGCCATTGACGGGGGTGAAGACGAGTGAGAAGGAACCGTCGGCCTGGGAGCGGACATCGTAGACGCGGTCGAAGCCGTCGACGCTGACTCCCACTTTGACGGCGACATCGCCGATGGGCTGGTTACTGCGGTCGAGGGCGCGGCCGGTGATGGTGACGGGATCGGTGCCACGGGAAACGCTGGGGGTGACGGCGTCGACGATGGCGCTGTAGGCAGTGCTGACGAGGGAGATTTCGCGGCGGGCGCGAAGGGAGGGAAGGCTCACTGCGTCGGGCTTGCCGAGGTGGTGGTGGATGGCGTCGATCTCGACGAGGACAAAGACGGTGTCCGGCGCGCTGCTAGGGACGAAGAGATCGGTTTCGGGCGAGCTGTAGAGGGAGCCGGAGGCCAAGCGAGCGACGGTGAAGCCGCTGGAGAGGGCGACGAGATCGGGGCCGACAAGCTGTTTCAGGGCGCTGGTGGCGAGGGTGTTGCCTTCGGCATCGACGAGGCGGAAGCGAACCTGGGAGGAATCGCCGCCATTGGTGGCGGTGACGATCTCGATGTCTTCAGCGGAGGGGTTGCGGAGGGTGAAGGCGACCTTGCCGCCGACGCCTTTGACTAGATTGCCGCCGGTGATTTCGATGGGCAGGGTGCCATCGGTGACCGGCAGGGAGACACTGCTGGCAATGCTGACGCTGGTGCCGGGGACGGGCAGGATGCGGCAGGAAAGGACGCCGCTCTGGGTTGAGACGAGCGAGGGCAGGCCGGGAACGGTGATGGCGAAGCTGGTTTCGGCACCGGCCGGGATTTCCTGAACGGCGGACTCATAGACGCCGACACCCAATTGCAGACGCAAGGACGCGGCAGGAATGGCAGCGCCGGAGAGGTTGCGGACGCTGCCCTGAACGCGGTTCATCAGGCCGCGCTGCAAGGCTTGGCCGGGTAGCAGGATGACTTCCAGAGTGGGCAGAGTGATGTCGCGAGCTAGGGACACGGCGCCGAGGTCGTCAACGGCAGCCACGGAGTAGGTGCGGCTGGTGAGGCTGTTGGTCCAAGTGCCGTCGGTGAAGGGCGACTGGGTGACTTTGGCGGTTTGGCTACCGGAGCTGACTTGGAATTCACGGATGCTGGCACCGCCGGGGTGGGTCCAGGAGACCACGGGGGCTTTGCCATCGAGCTGATTGAGGCTCAGGGTGCTGACCGGCAGGAGCTGGACATTGAGAGCCTGCGAGGGGGCGGGAGCGGAGAGGTTACCGACGGCGTCAACGGCGCAGACGGAGTAGTTGCGCAGAGCGGGGTTGGGATTGGGGTCGATGGCGCTGAGCTGGGTGAGGCCCTTGGCGAGGGCAGTCAGGCCGCTGGCGTCACTGATCGGCTGGCCTGCCTTGAAGAGGGAGTAGGTGATCGGTTCGCCGGGCTGGGCGGGGGCGACCCAAGTCATGCGGATGCCTTCGGCGAGCAGTTCCAGGCTGAGGTCCGTGGGGGCCGGGGGGGCGGTGCGGTCGGAGACCAGAGTCAGGGTCTCGGCGTCGAGGGCGATGGATTCCTGATTATTCTCGCTGCGGACGGAGGCGAGGGAGTAGATGTAGTTGCCATCAGCAGCGGGTAGATCGGTGTAGGTCAGGGTGGCGGCATCGACATCGGCCGCCACTTCCTTCTGGGCGCCCGGAGCGCTCTGACGGAAGACGCGGTAGCCGGAGACGCCTTCAACCGCGAGCCATTTGAGTTCGACATTGCCGGCCGGGAGGGATTTGCCGGTGAAGCCGAAGGGGCTCAGGGGCGGCGGCAGTTCGCCCTGGTAGATCTGCGCAACAGGGGGAACACTGGCGACCGACGAACGGTTGCCGAGATCGTCTTCGGCGGAGAAGCCGATGCGCAGCTCTTCCGTTTCTTGACCCGCTTGGGCGCTGAGGGGAATCTGGAAGCTCCAGTCCTGGCCACTGCCGCTGAGCTCGGTGACGGGCTGGGCGTCGGGTTGGGATTTCGACAGGCTCCAGGTGAAGGTCGGCTGGGTGCCGGCCTTGGGGGCCTGATCAAGGTGGGCTTGCACAGTCAGAGTGACTGGGGCATCGGCCTTGTTCTGCACGGTCTTGCCGGGCAAAAAGACGATGCCGCTGAGGATGGGTCCTTGGGTGTCGATGGTGAAGGATTTGCCGGCGAGGACATCGGTGCCACGCTGGCCCACCAAGTCGCGGGCGGAGAGAACGGCGAAGGCGGTGCCGCTAGGAGTGGAAGACGCGATGCGGAAGGAGCCGGTGAAGACTGTGTCCGAGGTCTTGGTGAGCTCCACCGACATGGGCACGCCGCCTTCCGGCACGATGGAGAGGAAGGGGGTGGCGAGGAGGGTTTCGCTGACCGTGACTTTGACGCCGACCAGGCCGGGACCGAAGCGGTTGCCGATGGCGGGGCCTTGGGGAGTGTACTCGACGCTGAGTGCCTGCGGGGCGATGCGGTCGGACTTGGCGGAGGCCAAGCTTGAGAGTTCGCCTTCGGTGCCGGCGAGGTTGACCATGCTGACGCGGTAGTACCAGAGGCCGTCTTCGGCGGGCAGGTCGGTGAAGGATCGGGCGTTGTCGGCCAGGGTCTGGATCAGGGTGCCTTCAAAGGGTTGGGTGAACGCTTGGCGGGCACGGTAGAGGCGGAAGCCCTGGATAGGAGCAGCGTCCGACTTGCTCCAGGCGAGAGCGATCTGTCCTTGCTCCTTGGCGGTGGCGCTGAAGTTCTGTGGCGCGACCGGGACGGTTTTATCGAGCGTGACGCTGATTTCCGGGCTGAAGGCGCCTTCGCCAGCGCGGTTGAAGGCGCAGGCCTTGAGGGTGTTGGCGCCGGGCTGGAGGATGACAGTGAAGCTGGCTTTGCCGCTGGCATCGGGGGTCTTGCTGCCGACGGGTGCGCCGTTCAGGTAAAGCTTGAAATTGACACCGGAGCGGCCTTGGACGGTGACCGACTGCTCTTCACGGTTGAGCAGAGCTGCATTGGCAGGGCTGGTGATGCTGGGGCTGAAATCGGGGACGGCAAGAGCGAAGGTGAAGGAGAAGCTCTGGGTGCTGAAGTTGCCCTTGTTGTCGTAGACCTTGACGCTGATGGTCTTGGCGCCGTCGGCGAGCGACAGCAGGTCGAAAGTGGCAGCGAGGCCGTCGGCGGGGTTGAGATCGGAGAGGCTGCGGCCTTCGAGGGCGAATTCAGCGCGGGAGAGTCCCGAGGGATCGTTGGCGGTGAGGACGAAGGTGCCGCCCTTGCCGACGCTGAGAGCGGGGACGACGGCGGCGCCGTCGAGAGCGAGACCGGAGATCACCGGGCCTTGGGTGTCGGCGACCGGGGCGAAGGAGATGGTCTGGACCTGAGTGGTCTCGGCGCCTGACTTGTTGACGGCGGTGACGGCGGCGAAGTAGGTCTGGCCATTGACGAGGCCGGCGAGGGAAAGGCTGGTGCCGGTGCTTTCGGCGCGCGGCGTCATGCCGGAAACCGAGCTGAAGTTGCTGGTGGCGAGGTAGACGCGGTACTTCGACAGGTATTCTGGGTGGGCGACGGCGTTCCAAGTCAGGCGGACTTGGGCATCGCCAGCATCGGCTTGGAGGCCGCTCGGGTTGGGCATCAGGGTGTATGCAGCGAGCTGAACACCAGAGGAGCGGTTGCCCGAGCCGTCGAGGGCGACGAGAAGCAACTGGTGAGCTGAGTCCGGGCTGAGTCCGGCGACTGTGGCCGCGTTGGTTCCAGCCGGGATGTTGAGGGCGGGCTGTGAGGCGCCATCGACAAAGATCAGTACGGCGCTGCAATCGGCGGAGCTGGAAGCGTTCCAGTTCAAGGCCAAGCTGTCGGAAGACGGCGAGACGATGACATTGGCGATCTCGGCGGGTGGCTGGATGTCGACGGGAGTGGTCTCGATGGACTGGACAGCTTCCTGGAAGTGACCGGCACGGTCGACGGCGACGACGGCGAGGAAGACCGGGGTGTTGCGGGCCAGACCGGTGACGGTGGCTGACTTGACGCTGCTGCTGGTGGCCTTGGTCATGCCCGCGATCGAGGTGAAGGCTTGGGGGGCGGCATAGACATCGTAGCGGACAATGTCATCGCCATTGGCGACCACATCGTAGGCAGGCCAGGCAAGATTGACACTGGTGCCATCGAGTCGGGGATCAAGGGTCAGGGTGCTGACCAGTCCCGGCGGGGTGTCGCCGTAGCCGACGCGAGCGCTACGGACGGCGCCGATATTGCCGGCGCGGTCGACAGCGGAGAAGGCGAAGTCGTTGAAGCCTTCCAGGAGGCCGTAGAAGCGGTAGCTCCAGGTGGTGGAGTCATCGACGGGGACGACGATGAACTCGCCGAGGCGGATGCCGCTACCGGCTTCCTTGGTGCCTTGGAAGTCGACATAGGGAGTGGCGACGGTGCCGGGTTCGTTGACGGTGGGCGCCACCGGGGCAGTGCGGTCGATGGTGAAGGCCAGGTTGAAGTCAGAGGCGAGGCCGTCTTCGTCGGCAAGGTGGACGGCGAGGGTGTAGTAACCTTCCTCAAGCGAGGCGCTCGGGACGAGAGTGATCTGATCGCCAGCGACGCTGGCTTGTACATTCACCGTCTGGCCGTTGCGACTAAGGGAGAAGCTGCTCTTGCCGAGATCGGGGGAGCCGTAGCTGTCCTGCCATTTGAGCTGGATCTGGGCGAGGTTCTGCAGGTAGCTGTTGCCTGCGGGCTGGCTTTGAACGATCTGGGGAGCGGCGGAGTTGCGGACGACATTCAGGGTGCGGACCTCGGAGAGGTTGCCGTTGGCGTCGGCGGCCTGGAAGTTGAAGGTGTTGAGGCCTTCGTGCAGGGGGAGGCTGAGGCTGAATTCCCCTGCGGCAGCGGGCAGGCCGGAGTTGGCGCCGTTGACGATGAGGTAGGTGGCCTGGGGGCGGCTGCCAGTGACGGTAAGGGTGCCTTGGGCGGTCAGGATGCGATAGGTCTGGGCAAGGTCATGGCTGCTGATGACAGGAGCTGGGATCGCCGTGGCGCTGAGCTGAAGTTGTTGATGATAGCTATCGGCGGCGCCGTCGCCATTGAGGTCGAAGATGCCGCCATCCTGAGCAGACAGCGCGGGGCCGACGGTCAGGTCATAGCTGCCGGATGCGAAGGCCGCACTGACATCCCAGGTGGAATCGTTGACGGCGACGAGGCTTTGCACGGCGACGGACTGGCCGTCCTTGGTGAGGGAAACATCGGTGGTGGTGAAGCTGGCGGCATCGACGGCCTTGTTGAAGAAGAGGCGGATCTTGCCGTCGACCACCTGTGCCGACTGGATGAGGAAGGGCATGGCGGAACGCGGGGCGATGTAGACCGAGCCGTCGCCGGTGGCGGAGGGACCAATGTAATTGCCATAAGCATCGGCCTGGACATTGACGGAGGCCGCAGTCAAACCGCCATTTTCATCGGAGTAGACGGCCACACGGCCACCAGCACCATAGCTGTAGTTGCCGGTGCTGGGGTTGTAGGTATCGGCGCCGGCAGCGCTGAGAGGCTTCTGCCAGGAGTTGGGGTCGAACTGGAACTTACGGCTGCGCAGGAGGATGCTGCCGCCGGCACCGGCGCCAGTGACGATGGATGGTCCGCCATAGGGGCCATAGCTGTAGCCGCTGGAACCATCAGCGGCGATGGCCGCGCCATAGGCGAGATTGACTTCGTCGGCGAGGATGTCGATGATGCCGCCGCCGGAGCCTTGCCAAGCGGCCGTCTCGGCGGTGTAGAAGGGGTCATTGCCCATCATCATGCCACCTGAGGCGTTGGCGGTCAGGCCAGGGGCGATGTGGCCGCCTTGGCCGGGAAGCTGGGGCCAGCGCTCGTTGTCATAGGGGCTGGCGGCGGAGACACGTCCGTCCAGGAAGAGGGCGATGCCGCCGTGGGAGCCGCCTTCATATTCCTGGAGTAGCAGGTTGGGGGCGAAGTTCTGGTCAAGACCGGGACGGGGACCACGACCACTGACGGTGACGACAGAGTAATCAGAGACAGTGAGGACGCGGGCGCGGATCTCCAAGCGCGGGTCCTGGGTGCCTGACTTGATACTGAGGCCAGCACCGTAGGAACCCGGAGTGCCGATGGTCAAGGTATCGACTTCAACGCGACCTTGCATCAGGGCGAGGGCGCCGTTGACACTGGCATTGCGCCAGCCGCGAAGATCGGGGATGAGGTAGGTGCCGCTGCCGATATTGAGGTCCTGGACCTCGCCGCGGATCAATTCGTCAGCACGGAGGACCCCACCTTGGACGTTGAGGCTGACGGTGGTGGCCACAGGAAGGAGCAGCTTCTTGAATTCGGCGAAGACGGCGAGATTGAGATCACTGCCAAGTTGCACCGGGCCGTCGCAGAGAAGCATCGAGCCGGGACCCATGCCCCCATAGGACGAAGCCGGCAGCGTGGGCTTGAGAGTAGTGGACGGGGTCTCGAAATGGCAGTGACCTGAGTTCAGACGCAGCTCGAAGGCGAATTCCTGCGGGTCGTCTGCGGTCTGGCCACGGACGCCGAACCAGATCGGCGTCGCCAGCGCCTTGCGGTACAGGCTCTGGTTCTGGATGCTGGCCCAGGTGTTGTCAGTGATTTCGGGGAGTGCCACTGGGCCTTGGTAGATTATAGGCAGACCTTCGGTCAAGGTGACATAGACGGTGCCGGCACTGCCGGGGGAGGTGCTGGTATAGCCCCAAGCGTCGGCAACTTGCTTGGCACCGCTGGCGGAGCTGACTCCGTAGAACAGGTATTCCGACATCCAAGCTTCCTGGAATTGGACATTTTCGAGGAAGATACGGCCACCGCCGCCAGTGCCGGGGCCATGGGAAAGAGCGCCCTGGCTGCCGCCTTGGGCGCTGAATCCTTGGCCGTAAAGGTAACTCCAGGTGTTGGCCTTGATCCAGATGCTGCCGCCGGCACCGGGGCCGATGCCATCGGCACTGGATTCACCGTCGGCCTGGACGATGCCGGAGGAGGTGAAGCTGTCGCAGCGGATGCGGACGCGGCCGCCACCAGCAAGGCCAGTGCCATCGACGGCAAGGCCGCCACCCGAACCGCACTCGTAGGGGGCTCGGAAATCACCATAGACCTCGCCACTGGGACGGGGGATGTAGTTGTAGCCGTTGGGATCGATAGGAGTGGTCTCGGTATACACGCCATAGGAGCCGTGCGCACCCCCACGGCCGGCGGGCAGATTGTGAAGCTGCGGGCTGTTGGCTCCACGAGTGTAGCCGGCAGGGAAGCCCTTGCCGGTGACATCAATGCGGGCGTTGTAGTCGAGGGTGACGGCCCCCGTGACGGTGAGATCCAGACCTTCTTCCTTGGTGGCCGTCGACTGGGGGTGGGTGAGGATGGCACTGTCCTGCAGAGCCAGCGAAGCAAAGCTGTGTGCTCCTGACACCGTGAATTTGACATTGGGTGCCACGGTAATGGCCTTGCCTTCCAGGCTTTGGTCATCGGCCGCAAGGGTGCGGTCCGTGTCGATGGTGACGGGGTCCTGTGCCAAGGCGCTGAGACCGAGGAGGCAGAGAAGGAGGCTGAGTAGACGCTTCATGGGCTTCACATTCACTTGGGGTTCATGGTGATTTCAAGAGATTTGTCGCTGCACTGGTGGCGCACTTCGCCTCCGAGCAGAGTCGATAAAGGGGAGCCGATCAGGCGGAAGGCGATGAAGGGCGGGAGCTTGCCGGCGGGAGCTCCGGGTTCCAGGCGCTTCCAGGTCTTCTCCTGGAGGAGATAAAGGCAGTCGTGGCCGGCATAGGGGGAGAGCTGTCCCGAGCGGGAGGCGATGAAACCGAAGACGGGGAGCGCGGGAACTTGCTGAGCACGGCAAAGCGCCGTCATCAAGCAGGCGCGTTCGGTGCAGTCGCCCTCTTTCTTCTCCAAGCAGACGCGGGCGCCGAGGGTGTCGGCATAGGGCGCGAGGGGCTTGATATTCTTGCCGATCCAGGTGGAGTCGGCGGCAGGGGTTTTAAGCGTAGCGGCCAAAGCCTTGATTTCGGCACTGCTCGCCTCGACGAAGAGGGAATCCTTGAGCGCGGCTTCGCTCGACCAGGTGGGAGCGGGAAGCTCAGGATGCAGGGCGACTTCGGCCTGAACATCGAAGCGGATGCTGTCGAAAGGAGGGAGCTCTGAGATTTGCAGCACGGCCAAGGCGTGGCCGAGTTCATCAGTTTGGATCGCGGCGTTGCGCGAGAATTTGACGGAAACGAGGCGCTGTCCAGGAGCCTTGAGCATGGGTAATAAGCCACGGAAGGTGATGTTCCGACACGGCTTGGCGGTGGGATTTTGTAGCTGCCAGGACCAGATCAGGGTCAGACGTTTTTCGTCCTTGAGGACGGGAGCGGGGAATTCATGGAGCTGGCGAGGCGAAGGAGGTGCCTCGCCAGCAAGACCTGTTATTGACGCTGCACAAATGAAGGCAAGGAGTAGACGAAGGCGGATGCGTAGCGTCGAGACAAGACCCAAAAGCCCAGAATCATTAAAACTTGATGCAAGACTAAAGAAGCGAAGGCTGCAATCATGAAAATGAGCCCCAGCTGTTTGAATGCGTGAGCATAGACTTCCAAGACAGCTGACGCCAATCCAAAAAACAGACCTGCGGCAAACAGCATTTTGATGACGAGCAATTTTTTGTGGTCTGGCATTTCCGTCAATCTGCGCATATGCACCTCCATGGATGGTTGAGTCTGAGCACCGGCTAGATGCCGGTGCCCCTAGCATAATGCCGCATTCTTGTTGTGTCCCCATTGTATCCCGATGGTGGCCCAGTTGTGTCCCTGTTCGGATCATGAACAACCGCAACCTTTTCTGGCGCTGGTGAGCAGCATCTTGCCAGATTCTTGCAGTCGCGCGATTTCTTGCGCCTTCGCTTCGAGGGCTTTGAGACCGCCAGCAAGAACAAAGCTGGGGCCGGGCAATTGGGGGATCTTGGAGATTTTGCCGTCATCAGTGAGGATGATGAAGTCCGAACCGGGCGGGAGCTTGGCGGCAGCTTCGAGGCTCAAGGTGTCGCGGATGAGTTGAGTCGGCACGGGGCGAGTGCAAGCGTTGACGAAGATGGTCTGCGCGAAATCGCGGGCGAGGATGGCATCCAGAGGGCTGCACGAGAGAGCAGATTCTTTGCTACCGTTGAGAGAGCCGCCGGCTTGACTCCAGGCTGCGAGACCGCCACGAAGGATACGGACCTGAGTGCAACCAGCTTTGCGGAGGCGTTGGCAATCAGCTTCGAGGTCACGGTCGAGGGGGCCACCGCCGATCAGCACCAGCGGGCGTTCGCGGAATTGAGGAGAATTGCGCAGATCCTCCAAGCGGAAGGTCAAGGCACCCGGCAGGGAAACACTCTGAACTTCGTGGAAATGCCGCAGGTCACAAAGGATGCTTGCGGGCTGTTCGCGGACGCTCTTGGCATCGACATAGAGAGAGGCGTCGTAGCTGCGCAGGACGCGCGGCGGCAGAGCAGGAATGGAGGGACCGGTGCCGCCCTCGACTTGCGCCATGACTTCAAGAGTTTCCTTGTCCTTGCCGATGCCGAATTCAATCCTCCCCTTGAGCGGACCTGATTGGCCGACTTGGACGAAGAGGATGATTTGCGACTGCTCGCCAGCCCGCAGGCCTAGCGGCCGCTCCAGCAGCGCCAGGCCAGGAACCCGGCAGACGGCTTGGCTGATCAGGCCGGTGCGGGTGGCAGTGAAGGGCAAAGTAATGATCTGACCTGCCTTGAGCTTGCCAAGATCCAAGGCCGCGACTACAGGCTGGGCGACGGTGGGCTTCACCGGAGTCCGTGTCCCCGGAGCAGTAACCGAAGTCTCCGCCGCAGCAAGCGGCAGAGCCAAAAGCAGGATGGCGGGCCAGAGTTTCATCAGGGCGCAGTTTTCCAGATGACATCGTTACCGGGAGCTCCCAGGCCCTCACAACTGATGCCACCGCTCTTCTTGGCAAGTTTGAGTTCGATCGGGCCACGAGCAGCGGCGATATTCAGGGTCAGGACTTCGGCTTTGCTTTCGTCAGCACGGAAGACGCCTTTTTGCAGCACGACCTCGCCACGCGTGATCATGACTTCCTTGTCGCTGAGGACCAAGCGGCAACCTTTCCAGCTGGCCAATTTGCGACGAATGGCGGCTTCAGGCGCTCCGGCGAGACGGGCGGCAGAGACCGACGCATCTTCGTCGATCTGGTATTCGCCTTTGGTTTCGGCGAGGGTCAGAGCACAGAGGGGGAGTGCCATCAGGAAAGCGGCACAGAAGCTTGTCAGTTTCATTTTTTCACCTTCACGAATTTAAAGCGGACGATGGTGTCACGACGGAGGGCGGGGAGTTCGACTTCAAGATCATTACGGCAATCATCATCGTCGCCATCGTCATGTTCGTCGTCATCATGGTCATGGTCATCGTCGTCGTCAGAGATCTTGAGACGGGTGCCGTCATCAAGGCGGGCTTCGGCGAGTTTCCAGCCGGGCGCGGCTTTGAAGGAGAAGTTGAGTCGCTGGCCATCGGTGGCGATCCAGAGTCTGGGGTCGACGGTGCCTTCACCTTCGATTTCGGCGTTGGCTTTGAAGATGCGAAGTTCGCAACCGGGCAGAGTGAGTCCGTCGATCCAAGCGCTGTCTTTACCGCGGCTGTCCCTGGCGTCCTTGCGGTAGATCCAGGTCAGGGCATGACGGCCGGCGGTCAAGGTGGCGAATTTCTGAGTCCAATCTTGTTCGCCGGACAAGTTCAGCACCTTGGTGTCGTCGACCCAGAACTCCAGGAAGTCAGCGTTGAGCTGGCTGGAGACCTTGCTCAGGAAGCCGACATCTCCGGCGGCGAAGTCGGCGGTGAGGCGCATGCCAACAGTCTTGTTGTGGCCGATATTGGGCGATACCAGGCTGCTGCTGCCCTCGGCCGCATCGTTGTCAGTGAGCTTGAAGGCCTTCATGCCTTCGGGGATTTCCCAAGCTTCGGGCATGCCCTGGGGGCCGGGGAAGGGTTCTTGCCACAGGGGGAGCTTGACGGCATCGATCCAGGCGCGGTCTTCACCAGCCTTGCCGGAGGCGTCTTTGACATAGGACCAAGTGAGAGTGTGGATGCCGGCGCTGACCGGAACACTGACCTGAACCCAGTCGACGACACCGGTCCAGTTCTGCTTTTCGACGCCGTCGATGGCGAAGACGAGGCGGTCGCCGGGCTTGCTGGAGATCTTGGCGGCGAAGCTGATGGAGCCGTTCTCGAAGCGCCCGTTAAAGGCCATGGCGCTGGTCTCCTTGTCCTTGGTGGTCTTGGAGCAGAGGCTCAGGTCGCTTTCAAAGGCTAGGGTCTTGTGATCGACTTGCCAGAAGTGCTTGGCGCCATCGGGCTTGTACCAGTCCTTGGGCATCTGCTGCTTGATCGGGAAATGATCGTTGTCGATGACCGTGACATCCACCCAGACAGAGGCAGAGAGGATGCCTGTGCTGGGATCTTTGAGGGCGTAAGCGAAGCCGGTGGCGCCATCCTGGATGGGGTTGTGATGGAAGCTCAGGATGCCGCGGCTGGTGTCGATCGAGACTTCACCGTTGCGGAGCTTGGTGATGACCACATCGCTCAGCGCAAGGCCGGGGCCGTCGTTGGCGAGGATGTCGATGTCCACCGTGCCGCCTTTGTCGACCTGGGCGGTGTCGGGCTGGGGCTGGGCTTGCAGCGAGGGGAGGACATTGAGGGTCAGGGGCAGGTCGCAGGTCAGACCGCCGCTGGTGCCGCGCAGGGTGACGACGGTTTGACCTTCGGCAAGCGGGGTGATCAGGAGATCGGTGGCGTTGGCCAGAACGGCGGTGGCGAACTCGGGATGGGTGTTGCCGTTGACCGCCGTGGTGATCAGCGAGACCTCGTTGTCCTTGTCGGTGAAGATGCCGGCGATGTTGACGACACGAACCGTGCCACGGGCACGCAGCTCGGGGATGACGGGAGTGCGGGCGACGGTGGGCGCATCATCGACGGGGGTGATGAGCACGGTGACTATGGCATCAACCGACTTGCCATTGGCAGTGGCGCGGAGAGTCAGTGTGGCGGTGCCGTTGAGGTCAGCCTTGGGCTGGAAGTTCAGAGTGGAGGAGCTGAGAGTCGAGGTGAGCAGGGCGTCGCCGCTGACCAGTTCGTAGCTCAGGGTGTCGGCATCGACATCCTTGAAATAGAGGGAGAGATCCAGCGTCGCGACTGCGGCATCTTCGAGCATGGTTTGAGCCGGGATGGCCGAGGCGACTGGGGCATCATCAACCGGAGTGACAGTGACCACGAGATCCGCTTCGACCGACTTGCCGTTGGCCGAGGCGCGGAGTTTCACTATGGTCGAGCCGTTGGCATCGGGCTTGGGCTGGAAGCTCAAGGTGCTGCCGGCAACGGAAGTGCTGAGAAGCTCCGGAGCCGTGACACTGACAACTTCGTAGGTCAAGATGTCGCCGTCAATGTCCTTGAAATGCGGCGTCAAGTCGAGGGCAACCGCCGAGGCATCTTCAAGAAGAGTTCGAGCAGGGAAGGCTTGGGCGACAACCGGAGCGTCATCGACAGGAGTGACGGTGAGGGAGAGATCGGCATCGACTGATTGGCCGTTGGCGGTAGCACGAAGCTTCAAGGTCACGACACCATTGGCATCGGGCTTGGGCTGGTAGTGGAGGATGGAGCCCACCACATTGGCACTGACCGTCTCGGGGTGATCAAGGCTGACCAGAGCGAAGCTCAGGCTGTCGCCATCGATGTCACTGAAGAAGGGCGTCAGGTCAAGAGTGCTGGGGGCCGAGTCTTCGAGGACAGTCTGAGCAGGCAAGGCCAGGGCCACTGGGGCGTCATCCACAGGAGTGACAGTGACCACGAGGTCCGCTTCTACGGACTTGCCGTTGGCATTGGCCCGAACCTTGAGAGTGACCGTGCCATGGGCATCGGGCTGGGGTTGGAAGTGGAGGATGGCACCGACGACCGAGGCCGTCAGGATTTCGGGATGGTCATTGCCAGTGAGCTCAAAGCTGAGGGAATCACCGTCCACATCGGCAAAGAAGGGAACCAGATTCAGAGTGCTCGGGGCAGCGTCTTCAAGCACTGTTTGGGCGGGGAGCGCCTGCACCATCACGGGAGCGTCGTCGACCGGCGTGATGTTGATTACGACATCCGCGTCAGCAGACTTGCCGTTGGCCGAGGCACGGACTTTCAAAATCGCAGAGCCGTTGGCGTCAGGTTTGGGCTGATAGTGGAGGGTGTTGCCTGTCACCGCGGCATTGAGGAGAGAAGCGCCAGTTACCAATTCGAAGGTCAGCGTATCGCCATCCACATCGCTGAAGTAGGGGGTCAAGTCGAGAGTCGCAAGCGCAGAGTCTTCAAGGACGGTCAACGCGGGGATGGCAGCGGCCACGGGAGCATCGTCCACCGGGCTGATGTTGAAGGTCAGGGGGACTTCGACATTCAGGCTGCCGTCGGAGACGCGGAGGCTGAGAGTGGCTTGGCCGTTGGCATCGGCCTTGGGGCGGAAGCTGAGGATAGAGCCGGCGAGACTGGTTTCCAAGTGCTCGGGGTGGTCATTGCCCAGTAATTGGTAGCTGAGGCTGTCGCCATCGACATCTTTGAAATAGTTCGCCAAATCGATCTGGGCGGCGGCCGCATCTTCGAGGAGTTCCTGGACGGGCAGAGATTGTGCCAGAACGGGAGCGTCGTTGACGGGGCTGATGGTGAAGTCAAGATCCTGCTCCACGGATTGACCGTTGGCGCTGGCGCGGAGTCGCACAAGGGCTTGACCAAAAGCATCGGGCTTGGGCTGGAAGTTCAGGGTCGAACCGGAGGCGCTGGCATTCAGGATTTCGGGGTGATCGTTGCTGACGATTTCAAAGCTCAGGGTGTCGCCGTCGGGATCGTTGAAATAAGCGGCGAGATCGAAGCCGTTGACGGCGGCATCTTCGAGGAGCTGACGGGCTAGCAGGGCTTGGCTCAGGACCGGCGCGTCATCAACGGGGATGATGGTCAGGGTGACGGTGGCGAGAGCGCTGCTGCGCCCGAGGCGTTCGAGGTGGTAGCTGAATGTGGCCGGGCCGTGGTAGTTGGCCTCGGGATGCCAAGTGAAGCTGCCGTCGTCGCGGAGATCGACGGTGCCGTGGGAGGCTTGGTCATTGAGAACGGCCTTGGCGTCACGGGCTTCGTCGTTACTCAGGACATTACCGGTGAATTCCTGGTCTTCCTGGGCGTCGAAGGCATCGGCGGCGGCGAGAAGGTGCTTGTAGACCTTGAGGGTGCTTTGGCTCCGGGCTTCGCCAAGGGCGTTTTTGGCGACGCAAACCAGGCGGGCACCATCTTGAGCCGCTTCGAGAGTCAGGTCGAGCTGTGTGCCTTGGGCGGCAGGCGAATCGTTGAGGCGCCATTCGTGGCTGACAGCGGGGGAGCCCTCGGCGCGGGCACGGAGGTGGATGACATCGCCTTCTTCGGCGACCACGGCGAGATCGTCAGTGATGAAGGCGGGCTTGATGCCGGCCAAGGCGAGCTGCGGGCTGTTGCCGAGCTGAACCACGGCGGCGGCACTGCTGCCGTCATAGGAAGTAATGAACTGAGCCGTCGATGTGAAGGACTTGCCTTGCTGCCAGGTGAAGGCGAGGGGCTGATCAAGCGTGGCGTCCTCTTGGACAAGGCTGAAGGCGGCGTCGTGGTAGCGGTGGATGGCGCCGCCGCCGGCTAGCAGGAGATCGCCATTGCCGTCGAGGGCGAGCAGGCTGGGATGAATCTCGGCGGGAAGGCTGATGTTGACATTGGCAGTGGCGCCGACCAGGGTCAGCGTGTCGGGACTGAGGACTGCGACCTGGCCGTCTTCACGGACTTGGAAGTCGGTGCAGGCTAGAGGCAGGTCGAGACTGCGGAGGACTTCGCCACTGCTGGCATTGAGGCAGAAGAGACGGCAGGTTTCATCGAAGCGGCTGAGGGTCCAGAGGCAGCCTTGGGCGTCGATCTGGAGCTTGCCGGTCTGGCCGAGGGAGACGGCCGGGTGCAGCTCGTCATGGGCTTTGCCGGCGCGGTCGAAGGCAAGGATGCGGCCGGAGGAGCTGGCGACGAGAAGATCTCCGTCTTTGTTCCAGACGAAGCCGGTGGGGGCGCGGAGGTAAAGGTCGCGGGCCAGGACCGAAATGGTGGCACCGGTAGCAGGGTTGACCTTGATCACTTGGTCGCCTTGCACCAGGGCGAGAGCACCGACCAGATCATCATCCTTGAGGGTCAGATCGAAGATGGCGTCGGCAACTGCCGGGTGGCCGTGGGTGATGTCGCCGAATTGCAGCTTGAGGACTTCGGTAGCTTCGGCTTCGAGATCGTCATTGAGTTCGATCACCAGTTTCTTCCGGATCTCGCCGGGAGCGAAGCTCAGGGTGCCGAGGGGAAGGTAGTCGCTGACAACTTGGGCGCTGCTGCCGGGAGCGGCGTTGACTTGGACGCTGACGGTCTCGGAGCAGGGCTGGTCGAGAGTGATTTCGATTTCGGCTTTGCCGGTGTTTTCAACCACTTCGGCAGAGCTGCCGGCGAAGGCCACGGCGACTTCGTTGACGGCGGCGACGATCAGGACGCTTTTGCTGACGGTCTTGCCGTTGGCGGTGGCGGAGAAGGTGATAGGGAAGCTGCCGCTGCGGGGGGGAGTCCAGTCGAAGGCACCATTCTGGAAGGTGGCCCCCGCGTAAAGAGGCGTGGCGGAGAGAACTGTTGCGGCGCCATTGGGAGCGCTGGCGGCCACGGTGAAGGTGACGCGCTGGTTGGGGGCGACCACTTGAGTGCCGGGCACGGACAAGACCGGTGTGTCGGAAACCGGCGCGGCGAAGCTCAGGTCGTAGGTTTGAGCCTGTGCCTGGACTTCACCGGTGACGGGATCGCTGACGGGGTAATCGAAGATGTTGAGGAAGCTCTGGTAGCTGCCGTTTTGGGGATTGCGCACCTTGCTGATCCAGACGTTCTCCTGGGGAGGGACGCGGCCATCGGCGCGGCGGACTTGAGACACGAGCATGGCGCCGAGGCTGTCGCTGACCGGGATGGAGGCGTAGAAGATGCCCGGAACGGCGGGGACTTGCAGATGGCTGCCGTCAAAACTCACTTGAGAGGAGATGTCGATGACTTCCGCTTCGCTGCCGTCGGAGTCGTAGAGCCGGATGGCGTCGACATCTTTGGCGAGGAATTCCCGGACGCTGTCCTTGCCAGGGGAATCGAGGCGGACATCGCGCAGCAGAGTATGGGTGCGGACGGCCTGGATGAGGGAGGTGAGCTTACCGCCGAGGGCGTCATCGTGGGTGAAGGTGGCGGTGAATTCGGTCATCTTGCCGGACAGACTGGACTCCATCACCCAGCGGCCGCAGGCGGCGGATTTGCCGCCGATGGTGCCAAAATCAAGCAACAAGCCGTCGTTGACCGACTTGTCCTGAACTTGGCTGCCTAGCAGACGGAAGTTGACTTGCAGGCCTTGTCGGTTTTCGATGATCTTGGGCTGGGCGGATTCGATCTTGAGGTGAGAGGCGTCGCCGAAACCGATGTTCTTGACCCGGACACCGAGGGAGAAGGGCACGGGAGCTTCAATCTCAGCAGTGAAGGGCTCGTCACCGAGCACATCGAGAGGCAGGAAGTAGTCGAGGGTTAAATCGGGCATCGGGTTGACGGTGATCGAATCGGGGATCACATCGACGGCCTGAGCCTCGCCCTTCAAGGTGTATTCGAGTTTTGCACCAACTTTGTACAATCGTCCTCCGGGCAGGTTGCCGGCAGCTCCTGGAGCCGGGATGATCAGCCACTTGATCACAGCGGTGCTGCCCGAGGCGACGGAGCCGGTGCCGTCAACGGCTGCGATCTGTTCCTTGGCGCTTTCCCGGATGAAGAATTTAGCGTTAACCGCGTTGGGATCGGAGCTGGCGAGGACCGGATTGCCCTCTGCGTCTTTGAAAAGAACTTCGATTTTCACCGCGTTGAGAGGGTCAGGGCTGCCATTGGTAATCCGCATGGTAGCTTCAAAGCCTTGACGCTCCAGAGTTAGCTCCTGTGGAATCTCGATCTTGACCTTCGAACAGACGGATTCTTCAGCCCATGTGGCCAGTGTGCTGAGGAGCAGCGTGAGCGCGCAGATGATGCGCCGTGCGCCGAAGGAGTTACAGAGAGGACTCATGGCTCGACCTGTGGGTTGCGGGGACAATCAGACCCAGGATATTCGGCGAAACTCTTTGGTCAAATCCGATTTTGCCGTTTTCAGCCGGTTTCCCACAGTTTTTTTCTACGGCTTTAATCTTTCGTGAATTACGACTCGTTTTTTGTGCTC
Source organism: Verrucomicrobiota bacterium (assembly GCA_039798785.1). Lineage (GTDB taxonomy): Bacteria > Verrucomicrobiota > Lentisphaeria > Lentisphaerales > Lentisphaeraceae > CAMCSH01. Next base: position 95,101 of record JBDKFG010000002.1, on the reverse strand, counting down.
GGATTGTGCTTGGAGATTGGCACTAACTTTTGCCCCCTCATTCTTTCAAGATCAACATGGTTCTGACGAAAATCAAAGGTTTTTGATCGATAAGAGGCGATTCCCAACTCGATCCGTTTGGTCGTAACCGTAGATTGATGGAGGTCGAATGCCTGAGCCAGGTCCTCATCACTGCGGGTGCCAAGCTGAGCCACAAGTTCAGGCGTCCATGGGCTGGCGCGTTTTGAAGCGAAGGAGGGTATGCCCAGGGACATCCGCTTCAGATTGACATTGATGGAACTGAAGCCAAAGGCCCGAGCGAGATTGCGGTCGGTGTCGCTGCCGAGTTGTGCGATCATCGCCGAGGTCCATTCATTGCTGCTGCTGGAACGAGGTTCGTGGCAGGGCGGGATACCCAGCTTGTTGCGCCGGTAGTTGACCTGCGCAAAAGTAGCGCCGATCGTCTCCGCGACTTCCTTGTCACTCATGCTGCCGAGCATCGCGTCGTGTCGAGCGGTCCAAGCAAAATGATTGCTCACTAGTTTGATGCCGCGCTGACGCCGCCAGTTTTTCACCTGCTTGAGGGGCAAGCCCCAGCGCTGCGCCAGCGACTTGTCGGTTTCGGTCCCCAGCAAAGTCACTTGCACATCGGTGGGTTGCGACAGGGGAGCAAACGGCAGTATCCGGCGCTCGCGCCGCGCTTCGGCGATGGCGAAAGAGGAAATGTTGAGCTTGCTGCCCAGGTCTTCATCGCTCATCGTGCCCAGCAGACACACGGTGGCCTCATCGGGCCGCCAGGCCGAGGTGATTGTGATGCCGAGCTTGACCCGCCAACTGGAGACGATGTGCTGCCGCACCCCGGCTTGCCGGGCGATGACGGCATCATCGACCTTGCCAAGCTGCGCCAGTTGTTCCGCCGTAGGCGTCCAGGCTCGAGTGACGCTGGCAGCGATGCCTCGGGATTGGCGATAGCGCCTCACTGTGATGATGGGAATGGCGGCCATCTTGGCCAATTATTCATCCGGGATCTCGCCTAGCAGGCAGATCTGTTCCTCGGTGAGGACATATCCCCGCGCCAGGAAAGGAATGCCTCGCCGTTCGCGTTGGCGGCGGATCGACGAAGCGCTGACGCCCCATTCCTTTGCCAAGGTGATGTCGGGCTTTGTCCCCAGAGCTGCTTCTTGATCGGCATTGGGACTCCATTTTTGAGGTGACTTGCGTGACACGGACCAGCCTCTTGAATTGTGAAAATTGCAACACCTCATCTACGCCCATTGGGCATCTTCGCAAGGGAGGCTGGCGAACGGCACGAACAAAAATCCAGGAGGAAAAGCTCCCTCAGCGCGACTCCTTCGGGCCGTGACAAGGGCTCCGAACGTCGCGCGAGGGCAGATGTATTCGAGGTCAGATTCAAGAGCGAATTTCAGCTTTCACAGCAGCCCTTCTCTAGTCTAGCCTGCCAAATAGGATGGCCCTGCTTTGGAGTCATCTTTCGCGGACTGATGCTGGGATGCTGGCGATTCGCCTTGCCGGAAGCGGGAGTCACAGCAAATTATCCCGCCCTTTCCCCATCAACCATCCCATCGGAGATCCGTCATGGAAGCCAAGCCCAAGTCAAAAAATGGCCAGAAGAAAGCCGAAGGCCGCAAGAACCTCAAAGCCCTTCGCGATGCAGTCAGCGCCCTGAACTCGGTCCAGCTCACCAACTTCTTCGCCGGCTTCGACGACCTCAAGGTCATTCAGCGTGCCGTCAATAACGCCGCCAAGGCTAAGGAAGGCAAAGGCGCTTCCAAGCTCGAGAAGCAAATCGCCAAGCTGCAAAAAGAGCTGGAAGCGGTCAAGGGCGCGAAGTAAGGCGCACTCCACAAGCACTCTCAGTCTAGGCGGCTCCGCTGGGAGCCGCCTAGATCTTGCTCCTATCTCAATCTCACTAGGAGCTGCTCATGACACCTGCGGTCAAAATCGTCATCGGCTTGGGCATGGTCTTCTTCTTCGGCTCCCACGGCAGCTTGATCAAGGAATGGCGCAGCGGCGGCGAGCTCAATGTCATCCTCTTCTTCGTTGGCCTAGGTCTGCTCGTTCACGGCGGCATCTGCCTATTTCGAAGTCGGACATCCGAGGAATGAGCTCAATCGGCTGTTGAGTTGGCGATGCCGAAGGGGATGTGGACCGAGGGCGCCCGTGACGCAGTGTATGCCCCGCCGCGAAGTCCTCATCGATCCCGGTGGTGCGCGCGGCTCCAAACAGGGCTCGTTGGAGGGGGCGGGAACAGCCACTGGTGCAGTTCCGCCCCGCCGAAGCCAAGGGGATTCTGGTCCGGACCTGCGGCGCAGCCATTACAGGGAGAAGGTGAACCCTTCGACGCAGATGCGGTGCATTGCATGGACTTTGGGGGTCTGGGTCCTTGCGCCTGCAGCGAATAGTTAACATCTGCGCTCACTCAAACAGATTACTGATGAGCTTTTCGGCCCCGACCGAATTGTCCTTCTCATTTAGTTCGTTCCATATTTCCATGAGTTTTGATTTAACTGGATTAAGCACAATAAGCATATGTTTCATGGTCCTCCTGTCAATCTCTCCGGCAAGCACACGAAAGTCATTAAGGCTTAGCGAGACATCAATCTTGTCTGAGTGTGTGATGTGCAGATGAGGCTCGTTGTGGCTGACGTTCTCCTTTCTGATTTCAACGCGGACTTTGTCCCGCCGGATGAGAAGTAGCTCAATGGGGAAGCTGCCGCCAAAAGCTTCTCGTTTTTGCTCGTCAGATGCGCTCTTCTCTGCTCTATATATACTTTCGCAGAGAGCAAGAAGAAATTGATCTGAAGCATGAATTGTGACAGGTATGGTCATAGGCTCTATCGCTTCGTTAGACTCAGTTTTCATCTTAGTTAAATATCGGAAATCTACAGTGCTGACACTTGTTCAGTCGATAGGGTCCGAGCAACACGCCCGATTCCGCATCATAAATCGGGATTTCAGTTCCATCCTTGAATTTATGAATCGGAATCACTCCCAGATTGAAAAGCCCGATGAAGGATCCGAGATCGGCTGAAGCGAGGTTATGGGAGCCAGCGAAGTTTGCGAGATGGACATAGTGCAGTTCTCCGGTCTCGGGATTGACGATGTAGTCAAATCCAATTTCCTGCGCATCCCTAAATAGCCGTATATCATTTAGTGCGCGTCCAAGCAATTTAGTGTGAATGTTCATGTTGTGTACATCCTGGCTACATGTTGAAATTCTTCGTGCTTACTAAAAGTATCGCATGTACCAGGCAAGTCAAGTGGGCGGATTATTTTCCATTTTTAGGGAGGCGCGGGGCCATGCACTAGGAGCCGTCGGATTTCGGCAACGCTGCAACGCAGCAGGCTCAGGTGGGAATCAGTGAGGCGCTGGAGGTCGAGGGACTCCGCCGGGTGCAGCAGGTGCAGATCGCGGCTGTTCTCGGGCACAAAGGCCTTCAGGAAGAGTTCCGCAGTGGCGGCGGCGCGTTGATGGGGGTAGGCCTTGTCGAGGTTGGCGACAATCAGCTCCTTGAGGGCCGGCATGTCATTGCGTCCAAGGAAGAGGCTGCGGGGAGGATGCTTGTAGTGCTCGAAGACCGGCAGATCCTGGTTCGGCATGCAGAGGAATTGCGCGACCCAAGGTGCTTGCGCTTGTTGGCTCTTGAGGCGACGCAGGACGCCGTTGGTCTCGCGGCCGAGCTGGGCGAAAGGATCGTCGCCGTGAGGCGTGTTCCATGCCCCGCTGCGGGTGTCAACATGCAGCGCTCCTGACTTGATCTCGATCACCGCGATGCCAAGATCGGGAACGAAGACGAGGAAATCCCCTTCGCGGTTCTGCCCCGAGTCATCCTGGTAGCTGTAGCTCCAGACGACGATCCAATCCTCCGGCAATTGAGCTGCCGCAGCGGCGAAGGCCTGCTCGGATTCGCGCAGGACATGGGAGGGGCGGAAGCGGTAGAGCTTGGCCATGAAAGGGGAGTCCGGCGAGCGATGGATTGACAGTGAGAGCATTTCGTATCGGAGTGCACAATCTATCACGCTTCATAGAACCCGTGGATTCAGGATGCTTTACTGCGCCCCGCTAACGCGGTCAAGCACCGAGGAGTGAGGGTATTATGGGGGGAGAGGGCGTGAGCTGGGCTTGAGTGGCGGACGCTTTGAGCCAGTGCCACAAGGCGGGCCAGAAACGGCCCGCCTTGTGATCCTCTATTCGCTTCAGTGCCCAGCCTTGGTTGCGGCTTTTTGTGCGCGCCAAGCGGCCATCCACTTCTGGTACCGAGTTGGTGCAGGGTTGGGCTTCAAATCTAGGCGGAAGGAATAGGCGCAGCGGTTCCAGTCCGTGGATTCCTTCACCAGGTATTCGCGGATCTCCCGGTCGATGACCACTGGGAATTGATGCGGCGAGTAGTAGAGAAGGTTGAATTGCCACTGGGAATGAATCTCTCCGGCCAACACCACGCGGTCTCTTTTTGTGTACCTAATACCAAGACGAATTATCATATCTTCCGCAGTGACGAGAATCAATTCATCGGGACGATAGTCAACGACCCGCGTCAAGCCAATGCCGGTGAAATCCAGAGCTTGCTTCAGATGTCCGGCATGGACTCGATATCTTCCGCTCTCGAATAACTCGGCAAACCACCGGGCGCCATTGGGTGAGACTTTGGTGACGGGTAGTTTGGCAGCATCAGGATGATTCAGCTTGAATTGCTTCCCATCGAATTGGATGGGTGAATTGGAGATGTCGATCAGGGGCTTTTGGTATTTGTCACTGGTTTTGATGAATGGCGTAGACACATCGAGTTCGCCTTGCTGATGCAGGCGGTTCAGGATGGCGATGAATTGCTCGTTACTGACATGTTGCTTGACATGAAGGTCGTCGGCGCTTTCGTTGCTACCGCTGACTGCGGGCCCGATCATGATAGCGCAGCAGCTCGTTTTTTTACAGGTTACATCTCCGCGAGTCTTGCTCGGTGAGGTGTCCATCGAGGTGTTGCAACAGAAGCAGAAGGGGTGGGGATGAAAGCCCTTCATAAGGAACTCAAACTCATCTCCGCAGTGCGGACATGGCAGAGTACCATGGTATTCTGAGGGCTCACCGTCGGGCCAGTTTTCATCCTTCCACCGAGCCAGACGCTGGGTAGCGATTTTCTTGCGTTGATCCTTGCTGTAGAGCCGTTTTTGAATGGCTCTCAGCAGCTCGATAGGCACCCGTTTCTCCATGCCGTTCTGGAAGAGGGGTTCAAAGTTCTCCAAGAGAATCACGAACGCCCTGCACACCAGTGTTTCGTCATCCTCTATGGCTTCGTATTCTTCTTCGTATTCGTCTTCGAGTTCATCGGTGCGAGCGCGCAATTCGTCATAAATGATGGTGAGATAATTTTTCTCGCTCCCGTTGCTGAGTAAGCTGCGTATCTCCGACAGCCACAGGTACGAAGGCCGATCAATCAGTATCTGTAATCTCTCCTGGATCAGAGCTTCGGCGGCCTGGGAGAGAGCAGGAATCACTTTCAGAAGGCGAAAAGAATTGGGATTTTTCAAGTAATTCGTGAGGCCACAACGAAAGTGGTCAAGGGCGGTGTTGATTTTGGCAGACATGGTTGAGACTCCTTTAAAATTGGGGTATGGGTGAAAGGGTGACTTGCTGAACTCAGGCCAGCAGCAGCTGTTTGCTTCGAGGCGAAGTGCATCGAAGGCGGGCACAGTCGTAGGTGACCTGTGCACGCAAGCAGATGTGCGAGCGAGGCTCAGAAGTCAAGTCAGAGGTAGTCGCCAGTGTATCCTAGGCCGGAGAGCTTCGGAGGTTGTGGCGCGTGGCCTCTTGGAGTCGATCAAGAAAGGATTGATCTGGAGCATCTGGCGGACGATGCTTTCAGTGGCCTGCACAAGCCGACACATCTATGTGTCACGGGGGACGACAGCCGTAAACTGAAAAATCTGGCTCGGAATTTGAATCTGGAAATGGCACCGTGCTGCGAATGGCACGAGGCGATTAGCCGTGTCGACTTCATGTGCGTGAAGTCGGCATTCTTCCTCAAATGTTCTCGAGTAGATGCTGGGACCCGGTCGATGGGCGAATCCATGCAGCTGATTACGCTGTTCGTCAAAGCAAGAAAACAAAGAGGCTCATCGAGGGATGCCTCACAGGGGACGACGAGGGTGGCATTCGGAGCCATCCTGGGAGATGCGGGCACTGGTATGTAGCGGTAAACTTTGTCCATAGTCAATGCCTGCGGAGATGAAGGGACAGTCGATGATGCAATGCCTAGCTAGACGGGGTACTCGCGGGCTTTATCGCTTCAGCTGGAGCTTGTATCGCGGCAAGAGCGGCAATGTCAGGAAGCAGTGGAGAGCGATCTTCACAGATCCCTGATGGGCTGTTTCCGGTGCTACTAGGTGGCAGAGGCTCCATACCCGAACTGGGCTTCGTAGCTTATGGAGAGCTTGGTTCCACAATATGTCAAGTTGCAGTTTGGTCACTGGCCGGCGATAATTTTTTTCGGGTTTCCTCGGCTAGGCGAAAACCGGCTCGGGTCGGAAAGCGGCAAAAAGCTTGACAATGGATTTTGCCTAGGCGAATCGCCCGCTGAAGCCACCTTGGAGGAAGAATCCCAAGGGCAGAAACCTCCCCTCAAGGCAAGTGGTCAGATGGACGATTCCTGAGCCCTCGTCACCGCTGTCAAGGCAACGAGGCGTAGAACGCGTCCACCGCAGGATTCGGGATCACATCCCCGTAAAAAAGAGGACGGGACAGGGACAGACCAGCCAGTGAGCGACAGCGGGAAAGCGCCACATAGAGCATCCCCGGGGCGAACATCTGCCTGGTGAGCCTGAGGTTTACATTGTCGAGGCTCATACCCTGGCTCTTGTGGATGCTGATCGCATAGCCAAGGCGGATCGGGAACTGCCAGCAGCTGCCGATCACCTCTTCCGTCTTCGTCTTGGTCTCTTTGTCGTAGTGGAAGCGCGTAGTCTCCCAGACGTGGCGATTGACTTCAACGCTCCTGCCGCGATCAAGCCGGATGCAGATCGCCGACTCCTTGATCTCCGTGACGATCCCCTGGTCGCCGTTGGTGTAGTCGAAACCGCCTTCCTCCTGGTTGATCCGGTTCGCCGTCAACAGCACCCGGGAACCAACTCGCACGCTCACGACTTCGTCGGCGCCGATCTCATTGAAGTAGACCTCGCCGGAGCAATGCGCATAGAAGTCGCTGGAGGCAGAGCTGATATTGGCATCCATGATGGTGTTGAGGCTGTCGGCATGGGCATTGATCGCGCACAAGACCACCGCGTTTTTCGGCGCTTCGAAGGCGATGTGCAGGAGGCTATTGAGCTTGTCGATGGCCGTCTGCCAGCTCGCCGGCCCCCAATAGTCCATGGTTCCTCCGGTGCGGATTTCATTGAGCAAGTTGGCGAAGAGAGGATCAGCTTGGCGGTGGATCTCGCGGAGGATGATGGAGGTGAAATTGCCGTAGCGCCAGCATGGGGCGTAGAAAGGCAAGATCCCTTCGTAGCACTCTTCGAGCATGATCTTTTCTTCTTCGCGGGCGATCGGGCTGAGCTGGTACAAGTCTCCGACCAAGATGACCTGCTTGCCTCCAAAGAGCAGGTTGGTTTCGCAGATGTGCCGCAGGGTCATGTCGATGGCGTTCAGGACATCGACTCGTACCATGGAGACTTCGTCGATGATCAGGGTTTCGATGTCACGAAGGTAGTCTGCCTGCTCGGCCGGCAGGTAGGATTTGTAGTCGGGCAAGTAGCCTCGTTGTCGAAGTCCGAAGGTGCTGTGGATGGTCGCGCCCTTGATGCGAGCAGCAGCCGCTCCCGTCGGGGCAAGCTTCGCGCTCCTCTTCTTGGTGGTCTCCTCGTAGGCCCGGATCACCGTGGATTTCCCCGTGCCGGCGCCGCCGGTGAGGAAGATGTTGTCGCCCCTGTGCATCTGCTCCAAGGCGCGTTGCTGTTCGTAACTCAGGGAAGGTGTGGATGGTGTAGGCTTGTTTGTAGACATGGGTGGGCCTGGTGGTTGGTGTGGATGACAAGTGTTGATGGAAGGGGCTTAGCGCTGGGCTCCGCTAAGCGCTTCCTGGTGGGCTCGTGCCAGCATGGCAGCTTTCTGCCGGGCAACGGAATCGGCCTCAGCTTGGCTGCGCCAGAAGAAGCGTTCGCCCGGTTGGGCGGTGCGAGGGAAGAACTCGACCAGCGGCTCGCTCCAGGAGGCGATAGCCGCGTCGAAAGCAGGCGAATGAGGGGAAGTTGACATGGGATTTCTCCACAAAAAAGCCCTCCTGAGGGGGAGGGCTGAACTTGGTTGAGTCGGGATCTAAACCCTGCGCATCGCGCTCTTCATGAGCCGGTTAGCGACAGGAGATCCCCGAAGTGAAGTCACAGAAAGATGTGGATCGCGGGTTCTTCACCACAGGATGATCTTGGTGTCTGAAAAGTTAGATATTGTGCAACTTCATGTGGTTGAGTTAGTTGCAGTAATTGCAGAAGGATTCGCCGAGCACCGGCTAAAAACCCCTTGCTAGAGGGCAGGCAAGAGGATGCAGGCTGAGATCGTAGAGCTGCTGAGGAGGAGCGTCTTGGCGAGGCGGAAGGAACTTCTCGGATCAGGCGCGGTACTTAGATTTTTTCTTATCCATAACGGGACGGGATTCCTTTGGTGGAGCCCCAAGTACGACCGTGTGTGCCGAAAGCGTCTTTGGTTTCCGACTTGGCCAAGTAGAGACTCTGGTCGATGCAGTTCATCACTTTGGCGTGGTAGTCGGGATCATCGGTACGGAGCATGACGCCGTTCCCTCCGGCGGGAGAGCGATAGTGGATGAGGCCCGAGCCATCTCCCCGGTAAGGTCCGACACGATTCAGTTCGCGAGCCCACAGTTCCCGAGCCCGTTCCATGTGCCCGTAAATGGACTGAGTGTATTTGCCATTCAGTAGGAGGATGATATGGTAGTGACCATGGAACGCCTCGTCCTTTTCCCGAACGGAAAGATAGTAGGCATCTCCGTACCCATTGCGATTGAGGTCTTGTATGAGGACACGCATGAACTCACTGAACAGGCTTGATTCATTATATTCCTCTCCATCATCAGGAAATTTAACGTCAAACCGTATAAATAGGTTTCTGCACCTCTCTCCAGTAGCATGGCTGAATATGTCATGTATTTTATTCGAAATGACTTCAATTGTCTCTCTATTAGACATTGTATACCTCAGTGTATTGTTTGATGCAAGTGTGATTAAATGCTAGATGTTGATGTCTTCTGATGTGTTGATTATCGCGTGTGCAGGTGTGTATATATAGTTGTTGTATTCAAAACAAATAACCACCTGTATTTCGTGATTGCCAAGAGGTTGTGATCGCTATCAATTTGAGGCGGTCACAAGTAAGGACATCCGCATTTTCACATATTATAGTTTGTGAGATTTAGAAAAAAGTATCCCAAAGCAACGCGGCTGGACAGAGACCGCAAGGGGGCTGGGCACCGGGGCTATGGGCAATTCATAGGAGACATCAGGCCTAAGACCTGGCATGATACCTGATATCTGACATCTGACATGCTAGGGGGTCAAAACAAAGGCGCCCACGTGACGCTCGCGTAACGCGCGCGAGAGGTCAGAGATGTCATTCATCCGGTCTGCAGGGTCCCCAGACTCCCGGAGATTTCCTGCCTGGTCGCCGTTGGATGCGTCCAGACGACTGGCACGGTCAACGAGGCCTCCGGCGATCTGCACCTCAGCTCAAAAGCAGAAAATCGCTGTGTTTATTGAAAAAAAATAAACAACGCCCCCATAGGCGTCGTTCATTAATTCAACTAGCGCACCAACCACCTACCACAAAGTAAATCTTTTTCTTTGAATCTGTTTTACTGAATGGCACGGCCATCGCTCGCTGCCATTTATTGTGGTGTTTTTCGATTGTTTCAATTGCTTCTTGTCTGGATGCGCAAATCTTCTTCGACTTGTCGATCCCATCAGGCATGATTCCGATGTGTCCTGCGTAGGTGTCATTCCCAAACTGGATACGCAGCTCGTTCTGGACCCGTCGGTGATGTGCCTCCAGTCGCGATTCCGGGCCGTCGTAGATGTAGGTGTTGAATTCAGCGCCCATGATGGGCCTCCTTGTTTTTGTGATTAAAGATCAAATGATCAAGATGAGGGCCAATGTCTTGATAGGGACGACGACACTCGGGGTAATCTTCTTCGCACTCGCCGAAGAGCTGGCCGCTGCCACAGCCGCATTGCTCCACCGACCAATGGTTGGCGCAGCTGTTGCAGTGGACCCATCCCGCAGAGACCTGCGGAACGGTGTCCCCCGTGAGCTTTTCGAAGGTCTCGGCGGCCATCGACAGGTCGCATCCCCTCTCCTTGTCGAAGAGGGTGATAGCGCCACACTTGCACAGCCCGCAGAGACGGTAGCTGGGTATGGCGATCATGGGACACCTCCTGCCTTGAAACCTTTCTCTTTGATCAGGCCCAGTAGTTCACGAAAGACCGGCGTGGCGTCTTCCCAGACGCTGGTTAACCGGCGGATCTCGTGGATCAAGGCTCGGCCCTGCTTCCGCTCCTCCGCTGGCACCTCCTGGAGAAAATCCCCAGCCCGCTTGAGGAAGTCCTTCAGACTCTCGGTCTTGGGGGCAGGCGAAGAAGGCGGCCGTTCCGCCGCCCGGATTTTCCCGCGCAGCTCGATCATCCGCTTGGCGTTCTTGATCGACCGCTCAATGCCCTTGCCGGCGCATTTGCGGTGTCTTGCGCCGCCGCAGCCGGGTCCCATCGGGAAGAGGGCGAGTCGTGCGCTCTCGGCCCTTTCCCGGGCCACTAGACGAGCCAGTTCGGCCCACCAGGATTCGACATCGCCCGCGCTCATAAGAGCTGCCCCCGCTCGCGCAGCGAGGCGTAGTGACGTAGTCCCGACGCCAGGGAGTGTCCGACGATCAGGTGATCGAGCAGCTCAATCCCAACCACCTTGCCGGCTTCGTTGAGTCCCTCCGTCACCTTGAGATCCTGCGGCGAAGGACTGACATCACCGGAGGGATGGTTGTGGGCCACGGTGATCCGCGATGCCCCGGTCAGGATGGCGAAGCGGAAGATCTCACGGGGATGCACCGTCAGACGATCCACCGAGCCACGCGACACTTCGGTGTAGGCGATGAGGGCGTTGCGAGTGTCGAGACAAAGCAGCACAAAGCGCTCCTCCGGCGCTTCGGCGAGACCAAGTGAGTAAAGGAAGCGGGCTACATCAGTGGGATCGGCCATCAGCTTGAACATCTGCGCCTGTGGTTCAGGGACGCGGCGCAGCTCCAAGCGGTAGGCCATGCCGGCGTCATCGGCGGGCTGCATCCGGCGCATGGGACGGAGCAGAGGAGGAAAGGTGATCTGGGTGTTCATGTTGGGGGGCTCCTTTAGGCGGCGTTGAGGGGTTGAGAGCGAGGCTTCAGGCGGAAGCCGCTGCGGAGGAAGGCCGCGAGGTCATCGTCGTCGAGTTCGATCTCGACCGGCGACAAGTCGCAGAGTTCTTCCAAGGATTCGTGCAGAGCCCGCTTGAGACGGGCACCACGCATCAGGTCACGGCGATGTAGAACTCTGTGCAGTCGCTCCAGCGGATCGACAGGATCGCGGTGGAGGCGGAGCTGCCGGGTGAGCGGCCCCTTGAGGAAGGCCAGAAGGCCCATCCGCAGGGTCATGCTGCCCTGGGCAGCGGGAATGGTGAGGGTCATGGCGATCTCCTTGGGTTGGTGGGGGAAAGGGGGCACAGAAACAGCCCCGCTCCTGTGAGGAAACGAGGCTGCGGCAGACCGTCACTTGGCGTGTCGGTTTGAACGGGTGAAATGAGTGATCAGGGATTTAGCCGACGGCTTCTTCAAGCTGCTCAATGGCTCCGTCGAGTTGCGACACAGCTTCGCTCAGGGCATCGGCTGCGGCCGGAGCCTTCTCGCCTCGTTCGCTGCTCTGCAAGCCCTCGGGCATGGCGTCGTAGGCTTCCTGTTCTTCTTCTTGGATGGTCTCCAACTCGCTTTTGAGACCCGCGAGGGATTCCTTGAGGGTGTCGATGCGTTCACGGCGTTCTCTGTTCATGGTGGGGCTCCGGTGGTTGGTGGTTGGGGCTTCGTGTGACTTGAAGATGGCGGGGGTAAAAGCCCTCCGAAGGCAGTCCTTCAGGAGGGCGGAATGGAGCCACTGGGGCAGCTCCGAAGGGGCGGCAGCAAGGGCGTTTTCAGGCGGCAGTGACTTCGATCTTGTAGATCTTCATGGCGTGGTAGTCGAGGAAGTTCTTCTGCCAGATGGCGAAGACATCGGCACCGACATGGAGCGGCAGGTTGGCGCCGTACCAGAGCTGTTCGTACTCGCCGCAGCGGAAGTCCCAGTTGAGTTCGGTCGTCAGCTCGGCGAACTCGCCTTGGCCGACGAAGGTGAAGTCGGTGACGTAGACCAGCGAGCCGTCTTTCTCGACCATGATCTCGACCGGGTGATAGCCGCCTTTGTTGGCGGAGTAGTTCGGATCACGGAAGTTGAGGATGACGGACTGACCTGACATGCCGTGCTCCTGACGCAGGCTTTCGAGAAGCTTCGTCAAGGCGGGATCGATCTTGATGCTCTTGGTGCTCATGGAGAGTCTCCTCAGGCTGAGAGTTGCAGGTAGGATTGCTGGTGCCACTTGACGCAGTGGCTGGCGTAGGGGCAGCCGCCACAGGCGATGCAGCCTTCGTGGGGGTAAAACAGACCTTGCTCGACAACGCGATCAGCCATCAACACCAGCTTGGTGAGGCGGAGGAAATCGCTGTCGGTGCGGTCGGTCAGGTAGCGGGTCACCGAGGGCTCCTTGGTCTTGGTGACGACATCGTAGCGGAAGAGCGACTGCTGGGAGCTGACGCTTTGGCGCAGGCCCATGAGGTAGGCGGTCGCCTGCAGGTCGCTGTGGCACTTCTGCGTGGGCCATTTGGCGGCGGCGGTCTTGAAGTCGACCAGCACCAGCCGGCCTTGGTTCTCGACCACGGCGTCGAACTCGCCGATCAGCGGCTTGCTGACAACGCGCCCGTCTTCGTCGAGGAACTCGGCGATGAAGGGGACATCTACGCCCACCACTTCGTCCGCCGGATCAAGACTGTCGACCAGGGATTGCAGCATCTGCCGTCCCTTGTCGAGGTGCCAATCGAGATCCTTTTCCTCACCGAAGTGAACCGGCAGGGACTCGCCCTTGACCTGGCCCGCGAGGGCGGCGGTGAAGTGCTCTTGCAGCTCGGGCACCGCCAGGGGCGAACCCTTCACTTGCAGGCCGCGGTAGAGGTGCGACACGCTTTGGTGAAAGGCCTTGCCGAAGACCAGGTTGCCCGGCACGAAGGCCGGTTCCGCCTGTTCGACCTTGCGGAAGGCGTACTGCATCGAGCAGATGTTGAGGATCTGGTTGAGGGAGCTGAAGGACCAGTGGGGGATTTGCCGGAGCTCCGCGAAGGAGGCGGCACTGGTGTTCAAGAGGCCCTCCGCTGACTGATCTCTTCGATGTAGCGGGAGGCTTCCTGCTTGCTCAGATCCTCGGGGCGAGCCACTTGGAAACGCTGGGCGATGTCAGCCCGCATCTGCTGCTGCGTCATGCCTCGTTCCGCTGCGAGGCGGTTGAGGAATTTGAGCTGCGATTCGGTGATCATCGACGCGCCCTGGCCCTGCGGCCGGCCGTAGTTGCCGCGCCGTTGTTGCGGCGGCGGCGTAGCCGGCGGGCGTTCCTGCTTGGCATAGCTCGGGGGAGCTTGACGCGGGGCCTCGGGGACCGGCGGCGGCGCCTCGTTGTCGTGGGGCGCAGCGCAGTAGCGGGCGATCTCGCTTTCCACCGTGGTTTCGAGCAGGGCATAGCTCTTGGCGAAGGCTTCCTGGATCTGCTGACCCGAGAGGCCGTCGCTCAGCTCGCGCTCCATGCTGCCATGGAAGCTCAGGCTGGAGTATTGCTCGGGGCCGGGGATCTTTTTCGAGAAGCTGATGTTGATCTTGAGCATGGGGTTCTCCTTGCATGTAAAAGCCCCGGAGTGTTCCGGGGCGTGGGTTGGGATTGTTGGGGTTCTCTTCTTGGGTCACTTCACTCGAAGCACCATTTGCCTTCGGGCGAGAGGCGGAATGATCCATCCGCTACCGGTTCTTCGCCGCCGAGGTCGTAGAACCTGACGGCCACTTGCGCACCCTCATCGACGGGGCGTGAGATGACCACTTCAGCGCGGGAGACATCATCCTTGCGTGGAGCCTCGAAGTAGACATAGGCGGTGTCGCCTTCGATCATCAGGTGCATGTCGCCGTATTCACTGGCAACGATGATGCCCGTGCCCGGCTCAGGCAGGTACAGTTCCGGTCCGGGATAGGGCTGGGCTGCACGCTCGAAGTCTGCGGAGTCCAGCTTGCGCAGACGGAGCTCCGTCGCCACTTGGGCAATGGCCTCCAGAGTGTCAGCACTCCAGTCCTCCGACTCTTCCAGGATTTCGAGCACGCTGCGACCGAAGATGGCGCAGGCGTGATCATCAAGCCACTTGTCTTGAGACATGGTCATTTCTCCGGATTTTGGGTTGAGTACTCGTCCTCGCCTTGGCGAAGCCAGGCGAGGTAGGTGTGCAGCGGCACGAGCTTGCCATCCTGCTTCGCCAGCATCGCCCGGGCATAGGCCCAAGGCGCTCGCTGGAAGGCTTCATCGAAGAGATCCAAGGCGGCGGCATGGCCGTGAAGTTCGGCAATGCTTCGCCTCGCGCTTCGGGACAAATCAGGCATGCCGGCCATGCGTTTCCACAGGACCGGAAGTCCGGCGACATGCAGGCAATACAGCGGCGCTCCTTGGCCCCAGTAGGCTCCTCCAGGATCGTATCCGCCAGCGTTCAGCGGGATGCGGAGGTAACGCACCCGAGCTTCTTCAGGCGAGCAGGCATCGAGATGTTCGATCAGATCTTCAGCGCCAGCGTTGCTACGGCCCATCGGGGAGCCGCAGCGACTGTGGCAGGGTGGACACAGATTCTTGACGGCAATACGCATTGGCAGTCCTTGGGTTGTGGGTTGAATGAGGGAATGAAAAACCCCGGAGCTTGTCCGGGGGCTTGTGCTTCTGGATCTCATGCCGGCCGCTCTCGCTTCCGCTTCTTCTCGAAGGCAGCGTCGATGAGCTCCGCGAAGCTGTGTTGGTGGATTCGATAGCTCGATAATCGCGCCACTTCCTTCAGCCGCTTCATGGTGGCGACGAAGTCGTCTTGTTCTTCTCGGGTGATCGTCTTCCTCGCCCGTGGCGTGATGAACTGGCCTGCCTCCGGAGGACTGTGGATCAGATCCCCAAGCTCCTCTTGGCTCAGGATGACGAGTTGCCGCAGATCCGAACAAGGAATGGCCGAATCCAGGACTTCAGCCGTGCAGTCGACGACCAGCATCGGGAACCAGCGGTGCGGCACATAGGCGTAGCGCAGCTCATCTACTCCCAGGCTGGCCAGAAGCAGAGCTTCCGCCGCCTGCGTGATCTCGCTTGCGTGTTCCTCGCGGATGCCGGCAACGGCTCGGATCGCATGAAGGTGATCACCCTGGAACCAGAAGTGCAGAGGGGCTTCCTGCGGTGCATAGGCTTGCTGCTTGTAGGTCTCGCCATGCAAGGCTCCCGGCACATGCTTGAGGCAGTGGGAAAGAAGCTCGTCCGTGACTTCAGTCGCGAAGGCCGACCGAAATTCATGGAAGGCCTCCACGATGGCTTTCATCGTCTGCTTGCGCAGTGTCGAAGTGCTGAAGATCTCCTTGGCGCAATCGACCTGCAAAGCCACGCCGTTCCTTTGCAGGGCCGCGAAGATCTCTCCCTTGGGCTGACAAGAAGCCTGCCCTTGAAGGGAAACCGTGAGCATCCGACCGGGCATGTTCAGGTACTCGCCCTCGATGGCATGGTGCAGACGCAGACTCAAGCTGTCATCCAAGATAAGGTCCAGGGTCACGCAGGAGAATCGCCGAGCATCGGCTTCGGGATCGACGATCTTTCCGCCGAGCTGTTCTTGCAGCTCCCGAGTCAGAGATTCCAACCGTTCGCGGGATCGTTGACGGCAAGCCGCTTCGATCTCCCGCACGATTTCGTTGAATCGCTCCCTCGACGCATCGGCGAAGGGAGACCGCTTCATGTTGTCAGCGACCGAAGCTCCCGGCTTGAACCACTTCTCCGCCTCATGAGGCAGAGGCATTTTGTGCTGGAAGCGGGACTCAGGGATGAAATTCATCTTGGCCATGGTCAGGCTCCTGGGTTTGTGGGTTGGTGTCAATGCAAAACCCCGGAGTTGCTCTCCGAGGCTGCTACATTTTTGTGCGAGTTCTGATAGCCTGGAGCTTGCACCTCCAGGTCGCCGTAAAAACCAGGCGCCAGAGCCAGCCTTTTGGCCTGGCGACTCTCGACCTGCACCAAATCGCCGACGATGGGAAAGGACAGCTTTTCGCCACCTGAAATGATGACGGACACGGCACCCGTGGTGATCGTGACGGTTTCGACCTGTTTCAGGCAACCGCCGTCGTAACCCCACTCCTTGAGATTGGCGTCCTTTCTCTTGCGTCCATGCAGTAACAGCAGATGCAGTCCGCTGCCTTTGCATGCAAGTGTCGAGGGAAGAGTCACAAGATCAATCCCGGGATCTGCCTCGCCGCGACTGGCAATGCTCAAGGTCGACAGGTAGGTGATGTGCAGCCATGCAAGATCATTCGACCTGTATTTCCCCGATATGACTTTTGCGGTGATTGCTCGTTTCATGCTTGATCTCCTGGGGTTGTGGATTGTGGTCTGGATCAAGCCAAGCCCGGTGCCTCTCGCCGCCGAGAGGGCGTTGGCAGACCTCGCAAGGCGACCAGGAGAAGCCGAGATCTTCCGATCCAGCCATCAGCCAGCCAGCGGCGTTTTCTGCGCCGCTGACCGTCTCCTGCGGGGTATTGTCGTCGATGCCATTCGCGATGAAGAGCAGGCAGTCCTCACACACCGACAGAGCGATGAATCGCTCGCTCATGCGGCTTTGTGCAGGCTGGAGAGCAGCTCTTCGACCTTGCGGACTTCCTTGAGTCGGCGGTTCTGGCCGCGCTCGTAGGCCTTCAGGTCTTTGATCAGCAGCTTGAGCTGGAACTGGGTCGAGTGTACGGCGCGATGCGCTTCCACGAGTCCTTTGCGGGCCTCCTGCTGCTTCTCGATCAGCTTTTCGATCTTGTCGTAGATGGCCTCAAGGCCTTCCTTCTGGACTTCGTTGGCGGGGGCTTCCTCGGGGTTGGCAGTGACGCTGACAACGGGGATTTCGGGTTCTTTCGTGGTGCTCATGGCTTTCTCCTCAGACTGTTGGGTTGTGGGGATGGCGGGTGATTGGAGTGGCTGGGGGACTTCAGTTGAGGCAGGCAGCTTCTCGTTCAGGAAGGCGATCAGCGCCTTGTGGTCGCCGTGCATCGGCGCCAGCAGGTAGCGGCGGCCTTCTTGGACGGATTCGAATTGCACCGGCGAGGTGCTGGAATCATCGCAGCAAAAGACCAAGCTCGGACAGGCTTTGAGGCTGTTGGCCAAATAGTGGCGATTGAATGCGAAGATCAGATTCATCTCAGCTAACTTGGGCAGCAGAGCGATTTCGCGGTAGCGGATCTCTTTGCCTCCGGCGAGGAGAAAGAGGTGTCCGTGATGCAAGGCCAGATAGACCGTCTCTTCCTTCGGATGCAGGGCGAAGAGCTCCCGCAAGGCGCGGTCAAGATTCTCTTGATGCAGGCCCAATTCCAGCCGATGTTTGAAGCCGGCAGGGATGACCCTGTGGTAGGTGGGGAACTGACCTTCGATGCGTTTGCAACGGTAGTCCCAAGGGCCACTGACGACGCGGACCCAGTAACCGTTCACACCCATCCCACCTTGGGCTTCGGTCATAAACGAACTGAGCAGAGAACGGGTCAGAGGCAGCACCAGATTCTCTTCGCAGAAGCTCGGCAGATCCGGACAGCTTTGGATCATCAGGTGATGGCCATCGGCGGCGACAATTGACTTTCTCACGGCATCGAGGAAAACGCCGCCAAGTGTCGGTCGTCCTCCAGAAGCATCGTCCACGCAGGCAAAAGCGCAGGCCTGGTAGCCCTTCAGGATCTCGCCAATAGGACAGTCCTTGACTGCGATCTCTTCGCCGCGATTCGGTAGCTCTCCCGGTTCCTTGGCAAGGCGACCGAAGGCGATGCTGCGACCATCGGCAAGGACGCGGTTCAGCTCGATGGCCTCGGCGGCGACACAGATCTCCAGACCTTCGTTGCGACCGAGAGTTTCGATGAAGCTGCGCAGCTGCTGATAGGCGATGAGGAACTGGGCCTCCTCAGCTTCGGGGACTGGATGGAAGAAGCTCAGCGATTCATCCATGTTGCAGGCACGGATGCGAACGCCTTGCGGGCCGAAGCCGCATTCCAACTTGCCGAAAATCGGCAGCTTGAGCGGCTGGATCACCTTGGCGAAGGCTACCTTGAGAAGCAAAGCGGTTTTGTGGTCGATTTTCATGGCGGATGACTCCTGTTTGGGGTTGGGTTTTGGTGAGATCAGGTGGTGAAGACGGCTTTGTTGCGGGGCGAGATCCACGAGGGATAGCTCGTGATGAGTCGGCACAGGAGTTTCTCTGGGCAGCGCCGTTTGAGGCGGCGGCGGATGGAGTTCCAGGGCACGATCTGCTGCTCGCCACGGCGGCGGAAGACGATGGTCTCTTGGGATCGCTGGTTGCGGGCGTCGGAGACCTCGACGACGACGATCAAGGCGTGGATGGCGGACATGCGGGATCTCCTTGCTTGAAAACGGCATGAAACAGCCCCGTTCCCGCGAGGGAACGAGGCTGGCATGGAGCTGGATGGGGTTCAGTCGTTTAGACGGCAGGTGCAGCCGCAGGCGAGGCATTTGTAGCTGGCGATGAAGTCGCGGTCTATCGCCTCACCGATGCTGGCTCCCGTGAGCCCGCCGACAAGCGCTCCGGTGGCCATGCCGACGATGGTTCCCAGGCCCGGCAGGAGGCAGGAGCCGATGCTGGCGCCAGCTCGGGCACCGGAATAGGCCATGGCTGCGCCGCCGATGGCTCCGGCGACAGCTCCTCGTTGTCGCCACTTGCAGGTCAACTGCATGGTCTTCTGGCAGCGCGGGCAGACCACCTCTCGCGGCTGACTCTTCCAGAAGGCGAAGTCTTCCGATTTCGTGCTCATGATATCCTCCTCTGATGACTGGTTCTCTCTCTTTCCCCGGACTCTCGTGAATCACGGGAATAACCAGGTACTTCATCAGGGGGATATAGGCGTGAAGCCCGATGATCTACATCTTGAGCCCTGTACAGGTCCTCAGAACCTCACTTCCTGCCTGTACACGCTCAGTTTTTTGCCGCAGCAAGGGCAGGATCGGCCCCATCTACGCCGCAGCCAGTCGGAAACAGGGCTCCAAGGCCAGCTCCGCCGCACTTCCTCTCCTTCCCAGCCGCAGGACGGACAGGAAAGGCGGAAGAAGCGGAGATTGCGGGGGATGGGCATGGCTCAACTGGCTCAACTAAATGATGATTCGCTGTTCCTGCCCGGAACGTGGATCTTTGGCGGTCACATAGATGGTTTGATGGGCATCAATGTCCATCGTCACTTCAATTTTGACGCTTGTCGGTGCTCCTTCGAAGGCGGATGGCATGCCCCGTTTCAAGCGCAGTGTTCCGAGATTTGTGTTGTTGGCCGTCAACGCTCTTTCACCCTGGAACACGTCGATGACGACTTCATTCTGCTCGTTGACAGGGAAAGAACAGACCTCAGTTTTATTGGTGGGAATAGTTGTGTTGCGCTCGATCATCTTGGTGAAGACGCCACCCTGGGTTTCGACGCCGATGGAGATCGGGAGCACATCCAGGAATAGGACATCGGTGACTTCGCCTTTGAAAATGCCGCCTTGGATGGCAGCTCCAATGGCGACGATTTCATCTGGGTTGACGCCGCCATGCGGCTTGTTGCCGGTGAGTGACTTGGCGGCCTCAATGGCCTTGGGCATGCGACTCATGCCGCCGATCATGAGAACCGCATCGAGTTCGTCTGAGCTGAGACCAGCGTCCTTGAGGCATTGCTTTACCGGGAAGATAGTGCGCTCGATCAAGATACCGCCAAGCTCGTCAAGCTTGGCTCGGGTGAGTGTCTGAGTGAGGTGCTTGGGGCCTGATGAGTCGGCTGCGATGAAGGGCAGGTTGATCTCCGTGGAGGAAGCAAGGGAGAGCTCGCATTTGGCCTTCTCGGCAGCTTCTTTCAGCCGCTGCAAGGCACAGGCGTTTTGCTTGAGATCGATGCCAGTTTCGCTCTTGAAATCAACAATCAGCCTGTGGACAATCGCGCCGTCCAAATCATCGCCGCCAAGGTAGGTGTCACCGCTGGTCGCCTTCACTTCGTAGACCCCGTCGCCAAGTTCGAGGACGGCGACATTGAAGGAGCCTCCGCCTAAGTCGTAGACACAGATCTTTTCGTCCTTCTTCTTGTCGAGTCCATAGGCGATTGCCGCAGCGACTGGAGAACTCACGATGCACGTGGTCTCGAAACCGGCAACGCGCCCGGCTGCCTTGGTGGCCTGGCGTTGGGCGTAATCGAAGTGCGCAGGAACCGCGATCACGACCTTGGAGATGATTTCTCCGATGTGGGCTTCAGCGTCCAGCTTCAGTTTCTTCAGTATCTTGGCGGAGATCTCCATGGGAGAGAAGACCTGCCCCTTGACTTCGATATGCGCGTCACCGTTGGCGGCTTTGACAAGCTTGTAGGGGAGGAAATGGAGTTCGTGCTTAAACTCATCGTACTTGCGCCCCAAGAAGCGCTTCACCGAATGGATGGTGTTTTGCGGGTTGGTGACTGCTTGGCGCTGGGCAGCTTGGCCGACGAGCTCCACGCCAGATTCAGTGAAGGCGACGATGGAGGGAGTGCTGCGATGGCCTTCGGCGTTCGGGATGACTTCCGCCCGGCCATGCAGCATGATGGCCATGCAGGAATTGGTGGTGCCGAGGTCAATGCCAAGGAATTTGCTGTTCATGGTGATCTCCGGAGAGTTCGTTGTGGTTTAAAGTTTAAGAGCCAGCGAGTCGTCTTGCATGAAACCGTCGAATTCTTCGAACGTCTTGAAGGGCAGGTGCTGGCTAAAGGCGTCCGCAATTCCCTGGAGGCCACTGACAAAAGCCATGGGCTCGTTGGAGTGAATGGCTGACTCCATGCCGTCAAATATCTGATCGAACAACACCTTGCGTTCCGCGCAATGTTCGGCGACAAGAGATTCGAACTGGAGTCTTTCCTCGCGCATGCGAAGGATCGTTGCGTGGCAGAATTCCTCGATCTGCCGGCGTCGTTCTGCGGCCGCTTTCTCAACTTGTGATTGCCCCAGAGAAACCAAGCCCGACTGCAGGAAGAGATTCGAGATGAAATAGCCTGCGAGAGAGCCTACGAGGGTGCCGAGGACCGGGATCGGGATGAGTGCCGTGCCGAGTGCTCCGTAGTAAAACATAAAGCTGCCGTTGACTGCGGTGGATGTGACCTCTTCCAGCAATTGCTCTGACTCGATATCGCCCTTTATGTATTTGCCGAGCGCAATGCTGCACTGCACCACGCCGGCGGCAATCGCGGCGGGAGCATTGGTTTTGAGAAGCCCATGGGCCGCTCCTGCGGGAAGTGCGGCGCGTGCCGTGTGGCCGACTACCTTGGTCATGGCCCCTGTAGAAAATCCAGTCGCAAAGGCCTTGCCGCTCAGGGTTGCGGTGTCCGACAAGGCCGCCCCAAGATCCTTCTCCCCCTTGAGCAAGGCAAAGCTATTGTGCATAGCGGAGAAGCCGCCGCTGATCACGGCGCTACTGGCTCCTGCCTGTATTCCGGCAACGGCGCACTCTTTGCCGATGGCAGCAAGCTCGAATTTCAAAGCCGCAAGTTTGGGGTGTTCTGCGGCCCAATCGGCTTCCGACCTGGTCGTCCCTCCTGAAGCGACCTGATCACTTTTAAGCTCGCCAGTCAGCCGCTTGTCCATGTCCTGATACTGCGGAGCATTTATGCTGCCGCTGTTGGCTCGTTTACCCACCAGAACTTTCGCTTTGTCGATCTGGTCTTGAGGGGCCAGGAGATCCATGCCCTGATATTTCTGGGCACGCAAGGCATTGACGGATTCTGCGGCTGATCCGTAGGATTTTGCCTGCACCTCCTTCAGCACTTCGCCGGTCTTGGCGCTCTTGATGAGAATGTCTGCCGGGGCCGTGGGTTGCCCAAGCGAAGCCGTCGTGAAGGCCTGTTCCGCGACTTGTTGGCTGGCGGCCTCACGATTGAATTTGAGAACTTCGATGACCTCGAAGAATCGCCCTTGGGTTAAATCCACATCCACCTTGGCGTAGCATTTGCCGATTTCGCGAAGCAGCTCGGCGTCTTCAAGAACGGATTGGGCGGCTTGTGTCAGCGCTTGCGTTCGTTGGTCTGCCAGACTGGACGCGAGTACATCTCTCAGATGTGAATGTGGATTCATGGGGGTGTAGTCCTTAAGTAAGCGCGAGGGCTTTGCGGGTATCGGCGAGAGCCTTGGCGGACTCTTGGGTCGTGGCGCCTGCCTCGTCGATGACATGGACACACAGCAGGTCCTTGATCAGCTTGGCGGTCAGGACGATCGCCATCACGGATTCCCGCTCGGCTTGGCTGTAGGTCTTGTAGTCGCTGGAGCGAGTGACCAGTTTGGTCAGGCCTCGGGTCATTTCCGTGAGTTGGGCATCCAAAATGCTGAGGACTCGCTGGAACTCATTGACCCGAATCTGAATGGAGTCCGCGACCGCCCAGGCAGAGTTCATTTGTTCCACCGCCAGTTCGGCTTGCGCTCTGTTGGCTCGGGCGTCATCAATCGCCGCTTTGGCCTTGGCGGACAAGATGAAGCCGCCGAGGGCGAGCACCGGGCCGGCGACGATGCCACCGAGTACAGCCATTCCGCCCGCCATGCCCAGGCCACCGGCGGCTATGGAGCCGCCGCCAAACCAGGCGAGGGTCGCATTGGTGGCCGCAACCCCGGAAAGAGTGCCAATGGCAGTGCCCGTCGATGCGGTAGCGAGAGTCAAGGCGCCGCCATAGGCAGCCAGTCCGGCCAGTCCACCGGCACCGAGCGCGGTGACGCCACCCACGGCCAGCTCTTTGCCCGCCAGAGTGATCGCTTTGAGATCCTTCAGCTCAGAACGGGTCATAGGCAATGCCTCGCCGTTGAGCGAGAGATCCTTGAATTCGACATTCTTGATCTTCTCAAAAAGCTCGACAAAGCGGGGGATCGTCACGGTGTAGATTTCGAACTTGGTCCGCCCCAAGCGCTGAAGGTTTTCATTGACCTCCAGCCGTTTGGTCTGGAGCTTTTTCTGGGCCTCATCAAAATCGCGCTGAGCACGGCGGTTGATCGCTTCGGCTGTATCGAAGTCTTCTTTGGCGTCAAGGCCTTTCTTGATGCCGATACCAGCGGCGATGACCGCCCCGGCTATGAGGAAGGGAAGTGGCATGGGAGTCAAGCCTCCAGAATGGATTTGGCTTCGGAGATCAGCGCCATTTGGCGGGAGACCCACGATTCGAGTTCGCGAAGCTCGTGCTTGTCGACACACAGATCCTGGGCAATCGAGGCGATAGTCGCACGCTCTTGCTCGTCATAGACGCCGTCTGCATAGCCGATCCCGATCAGCTCCATGAGGCAGATGCGCTTGCTCCGGCTACAGGTGTAAGCTGCTTGCGCCTTGCTGCCGCAGACAGGGGAAATGCCCGGTTGGATTTCGGCTTGCAATCGGACGATGAGATCAGCTTCGAGGAAGCAAAGCTTGCCATCGGCTTTGGCAACCTGCTCTGCCAGCGACAGAAAAACACCTTGCTGGAGGGGATTGAGGTCTTTGAGGAACATGGCTTACTCCTGGAGTTCTGTTGAGGTTGATGACGACATGATCAGAAGCGGCAATCCAGCTTCTGTTTTGAGGGCGTTGCACGCCTCGATGTTGACCGAAATGTAGGTCTCACGGTCAAGTGCATGGCGGAAGTACCGCTCGTAGCTCTCCTCGATCCGGCAATACAGTGGGCGATACTCATAGATCCGGCAGATTTTCAGCTCTTCGTCGAAGTTGCGGCACACGCCATCCCCCCGGTCCAAATCTTGGTACAAAGCATGGCCGGCGAGACGCCGACAACACAATCCGCAGCGATCGCATGGGAAGCTCATGGCTCTTGTCCTGGAACGGGTTGGCAGGGGGGAATTGGTGAGGCTGCCCCACATGGACTGGCAACAAGGCCAGCCCATGCAGTGCATTTGAACTTAGATCACTTGGATCTCAGGCTGGATCAGCAGCATGGCGCCATCTTTGGTGTAGCGCTCAAGGCCACCCAGGTCTTCTACGGTCCAGCCGCTGTCGAGATCGACCTTTCCGCTACCGATCACCCGAAGAGCATGAGCTGACTCAGTCATGGCGATGACATCGGCGGCGGTCAAGCTCAGCGTGGCTCCACTCCCCAAGTCGACGACTTCGAGATTCTTGAGTTTTGAGTCGGCTAGAGAGGTCAGATCCAAGCTTGCGCTGAGCACCAGAGTGTCGATGCCTTCGCCGCCGTCGATCTTGACGAAATCACTTCCTGCCAAGCTGAAGTGATCGTTGCCGGCTCCCGCCTGTACCTCGTCGCCACTGCCGATCTGACTGATGTGGTCAGCAGCCTCAGAGCCGTTGATATGATCGGCTCCGTACAAGCCATGCCAGGTGACGATGTCGCCGCCGTCCACCTCGTGGAAGAGGCTCAGCACCGAATCACTTTGACCCGACAGGCAGAGGCTTCCATCCTCAAGCTCATTCAAGTGAGGTGCAATTAGTTCACCGTGAGTATCGAAGCTGATTTTCTCACCGCGCAGCTGGCCACCGGCTTCGAAACGCTGAGCGAAATAGTGGGCGTTGAGATCGCTGTCCGATTCTCTCCAGGCTGCGGCGAAGCCACCATCAGCGAGCTTGATGGCGATAGGCTGGTGGTTGTCCGCGCCGCCGACATAGAAGGACTGCCCGGCTTCGGAGTCGCTGAAGTGCTGGGCGTAGATGCCGTGATCGTTCACCGAGTACACCGCGACAAAACCGCCCTGCGAATCTGCCAGGACATCCGGATTTTCTGGTGAATAGGGTGTCGGCAGCAATTCCACGCTGCTGCCCACCGCCTGGCCTGCGGCGTTGTAGCGATGCAGCTCGTAGTGGGTCATCTGCTCGTCATCCTGCATCTGAGTCAGGACGACGTAGCCGCCGCTGCTCAGGTTGACGATCTTACCTGAGTCACCTACCAGCTGGATCTTGCTGCCCTTGACTGCGCCGAGGGAGTCATAGCGCTGGAACTGGAAGATCGCCGCATTGCTCTGGCTCTGTCCCGAGAGGATGAAGCCGCCATCTGCCAAGGCCGTGATCTGAGGCGTGCTGAAGCTGCCGGAGACCGTCACAGCCGCAGAGCTGCCGTTGGACTGGTAGAGTTTCAGAGTGGCATCTGTGACCGAGCTGACCAGGAAGCGTCCCTGCGCCAAGGGAATGAATGCGGCATCCGCGGCGCCGGCAATTGTCAGTTCGTTGCTCAAGGCCGAGCCGTCCGCACTGAAGATCCGAGCGTGGATCTCGATTCTCGAATCGCTGAAGATCTCGCTCCAGTGGACCAGCAGAGAACCATCGGTGAAGCCTTCGGCCTTGCCTGCCGTCAGACTCTCCGAGCTTCTGGCCACTTGGAAGGAGAGGTCGAATTCCCCTTCGGCGTTGACATGCTGAGCGGTCAGCACCGTGTCCCGCCATTGGTCGATGGCGGAGCCGATTTTCAAGGTCATCCAGCCCGTAGGATCGGGCACGGCGACGCCGGCTTGGTATTCAGAGCCAATCACCACATCCTGGTGCTGGCTTAGGGGAGTGAAGACCTTGCTCTTGAACTGGGAGGAACTGCCTTGATCCATGTAGTCGATAGCATAGGAGCCATCGGGCAAGGCCACTAGGGAACGGAACTCCAGAGAGCCGGAGTTTTCGCTTCGCAGAACCTCATGCGTTCTCGGGCTGCCATCGGGAGCGAATTCAGCCACTTTGATCTCGGTGCCGTTGGAGCCGTCGATGACGACAAGACTGTGATCGTTCAGGACGGCCGCTTGCGTGACGCCGTACAAGGTCTTGAAGACCGCGCTTGTAGCCGTGCCTTCAGCATCGAAGGCTTGAGCCATGAGGCTGTCGGAGCCATCCCACTTCACCAAGAAGCCGCTGTCCGCGAATGGCAGAACTTCGTAGTTGCTGCCTTCGGAAGCCAGGTTCGCAGTTCCTCCGAGACTGCCGTCACTGTGGTAGATCTGTGCTTGGAAGTGGATGCTGTCGGTGGTGACAATCTTCACCCAGCCATCTTGGAGCGGCCAGATTCGTCCCTCCACGGCGCTCAGCTTGCCGTCACTGAGTCGAGATTGGCTCAGGTAATCTCCATGGGAATCGCTACTCCACAGGTCGATGATCAAGTCACCGTTTGCCTGGTGGTGAAGCTGAATTTGCTGACTGTCGGTGATCGCCAGGGAAAGAAGCTGAGGCTTTCCTTGCACCAGTCCATCCTCGAAGTAGGTCTGAAGCTGGAGCTTGCCAGAAACCCTGCTGGCCAGGACGAAGCCGCCATCGGGGAGAGCCACTGCCGCCTTGAAGGCATCGGGATTGGGCAGGCTGACTTGCAGCCAGCCTTGTTGCTTGGCGCCCGGGCTGCTGGTGATCAGGATGCGAGTGCCATCGGCCAGCACGCATTCGCTCACTCGATCGCTCTCGGCAAGCGGCAGGACTTTTGCTTCGTCGCTGCTCATGGTGCTGTCCGAGGTGGTGAAGCTGGTAGCGCTCAGACTTCCCATTTTTCCCTGACCGTTGACATAGCTGACGCTGGCAGTGATCTGACGCGCCGCCATATCTTCGCCGAGGTAGAGGTTCTTGCCGGTGCCCAGCAGGGTCCCGACTTGATCCTTCCAGGTGTAGAGCAAGGTGCCGAGACCGGCCGGATCGCTCAAGTTCGAGACGCGGGCATGGAGGGTGTTTCCAAGCACGGCGTCGCCGATGACACTGAGAGTGCCGGAGGGGCTGACGATCGCCTCCTGGATGGTGCCGCTGAAGGCCGAATTGACGGCTTCCGCAGTACCGAAGCCGTCGACGTAGCTGGCGCTGACCTGTACCTGTCCGCCGACCTGCGCTTGCGTCAAGGTCAGAGTGTTGCCCGTGCCGAGGACATGGCCATCTTGGTCCTTCCAGGTGTAGCTGATGCGGCCGAGGCCATCGGCATCGGCGAGGCTGTTGTTGGCGCTGAGCGTCTGGCCTTCCCGGAGTGTCGTGCCAGCTCCTGAGATTGACACGGTGCCGGTGGGGAGGTGATTGAACACCACAGTGCCGTTGGCGAGGCCGCTGATCTTCCCCGCGGGATCGGCGACACTGAGGGAATAGGCAGCATCGCTGGCCTGAGTGACGAGCCGGGTGACGCTGATCAGACCGTTGTCGACATCGGCGAGGGTGAAGCCCTTGATCGGGGCCTGCGTGCCCTCGCGGTGGAATTCGAGGCCGGTGGCGGATTTGATGGTGAAGGCGAAGGCGCCGGAGAGGCTGTCGGGAGTTTCTTCGTCGGCGACATTGAACAGACCTCGGTCGAGAAGCAGGCTCGGACCCTGGCTGAAGACGAGGTCATTGAGGCTCAGTGTGGGGGCGTCATTGAGGGTCTTGAAAGCGAATGGGACGCTGAGAGAATCAAGCTCAGTCACGCCATTCAGGAGTGAGAGGTTCAGACTAGGGGCTTCCTGGCTACCGTCATGCACGATGCTGACCAGGCCGGCCTTGAGCTCGGCGACGGTGAAGGATTCCTGCGGGCCGCTCTTGCCGCTGACCAGAATCGTGAGGTGATTGCTGTCCTCGACGCGCAGAACCAGTGCGCCCTGATTGGCGGCGGGGACGACGTTGATAGAAACCACGATGGGGAGATTGCTGGCGCTGAGCTTGAGTGTCGCGCCTTCGACGAGGGCGATGGGAGCCTTGATGGCGATCTCGTGGGGGATGGTACTGGCAGCTACGGCGCTGTGGCTGCCGTCGAAGTGAACCGTGCTCGATGAGGTGCTTTTCGCGACGGAAGCCGAGCCATCGCTATCACTGACCGTGAGCGTGAAAGCCGGGGCGATGAGCTTGCCGTCGTGTTTGAAGCTGACTGAGCTGGCGTCGATGTCCGCAAGAGAAAAGGACTTGGCGGCGAAGCCATTGAGAAGGAACCCGCCGCCTGTGACCTTAGCGATCTTGAAGGAGATGTTGCCGGCGAATGGCGTTTCCGCATCTGTCGCGTTGATCATCTCGCGGGTGATGGTGAGGCTGCCGCCCTTGAGCAGGATTTCGGCATCGCTGCCGAGGCTCGGGACACTGAGGACAGGAGCTTGGTTGACGGCCTTGTAGTTGAGCACGGGTTGGACTTCAGTGGAGTCGGAAAAGCCGCTGGCATGGGCTTGGAAGAAGAAACTGGGGACGCTGAGGCCATCGGCGAGGAAAGTGATCTTGCCTGCCTTGAGATCGGCTAGGCTGAAGCTGCCGGAGGCACCAACGACTGAGCCGTTGGAATAGAGGCTGCCGCCTAGCACCGAGATGCTGAGGGTGTAGTCTGTGGCGCCGACCGTGAAGAGTGCGCTGCTGAGCTTGAAAGCGATGCCTTGAACAATGCTCAAGGGCTTGACGATGAGGCTGAGGGAAGACATAAAAAGAATCTCCATCGGGAGCGTTCTTTCCTGCCATCAGGGCAAAAAAAAGAACGCGGTCTGTTTTGTGTTCCCAGTGAGGCACGACCAAGCGCCCGAGAGAAAACACGGACAGACCGCGCCCAGTTGGGCGCGCTCTACCACATGTCGTCCTTCTCTCTTCAAATTGGTCGTTTTCACTGAGGGACGGGATTGTGGTCGATTGCTAGAATCGACTATGTAAGGTCAAGCTAGGTGTTTGATAGTTGCTTGGATTCCTTGGTGCTTGTGTTCTGGGGATACGCAAGCACGCTACGCCGGGTTGTCCACTCGGGAGATTCCGAAGCAAAGGAGAAATCGGAGATGGAATCAATGAAGCGGCAATGACTCGTCAGTGACGGTCCGGCTCCGACCCATCGTAGCTGCCGAGCAGGAACTGCACCGCGTCCTCGGGGGACGGGTAAGTCAGCGTGGAGCATTCGCCATGCGCATCAAGAATGTCTACCACGAAGGTCGCTGCTTGAGCACGGGCCACAAGCTCATAGGCGCCAGTCGCAAGGCGAAGTTTGCCGCCCTCACGCAAGGTCTGCGCACTGCTGCGGATCAGTTGGGTCTGTTTCTCGTTGGAGGCCGCACGACTCCCGATCCCCAACTTGGCGTAACGATGCTCCAGCGTCCAGGCGTGAAGCGCGGGCTTGAGGTCGAGTGGAGACATGGGGCGATTCTTTTAGGGTGTGGCGTTCAGGTAAGAATGAGGCGCACTTAAGTGCTTGTCATTCTAGTTGTCAAGAGCCTCTTGAAGATTCTCTTGATTAAGCTTACTTCCCTCAGCCCGCAGGGGCTGAGAGGCTGTCGTAAGTTTTGAATATCGCCACTGGCCCAGTCATCGATTGGGACGATATTTGGCGCTTTACATACCCCTTCGTGCTCAATCCAAAGTGATACCCTGCACCTTGACAGGCCGGATACTAGGTGATACCTTGCTCCCAATGAAGTATATCAACCTGTTAGCCGAAAGAAATCATGGACTCCTCGCCTTCATACACAACAGGAGCTGTAATCTTCCTCGATGTTTTGGGGACAGCACAGAGAACACGATTCGATGACAAATTCAGAATTCACCGACTTTTTCATGAAGAGGTAGGGCGAAACAAAGCCCGGCAAGCGCAGTTGCCTCACGTCATTTATCAGCGAGAACTGAGAAGCTTTTCTGACTGCGTTTACATAGTTTACACCTACAAGGACGGGGTGGAAGACGCGCGGAAGAACGACTTGAACCTTCTTTACATTTGCCTCTATAATACGTCACTATCAATACTCCGAATTCTCAACGAAGGATTCCTTGTTCGGGGAGGAGCAGTTCTTGGTGATTGCTACATTGATGATTTGGGATTCTTTGGTCCCTCCGTCGAATGTGCATATTTCCTAGAGTCAAAGAAGGCCATTTACCCTAGAGTCATGATCGAGGATGACATCGGTGCGAGGCTTTACGAATGGGAGCGATCTCAAGAAATGGACGAAACCATGGCGAAGAAGTTCAAGTCCATTCCGCGATTG
Source organism: Verrucomicrobiota bacterium (assembly GCA_039798785.1). Classification (GTDB taxonomy): domain Bacteria; phylum Verrucomicrobiota; class Lentisphaeria; order Lentisphaerales; family Lentisphaeraceae; genus CAMCSH01. The sequence continues at coordinate 64,899 of JBDKFG010000002.1, read as the reverse complement.
ATTTTGCAGGATGATGATGGACATTTTTTCCTTAACGCTCTCTACGAAGTCGAAAAGGCGGGGCAGCTATACATTGGTGAGGAGAAGTTGACTCTTGAAGGTGCAAAGAGCCGAATCCTTGAGACAATCAAGCGTGATGAAACTGGTCAAGATGATCAACGTGTTCTTGACAAGCTATTGTGGATGAAGCGCTTTGTTGAGGCATCAGAACTCAAAATAGAAGGATCGTTTTCAATCGTTCTTAACCCATGAAAACCAACGGCTAACAAGACGCTCCATCCAACGGCGGGCAACGCTCCAGTTTGAATTCGGGCTTCCACCCCGTGGATGAGCTAGATGTTGGGCAACAAATCTACGCGGAAATGAAGTATGGACGCCGTAACTTGTTCAACTTGTGGCACCCCTCGTCCGCCGGAATTGAGTGCGACGTTGGAACGCCTGCCTTGCCCTCAATGTGGGGGAACGGCTTTGACGATTGCTGTGTCGATTGAAGAATCGATATCCTTCTCGGCGCAGTGTTCGTCCGAACTCATTCCCGGAAATCAAGCTAGAGATTGGAAACAACGCTGGCTCCAAGTTCAGAAGGATCTCCAATCCGTGTCCTCTCCCAGCGCGGAGAGGATGTGCGGAGAGTCGATCCATGCATGGCTACAGCAGTTGTACTCGTTCTTCATTCACGCCTATCACTTGAAGGATGCACTGAAAGATGCGGCGCCTTCGCTGGGTCTAAACGCATCTGATATCGAAGCTGCTATTACAAACGATCCGAGATTGGCGCTGCTCGCCGATTTGGCGAATCTTGACAAGCACTTCAGGCTCACGAAGACGCCAAGAAGTGGTTACGTACCGGTTATCGAGCAAAATTCTGGTATTGATAGCGCGGCGGGTAACGGATGGCTTTTGTCCGTCAAGATCAAGCATGGCACAGTCATCTTGGACGGCTTGGCTGTCGCAAAAGATTCCATTGCCGCTTGGCAAGAAAAGCTCTCTGCGTGGGGAATCCTTTGATGCCCAACCCTGCGGTCAACCGGACCTTGCGCACAAAGCCGCGCAAGGCCGGTTACCTTGAACGTTGGGCCTCGCCCCTCCTACATGTGACTCTGAATTATCACAGTCATGGCTCTATCCTGCTCAGCAAGGGAGGACGCTGCACCCTCAGAGATCCCGTAGAGCTTGGCAAGTCCCGCAACTAAACCGGCCTGACAGACCTCGCATTCTCGCCAGGATTCTCTAGAGTGTGAACTTGCAAAGTATCAGGAGATCAAGATGAATTTCAATCTATCACCATTCGGTCTAGCGCCGTTACCCCAGGCGCGTGCCTGATGAGCGCCCCCATCCTCAATCAATTTCAGCTTGGCCTCGTGCGGGAAGGCAGCTCAATTCTGCTGACTCGCTCGATGTTTGAAACCTCCGGAGACGCGCTTCCCGATGCCAACTTGACGGTCATCCTCGGGAAAGTCAGCGGCGGCACCTTCTTTCGTCAAGGCGTGAGAGTGCAGAGTTTCAGCTTGGATGAGGTTGCCGCTGGCGCCATCAGTTTCGTGCATGATGGCAAGCTCTTGCCTCCATCGATCACCGCCATGCTGGCTGACAGTTTCGACCTGAAATCCGCCTCCTTCAGTCCCGTGATGAGTTTTACTCAGGCGAACGATGCTCCTGTGGCTCGTACCAAAGCCATTACCCTCAGCTCGACCAAACCGGTGTCCCTCAGTGCGGCTCTTTCGCTGACGGACGAAGACAACACGCTCTCGGAACTGAGCTTGGAAATCACGAGCTCCGATAACCTGGTGATTCTACAGAAAAGCGGCGCCAACTTCATTTCCTTCACGCAGGGAAGCTTCAACGGCATTGAGCTGGCCAGTCTCTATGTCCGCAGTAGCGACGCCGGGCATGCTTCTGCGCTGCACCTTCGGCTGAGCGACCCGACCAGTCCGACGCAAGAGATCGTTGTGCCGCTCAGATGGAAAGCTTCAGCACCCTCAGTCACTCCCGTCCCTGTGCTCAGCAGCCTTCACGTGAGTGCAGAAGGCACCGAAGAATACCGCCTTGCTGTCAGCGATTTCAATGTCAGCGGCAGGTTTGAGGACCTAACCTTCACTGCTGTCGTCAATGCCGCAGAATTTCGCCTCAATGGCAGCAAGACCAGCGCCTTCACCGGTGCGGAAGTTGAGGCAGGTGCCGTCAGCTTCGCGGCACTGAGCAAGGCCAGCAAAGCTCCCTCGTTCACCATCCAGGCTGTCGATAGCTTCGGTCTGAAAAGCGCGAAGGTCGCCGGCCTGGTCGATTGGATCGAAACACCCGTGTTGATGCCGCCAAAATCACTCGCCCTTCGCGAGTCGGGCGAGCTGGTACTCAGTGCGGCGTCTCTGGGCTTGAGCGCCATAGACAAGCAGCTCACCTTCACCCTGACGCGGCTTGAACATGCGACCCTGATCGTCAATGGCCTGGAGTCGATGACCTTCGACTACTCACAGCTCGTCTCCAAGCTGGTGAAGCTGCACCACGACGGCAGCAAGGTGGCTCCATCTCTGACCCTGAAGGTAACGAACGAGGCCGGAGGCAGCGCGGAAGCCTTGCTCCCCTTCGCCTTCCAGACCACGAACCTTGCTCCCCATCTCTACAATCGTAAGGCGGTCATGGAGGAAGGCGGCTACCTCAAGTTGAACACCGATTTCCTCGATGCCCGAGACGACATCACGCCCACTGCGCAATTGGTTTTCAAGGTCGTTTCCCTTGCCCACGGTGAGCTGCGCCGCGATACCGGCGAAGCGGTTGCGAACTTCACCCAAGCCGATCTCGCCGCCGGCAAGATCTACCTCGTGCATTCCGATGGTACCAATGCCGCACCGGTGCTGCGGCTCAGCGTCAGTGACGGCACCTTGAGTTCAGCGCCTCAAACTCTGCAGTTGGATTTTGGCGCCCACAACTCTTCTCCGCTGCTGAGCTGGGCGCCCTGGATGGTCAATTCTGCCGCCACGGTGAAGCTCAATGCTTCCATGCTCCATGCGACCGACGCTGATCTCGAAGACGGCCCCGCGCAGCTGCGCTACACCTGGTCGTGGGAGTCAGGTAACGGCGGCACTTTTCTCAAGAGCGGCAAAGCCGTCAACAGTTTCACCCAGGCCGAGGTCAATGCTGGCTCGATCGCCTTCAAAGCTATCCATTCGCCCAATCATTCCCTCAATGTCTCCATCACGGACAGCCACGGCGCCAGTAACGGCTGGACGCTGCCACTGTTCGATGTCGCCGCTTTGACCCCGCTTGGATCTAGCAGCCAGTGGTTTGATGGCAGCCCCAGCGACGGTATCACCATCAGCTACACCTTCCTGCAATCTGTGCCGAGCTACTACTCAGGGGATGCGAACGAGCGCAACGGCTTCACTCCCTTCACCGAGGCGCAGAAGGCCGTCACCCGCGAGATACTCAACAACATCTCGCAGTTTCTCAAGGTGAGCTTCGCCGAGACGGTCGATGTCCAGCAATCTCAGCTCACCTTCGCCTCCATGATCCACGAAGCGGATACGGGCGCTTACGCCTATTTCCCTAAAGGCAAGGACGCATCGAGATTCACAACTAACGGCGATATCTGGTTCAATGTTGATTACCTCTACACGCCCTTGACTGCAGGGAGCTTTGAGGCTGCGTCGCTGATCCATGAAATCGGCCACGCACTCGGCTTGCCTCACCCTTACCCGGAAGGAGGTAGCGACGATGGGGATTCACCTCATTACGATGTCCGCCACAGCGTGATGTCCTACAACGGCTTTCCGGATGCCGAGGATGCCAGCGCAATCAGTGGCATTTCCCCTGAGAGCTACATGATGGACGACATCGCCCGCTTGCGACAGCTTTACGGCATCACGCCCCAAAACGCCGGCGACACCACCTACACCTTCGACCAGCTCGGGGCGAAGGTCGTGACCCTAATTGATGACGGCGGGCACGATGCTATTGATCTCCGTGACGCTCCTTACGGCATTTCGATTGACCTCAGTCCCGGTGGATTGAGCACGATTTGGAGCAATGCGACCGAGGCAGTTGCTGTGGATGGCAACATCGGCATCGCCTACGATGCCGTGATTGAAAATGCCATCGGCAGTCCCTACGACGACTACCTATTCGGCAACCAGGCAGCAAATGTCCTTGCCGGCGGCTATGGGGACGACCTCCTCTACCCAGTTACTGTGCCCGATGACGGCATCGACTATGTCTTTGGCGGCCCCGGTGACGACACGATCTGGCTGGACTCCGTCGACAATGTGTATCTTGAAGGCGGCGACGGTCAGGACAAGCTGCATTTCGCTGGTGCCTACCTGAACCTTGCAGATATCACCCCCGATCCGGAAACGCCCACCAGCGTCGAAGTCATCGACCTCTCTGATCCTCAAGCTCAGGAATTGACGATCAATGCCGTGGCCATCCTCGACTTTGGCGGCGGCGGCGCAAGCGGCAATGCCTTGCAAATCCTCGGGCAGAGCAATGACAAGGTGCGAATCATCAGCGGCAGCTACGCGAAGGGCATCCCATATGTCAACGACGACGGCATTCAGCTCACCCTTTGGCATGACGCCCACAACGCTCAAGGCGATCTGCTGATCCAGACTGGTGTCCAGGTCGACATCGTCTTCCCGTGATCTAGCCGCCGCTCACCATCAACCCAAGGAAATTAACCATGGCCCGCCGCTCCGATCGCAACAGCGTCCTCTCGCTCTACTTCGACCTTTGCCGCAAAACGCCCTGGTGGGTGGGGCTCATCTTGGCCGCCGCCGTCACGGCCTTCTGCAAGTGGGCCTTGCCGGCGATCTTCACACCGCCAGCGGACAAGGCGAACGTCGCCGGGGGAATCTTCAGCAGCCTCGCTGCAGCGCTCTCTTCGATGTCCTGGCTACTGGGGCTGATTCTTCTCGCTGGCTGGTTCTTTGCCCAACTGAAGAAGCCCGCCGTCAAAGGCGCGATCGGCGAAGCCATAACAAGCACTATCCACAAGGTCGCTCTCGACAGCAAGGTCTATCACCAGCTCAACAATGTCACTCTCAAGCTGGAGGATGGTTCCACCACCCAGATCGACCATGTCATCGTCTCGCGCTTCGGCATTTTCGTCATTGAGACCAAGAACATGGCCGGCTGGATCTTCGGCAAGGCCGATCAAGCACAGTGGACGCAGACCTTCCCCAACGGCACCAAAAACAGCTTTCAAAATCCCCTCCGCCAAAACTACCGCCACCTGATGGCCCTGATCGAATTCTACGGCCTCAGCAAGGAAGACATTGACACCAATCTTTTTAATCTGATCAACTTCGGCCCCGACGCCACGCTCAAGAATGCCGAGGAACTACCGCCCCAGGTCACCATGCCGCATGTCGCTTTCATCCGCAGCAAGCAGACTGAGGTCTTCACACCGGAGCAGGCCGCCCAGATGGCCCAAGCTCTCCAAGAAGGCCGCATGCCCAATGGCCTCTTCAAGACCCAGCAGACGCACGAGATCCACCTCGCGTCTCTCCAGGAACGCCATAACAGCAACTCCTGCCCGAAGTGCTCCAAGCCCCTGGTCGAGCGCAAGCGCAAGAGCGACGGCCAAGCCTTCCTCGGTTGCACCGGCTTCCCGAGCTGCAGGTATGTGAGGGATGAAACGGCATTCCAGAAAATCTAAATTACTGCACCAATCAATCTGGAGCCATTTTTTTGGCGTGACTCTTGACTTCCGGGGCGCCGCCGCTAAACTACTAATACTGGCTCCATCTGAGTTGGAGCCATAAAACAAGAAAAAAACCAGTGCATAGAGGAGAGTACAGAAAATGAAAAAACGCCCCCACCAAGAAGTCCTGGAGCTGTCGAACCAACGGGTTCGAAAGCATCTCCCAAAGTTCTTCATCCTTTTGATTGCCATCTTTTCCTTGCCCCATATCCCGATGGACGTCCGCGCTGGTCTCATCATGCTCGCTGCCGCGATTTTCTGCCTTATTTATTGGGACTGGTCCCCGGTTGATCGCAGAACGGTAAAAAAAAATAACAAGACATGGATGGTGGATGTCTGGGCTTTGCCGATGACGATCGCCATTTCCATGGCAGCTCCTATGCTCTTTTGTGCCGTCATCCAACTGTTTAGGGCGTAATTAAGCTCATGTTGATGCCTCCCATAAGAGTCGCAGATCTCTCCGATCTGGCCGAGATCCGTCTCGGCCAGGTCTTCCGCACCGGCATCGAGGAGACGAAGCACGGATCTGTCCGCCTCGTCCAAACTCGGGATGTCAAGGAAGGCGCGGAACCCGTTTGGGAAAACTTGGCGCGTATCGAGGATCCTTTGCCGGCAAAGTCCGCGTGGCTGCAAGCTGGAGATGTCCTGCTCACCTGTCGCGGTGAAAACCTCTGCGCCATCTGTCTCACCAAGGTCCCCGGCCCCACCCTCTGTACACAGCACCTCTTCATCATCCGTCCTGATCCTGTGAAGATCCGTCCCGCCTTCCTCGCTTGGCAGCTCAATCAAGCGCCGGCCCAGGCCTACTTCGCACGCTTGAGTGAAGGCAGCAACCAGCAAAGCATCCGTCGTTCTCTGCTCGATCAAACGCCCATCAGAGTCCCGACCTTGGAAGCTCAAACGCAGATCATCGCCCTCTACGAATCCGCTTACCGAGAAATCTCGGCCCTCTCACAGCTAATCCAGCTCCGCAAACAGGAAATGGCCGCTGTCGCTCAAAAAATTCTTAATCTTCAATCAACTCCCAGTTAACGGCTCTATTATTTCTCTCACTCTTCCCACTTCACCCTTCACCATTCAGCAGGCTCCCATGTCCCTCTCACCCCACGCCCAATCCCTCCTCGACGCCCTCCCTGCCGATGGCTCCACTGTCGGCAATGTCTCCCTTCGTGCTCAGCTCCAGCTCGATGAAGCCGCCTACCTCGCCGCCAAGGAAGAGCTTGTCGCTGCCCAATTGGTTATCCCCGGACGCGGACGCGGCGGCTCCCTAGCCTGCGCCACGGCTAGCGAAGAGCCCGCCCAAGGCGAGCTCTTCACCAAAGAGGAAAAAGCGCCGAAGCTGGTCAAAGAGAAGAAAGAGCCGCGAGCCGCCGCCACTCCTCGCGTCCAGGCCGAGCCCGAAGAGCGCTCGCAAGGAAGCCTGCAGGATGGCATCAATAAGTCGCTCTGGGGTGCCTGCGATACCTTCCGCGGCACCATCAGCCCGGATACCTACAAAGACTTCATCCTCACCATGCTCTTCCTCAAGTACATCTCCGATGTCTGGCAGGACCACTTCGAAGGCTACCAGAAGCAATACGGCGACGAGCCCGAGCTGATCGCCGAGATGATGAAGAGCGAACGCTTCGCCCTCCCGCCCGAGGCGTCCTTCTACAAACTCTTCGAGCGACGCCACGAGCCCGGCAACGGTGAGCGCATCGACCAGGCGCTGCACGCCATCGAAGAAGCCAACGGCAACAAGCTGCGCGACGCCAACAAGTCGGTCTTCCAGGACATCTCATTCAACACCGACAAGCTCGGCGAAGAGAAGCAGAAGAACACCATCCTCCGCCACCTCCTCGAAGACTTCGCCAAGCCGGACCTCAACCTCCGCCCCTCCCGCGTCGGCACCCTCGATGTCATCGGCAACGCCTACGAATACCTGATCAAGAACTTCGCCGCTTCCGGTGGCCAGAAGGCCGGCGAGTTCTATACCCCGCCCGAAGTCTCCGACCTCATCGCCGAACTCCTCGACCCCAAGCCCGGCGACCGCATCTGCGACCCGGCCTGCGGCTCCGGCTCCCTCCTGATGAAGTGCGGCCGCAAGATCCGCCGCGACACCGGCGCCAAGAACTACGCCCTCTTCGGCCAGGAAGCCATCGGCTCCACCTGGTCGCTCGCCAAGATGAACATGTTCCTCCACGGCGAAGATAACCACAAGATCGAGTGGGGCGACACCATCCGCAATCCCAAGCTTCTCGACCGCAACGGCGACCTGGAGCTCTTCGATGTCGTCACCGCCAACCCGCCCTTCTCCCTCGACAAATGGGGACACGAGGAAGCCGAGCACGATCCCTTCGGCCGCTTCCGTCGCGGCGTCCCGCCCAAAACCAAGGGCGACTACGCCTTCATCCTCCACATGATCGAGACCCTCAAGCCCGGCTCCGGCCGCATGGGTGTCGTCGTCCCGCACGGCGTGCTCTTCCGTGGCTCCACTGAAGGCAGCATCCGCCAAAAGCTGATCGAGGAGAACCTCCTGGATACCGTCATCGGCCTTCCCGAGAAGCTCTTCTATGGCACCGGCATCCCCGCCGCGATCCTCATCTTCCGCAAGCAGAAAACCGACGCCAAGGTGCTCTTCATCGACGCCTCCTCGGACTGCAAGGCAGGCAAGAATCAGAACCTCCTCGCGCCTGAGCACATCGCCAAGATCCTCGCCACCGCCAAGGCCCGCCAGAGCGTCCCCAAGTACGCGCACCTCGCCACCCTCGAAGAGATCCGTAGCAACGACTTCAACCTCAACATCCCCCGCTATGTCGACACATTCGAGGAGGAAGCCACGCTTGATCTCGTCGCCATCCGCAGCCAACGCCTCGCCCTCAAGGCCGAGCTGGCTGATTTGGAGATCAAGATGGCCGGCTATCTCAAGGAGCTGGGCTATGAATGATCGTAACAAATTTTGTTATAAAGTTTGACAGGAGCTCCCGATGGAGATAAGCTTTAGCAGCAAGAAGCTGGCAAAGAACCTGAGCGATCCAAAGGATAGAGCCCGTACCTATGGCCCGACCCAAACCGCCAAGATCTTGCGGCGACTCGACGAGATCGCAGCAGCGCCAAGCTTAGCACATCTCTCTCGCCTCCCTCCAACCCGATGTCATGAGCTTAGTCAGAACCGCAAAGGCCAATTCTCAGTAGACCTCAACCACCCCTACCGACTTCTCTTCATCCCGGCTAACGAGCCCATTCCGACCAAGCCTGACGGAGGCATTGACCTGGATCTCGTCACCGAAGTGGAAATCATTGAAATCACGGACACGCACGAATGAAAGCCAAGAAACTTTACAAATATGTGCCGCAGGAAGTCAGCCCCCCCACTGACACACTGCTGGAAACCATGGAGTTCCTCTGCATCAACCAAGAGGATCTTGCCAAAAGAACTGAGATCTCTTCCATGAGCATCAGTCGCATCCTCAAAGGCACACAACCGATCACCCATGAAATCGCGCTGAAGCTTGAGATGGCAACTGGGGTTGACGCCGAGTTTTGGGTCAACCGCGAAGCTCAATATCGATCTCATCTTGCAAGGCTCGAACAAGATAAGAGGAATTCTGAGCTGGTGGGATGGCTGAAAACGCAACCTCTTAAAGAATTGCAATCTCGCAAGATTGTTACCAGCACAGAAAAAAGCATTGAGACACTGAATCAGGTCCTCTCTTTTTATGGTGTAAGTTCGCCCCATTCATGGGAGGAAGTCTGGGGCAAGCCAGTCGCGGCAGCTCGTAGATCCACCAAGGTTTCTGCGGATTCCGCAGCCGTGGCCGCTTGGCTCTGTCTCGCCAAAAAGTCTGCTCTCAGAACAAGTTGCCAGCCCTTTGATAAAGAAAAAGCGCAAATCGCTATTTTGCAGCTCCGTAATCTGACGATTCTTAATATCAATGAGGCCTTGAAGCAAGCTCATGCCATCTGCGCCTCTTTTGGCTGCGCTTTGACTCTGACCAAGGAATTCCCCAAAGCTCCGTGGTCAGGAGCGACTGAGTGGTTGGATAAGGATAAAGTGGCCATCTATTTGAATATTCGAGGTAAGGCCGAGGACAAATTCTGGTTTTCATTTTTCCACGAACTCGGTCATGTTTTACATGGTAAAAAGCAACAAATTTATCTTGATGATGGGAAATACGACGACGACCCGGAAGAAATAAAGGCGAATGAATTTGCGGCTGAATTGTTGATACCAAAATCTTACAATAAACAAATTGAGAAAATAACGAGTAGTGCGGGAATTCGTAGCCTAGCAAAAGAGTTGAAGATATCTCCTGGGGTCGTCGCGGGGAGGTATCAGCATTTGACTAAAAATTATGGTCGATTTAAAGATTGCATCAAACCCTTGCAATGGGCTGATGAGACCTGAAATGAACTTCGAACCCATCACCCTGTCCCAGCCCATTCCTCCTGAACTCCTCGCCGAGTTCATGGCCTTGGAGCCCTTCACCGAAGAGGATTACAACGAGCTCAAGGCCGCCGCCACTGAGGTGATGCGCACCCCGGAATTCAAGGCGGATTTGCTCAAGGAACGCCTCTACGCACGCATCCGCGCTCGTCTGCGGGAACTCAAACTCAGCCAAGCGAAACTCGCCCGCCGCCTTGGCCTGCCGCGTGCCGAGCTGCTTCGCCGCATCCACCCGGATCGCCGCCAAAGCTTCGATCTCGATATCCTCGCCCGGATCTCACAGGACCTCAATCTGGCCCTGGAATTGAGCTTCCCTCAAGCTTCCTGCTCCAGCTCCCTCGCCAAGCCGCCAGCCGAGGCTAATCTCACGACAGAATCCTCTCTGGAAAGATCGTAACCTATGAAAACTCCCGCACCCGCCTCGTCTTCCTCGCTCATTTCACTCTTCACTCTTCCCATTTCACTCTTCTCAGGGCTTGACTCATGATTACCAATATCCACATCCAGAACTTCCGCGGTATCGCCGAGCTCAAGATCGAGTCGACCCGCAAGGTCAACTTGATCATCGGCGATAACAACGCCGGCAAAACCTCCCTCCTGGAAGCCATCTTCTTCCTCTTCGGCTCCCACCGCACGGATGTCTTTAATCAAGTCAACACCCTGCGCACCTACAATGTTCCCCTGAGCGGCAACATTCAGCCGCTCTGGGAGAATATTTTTAATAAAGCCTCGCCACAGCGCCGCTTCCATATCGAAGCTCAGCTCGACGGTCAACCCTTAGTTGTCGATGCTCAGGAATCCCAGTCGAATTTGATCGGATCCTTCACCGGAGAGAAAGCCCAGTCCACCGATGCCACTCTCAGCGTCAGCCACCTCAATCAGCACAGCCAAATCGTCTTCCGCAACAACGGCCAGCTCGAAATCACCAGCCCGGTTCCGGTCATCCTCCCCAAACTCTTCTACATCTCGCCCCATTTTAATCATGCCGTCGCCTTTATCAGCGACCTGAAGAAAACCGGCCACTACGAGGCCTGCCGCGATGCTCTGCGCCAACTCTTCCATGACACCAAGTTCGACCTCGATATCCTCATCGAAAGCGGCTTGCCCGTCCTCTACGCCCGCAGCTCCGACGCCTTCCTGCCGATCAACTTCTACGGCGACGGTCTTCAGCGCATCGTCTTCCTCCTCGCTGCCGTAGTCCAATGCCGCGACGGCTACCTGATCATCGACGAGGTCGAAAACGGCATCCACCACAGCCGCCTCGCCAGCTTCTGGCAACAGCTCCTCGACTTCGCCGAACGCTTCAATGTCCAGCTCTTCGTCAGCAGCCACAGCTACGAATGCCTGCAGAAGTTCCTCCCCGTCATGGAAGAACGCAAGACCGATTTCGCCATCCTCAAGCTCATCTTCCAGAATGGCAAACACCGCGTCAACCTGATCGACGCGGAGAAGGCCCTGCGCCTCGTCGGAGATGAACATGAAATCCGCTAAACAGCAGCTCAGCAGCCCCCGCGTCGTCCTCGTCGAAGGCGACGAAGAGGTCAACGCCCTGGTCGAGCTGACCAAGGGCATGGGCTACGGCAAAGAACAGCTCTGCATCTACCAGGCCGAGGGGAAGGATAATTTCCGCTCGATCGCCTTTGATCTCGCCGACGGCACCATCACCGGCCCCTCCTTGACTCATCTCCTCGTTCTCGCCGATGCCGACAGCGATCCGAAGGCCAGCCGCCAAGCTCTCAGCGACCTCGGACGGGATCTGCAAGTTCGCTTCCCCGAGCTGGTCTACGCCTCCCACATCCTGCCGGAGACCGGCCCCGGCAGCCTCGAAGCCCTCTTGCTCCATTCGCTCAAGCCGGATGAAGGCAAGCCGCTCCAATGCGCCCCCAGCTTCAGCTCCTGTGTCGGCGGCAACGAAGCCCAACAGCAGAAAACTCTGTTCTACGCCACCCTCCTCGCCCAAGGACGCGCCCCCGTCGCCAATCGCGGCCTCCTCCAGCAACACTGCGATCTCGCGCATCCCTGTTGGGAACCCCTCAAAGTCCAGATCCGGGAGCTCATGCCATGAGTGGCTTAAGCACAGCTCTCGGCATGACCACCAAGGCACTCTCGGTGGCCTTTGACTTGGTCAGGGAAGTTCAGTTGCGGCAAGTGACGGAGTCGATGCTTAAATACGAGGTCTCTCCCATCGAGGTCACGGACGCCACTGCTTCTCGCTTCATCATCCTTTACCAAGCCACCATGGCCGCGCAGTGCAAAGAGAAAATGGATATGCTCATGGCGCTGTATTGGGGGCACCAGAAGCCGGAACTCTCGGACTTCGACCTCTACGAAGAACAAATGCGCGTCGTCGGCGATCTTTCACGCTTGGAGATCATCCTCCTCGTTCACCTCGATAAGTTCCATGAGTGTCATTCCTGGCCAAAGGAAAACGATGAGGCTGGGATGTTGAATTTCATGCGCACCTATTACGCGGAGGCCGCAAAGCTCGCCAAGCGAGCCCCTTCGGGTCTGCCGGATCTCTTTGTTCGGCTCAATCGCACAGGCTTGATCATTTTTAGTAACACTGGCTATGGCAATCTCCCTGGGGTGACCGAAGAAGAAAACGAGTACTTCCGATTCCCACCAATCCCCAGCAAGGCTTACCTTCAGATTAAATCTCATATCAATGATAAGTTCTACGCGGAATACTCAGCCAAGGTGGTCGTATGAAGCTGCCGGAAGGATGGGAAGTCAAAACTCTGGGGGACGTTGCTCGTGTGACTTCCGGGGGCACTCCTAGCCGGAATGTGCCGGAATATTGGAATGGTCATATTCCCTGGGTGACGACTGCTGAAGTGTGCTTTGGAACGATTTATTCATCAGCCGAAAAAATTACTCAGAAAGGCATGAACGAGTCATCCGCAAAACTCTTTCCTGTAGATACACTTCTTATGGCTATGTACGGGCAAGGAAAAACTCGCGGTCAAGTCGGAAAACTTGGAATTGAAGCGACAACAAACCAAGCTTGTGCCGCTATTCTCCTGAATTCAAAGCAATCTCCGGATTTCCATTACTACTACCTCCAATCGCAGTATGAAGCCATTCGTGGACTCAGCAATGGCGGCAGCCAGGACAACCTAAGTTCTGGCCTCGTTAAGACGATTCAAGTTCCAATTCCCCCTCTCCCCGAACAAAAGAAGATAGCGGAAATCCTGTCGACCTGGGATGCCGCGATTGCGGCCAGCGCAAAACTCCTGGAGAACTCCCAGCAGCAGAAACGCGCCCTCATGCAGCAACTCCTCACCGGCAAAAAACGCCTGCCGGGATGCACGGGAGAGTGGCAAGAGGTGAGGTTGGGGGAGTTGATCAAAGAAGTCAAACGACCGGTAAATTGGGACGATGCTGTTGACTATCGACTGCTCAGCGTCAAGCGGCGTTCCGAGGGCGTTGTCCTCCGAGAAGTCTTGAAAGGCCACCAAATCTTGACCAAGAAGATGAACACAGCCCATGCAGGGGATTTCATCATCTCAAAAATGCAGATCGTGCACGGTGCCATGGGGCTAGTCACAGAGCAATTCGATGGTCATCACATTTCAGATTCCTACATTGCGGTAAACGCGAAAAACCAAAACAAACTGAGCATAGAGTTCTTTGACTGGTTCTGCAAGCAGAAAGCGGTGTATCAATTGGCTTTTGAATCCAGTTCGGGCGTTCATATTGAAAAAATGACTTTTAACTTTGAGGATTTCCTGAAGAAATCAATTTTCATGCCGCTTGATCGAGAAGAGCAGCAAAGCATTGCCGCCATCCTGACTACCGCCGATCAAGGGATTGCCGCTTTACAGCAGCAGCTCGACCGCCTCAAGCAAGAAAAACAAGCCCTGATGCAGGAGTTGCTGACGGGGAAGAGAAGAGTTAAAACTGGAGGAAGCGCCTCATGAATCCGTTCGATGATCTGATGAATGACTCAGTTTATATCGAAAAATTAAATGGCAAAACCTTGGGGCCATTTAAGACTGCCTTGCAGCTAAAGCATCCAACTACAATTTTTGATCTTACCTGCGACGCAGATGATGGCGACACGTTGACGCGACAACTGCCAAATGGAAAAACTGAACGATACACGATTGTCGAAAGCCACTGCCAAAAAGGCATTGGAGGCATTTCTGATCACTACTCCCTCAAATTAATCAAAGGAGATGTCAAAATGAATCAACCCACGCCAAACCACGGAATCACTATTCATGGTTCAGTTGGGAACATTGCTGTGAATAGCTCGAATTTCACCCAATCATCAACCATAACAATATACACTGGTAATTGGGAGAGTCTTTCCGCTGCATTGAAGTCAAAAGGGGTCAATGAGGAAGATATTGTAGAGCTCAAGCAGGCTGTCAGCGAGGAGCCTAAATTAGAGGTGCCTGAAAGATTTGGCCCTAAAGTTGGGGCTTGGATCGGCAAGATGATGACTAAGGCGGCTGTTGGCCTCGGTGGAGCGGTAACTGTGAATGTAATTTCTGAATTCGTTGTCGGAGCACTAAAATCCTTTTATGGAGTCTCCTAATGGAACGCCAATCGACTCTATTACAGCAGATTCAAACTGCGGCAGTTGACCCCAAGATTGATATTTCATCTTTGCTAAGACTCTGTTTAATTCTTGCATATAAATTAAATCACGATAAATTTAAGGACTGGGTAAATTCTGAGCTGGATGGATACAGAGATAAAGAAAATATCCCGGAATATAGAAAGTTCAGGACTTTAGTATTAGGGCATTTCATTGGCAGGTTTCAATCACTTAAAGATGTGCAGCTGCCCGAATTAAATGTTCCTGAAGATTTAAGAGATATATTTTTTTGCTGCGACCTAGGTGAGGGGATTTCTGAAATTGACAATTTAATAAAATCATGTAAAGCAGGCGTAGTTAACACCGCTATTCCCCAGGATTTTATCAATCTCATTGAAGATAATTTCTACAACAACATGAAGCTAGTCGGAGTTAAGAAATTAATCCCAGAGTCGAGACTGGTAAAAATTATTGATACAATAAAAACTAAAATAATTTTGTTTACATTGGAAATTGAATCTCAGTGTTCAGATTTCGAAATGATTAAAACCAACACAAGTCAGATGAATATTGTAAACCACATATATAAGACTGTTATTATGGGGGATGTAGAAAATATGGCCGCAGGATCGAAAGAATTTACACAAGGGCAACAAAACTGAAGGAGCCATCATTATGACTTTCAATTTCACTCCCGAAGATCTGCTTTTGCATTGCCCTGGAATTTCCGAGCCTACATACCTCGGCAAGGGAAGTTTCAAGATGGTGTTTAAGGCGAAGGTCATATCCGAAAATATTTATGAAGCAATTAAGGTTGTCGCGATACCAAGCTCGGTCAATGCAGATGAAGAAGAGGATCTAGACAAGCAAAAAATTGATGAAGATCAAGAGGAGAATCTAAAGAGAATTTATCGAGAGATCGATATTCTTAGAAAATGTAATTCAAAATACATGGTGAAGCTTGGATCGATTCATCCATTTGAAAAATCTATTAACGGACAGAAATACTTATTCTACTCAGAAGAATACATTGATGGTGTGATGCTTAGAAGAATGATAAATCCTAATCGTTCTCCATCAATAGATGAATTGCGAAAGCTGGCATTATGTTTGATGGAATCGATCAAGGGGATGACGGCTTTAAATGCTATTCATAGAGATATCAAGCCGGAAAACATAATGATGACAAGTGATAGCTCCAGACAGTTTATTCTGCTTGATTTAGGAATTGCTTTTATTGTTGGGGGCACAGCCTTAACTCAAAATCAAGGCGCGATTCCTGGGACGCGATATTATTTAGCTCCTGAAATGCTTCAAAATAGTTTCCGTGAAAACTTGGATTATAGGTCAGATTTGTACACGTCTGGACTAGTAATATATGAACATGCTACCGGAGATAATCCCTTCATGCGGCGCGATGACTCCGTTTATAATACTCTTCATCGGATTATCAATAATGCCCCGCCGCCACTGACACTTCGCAGGCCCGATTTGCCAAAGGATTTTTGCGAAACCATTGATCAATTGATTAAAAAAAGCCCGGCGCTAAGGCCAAATAACTTGACTATGTTAATCAGAAAGTTAGGAGATGTCAAATGAAGCTTTATGCACAGTCTGGTCATGGACCGAAAGACAAAATAAAAGAGGCCATCAAGCTTGGATACCTCAATGGAGCCATCTTTAGCCCAAAAGAATCGGACCCTACCAAAATCAATAAGTTAATTGAGGAGCATCGAAAAAATGGGGTGGATGCAGAATATTTCATTGATCCCCAGTTTTATGCCGCTCTTGGGTCCCAGGGCGAAAATGCAAAACTCGGCAATCTTCCTGAGTGGGAATATTTCAAATGTTACCAAAAGCGCCAATTGGAGCAAATAAAGAATGTGGATTTTATCCTCAGTGAATATTACAGATGTTTATCAGGTCTGAATTTAAATGGTGTAATATCGCCCAATATATACGTCTCACAATCTTTGGATTCTCAGGAAGCAGTTATCGCGAAAAATTTCATTCGCCAAGCTAGGGCGATTCATGGAAACTCTGAGTTTTCTGCCTTGCCGCTCTACACGACATTGGCTATAAATCGCGAGGCATTGATTGACCAAGGAAATTTCAGAGAATTCCTTAATGATATTACGATGCTTGAGGAGGACTCTCCGGATGGTTTTTATGTAATTATCGGATCGCGTTCCGCACAAATTAGATCTGACATCTACAACTCTGATGTCATCGGCAACTGGATGCTCTTGAACCACGCCTTGAAAATAAACGGGTTTAAGGTAATAAATGGTTACTCGGATTTGTTAACACCATTCCTAGGCGCAGCTGGTGCTTATGCTGGCGCAACTGGCTGGTGGGAGAATCTCAGAACGTTTTCAATGGAAAAGTTTTTCCCCGAGCCATCGCAAGGTCGGCAACCTGTTTATAGATATTTAAGCAAAATCCTTCTTAATCGAATAACCTTCGCTGAAAAAGAACAAATGTTAAGCTATGGAATTGGAAAAATTATCAACAAGCTAGAGACAGATAAATACTACGCCCCAGAACCGGAAGAGCGCACTTTTGAAGTTTTGCAATCTTGGCAATCTATCAGCTCACTTTGTCAAGATATTATCGTTGAAGGAGATGTTCATCAGAGTCTTAAAAATTGCGGTTTAAGTATTGGTTTTGCGGAGTCAACATATGCAATGATTTCTAATAGCCGAATGGCTTTAGATAGAAAGTCGACAAAAGAACACCTAAAGCCACTTAAAGACGGCATTAGACATTTTAGAGAAGCGGCTGAACTACCCGATGACAACCTCTAAATTACGGAGTGCAATTTGTCTGTATTTATTCATATAAGCCTTCTTAGGCCGTGGAGTGAACACCCGCGCAATTTTCAGGGTTTTCATGTCGAATCCCCACAGCCCCACTTGGGCGCTCTCAAAAAGATCCAAAGATTTTTGAGCAGCATCAAGTTTTTTTGTGGGAACAACCAGAATTGCGGCATCCGCATAATAGTTGTATCTAAACGCCTGAGACAAGCCTTTGCTCCAAGCGTCAATTTTGAATTCAAAGGCGCGGATCAATCTAGGCTCGCTATCGATCATAGAAATAGAAACCAGATCGGCGATGCCAAGACTAGGTACGGGGAACTCCCGGAGAAATATCTGTTCTTCATCAACCCGAGGCTTATGGATACATGCGTATGAATTCATATAAACAGAGGAGAATGCATCGGCAAACTCCTTCTCAGGCTCGTTTGCACCACTCAAGCCAAAATTCTTCTGAGGGAGAGCTAAGGTCGCGTAGCGAATTTCGTTTAGAATGGTGCTCATGCTTCCCCCTTAGTTCAGCCTTGAAGATACGCGAATGCAGCTCGATTGCAACTCCCCGCAGTCTTTGCACCATGTATCTGCTGCCACCATTTTCTCTATTAATCCTTCACCCCTCACTCTGCATATGATCCGCTTTCAAGAAGAATACAGCTCCAAGATCCCCGCCCTGGCTCTGCTGAGCCAGCTTGGCTGGAGCTTCCTGAGTCCCGACCAGGCCTTGGCGGCGCGGAGCGGCAAGACCCATGAAGTGGTCTTGCGTGAGGTTCTGCGAGGTGAGCTGCGGCAGCGGCGTTTCCCCCATGCCGGCGGACTCCATGCCCTGAGCGAAGCGGCGATTGACGACATCATCAACCATGTGGCCACGCCGCCTCTCAACGAAGGTCTGGGCAAGGCCAACGAGACCCTGAGCAATGCCCTAATCTACGGCGTCAGCACGACCGTCTTTGTCGAGGGCAAGAAACTCAGCCCGACGATTCCCCTGATCGACTGGGAGAAGCCGGAGAACAACCGCTTCCACTTCACTGAAGAGTTTTGCCTCCTCCGCAGCGGCGGCATCGAGACCCGGCGTCCCGACATCGTCTGCTTCGTCAATGGCCTGCCCTTGGCGGTGATCGAGGCCAAGCGTCCTGATGGCCATGCCGGGCGCGGACCGACGGTGGAAGAGGGGATTTCGCAGCATCTGCGCAACCAACGTCCCGATGAGATTCCCCATCTCTACGCATATTCCCAGATCCTGATGTCGATCAACGGCGCCGAAGGGCGATACGGCACCCAGGGAACGGCCACCAAATTCTGGGCCGTCTGGGCCGAGGAGGACTTCAGCGACAGCCATTTCCACCGTGTCAAGAACAGCCCCTTGAGCGCGGAGCAGCTCGTTTGCCTCTTTGGCCACCGCAAGGCTGGCGATCGAGACTGGTACCAGGAACTGCGCGCTGGCGGCGAACTCGCCGTCACCGACCAGGATCGCCTGATCATCAGTTTGCTGAGTCCGCAACGCCTTTTGGAAATGACCCGTTTCTATACCCTTTTCGACAAGAAGGCCGGCAAGATCGTGGCGCGTCACCAGCAGGTTTTCGGCATCAAGCGCCTGATCGAGCGCGTCTGCCGCAAGAGCCCGGGCGGCGCCCGCGAAGGCGGCGTCATCTGGCACACCACCGGCTCCGGCAAGAGCTTCACCATGGTGCTGCTCTCCAAGGCCCTGATCTTCCATCCCGCCTTGAAGCAATGCCGCCTGATCGTCGTCACCGACCGCGTCGACCTGGAGACCCAGCTCAGCCGCAGCTTCGCCAGCGGCGGCGAACTGAGCAAGAAGGATCAAGGTGAGGCCCTGGCGAGCACCGGTAAACGCCTCGCCGAACAGATCGGCTCCGGCAGCGAGCGCATCATCTTCACTCTGGTGCAGAAGTTCAACACCGCGACCAAGCTGCCCGAGTGCAAGAACGACAGCAGCGACATCATCGTGCTGGTGGATGAAGGCCACCGCAGTCAGGGCGGCGAGAACCACGAGCGGATGAAGCTCGCCCTGCCCAAGGCCGCCTTCGTCGCCTTCACCGGCACGCCCCTGCTGAAGGAAGACAAGACCACTGGCAAGTTCGGCTCCATCGTCCACGCCTACACCATGCAGCGCGCCGTCGCCGACCAGACCGTCACCCCCTTGCTCTACGAAGAGCGCGTCCCCGACCTGGAAGTGAACGAGCGCGCCATCGACACCTGGTTCGAGCGCATCACGACCGATCTCACCAGCAAGCAGAAGAGCGACCTGAAGCAGAAGTTCGCCAAGAAGGGCCAGATCTACGCCGCCGAGGACCGCATCCGCCTGATCGCCCTGGACATCGCCGATCACCTCTCGAAGAACATCGAAGAGCCCCTGAAGGGCCAGCTCGCCTGCGATTCCAAGCTCGCCGCGATCCAGTACAAGCGCTACCTCGACGAAGCCGGCCTCTTTGAATCAGCCGTCGTCATCTCCGCCCCGGATACCCGCGAGGGCAACACCGAGGTCGACGAAAGCGCCCAGCCCGAGGTCAGCAAGTGGTGGAAAGACAACGTCGGCAACAAGGACGAGAGCGACTACGCCAAGGAAATGATCAAGCGCTTCGAGGAAGATCCCGCCCTGCGCCTTTTGATCGTTGTCGACAAACTCCTCACCGGCTTTGACGAGCCCTTGAACTCCGTGCTCTACATCGACAAGCCCCTGAAGGAGCACAACCTCCTGCAGGCCATTGCTCGGGTCAACCGCCTGCACGAGAAGAAGAAGTTCGGCCTTCTGATTGACTACCGCGGCATCCTTTCCGAGCTCGACACCACCTTGGCCAAGTACCAGGATCTCGCCGCCCGCACCCTCGGCGGCTTCGACGCCCAAGACTTGGAGGGCCTGTACCAGCAGATGAGCAGCGAATACAAGCGCTTGCCGCGTCTGCACGACCAGGTGTGGAGCTTCTTCAAGGCGGTCAAGAACAAGCAGGACATCGAGCAGCTCCGCCAAGTGTTGGTGCCGCAACTGGAGGAAGTAGATCTCGACGGCCGCAAGGAGATGGTCGACCGCAACCAGAAGGTGCGCGACGACTTCTACGCCGCCCTCACCGAGTTTGGCACCTGCCTCAAGGTGGCCCTGCAATCCGCCAGCTTCTTCGCCGACAAGAGCTTCAGCGACGCCGATCGCAACCGCTACAAGGAGACCCTCAAGGTCCTTTCCAGCCTTCGTCAGCTCGCCCGTCGCGACGCCGGCGAGACCATCAGTTACGAGGCCTACGCGCCGCAGATCAAGAAACTGCTCGACAAGCATGTGATCGGCATCGAGGTCTGCGAACCCGAAGGCGTCTACGAAGTCGGCCGCATGGGCAAGCCGCAGAAGCTCGAAGATTGGAGCGAGAGCAAGACCCGCAACGAGACCGACATCATCAAGAGCCGTCTGCCGAAGAAGATCGAGCAAGACCTGCGCGACGACCCCTACGCCCAGGAGGCCTTCTCGAAGATGCTGCGCGAAGTGATTGAGGAAGCCAAGAAACTCTTCGAGCACCCGCTCAAGCAGTACATGCTCTTCCGTGAGTTCGAAGAGAAGGTGCAGGAGCGCCAGGCCCCCGGCGTTCCCGTCGACCGCTTCCAGGGTCAACGCCTGGCCCAATCCTGCTACGGCGTCTTCAAGATGAGCCTGCTGGACAGCTTCGGCACAATCGCTCCCGCCGACGAAGACCACTGGGTGAAACTCGCCAAGGAACTCGAAGGCCAGATCGACCAGGCCGTGGCCGAGAACTCCCTCAACCCGCAGAACATCGAAGCCGCCATCCGCAAGAGCCTGCTACCGCGCCTCTTCGCCGAGTGCAAAGCTAAGGGCGCCGGCATGGACCACGCCAAAGCGATGGTCGACAAGATCGTGCAGATCACGAGAAGCGGGAAGGCCGAAAAGTGAAGGGGAATTCGGGGCTGTTGCGCTTCCTCTACGGCGGCAAGATCATCTCCTGCGAACGTGAAGAACGTCGCAGCACCGTGCCGCGTCTACTGATCAAGGTTCATCCCGAGGGGCGTGTCGTCGCCCATGCGCGTCTCGACGCCAGTGACGCCGAAGTCCTGGCCGCCTTGAAGCGGCGAGGCCGCTGGATTCACGAACAACTGGAACACTTCCGGGCGCAGCTTCAGGAACGCCCCGAGCGCAGCTTCGTCAGCGGCGAAAGCCATCTCTACCTCGGGCGACGCCACCAGCTCAAGGTTATCGTCGACGCCGAGGCTCAGCCTCGTGTGCGGCTGTGGCGTGGGCAGCTCGAAGTCACCCAACGCGAGAGCGATCCCGTCAAGGGACGCGAACTCCTGGCGCAGTGGTACAAGGAGCGAGCTCGCGAACTCTTTCCTCAGCGCCTCGCGGCTCTACTACCGCAGCTCACCTGGATCAAGGAAGAGCCCAAGCTCAAGCTCCTCACCATGAAGGCCCAGTGGGGCAACTGCTCGACCAAAGGCACCTTGACCCTGAATCCCCAGCTCATCCGCGCTCCGCGTCCCTGCATCGACTATGTTATCTTGCACGAGCTCTGCCATCTTGCCGAACACAACCACAGCCCTCGTTTCTACCGACTCCTCACCCAGCTCCTGCCCGAGTGGCAGGAGCTGAAGGAGAGATTGGATGGAGTGGCACAGCAATAAGAGGCGCTAACAAATCTGATTGCTTTCTTTCGCTCAGGGCGAGGCTTTTCGCCCCCATGCCAAGGCTGTGGCCGTTTCCAGAAGGATGGCCCTCGAATGACCCGAAAGCGGAAGTCTGGGCAACAAAGGCGGCGGGATGCGAGAGCTCGGGAATCGGTTTACGACACAGCCAAGATCCGACAAACTTTAGATCCAGTCATGTGGGTCTGTTGGATGGGCCAGCAAATTCTTGAAGGAGTCCCTTAGCGCCCCTTAGCCCATAATTTTGCTATCGGGAAAGAGCTTCGTGCTCAGCTCACGCTTATTTGAGCTAGATTTGTGCTCAGCGCTCACGAATTTCACGGTCTTCTGCTCACGCTTCGGATTGCTCGCGAAATTTTCAACCCAAAAAAACGGCCTCCATCTTTCGATGCAAGCCGTTGATTTTAAATCTGGTGCGCAAGAGGGGACTTGAACCCCTACGCCTTTCGGCAGCGGCTTCTAAGACCGCCGTGTCTGCCATTTCACCACCTGCGCGCAGGTCGCCAGGCCGGGAAGACTTGGCGGGGCCAAGAATACGCCGCGAACGCTCAGCGTCCAGTGGTGGACGGGGGGATTCCGCGAAGATCAAAACGTTGATTGCCGAGTCCGGGGAGGGAGTTGAACCGATGAGCTTCCGTGGTCAATGCTTGGAGCTTGGCATCTAATCCGCCTTTGGGCCAACCCTGGGTTTCGACCTGGGCGAGGACGAGGCCGAGGGGGGAGACGGATCTCGCGTCGAAACGCTCTTCGATCCATTGTCTCCCCGGGGCGTAGAGGCGACGCAGGGTGGGCAGGCGATTGGCGCTGAGGCGGAGCTCGCGGCTGAGTTCGTCCCTGCCGCAGACGCTGAGGATGCGCACCTGCGAATGGGCTGGCGCTTGAAAGCGTCCCGAGTGGCAGTTGTCGAGGAGGAGCCAAGTGGGGCCGCGTCGCGTCGCCAAGCCTTCGATCCAAGACGACAGGGCGATTCGGCGTCGATCCGGCAGGAGGAGTTCGCCGCTCTCCAGGACATGGCCGCTGAGGGCGATGAGGAGCGGTCCGTCGAATCCTTCGAGGTCGTTCAAGCAGTGACTGGGGTCGCCATCGAAGCGCCGGATCTGCGATTCCTGCAGCCCCCAGGAGCGCGTGGCGATCGCTACCAGGATCTCCTGGCTCGTCGCCCAGGGCTGGAGGGAGTCCCATGGCCAGGGGTAGTCGAGATTGCGGCAGAGGATGAGACGGTGATTTCCCGCCTCGGGAAGAGGGGCGGGGGCTGAGGGCAGCAGCCTGCCGCCTTCGCCGGCGCAGGAGGCGAGGAGGAGCAGACTCAGGATTTGCAGAAATCGCCACATCGCCCCTTCCTTTTCTTGCCGCATTCAAGCTATAATGTCAGAACGCCTTGCCTAGTCCCCTTACAGCCCAGAGGAGTCAGAACATGCCATCCGTCACTTCCAACCTCAACCCTATCCTCCTCTCCGGCGTCCAGGAAAACGCCTCCGACTGGCACATCCGCGAAGGCTCTCCGGTGGCTTTGCGCATCCACGGCGAGCTCTACGAGATGGACGCCTCCTTCGTTCCGGACAAGGCCTTCCTGACTCACTGCATCCTCCAGATCGCGAGCGAGAAGATCCTCGCCAAGTACGAAGAGACTGGCGACGCCGACTTCGCCTTCGAGGAGACCGGGGTCGGCCGTTTCCGCGCCAACCTGCACCGCCAGCGCGGCCTGATGTGCCTGTGCTTCCGCCACGTCAAGTCCACCGTGCCGCCGATCCAGGCCCTTGGCCTGCCGGAGATCATCCTCAACATCGCCGCCTATGAACGCGGCCTCATCCTGGTCACCGGCGCCACCGGCTCGGGTAAATCCACTACCATGGCCTGCATGCTGGAATTCATGAACCAGACCATGAACCGCCACATCATCACCATTGAAGACCCGATCGAATACAACTTCGTCGACAAGAACTGCGTCATCGAACAGCGCGAAGTCGGCATTGACGTCATCTCCTTCGCCTCGGCGCTTAAACACGCGCTGCGTCAAGACCCCGACGTCATCGTCGTCGGTGAAATCCGCGACCGCACTTCGCTTGAATCGGCGGTTCAGGCCGCCGACACCGGTCACTTGGTGATGGGGACCCTGCACACCTCCAACGCCGGCCAGTCGATCAACCGCCTGCTCGACATGTACCCCCATGAAGAGCGCGACGCGGTGCGCAAGTCCCTGGCGGAAAACGTCAAGGCGATCGTCTGCCAGCGCCTGGTGGCGCGTGCTTCGGGCAAGGGCGTCGCTCCCTGCAACGAAGTCCTGGTGCAGACCGCGACGATCCGCAAGCTGATCCTCGACGACAAGATCGACAAGCTCAGCAACGCCATCGCCGCCGGCAAGGAAGCCGGCATGTTCACCTTCGACCAGCGTCTCCTGCAGATGGTCAACGACGGCACCATCACCGAACAGGCTGCCCTCGAGACCGCCAACAACAAGGAACAGCTCGGCATGAACCTGCGCGGCATCTTCCTCAACACCGACGGCGGCATCCTCGGCTGAACGATTGATTCACCACAGAGGCGCAGAGGGCACAGAGGTTTTTGAGATCTCTGTGTCTTCTGCCTTTCTGGAGGTGAATCTTTTCGAGGTGTGCAAGACCAAAACAAGCACAAGCAAGCACAGACTTGTTGGGTGTGGTCGCTCGTCGCAGAGCGACACAGTGTTGATTTGGAATGAGTTGTAAATTCTGTGATCCCGATATGTTAACGATCTTGATTTGCGACATCCGCGATATGAACCGATGTGAATGGCGGCGCAGGGGCCGGAAAGCGGCCCGTCTGTGTCGGAATTCTGACAGCTGCGTGTCGAGATATGCGGCTTCATTCATGCGTCTTGGACTCACATTGGTATCAGCCAGCAGTCTAGCCCGATCCCGGTAGCCTGCAACCGTCGACGCGTTTCCATCGTCACAGTTGTCACAGTTGTTGCGCCCGCTGCCAACGGCACCAATGCCGCGCCAGTGCGCGTCTTAAATCAGCCCGCACCCACGCAATCGTAAACCCAGCGTCATCCTGCGCCGTTCGGCGCAGGATGGAGCGTTGCCGCCGTCAGTGTAGGTCGAGTGTTGCCTCCAGCTTCTTCCCTGGTGTCGGCGATGGGTGGAGGCGCAAAACCCCAACAAAACCCCTACGACTTCAATAATTTAGTTTTTTACTGTTTTCATATCAATGAGTTGCGTCAGTTCAAGAAGGGGAAATTTGACTCGGATCGATAAGCGTCTTTGAGCTCATTTCATGGGGATCGCGGTTTTGGGGCTGCCTAATATAGAGCCATCAACACTCCCGGACCCACTCATGAAACCTGAGCTTCAGCAAACCATCCTCCTCCTCTGCACCCTCGCCCAAGACGATTTCCCCGGTCTCACTCCGGATCGGCTCATAAAGCTGATCAGTGTGGCTACCCGGCCTGTCGTGGCCGAGCAACCCTCGATGGAATTGATGACTGTGCCGGCCGTGGCCGCAGCGTTGAGGATTACTACACGCTCCGTATACACCCTCATCGCTACAAAGCAAATCCCAAAAATTAAAATTGGACGTGCAACTAGGCTGTCACGCCACGCCGTCGAGAGCTTCATCCAGTCGCGCCAGCAAGGCGGCGATCTCTCTGCCTCTGCTCCTCCTCAAGTTCAGTCCAAACGAGCCAAGGAGGTGCCACCCCACAGATCCTAAGCCACCCCTTGGGCGCAAGCCGCCCCTATTCCACCCCATCCAACACCCAACGCCAACGCAACTCATCCCCACAACACAAGAAGGGAATACCCATGAAAACCTCCAGCCCTAGCCCTAGCATCGAAGCTCCTTGTCATGATTCTGTGTGCTCGCAAAATGCTGACAAGGTCGACGACGTCTTTCAAGAAGCAAACTTCCTGAGGCCCCACAATTTCTGTTGGAGTCTGGTCCTTCAGTTTCCTGATGATCCCCGTCAATGCGACGAAGCCAGAATCTTTAACGAGTTCACCCAAGCCTTCATTCAGAGCCAAGAACTTGAATACGGCAAGATCTTCCACGTCGCTTTGCGGGAGCGAGTCAAAGCCCGCCGTGGCCGTGGCCCCCGTGGCTTCTGCAATTTCATCCTCCTCTACGATGGCAAGACCACTCAAAACATCCAAGCTCATCTGACTGCGGCGGAAGAGCTGTGGGGAAGCTGCCTAAGCAAGGAGGCCAACCTTGGGCCTGTGGATGCTAAACGATTGGTTAGCTGCGGGAAAGAATTTAAATTCCCGAAATGGGCGTGGCCCTTCTCCTTCCCTCGTCCTCAGCAGTGTGAAGGAGTGATGCTTACACGTGAATCCTCCGAGGAGTTCCAATCTCGTCTTTATTACTGCCGTGTGCATGCGATGCAACTCGTAAAATCCCATTCTGACGACGCCTTCGAGGAGAACGAGGAAAGTTGGAGTTATACGCAAGGGGTACGGTCCTACCCTCAGCCTTGGCGTGCTTCTGCAATCGAAGGATTCAATCCAACCTGTTTGCCAGTCGAATGGGAAGCAGATCAAGATGCTACATGAATACCTTGGGCTAAGCCAGCTCTGACCTCGCTGCTGTCCCACCAGCTCAGTCCAAGCTAGCAAGCAAAGGAGGTGCCGATGGCGAATCCGAAAACCTAAAAATGCATAAACTCATCAATGTCAAAAACATCACAAAATCAGGAATTTACACACCATGTCTACATCATTAAACCTCTCTTCTTCTCAGGACGACAGCTTCGAAAATTTGGCGGCATCTTCCCCCAAAGCGGCTATGCCACTCATTGAAAATCTGGTGACTGAGGGGGAAATCATACTGGTTTTGGGACCAAGTAAATCTGGCAAAACCTCATTTAAGAATCACTTATCCCGGCAGTTCAGCACAGGCGGATTCCTCTGGAGCAAGCGCGTGGAGCAGGCCAAGACCCTGATCTACGATGCCTTGAGACAGGAAGACTTCTGCTCGCGCCAAATGATGAACTCCGATACCCCTGAGATTTCCCAGGCCAGTAGGCGTCCCCAATCTGAGGAGCCTAGCCCTCTACTCAGGCTGGAATACACGCTCAAGGCGATCAAGGATCATGTGCTCGAAAACGACTTCAAGGTGTTGGTTGTCGACAATTTATCTTGGCTTATATCTGACCGCAGCCGAGTGCAGACTCAAATCTTGCTATCCTCATGCAAGGAACTCGCTAGCCATGGAGTGACCATCTTCCTGGTGCAACACACCTCAAATGCCAAGTTCGATCCCGTTAACCCCCTGGGTGCGGTGGCTGGACATTCGACGCTTGTTCGCTGGGTCGATGGCATCATAATCCTCAACCATCTTGTCCGTCAATACAAAAATCGTCGCGTGTTTTCCGTCTGTCTGAGCTTGAGAAGCATGAAGTCGTCTGGGCCAATCTTAACCACGATCAATGAAGCTGGAGACTTTGAGTTGGTCCCCAAGGAGGTCGCTTTGGACGACTGAATTCGGCGTCTCCCCTTGCCTCGTGCAAGGGGGGATTCCATAGAACATAAATTAGACTAAAGTTCACAAAATTTCTATCTTATTTAAGCTTGGGTATTATTGTAGTATTAACTAATATTTATATATACTTATACCAGTTGTATATAAATACTAGAAGCAACTACTTACATACATAAATAGATCTATTAGCATGCCTTCATTACATGCTAATAGTTTAACAAGCTTAACCATTGAAAGAGAGCCTCCCAACCTTAACCACCTCAACCTCATAAAATGGAGACTAAACATGAGGCCCCCTCCTCTTCGCCCCTTCGATCCACCGCCTCCAACCGCCCTCATCTCCCGTCATCCCAACAACCCAACCGTCTAACCCAGGAGCCAACCATGAGCTACCACCACGCCAGTAAAGCCTACCTCGAAGATCCTTCCAGCACCAACGAAATCACCATTGACATTGCCTATAAAAGCGAAGACATCCTCCAAACGGCCATCGACTACCGGCCACGTAACTTATTCGTTCGCTTAGACTTCCATTTCCCTAACGATGGCCAGGCCTATAACGAACCTGACGTCTTCAGTGAATTCATGCGCGTCTACCTCCAAAACCGCGAGCGTAAATACGGCAAGGTCTTCCACCTCTGGGTGAGGGAGCGCAACAAGTCCCGGACGAGCCCTCACAACCGTGTGCAACACGGGCACTACCATGTCTACTTCCTCTTCGATGGCAGGATCAATCAAAACATCCACGGCCACTTCGCTAAAGCCCAAGAACTGTGGGGCGCTTACCTAAGCCTAGAGGCGAAGCGTCTTTTCCTCCAGAAGTTCCCGGTTTTCCCGTGGGAAGAGCAACCTGATTGCCTGGTCAACCCGGAAGGCTTGGTTCACTACGGGCATGAGTGGGCTTGGCCGAAAGCTGCTTGGCCCTATCGCTTCCCGCGTCCTCAACAATGCCACGGTGTCATGTTGAGAACTGACCACCCTGTAGAGTTCGAAGCGTACCTTTATTACTGCCGCATCCAAGCGATGTACCTCGCGAAACGTTGCACCAAAGAAGCTTACGGTGGTTACGGACGCACCTGGGGTTCCACGCATAGGATTCCTTCTTATCCTCAGCCTTGGACTCCCTTCCCTAGTTAACCCTGACGCGCAGTCATCCGGTGATCTTCATCGCCGGGTGGCTGAGTGTTTTTATCATGTAAGCGAGAGTATGTTAGATGATTTGAGGGATGACCGGCGCGGCTTTCTAGAAGCCTTAAAAGCTCATCCTGAACGCTTCCTCAGCTCCGCGTTTTTAGGGCCTTCTAGGCGTTAGCTCCCCCCGTCAAGAGCGCTGCTTTCTTCCTAGGAAAATCGCTTGTTTCACTTTTTTACAGTTTTCGGATCGAGACGGTTTTCACCTCCTTAAGGGCGGCGCCTGCGCCATGATCGGGAGCCCTCTGTTTTCATCTCTGTTTAAGATCTATATCCCGGTTAGGAGCAGCTGCGTTTAGGAGCAGCTGCGCTGGAGATGGGCTGTTGGGTAGAAGTTGGCTCGATAATCATTGGGAGGGCGCGGCCAACTTATGACATACTTGATCGACTGGCAATAGTAAACTGGTGCTGGGGCAGAGGCCGGCGATGTCCTGATTTATGTCCTTTTTCGTAATCACCTTGTAAGCAAGTAGATGTGAAGTATGTATCGAGATCGCTCCAAGCTCTATCGGACAATCAGGACAAAAAGGACACCTGTGTGGAATCGTGCTCATTCCCGGATGTCCTGAACTCACCAGAGGCCGCCGAATAAAAGATACCGAAGTCGTCATTGCTTGGTTGGGTGGTTTCTCCTTAAGACGCTGAGGGACGCTGAGGGTCGGAAGCTCGCGGAAGGGCTACAAGGCCCGAGAAAGACGATCCAAGACGATCCAAGACGATCCAAGAACTTCCCTCTGAGCATCGATTCTGCCGCCTTCTACAGCTAGAGAAACGACGCGCAGCAAGGACATTCTAGGCCGCATTTTACTGTTGACGAGTTTTTAACCAGCTTTGCTTTGGGTCGTCAGCCGGTAGGCTTTAGGGCATCTCGTGGGCGATACAATAAAACCAGAGTCCTCAAGATCTTGAACGATCTTTTCTGCATACGTCCCACTAATATCTCCAGGCCTGCAAATTTCGAGACAAGCATCTTCTCTGGAGAAAGGCGTTTTTTCGATATTGAGGAGCCTCTCCTTCGCCTTAGCTGTCGTCAGGTCTTTTTTTTTAGATTTCGAGCCTTTAGAGGGAATGGATTGTCCTTCAACCACTTTGTGACGTCCATCGATAAACTCCGTGTGGATCATCCAAGGTGGCCCTGATCTTCCATCGTAATGCACCGTGAATGCCTTACAATCTGGATTCTTCTTGTTTTCTTTATTAACAAACAAGAAGTTACCGAAGTCTCTGGAAAGAATATCGCTGCCTGCTATCCTGCTCTTATAGGTATCCGAAGGTGTCATTCTGCTTTTTAAATGATGCAGGTAGCATGTCGCGATTCCGTTATCCGAGGCCCAGTCACATAGTTTCATAAGAAGATCAATTTCCTTATCACTTCGCTCCTTAAAAATTTTATATAAAGAATCAAAAAACACTACCTTGACACCAAGCTTAATGCACTCATCTATAATTCCCGTAATCACTCTTTCCTTAACGGCAAGTGAGGAGTTTCTAATTGAATGATATTGCTTTATGACTAAATTTCGCCCGCTAACGAATCCTCGAATTTCACGCTCACTCTCTGACATTTCGAAAAACGCCACCATTACTTTTAATTCATTGCATTGACGGCCAAGGAATTTCCCGCCGCCGGAGATCGCTTCGGCTGCGCTATAGCCAAGTGTCGATTTCGTCTCTTTACTTATGCCTGCGAGAATCAACTTTGAGGCGGGCAGCCATAAGCCCTCGATGACAGGCTTGGTATCAACTTCAGGCTTAGGTATTTCCGTTGGTAAATGCCCTTGGCTTGTGGCGGCAGCCAGTAATTTTGTAAGATCCGCGCATCGGCCGATTTCCTGCAACGCCCCATCGCGCTCGTGCATACAGAATGTCAAATCGCAGAAATGGCTGGCGTACCGACCAAATTTCAAGGCTTTTTCCAGGCGCTCCGGCCAATGGACATGAGATCTGCTTATGACATAAGTGACGCGCTTATTTAGTAATCTGCTCGCATCCATTTCATCCAAGCGATCGTGGTCACCAAAGACATAGCACGAAAAAAACTTGTCATTTTCTTGAACTGAGTCTGCTTGCGCAGCTACATCGAAAATAACGGCTATTCTGGGATCGTCTTTTCTAGCTCCTGAAGTTGCTAAGATGGGTATTCCGATACCTCCGTAATTTCTATAGACGCCTTCATCATTTTTAAGTTTTACACTTCTGTAAAAGCGCTTGTCTTGGTCGAATGGATTGTCGACAGGTAACGTATTGATTGATTCCTCTGGAACTGCTATCTTGGCGATTATTGTCTTCATCGCAGCCAATGCCATAGATCGATCGTTTAGACCAAACCTAGACATGTATAAAGCTACAAAATCAGGGCCGCCAGTTATAGGGCACTTAACGATGTCCTCGCCGCGAAAATCCCGGTTAAGACAGAGCTTCGCAATGTTGGATATTCCAAATGTCTTTTTTGCGCTGGATGATTTGGGCGTTCCTGAGGTAAAGGTGTATTGGTTAAATTTGATGCTGTCTAAGTTTCTTTGTGATTCACCAAAAATGGATTCCAGAGTTTTGATGGAATCCTTACTGTACAAAAGCTTTAAATTGATCTCACTCGTGCGCTCAGCCTCCTCGCTGCTAGCAATCAAGGTATCAATATCAGCAGTCAGCGGAATATACTCAATATCCATGGTCAATCTCCCAAACGAAGTACAAGAGGGGCCTCTATGATTTAATCAATGAAAAGGAGAATTCGAGCCACAGTAGAATTAGGCTAATATCCGTGGCTTCCCCTCGGTCTCTCTCACCACCCAGAGTAGGTACACTTTAAAGCTTGTCTAGCGCCCAAGCGAAAAATTTCTGAAAAATAGTTTCGTGTGAAATCTTTCCTCTTCTAGCATAGCGAGTTACGATGTGTGCATTGGTCCGGCATGGCGTGCACATCTCTCCCGGGAACCCGCCCCACCGCCGATCGGAGCCCCCCTCTTTCCCCCCGATCTTTTTTGCGTAGGCCGGGGTTCTATCTGCCCGACCGTCAATCGACCGTCAACGACAGTTCCTGGTACGACGCCATAGCTCCATCACTTCAAACACCTAATAATAAGAACTTTAGATGTTTCGATACTGAAATCACACATCTGCTCAAAAATGCCCCAACGCGGGCGGGCGCCTACGCGCACACGTGATTTTGAGGTTTTTGGGTTTTGGTTGCGTGGGTATCGAAAGCTCGAAAGTCCAAAGTCGCCAGGACGCCCAAGCGCGGCTGGCGCAAGGTTGCTTCGCTCAGGACGCCCAGGCGCGGCCCGAAGAGCGCGCCCTAGAGCTGCCCTGGAGGCCATCTTATGCGCACCCCGCGCATCCAACCCTAACAAACCAAGAGGTCCCTCATGGTCTACTACATGATCACCTATCCCATCCCGACGAGCGACGATCGTTTCCGCGCCCGCTTCAGTGAGTTCTATAGCATACATCCCGGCGTCATCTGCATCTGCTTTCCCAATGAGACGATTTGTGTCGATGGCCACGACATCCCGGTTCAAGAGCATCTTTTCACGCAGTTGTCTCATCTGCAGCTTCCCAGGTTCTTCATCGCCCGTATAGATCCCCGAACGATGCAATCAGGCGGCAGTAATTACGCTTTGCCCACCAAGGCTTAGACTCGGTTACCCGGCCGCGTGTTAACTAAGGCGATCCAGGAGCTTCCTCTTGTATGGCATTTCTGAGTCTTTGTGCGGGTAAGGAAACAACGCTCAGTGCGGAGATTCTAGGTGCCATTTTTTTTCTGCGGATCGATGAATTGATTTCGAAGCTTGGGAAGGAGATTGCTAGAATCTTCAGGAAAATCCCACAAACGGCGACCGCTGCATGCATCCGCTGCATCCACTATATCTATTTTACGAGTCATCGGAATGGCGAGCCTGACAGCTATGCGATTTGGGAGGTTCATCTTTGACTCATGGTATCAACTTCTTTTATCGCCAAGAATCTGTAAAATCCTAGAATTATTTTTTTGTGTCGCCATCTCACGAAGTCCATTCCAATAATCAGAGATGAATAATTTCGTAATTCTATCAAAATGAGGGTGCTTCAAATCGGGGTCTTCTGCAATTGCCTCAAGAATATCGTAAAGTCGCATGATGGTTTTTTGGGTGATGCCACCAGATAGAGGCGAGCCAGGCCGCGTAGCAGACATTTGAGCATCATGAGATTTGTATACATCTTCAAATAATTTTGTGAACATCATAAACTTATTCGAGGCGGCTTGCTTTTTGGACTCATCTTCTTGGTTTTTAATTTCTGCACTTTGCAAGCGCAATGTATGTATTAGTGCGCATAGTGCACATCCTGAGAATAGTGTATTTAAAAATCCAAACTGGTCCCCAAATTGACCCTGCTTATCGATTTTCCCAATGTGTATATCCATTAGCATCGGGTACATCAGCATCAATATCATAATAGTCATGAAGGCCGCCGATGTGCCAAGTGTGATGCTCCATTTATTATCCGCCTGATTATGTTTAGTAGTCATAACCAGTATTAGAATCAGTGGGTACGGAATAACTGAAAGTGACATCAGGACGGGGCTAAGAGTCTTCATCCCAATAAGGAATAAAATCAGACCTCCTATTATTAGGCTGAAAATAATCGGATAGGGTGATTTGATTTTAATCTCCATGGTGGGCCTTCTTCTTAATGTGGTTGTATGGGGTGAATCAATCAAATCAAAACAGTGATGGTTGCGTGAGTTGCGAGTCGTTGTCGTCCTGGGCTTCATCGCTGCTTCGGGGAGTGAGTCCCATAGCTTCGGCGAAGGATACGCTCGATTTTCGAGGTTCGTTCAGGCAGGAGGTGATGACGATTTCTTTGACCGCCGTTGGGGTACGTACAACGTTCACGTGCAGCTTCAGCTCAAATTCGCGACCGTTGTCCTTGTTGAGCTTAAAGTTCTTGTCGATGTATTCCCTCTCATTCCCTTTGATCGCGGTGCGGGCGACGACGGGTGGCTGCTCATCCTTCTGGATGGTGATGTTCTGGTTGATGTGCATGGCCAGAATCTTGTAGACGCCATCGGAGTGGTAGGTGGAGGCGCTGGTCTTGGCTTTGCGCACTTTTACTGCCTGCATGGCCACGCTGCGATTGAGTTGGGTGTCATTGCTTGGGAGGTAGATGGTGTCATTCTCGTCCATGGATCTGGTTAGGTTGGCCAAGGGACGCTGCATATCCAAGGCCTTGTGAGTGACTTCGGCAAGCAGTTTGAATTTGCGCTCGTCCGATTCAGCTTGGACTTGAAGTTTGCGCTCTTCTGATTCAAGCTGCGCCTTGAGCTTCCGTTCTTCTGAGGCTTTCTCCTCAGCTTCCTTGTTGCGTGCGTGGATCTTGACGACAGAGTAGCCTCCGATGATGAGGAGGGCGTTCACCAAGATCGCAAGAAGGGTGTAGTCTTGGCCCATCGTGTCTACCGCCTTATTTAAGAATTCCTCAACCTTGAAAGATGTGTCTGCGCTCCCCTTGTCGAGGGTCACTTTAACTTCGCTTGGAGCTAATTTGTAGGCGGTGCCAGCTAGGTCAAAGGCCTCTTCAAGTGCATCTTTGAGATCGATCACATAACGGGCGATGCGTGGGTCGACTCGGTTGTCCCAAGTGGCGCCTTCGACGACAGTGCGAATCTCAATGCCCTCGGCGATCTTGGCTTTCAGCTCGGCGGTGCTGGCCTTGCAGTCTATGAGATTGAGTAGATCCAGGAGGCGTTGGATGCTGGCTTCGTTTTGAATTTCCCGGCGCATCTCAGCGCCTTTCCTGGTTACGGATTCTTCGGTTGCGACGATTTTTTGCTGGGTACAAGGGGTACAAGGGGTAGTGGATAAGGTGCATGGCAGCGAGTCTCCTAAATTGTAATGTAAGGATTACGAAAGTATCCTTCTTTTGTAAGGATGCAATGAATTCAAACGGGGTAAGTTGACTTGTGACTCTGAGCAACTACGCGACAGAGCGAATCAAATGAGGAAGATGTATGCCTAAGTACGCGGTAATCGCAGTTGACTACAAAAACAACCACATTGATAAACTCCTTGTCATGAAAGATCTGGGGGATCGGCTGGATGGTCCGAGGACCCTCTTAACTCGGGCAGAAGTGATTGCTATGCTGGAGAGGGGAGATGAATTCACTACATTCACCAACAATGCCGCAGGCAAGTGGGTGCGAGGTGCGTCCGTGCGACCATTCCCAGTGACAACGCAATATCTGAAGACCGCTAAAGATACCACGGATAAGGATAACCTCGAAAACCTCCCCTCAATCCCTAAATAAACCATGCTACATTGACCGCACCTTCGTGCTTCGAGCTGCTTCTGGACCTCCTGACCTGCGATTGCCCCAAAGGCAGGGAGTTCGTTGGAGGTACTGCTATGAGGTGCGTCAACGGTCAATCACTGCGTCTCGGCGTCTCTCTGACCACAGCCGCACGGCCGATTGGATGATGAGCTGTAGTCGTGCAGGCTTTCACGGCCTTGGCGCGGTAATTGACGCCGAGCAGGATGGGGTTTTCAGTCCCCAATTTGGGGCGCGGCAGTTTTGTCGCTTGCCCTGTCGTCGACGTCTTTCTTGGCGTTTTTGCTGCCCTTGGGGAGACCGACTTTCTTGCGCGTCTTCGGTTTGTATTTGGACCGGAGGAGGGATCATTTCGTCATTCGTCATCCGTCATCCTAAGTTATACGTCGGCGGCGCGATCGGGGCTGATTCAAACTCGGGGACTCGGGGAGCGAGGAGGTCTTACTTCGCGGCCTTGACCGCTTCCAGCTGTTTTTGCAGCTTGGCGATCTGCTTTTCGAGCTTGGAGGCGCCCTTGTCTTCCTGCGCCTTAGCTGCTTTGTTCACCGCACGCTGAATCGCCTTGAGGTCTTCGAAGCCGGCAAAGAAGTTGACCAGCTGAACCGAGTTCAAGGCGCTGAGGGCTTCGCGCAGAGTCTTGAGATTCTTGCGGCCTTCGGCTTTCTTGGCACCGTTGGGGGCTTTAGCGGACTCGGGCTTGGCTTCCAGGCTGGCTCTCCGATTGGGATTCAAGTGTTGAACTGGGTCTCGCTGAATCTGCTGTGACTTAGCTCACTGGCAAGCTTGCATTGACTCCAGAGCGATCATAAAGTCTGCCTCTGCCTACTAACTTAACCAAGGTGCGCCATGCCTCACGACAGCCAGACGAGCCAGACCGACTACTTCCTCGCCGATGACAACCGCCTGCGTCTTCCTGGCGAAGGCATCGAAGAGATGATCTCCAAACATGAGGCTGAACTGGCCGGCATTGCGGAATCCCGACTCGATCTCTTCGCCGACGCGGGCTTGGGAATGTCCCTTGTCATCTTGGGTGGCGGCCTGGTCTTTCACGAGTGCCTACGATCCATTTTCAAGGTCCCTACTCTGCTCTTCTACGCCATGTGCTTGGCCTACATTTTGCTCGGAGGCTATTTCATTCGAAAAACGCTGCGAAAGGGAAAAGCCAAGAAAGCTGATGTCGAAACCCTTAAGACCAAACTCCACCAGCTGCGCAACGCCCGCGAAGGGGAGATCAAGCTTGGAATGTACCTGGAACGCCTACGTAACGTCGACGGCTACGTCCTTCACGATCTGCAAACCGGCCAGGGCAACATCGATCACGTACTCGTCTGCCCTTGGGGCGTCTTCACTCTCGAAGGCAAGGTCCGTGAACGCAAGGACGGCAAGCTTGACATCGTCTTCGATGGCGAGGCAGTCACCGTCAACGGCTACCGCGACACCGAATCCGTGAAGCAGGCTCTCGCACAAGCCAAGCTGGTAAAGAAGGTCTTGGACAACGCTGGATTCCAGCGCCATGTGAACCCATTGTTGGTCTTCTGGGGCGCCGATTACATTGACTACAGCTCCGCCAAAAACGCGCCTCTCAAGACCATGAACAGGAGGAACTTGAGCAAGTTCATGGAAGAGCGGATCAGGGAATATTTCGCTTGGCGTGACGGCAAGTCCTCCGCACCTCAACCCTACCTCGGACGCGGCGAGATGCAGCGCATCGCCGCCATCTTGAGGGACTGGTCGCTGAATGGCACGAAAGTGGCCCTTGGTCTGCCTCCGGTTTGAGCTCAGTTGAGGATGAAAAAAACACCGCTGGAGGGGGATCATCGACTCCAGCGGCATCCTTGACCCGGAGCGCTGTTAATTCCCCGGATCGGTGCAAGCGACAGGCTCACACGGCACAAGTATCGTAAGGACGCCGGCCGTCAATGAGTCTTCGTGTAAATCTCGTAAATCGAGCTCCTGAACCTTCCTCCTGGCCTCACTTTTCCAGCCCTTTCTGCGGTCCAAAAGCCCGCCTCGGCAAGGCATTTCTGCACTCATTTTCGCCTTGATCACTTTCCTGCAAATCTTGGCGATTGTGCAGGCAGGCTTACTTTGGGGGCCAATCAAACTGAGAGACCCCATGTCGAAGAAACCCAGTCGCGAACAGCAGCAGAAACAGGAAGCCCGGAAGTCTTCCCTGACATGACCCTGAAGCCCCCCTCTGGCCTTGCTAAATATGCCCGCTACACCGCTCTACACGGAGATTGAATCATGTCGCGTACTCTTGAGAAAACAGGAAGGCCAAACCATGTCTAATCGCGGTTGGCAACCCACTCCCGAACAGATCAAGTTGCTCGGCACCCGTCCCGATGCCGAGCTAGCGGAACTTTGGCAACTCAATGTCTGGAAAATCGAACACTACCGCACGCACCGCTACAAAATCGCCGGCTTTCGCAATCAAGGCTGGAAACCATCGCCAAAACACAAGGCGCTGCTAGGGAAAATCAGCGACGCCCAGTTGGCCAAGATCGTCGGAGCCTCAACCTACCAGGTCTGCGCCTACAGGTTGAAACACGAGATCCCGAGCACTCAGGATTGGAGCCCGACAGAGGAAATGCTGACTCGCATCGGCAACGAACCTGATGAACTGCTCGCCCGTGAATTCTCGGTTCCGAAAATTCGTATCACCAGCTATCGCGAACTTCACAATATCCCCGCTTATGATCCTCACTGGAAACCAAGCCCTGAAGAAGAGCTGATGTTGGGTACGGCAAGCGATTTCGAGCTGGGACGCCGATTCGGGATTTCCTACTACTCCGTTCGCACCCAACGCATCCATCGAAGTATTCCGGCCTTCTCCACCGCGATACAGCTCAGCGAATCGCAATTGGCGCTTCTCGGAACCGCTCCGGATGCGGAACTTGAACGACTCTGGGGAATCAGTCACAGCATCATCGCCCATCATCGCTTGCGCCTCAACATTCCGACCTATAATAACCCCCTGTGGAATCCGGAAGACGATCATCTCCTGGGCACGGTCTCTGATCGGCAACTCGCCGAGGACTTGGGCATCAAGCCCCATGTCGTCGGTGATAGACGCAGGTGCCTGGGAATCCCGGCCTACGCAAAAAAGAAGGGGGTCGGCATCGACTGGACGGAGGAGATGATTGCCAATCTCGGGAAGATGCTCGACAAGGACTTCGCCGCCCGCTACGGCATCGGCACCCGTTCGGTGTGGATCAAGCGAGAAGCTTTGAAAATCCCGGCTCACGACCCATTCGCTTGGAGTCAAGAAGAGATCATCCTTTTGGGGACCAAGCCCGACACCCGTTTAGCTAAGGAACTTGGACGCGGCGAAACTGCTGTCTACAAAGAGCGTATCAAACGCGGGATTCCCAACTTCAGGTCGACAACCAATTACGGAAAGAAGAAAAATGACCGAAGAACTTGACATGCCGTTGCTCGATAGGATCGGTGCCGAGCCATCCCATATCCCGCCGAAGCTTCGCAGCGATAGCAGAACGGAAGCCTAAGATGCCAAAACCAGAATGGCAGCCGAGTCCGGAGCAGCTGGCAGCTCTCGGGACCGAGACGGACAAGACACTGGGAGAGCTCTGGGGCGTGCCGCATTACACGATCTACAACTACCGCAAGCGTCATGGCATCGCCGCTCGCCCTCGCGATGAAGCCTGGAAACTGCCCCCTGAATTCGAGCACCTGTTGGGAAACACGAGTGACAAGCAAATCGCACGGCTTGCCGGGGTCAGCAAAAATCTGATCAAGGAACACCGCTACCGGCACAACATCGCCGCCAAGCCGAAATGGCAGCCCTCGGCTGAGAGCATCGCTCAGATGGGCGTCTTGAGTGATGTCGAAATCGCGCAACGCGAAGGTGTCTTACCTGCTTCCGTGACGCAGTATCGGCGACGACGCGGCATTGCCGGAAGAAGCTTCTCTGTTCCGGACGCTTTGCTCCCGCTTCTCGGGACCATGAGCGACGAGGATTTCGCCAGAAGCCACGGTTTGAATTCACCAACGGTAAGGAAGACGAGGAAAGAGCTGGGGATTCCCGTTTTTGGCGCTCCCTTGCAGCCCAGTCCAGAGCAGGAGAAATGGCTCGGCCAAGAGCTGGATTCAGTCCTGTCGGAGTGGTGGAAGATCCCTGCTCAAACCATTCGCCGATGGCGGATTCAACGAGGGCTCAGCTCTCCACGCCGCAGTTTCTGGACGGAGGATCGAGTGGCGCTGCTCGGCACGATGAGTGATAACGAAGTGGCGAGGCAATTGGGAATCCATGCCGGCTCAGTCAGTACCCAACGTCGCCGACACGGCATTGCTCCGTATGAAGAAAATTTCTTCGACGATTCTTTCTGTTGGACCCGGAAATGGCTCGACAAACTCGGGACCATGACCGACAAGGCTTTGGCGAAGGAGATCGGCTGCCGTCCTAATACGGTCTCCACCGAGAGAGTGGCACGCGGGATACCGGCATTTCTTACCAAGCACTGGACGGCAGAAAACCTGGCTTTACTGGGCACCATGACCGATTCCGAATTGGCGCGACGCATGGGCTTGAGCAGCGGAGCGGTCATGGGGATGCGACACAAACATCAGATCCCTCTTTTCAAACACAAGCCCATGAGCCGTCTCGGCAAGGGATTCAACTGGCAAGCCGAGCATATCGCGCTTTTTGGAACGATGAGCGACTCGGCTTTAGCTAGACAACTGGGTATCTGCGGCGCCACGGTTCACAAAAAACGACGGTCTCTTGGTATTCCCCTTTTTGACGGGAGCAAAAAATCAGATTCTTGAAATCGTCCCAGTGCGAGTACGAACCGCGTAGAATTTACAGACCCATGAGTACTCCCCCTGATTACACTTACAACCTCCTGTAGCCGGAGAAAAGGCCACTCCGGAGGGCTGAAATGGCTAGAAGTTCCATCATAATCGATGTTTTTTGGAGCTCAACTTCGCACTTAACCGAAAATTATCCTATCGGCAACTTGCAAGCTGCGGAAAATTGTCTAAAGTCGCGGACTTTCTTGCCCAACCGATCCCACGGAAAACTCCATGAATTCGATTTTCGCCTCCAGTCTCGCCGCTCTCATGTTCAGCCTTCCTCTGCTAGCTGCAGATCAAGGTGCAACGGTCCGCCGCTTCAATCAGGCACCCGCCGGGAACAATCCGGAGGCGATCACTAAGCTGCCCCAATACCCATACCAGCCCCTTGCAGTGACTGAGTTCCCGAAATTCGAATTTCAGAACCACCTCCCGGGAACCGATGGCTTGGCCCTTGTTGAGGCCACCTGGATTGTTCCGGCAAGCGGAATTTATAAGCTCGGATTAGCCTCCGATGACGGCTCCAAGCTCTGGCTGTCCCTGGAGAACGGATTGCCGATCAATCTGGTGCCAGTCGCGCAAATCACCGGCTGGACCTCCTTCCAGAATTACACCGCCCAGAGCCAGGAATTCACCCTCACCGCAGGCACAAAAATCGCCCTAAAAGCGCTCGTCCGGGATATCGGATCCGCCGACCACGCCTCAATCGCCACTTCCTTCAACGGCGGCGCCTTCGCCCCCATCCCTCAAGAGCAGCTCGAATCTCTCTCCTACGACAACCTTCTCGGTCTTCTGAGCCAAGCGGTCAGCAAGGCGGATGAAGTCCTCGCGGCCACAGCCAGCAACGAAGGAAATCTGATCGGTCAGGTCTGCGCAGCGCAACGCGCCAACCTGCTCGCTCGCCGTAATGACGCCTCCAACCTGCCGGTTTCCGCCACTCTCGCCGAGCGCTATTTCGCCTTCCATGAACTCTGCAAGCGCATCGAGCGTTGCACACCGCTCACTGCGGAGAAAGCCACTCGATTCACCGCCTTCGGCACCACTCCGGCTCACTCGGCTGGAAATGAGTTCGACAATGCCTTTGATGAAAACACCTCAAGCGTAGTTGACACGCTCTTCTCTAGCGGCCACGTCGGCCTTGACCTCGGCCAGGATCGTAACCTCGCCCCCCTCAGTATCCGCTTCTACCCGCGCAGTGGCCAGACTGACCGGATGTCCGGCGGAAAATTTCAGGGTTCGCTGGATGGATTGACTTGGCAGGATCTCGCAAGCATCAATAACACCCCCATTCTCGCTTGGCAGGAACTTTCCGTCCCCACATTGCAACAGCAGCCCTCCAGATTCTTCAGATATTTGGCTCCGAGCGGCTCCTACACCAACGTTGCCGAAATCGAGTTCATGCTGGCTCCTGAAGTGGCACTCGAATTGACTCCCAAGACCCTAAGCTCCAAAGCCAGCATCCCGACGCTGATCACTCTTGCCAACCTCGATCCCCGTCAACACGGCCTCGATGCCGATCTCTTCCGCTACCAGATCACCGCTTTGCCCGCCCACGGCACCTTGGAGCGTGACGGCATCGCCCTCAGCTCCACCGACAGCTTCACCCAAGCCGAAATCCTCGCCGGCCGCATCGCCTACCGCAGCGCTCCCAATTCCCTACAAGACGAACAACTGCTCTTCATTCTGAATGGCGCAGCCGGTGCGGTGACCGCTGAACTCAGCTTGCCGATCATCATCGATACCGACGGCGACGGCCTCCGCGACAGCGAGGAAAGCACTCTCGGCACCAACATCGCTCAAGCCGACACTGACGGCGACGGCCTCTCTGACTTCTTCGAACATGAGCGCGGCCTTGATCCACTCGTCGACCAAAAAGCCGCTGCCCTGGCCGCCATCGGCCCGAGCGAAAACGGCCTCAGCGCCGCTTATTATCACGATTACACTTCGCCCGATCTCTCCGGAATCGCCGCCCGCAAATCCCCCAACGAAGTCAAGAAGCAAGCTCAGATCAATTTCGGCAACAGCTACTACGGCGTCGCGGCAGGTTCCTCAAAACGCAATTATGTCGCTACCCAATTCAGCGGCTGGCTCTACGCGCCTGAATCTGGAAGCTACACGCTCGAAATGGTTTCTGATGATGGAAGCCGCACCTTTATCGAAGGAGCCGGCCTTCCTTCCGGCTCCTGCCCTCGCATCTTGGATGCCGCCGCTACCCAAAGCAGCGTCTACGGCAGCGGCAGCCCGAGCCGCGCCATCGACGGCAACACTGACGGCATCTACAACAACAACTCGGTCACCCACACCAACTGGGAATCCCAACCTTGGTTTAAAGTCGCCTTCCCGGCTTCGCCCGTCACTTCCGTCATCGTGCATAACCGGGAGGAGGCAGCCAATCGTCTCGCCAATTTCACCGTAAGCGCCAGCCTGAATGGCACTGTGGTTTGGAGCCAAGTCTATCCCGGCACCGCGACGGCGTCTCAAGCTCTCACATTCTCCCTTCCCGCCGGCATTAGCGCCGACAGCGTCAAGGTGCAGCTCAACGGCAGCAACTATCTCTCCCTCGCAGAAGTCCAAGTCATTGGACCCGCCCGCGAAAGCAAAGCCCTCGACTTCGACGGATTGCACGGAGCTTCAGCAAAAACCGCCACAGTGACCCTCTCGGCCGGCCTCCACAAGTTCCGCACCGAATACTTCGAAGCTGGCGGTGCCCACTCTTGCATCCTCTCTTGGACTGCTCCAGGCCGCCCCGGCAAGGAAGTCATCCCTAGTGAGTTCTTCTACCGCAGCATCCTCGCTCACGGCGCCCTTGCGGCCACCGCCGACTGGGATCAGGATGGCCTTAATGATGCAGCCGAATTAATCGCGGGCAGCGACAAGACCAAGGTCGACACTGACGGTGACGGAATTCATGACGGCGACGAAGCTCTCGCAGTCTTCGGCTACGCCACCGACCCGACAAAAGCTGACACTGATGGCGACAGCATCAATGACGGCGACGAACTTCAGCTCTTCCACTCCAATCCCTTGCTCGCGGATTTCTCGGGCACAAATGAACAAATCCTGAATTTGGCTCCTTCGGAGGGGCAAGTTGGCAAAGGCGAGTGGCAATTCACGGGTGCTGAAGCTCTCTGCACCAGCTTTGGAGGCAATCTCCAGTATGCCATCAATATCCCCTCTGGCGGTCTCTATGTGGTGGAAGTGCTTGCCGAACGTCAACTGTTCGGAGTCGCTTCGCCCGCTCCCGGAGCGAGCATATTTGATCTTGAGGCCGAGGTCAATGGCATGAGCTTGGGCTTGCTGCAGAAGGACATGAGCTCCGGTGGCCCGGTTACCTTCCGCTTCCTCAGTCCTTACCTCAGTGACGATCAGCACCGACTGGTCATTCACTGGGAGAATATCCACGCCTGCAATCAGCTTAAAATCAAATCCTTGCGTCTGATCAAGCCGGGTAGCGTCGACACTGAGAACCGCAGCTGGATCAGCAACTCGCTCGCCTCGACTTGCACACTCGACGAAGTGCCCGCTAGCTCGAAAGTGTCTCCGCTGTGTATTGAAGGCCGAGCGACCCACTTGCCCTTGATGACAGTCAATTCAACTTGGCAGATCGATGGCCAGAACAACTCTTCGTCAGGATTGGTTCGTCGTGGCACCTGGCGCCGCTGGTTTGCCGATGTCCCTCTTGCTGATCAAGGTCTCAGCACAAAAGTGACCTGTTCCTTTGAAAACAATGCTCGCATCCTGAGCCGCCAAGTCACATGGGCCGAAACGAATGTGCTCGACGGTGGCGAAATGGTCATCCGCCAAGGAGATTCACTTCGCCTCAACGCTTGGTTGATTGATGATGAACGCGCCACGGGAACCGTCAGCATCGGCGCCCAAACCCAGCCTGCGGGCATTGATCTCGCCATCGCCCATAAATTCGACATTCCCGGCAATGTCACTGTCAGCTCCTCAATGACCGATTCCAACGGCCAAGTTCACAATGGCAGCCTGCTCGTCAAAGTCATTCCTCGCTGCGACGCTGCCAATCCTCTAGACTTGTGGATCAATCGCCCCAGAACCTTCACCTGGTCCAATCTCCCGTCGGGTGTCCTCGTCGAAGGCTTCGGCACCGCGTCCTTCTCCATGGGCAACCTGGAAAACAGCTTCATCGTCAGCCGCGACGAACATAGCGAAGAGATGTCCCTCATCGCCCGCCTCGGCCCCGGCGGCCCGATCATCGGAACCGTCCCGCTTTCTGCCTTCTGGCTGCGTGAAATCGTCGAAGGTTACCCGACCAAGACAAGCTTACTGCCCTCCGGCAATTACCGAGTCGAAGACCGTGTCTTCCTCTCCCGCAAAGCTCCTGCCGATCTGCGTATCAAGGCCGAAGTCTTCATCGCCGGGGTGACTACCGTTGATGGCGGCACGGATCACTGGTTCACCCCTGCGGACTTCACTCAATTCGGCTTTGCCAATCTCATTCTCTATAAAGTGCCAGAACGTCTTGGTGCCGCTTGCCACCGCATGAAAGTCTACCAGGACGCCGAC
Organism: Verrucomicrobiota bacterium; assembly: GCA_039798785.1. GTDB lineage: Bacteria > Verrucomicrobiota > Lentisphaeria > Lentisphaerales > Lentisphaeraceae > CAMCSH01. The sequence goes on along the minus strand of JBDKFG010000002.1, from coordinate 20,460 downwards.
TTGGTCGGACAGCGAAGATAAGAGCCAAGTCATGAAAACCCGTCATTTCATTTATGGAGTCATGCTCGGCTTGCTCGCGACCGGCGTTGCGTGGCAGCTATCGCGCCATGATCAGGAGAAGGCTCCCGCGATCGACGTATCCGACAGCGTCGCCGCTTCGCTCCACAAAAAGACTCAATCGGCCACGAGAGTCAATCAGGATGAGCCGCTCCAATTGCCGGACTCAGATGCTTGCGACCCGATGCTGACCTGCATTCTCGATCCTCTGGCACCCCTACCTGAACGCGGTCTCATGCTTCGAAAACTCGAACTGGGAGCCATGACGCCACAGCAGCAGCTCGCCTTGCAGCTTGCCTACGAAAACCCCAAGACTGATCTGGAATGGGCGTGGAAAAACGATGTCATCCAGTGCCTCGCTCGCACGGCACCGGATACTTCGCTTGCCGCAGACTCCTTCAAGGCGGTGCTACATGACCAAGGTCGTGATCCCGTCATTCGGGAATACACCCTCCAGTACATGCACGAATTCCTCGGGCGGCTCGATCCAAGCCAGCTTTCGTCCAAGGAAATGGCTCTCTTTAAAACCATGGTCGAGCTTTTGCACGACAGTCAGCCGACAATTGCCGGCGGGGCCTTGATCGCCTTGTCGCGCCTCCCGGCGACTTTCCCCAAGGGCAACCTCAACCTCACTGCCGAGGCCTTGCTCCTCTTGAATCAAGGTTCTCATCCTGATCGCATCGCTGCCGCTCAATGCCTGGGTAAACTGGGTGGCGGTCAAGAACAATTACGCACCCTGGTGATGGACGATAGCGCTCCCGAAATGCTGCGGGCAGCTTCCCTCCACGCTCTCGTCACTCTCCGCGATCCATCGGTCGATAAACTCGCCTCGCAGCTTCTCGAAGATCGCAGCAATGAGATCCTCTGCCGCGCCGCTCTTTCCGCTCGTCGTTCCACGACGGCTGCTTCTCTGACCCTACTCCAACCCGTAAAGTGATACCTGCATGAAGTCGAAACTGAAAATCCTGCTGACGACCCTTCTCTGCGTCGGCGCTATCTGGGCCTTTGGCAACTTTGGCACCGGCCTCCTGGCCCCGGTTACCAGCGTCAATAGCTCCCCCACTTCCCTCGACGCGGCATCACCTGATCCGAGCATCGGCAACCGTGGCGATAATTCGACCACGACCAACCCTGTCGATGTCACCCTCGATGTCGATCCCCACTATTGCATTGGAGAGCAGGCGATTGTCCGAGCCACCCTGAGAGGCGCGACCACCGGTTCTTGGTCCTGGGATGACCCCTCCGGTCAGCTTAGCCCGGTTCCTTCTGAGCCCGACACCAACACCACTTCCGCCCGTTATTTCACCGCCACTCAAGAAGGTGCCACGACTATTTCCGCGACTGCGGTCACAGCCCAGATGGCTCGCACTTCTCCGGTCACAGTAGGCTCGCTCTCCGTTGAAGGTCCTAGCAGCTATCTCCTGTGCAGCAATGCCGGCGAACAGGTCATCAAAGTTCAATCCTGCGATCCGATCAGCATTGTCACCATCCGTAAACTCATCAACCCCGTCACCACGCCGCAAATCATTGATCTCGGCGGCGGCAATTATGAAATTCATTTCACCCCCACCACCACTGGCGGCAACCTGCTCTTTGATATCACCAACGGCAAACAGGCCAAGCGCGTTGAAGTCAGCGTCACCTCGCTCGCGGCAATCAACATCGAAAGCCTCAGCAAGAATCAAATCCGTTGCACTGCAGCATTCTCGCCGCTGCCCATTCTCGCAGGAACTCTTTCCTGGTCGATCAGTGGCGCTGGACTCAGCCCTTCCAATCATAGCCGCAGCGGCGAAGGGACTAGCACCGTCTGGACCTTTACAGACGCCAAACCCGGCGACTCAGTCACCATCTCGGTCGCTGCCACCTGCGGCAATCTCTCCCAGACCTACGTCTTCCCACGCGATGTCGAGCCCCCCTCCCTTTGCGTTCCCGGCAGCAATCTATTCGCTACCCTCGGGAATAGCGAACTCAGCATCGGCGAAGGAACGCCACTGCGCGCCTTCTGGAGTGGTGAAAATGGCATGGAACAAATTTCTGATGTTGAGTGGAGCGTGATCCAAGGTCAAGCGAGCATCGTCATAGGATCAGAGCCGTCGACTTGGGTGATCAAGCCCCTCTCCTTCGGCGATGTCGTCGTCCAAGCAAAATCCCGTGGTCAGAGTGCAGCGGCCTGCATTGTTTGCCAAGGCTCCATTTCGCTTCAGATTCCTGATCGCATCACCAATTGCGTTCCGGTGCAGTTAAAAGCCCAGGTGCCTGATTCGAAAGGGCGAATCGTCGACATGGTCGACGCCCAGTGGCAGATTTTAAACGGCACGGCCACACTGACTCCTCAAAGTGATGGCAGCGTCGTACTCAGTGCCGCAACTCCCGGCGAGCTTCTTTTGCAAGTTGCCAACTCGACAGGACAGAAAATCTTCCCTGTGAGCGTCGAAGTTTGTCCGCCCGCTACAGATCTGATCATCACTTCTAGCCTCCATGACGAGCAGTTGACCCCCTACTACACCTTGAAAGCCTGGCGGGACGATGCCCCCATCGCCGATGTCACTTGGAAAATTGTCAGCGGCGAAGCCGAAATCATTGGCACCGGAGCAGAAATCGAGGTCCGTTCTAACGGCAAACAGGGAATTGTGGTCTGCGAAGCCTCTTCTCAAGGGATCCGCCAGAATGTCCCTCTCGTCTTTGCCAATCCGGAAATCATCGAAGATCCTACCAGTGGTTTGGCATTAACTGTTAACCGACGCAGCGTCGAGCTGGGCGGCTCTTTCTCTCTCAAGACCTTTAAAAAGAGCGACGAAGGTGTTTACACTCCGCTGCAAGTCGCTTGGGGCTTTGAACCCGCAGATGCCGACTCTCCTTTGATGACCGAAAATGCTCAGGCTGAAATTGAAATCCGCGATGGCGGCACATTGATGTCTGCCAGCTCGGTTTCCCTGCAAAGTAAAGACCTCACCCAAGGCGAATCCTGCGTTATTGCCGTCGAGCTGGATGGAGTTCGCCTTCGTTTGCCCTTGAGTATCATCGCTCAACGAAGCAGCGATCTCATCGTCAATGCCGGCCTCGAGCAAATCCGGGTCGGTCAACCGGTCCAGCTTAATGCCCAACTGCTGACCTATCGTGATGATCCGAGCACAGGCCGACGTTTGAGCACGTATTCAGACACAATCGCTCAATGGGATTTGGTGCAAGGCGCGGGTGAGTTGATCCACCGCGAAGACGGTAAACTCGTCTTTATCCCCTCCGCTGCCGGATCGGTTACACTTAACGCGTCTGCACAAGAGATGTCACGTCAAATAACTTTCACAGCTCAGGCTGCGACCGGCAAACTCACGATCGTGCATAGCGCTTTGAAGTCCATTTCCGAGGATGTCATCACTCTTTATCCTGCCCAGCCAACAGCTGATGGCAGCTCCTTGGAGGCTTACCTCAAAGCTGTCACTTGGTCGGTCGTCTCTGGGCAAGCAGAAATCATCCCTAACGAGAACGGTATCGCTCAAATCAAAGCATCGGCTCCCGGTATCGTTACCATTTCTGCTCAATCCGAAAATGACGGCGTCGCTACCCAGGAGCTGGAGTTCACTGACTCTGGTCTTCAGACTGGTGACCTTATTTTGCGCTGCCCTCAGCGTGTGGGCGTCCTCGGCGATCGCCTCGCAGTTGAAGCTTGGATCAAATTGGCCGACGGCAATTTAGCTCTCGCACAAAATGCAACTTGGAGCTGTTTGCCTGGGACTCCTGACGCACATCTCGTAGCATTGGCTCCCAGCGGCAGCCGCACTGAAGTAGTCGCCATGAATGCTGGACTTGGTCTCATTCAGGCTAACGTTGACGGACATGTCGCCTCGCTCTCGCTTGCCTTTAATGAATCCTCATGGGTCATTTCCCTTGGCTCTATGAACCTCGGCCAAGTTGGAAAAATCTATTCCTATTATCGGACACCTGATGGCAAGCTTCTGCCCCAAGCTTGCTCATGGAGTGTCGAAGGATCGAACACCCCCAACTCCGCCGTTCTCTCAGTGACTCCTTCTGCGGCGACATTCACTGTCACTGCGACATTGCCGGATGGCGCCACTCGTGTCCTCAGTTGCAGCACGGGGACAGTCTCGTCGGGTCTGCTTATCAACTCAGACCCCAATGCTTGGCTCTTGGGCTCCCCCATCCCTCTCAATGCCTGGATGAAACAAGCTGATGGAGAGTTGATTGCTGTTCCTAACCCGATTTGGTCCTTGGTCAGCGGTAATGCCGAGCTTTCAAGCTTGCCTGATGGTAGCGCCATACTCAACAACGCTCTTGCCGGTGACCTGGTCGTTAACTTGCAGTCCGGTACCCTCTCCGCTTCTTTGTCGATTCATGTCCGGGAAGTATACGAATCTTCAAGCGGTTATGACGTCTCATCTTTCATTCCTTCTTCAATGCCTTGCTACTGTCTTGCCCTCGATCAGTCAAAACCAAGAATGTCGGTGACAGAGATCCGCGCAGCCACCTCCACAGCGTCAACTGATCGGTCGATTTCCGTTCCCTTGGCTAATACATACTCAGTGTTCATAGATCCTGACCCCGGCAATGTCGAGGTTACCTGGTCGGTTAAGTCGACTCACGGGGCCAATGCAACCATCAATCCCACAAAGACTCTCGGGAAAGGCCCTGTCACGGTTAAAGTCACCGGCTCCGGATATGTCATTATTCAAGCTAGATTTTACTTCAAAGGTTCATATATCACTGCTGAATATACTCTGCACGGGCCTCCAGCTGCCCCACTTACCCTGTCCCCAGCTACAAAAATGGTCATGCCAGGGGATGTCGTCCATATGAGTTTAACCCGCGGCACCTCATACGTCTCGGGAACATGGTCCGTAACCGGTCTTGGAAGCAGTTTAAATCTCACCCAAGGGAGTGCAAATTCCGTAACGATCGGTACTAATGCCTCGCCTGGAAGTCAGATTAAGGTGAAAGCAGTTGTTGGTACAGAAGAAGCCTATGGGATATACACCGTCATTCGGATGAACCCAGCAAAATTGGAGCTTTCTGTTATTGGTTCGGCTAGCGTGGTTATTGATGAGCCCATTACCGTCAAGGTTATGTATACCCCTTCCTATCCGGAAGGTTCATCACCCTTGCCTTCTCAAGACGTAACTAATATGGTCGATTGGAGTCCGGTTCCGGACCCACTGCAGGTGACTGGCAATCAGGTTCGCTCCAGAAAGCTCGGCAGATTCTCCTTGCAGGCCTCCTATTACGGCTTGACTGACCGCGAGACCGTCGAGTTTATACATGATAAATGGTTATGGATTGAGCCTAAGCCTTTCTCTGCCTATACAACTCAGACTATTGCTGTGAGCGCTATCCTTTATTCGAAGAATTTTGCAAAGACCCCACTTTCCGCTAATTCAGTGACTTGGTCTATCAATAGCCGTGAAGCCAGCATCACCACAGATGGAGTAGTAAGTACCTCCAGAGAAGGACGGTATACTGTCACAGGGACCTACACCTTCTATGTTGGTGACTACCCTGTTGAGCTTACCGCCACTTGTTACGTCCACTTTACTAAGCCGCCTATCACCTATGTATTGAAGACTGACAAAGTGGAAGACGATTTCTGCGGCCAAATTAAGGCTTACGTGATCGATTCGGAAGGCCGAACCATCAGCGCCCGCTTTATTATCGAATCCGGCAACGCCACATTTTGGGGGAGCACGGAGACATCCGGCCCGTCCGCGACCATCTACCCACAGAACGTCAACAATAAGTTTGTTCCGGGCCAGGCGGTCATCCGGGCCGAAGTAAGCCCCACTTCCAGCTCATCGAGCCTGATCTTCCGGACCACCGTGAGTTTCAAAGATACGCCGCTTTACCTGAGCTGTGAGAAGAAAGAGCTGCTCCCAGGAGAAATAGTCAAGGTCAGAGCCTGGCGCAATGGCCTTCCTGCCAATGTTCATTGGACTCTAGAAGGAAATGGAACGAGCGCATCACGCAACAGTAGCGAAATCGAAATCACAGCAAATAATTATAATGCAATCAATAACGATATATCAATCAAAGCATTGCACACAAGTCCATATCCATCAAGGGTTTGTGCATCAGGTTCATTAACACTTAAGGTCAAAGATTCTTCTCCCACCTTTGATTGCTATGGCTGGAAACTCGGCCCTAACGGCCCCCTCCACGCTCAGTGCAACACCTACCAGGCAGACGCCAAGGGCAGCATCACCATTGACAACGGCATTAGCCAGATGCCAGCCGGGTTCAGTGTGACAGCGGCGATAAAGAGCTTCACCAAAGACGGCAAAGGCATTCTCGATCGACCCACTGTTACAAGTAATCCCAATGATGTCACCGTGAAAGCTGGCTCGGCTCCTGGTGATCTAGTAATCACTCTTACCTTGAAATTTGCCGGCAACTTCAAGTGTGAGCAGGATCTCAATATCAAAGTGCTTGATCCTTGTAGCTGTTCTTGCATCGACGCGCCTGCTGGCACCGCCAAGGCCGAAATGCACTCGCTCTTTGCTGAAATCCCCCTCGGCACCAGCGCCGATGGCTGGTTGCAGATCTCCGCCGAGACCGCAGCGGAACTCACCGGCACCGCCGCAGACTTGAAGCTTTCCTCCGTGCCCACGTCGACGAACACTGTCTACTTGACCGGCACTCGGATCCCGCGCCAAATCCGCACCAGCACCCGCCTCTACGACATCATAGAAAGCAGTGCAGGAACCGTCAAATACTTCACTGTCAACATCTACACCAAATACGCCGGCGCCCCCGATGCCGCCGGAATCTATCCCGTTGAGGGACTCAATACCGCCGGCCACGTCATCTTCAAGAGACTTACCGCCAATGACTTCCTCCTGGTCTCCAAGGTTGAAGGTGAATCCGATCCTCACCACACCCGCTGGATCAACAGCTCCGGCAAGAATTGGGAAATCCACGAGGAATGCGACTCCAACGGCAATAATCCGCTCTTCCGCCGCGCCAAGACGGCTACCGCCAAGGATGCCCAAGGAAACTACACCGAAAGCCTCATCGCCTACAGCGGCAATGTGGCCCAGCCAGCGGTGCACTTGAATTGGCAACGCGAAGGCGATGTTGACCTACTCAAATCCATCTACGATCAGCAAAGAATTACTACCTTTCAGTATGTTCACCGTTACTACCCCGCTAAACAACGTCTTGAGAGGGTCACACTTCCCGATGGCATGTGGCGTTCTTTTAGCTACGACACAGAAGGACGTGTGGAGCGAGAGATGTTCCCCAGCGCCTTCGGCACGGTCTCAAAGACCTTTACCTACAGCACCAACACCTCCATTACGCCGATCCTGCGCAACCCGCCCGCAGAAACCAAAGTCTTCATCAACGACAAGTTGATCTCGCGCAGCACCATGGTCTTCACTGCTCCGACCGAGTACGTCCGCAGCGACTACTACGGCTCCAGCCTCAGCAGCAAGCTCACCACTTATGTCGCTCTCGAGGGCGGCAACGGCAAGCATCGCTTCCAGCCGAAGAAAATCCTCCGCCCCGACGGCACTATGAGCATCTTCAAGTGGAGCCAGACCGCTGAGCTTGAAGGCTCCTCCCGTAGCGTAGCCCGTCACGGCACGCCGGACAATATCGACCCCAATAGTGCAGCTAACACCTTCAAAAACTCTACCATTGTCACCACAGGATTTGAAGAGATCACCGAATCCGGCGCCGGCCAACCCAAACTTCATAGCATCCAGGACATCGCCACCAAGATCTTCTTGACCGATGTCCGCTACGATAGCTCCGATGTCTACAAACGCCCGACCACCATACGCGATGCGGTCACCGGAGAAACCTCGACAATCACCTATAACCGTTACGGCCCAGTCAGCATCACCGATCCCCGCGGCTTGGAAACCATCATCGAACGCGACGGTCTCGGCCGAGTCACCAAGGAGTTCACCGCCGGTGTCGGCGGCATCAAGCGCACCCTCGACGGCCTTGGTCGTGCCACCAGTCTCAGCCGCATTGGCAGCGACAGCGACAGTAGCGAGCAGGTCATCGCCAGCATGAGCTATGACAAATTCGGTCAGCTGAGCGGCGGCACGGACGCCCTCGGGGGCGCTACTTCCCTTACCTACTCGGTCGACCTGCTCAGCTCGACTTTGACCCAGCCTGACGGTAGCACCTTCACCCAGACCCGCGCCCTCAGCGGCGAGCCGCTCAGCATCTCCGGCACTGCCGTCGATTCCGCCTCTGTCACCTACACACTCGACGGTATTACTCGCCGCATCAAACGCACCATCGGCAAAGTCAGCAGCTATGAAGACATCGATGCTCTCGGTCGCACCATCCGCAAAATCAACAGCATCGGCGGCGAAACGCTCTACACCTACAACGCCAAAGGGCAGCTCGCCACCGTCAAGACCCCGGATCTCGTCACCACCACCTACACCTACAACACCCTCGGCGAAATCATCAGCAGCGTCAGCACCGGCCGTGATCCGGTCACCTACGCCCGCAGCTTCGAGGTGAAGGACGGCAAAAATTGCCTGAAATCCGTTACCAGCACCGGCACAACAAGCTCCGGCATCATCACCTCCACCACATGGAACAGCACCGACGGCCTGAAATCGTGGTCTGCGGTCACCGCCGACGGCAAAACCCTCAGATCCAGCAGCGAAACGGTCTGGAATGGCAGCCAATCAACCTCCACTTCGATCGCCGCTGATGACAGTAGAACCATCGTCACCAGCAATAAAGGGCGCATCAGCTCCGTCGAAACCCGCAATCCTCCGCCTCGTGACGCCAATGGCTCCATCGAAAAAGATGAGGAAGGCAATGAGCTCATGGGCGTCCAGCTCAGCTCAGCTTCCTACAGCTACGACAAATTCGGACGCATCGATGCCGTTAGTGACAGCCGCTCGGGTGAGTCCGGACTGGTATACAACGCCCTCGACCAAGTCACCTCCGCCACCGGCGTCGACCCTGATGGCAGCGGCCCCCTCCTTCCTCAAACTACTGGCTATGAATATGACAACATGGGCCGTCTCACCAAGACCACCCTGCCGCTCAGCGGCAATGAAATCAGCTACAGCTACTCGCTCAAGGGCGAACTCCTCAGTGTCAGCGGCAGCCAGGCTTATCCCCAGACCTATGGCTACGACCTCGGCCGCATCAAGACCCTGAGCACCCAAGGCATCGCCGGAGACGCCACCACCACCTGGAACTACGACCAGTTCACCGGCCTCTTGATGAACAAGGTCTATCCCAATAACGGCAAGATTAGCTACGCCTTCGACAAGGCTGCCCGCCTCATCTCCCGAACCAACGCCCGAGGCCAGAAAGTCCTCTTCGGCTACAACAGTGCAGGCGACCTTGATGAGATCAACTATCCCGATACCACCGACGTCGCTCTCACCTACTCCACCAAGGGCCTGATCAACAAAATCTCCGATGACCGTGGCGCCGAGACCATCACCCGCAACGGTTTCGGTCTCATCACTGGCATGAACCTCCAAGACCCCTCAGGCACCGTCGAGCTCGACAACCTCAGTCATATCTACACCTACGACGATCTGATGCGCCGCACTTCCAGCGCTTGGAATATCAACCAAGGCACTGGCAAGATCTTTGGTGCCACCACGAGCTACACCTACGACACCGCCTCGCGTCTCAAGACGGTCAGTTCCGAAGGCCTCAGCTTTAACTACGACTACGTCGTTGGCTCTCCCGACACCGTCAAAGGCTACAAGGCCTTCAATGGGCCGGTGCCCAGCAACCCGGAATTGGAACCCGGCCTCGTGTCCGTCAGCCGCACCCAAGATCTCATGGGCCGTCTCACCAAACTCGAGCGCATCAGCAACGACAGCGCCGGCAACGAGAAGACCCGCGCTGTCCACGAACTTACCCACAACGCCCTCAACCAGCGTGTCTCGGTGAAGCGTCCCGACGGTTCGGTTTGGACCTACGAATATGACAACAAGGGCCAGCTCACCAAGGCCAGCCTCAAGGCCTCCGAGCTCGCCGGAGCCACCACGCTCTCCAGCTTCGATGCCGCTTACGACGACATCGGCAACCGCTTGACCTCTGAGTTCAAGAAGGATGAGAACGCCAGCACTGAGACAAAAACCTACACCAGTAACCAGCTCAACCAGCTCACTGGCCTCACTGTCAACGGGACAGCCTCGATCCTGACCTACGACGCCGACGGCAACCTCACTGGCGATGCCACCTGGACCTATAAATTCGACAGCGCCGATCGCCTGATCGAGATGGTCAAGCGGGATACCACCCAGAAGCTCAAGTTCTTCTACGACTACGCCGGCCGCCGCTACCGCAAGCAGGTCTTTGAACCCGCCAACACCTCGACTGCCGATGTCGACACCCTCTTCGTCTACGAGGGCTGGAACCTCGTCGCCGAACTCGATAACAAGACCAACGGTCTCTCCTTCATCCGCTCCTACACTTGGGGTCTCGACCTCTCCGGCTCCTTGCAAGGCGCGGGCGGCGTCGGCGGCTTGCTGGCCTTCAAGGACGGCAGCGGCAACCACCTCACCCTCGCTGACGAACGCGGCAATGTCGATAGAGTCATCAACCCGAGCACCGGCCTCGTCGAAAACAGCTACGAATACGGCAGCTTCGGTGAACTCCTGAGCAGCGTCGAAGCGGCGCCTCTGCCGCTGCGCTTCTCCACCAAATACCTTGATGCGGAAACATCACTTTATTACTACGGCTTCCGCTATTACGATGCAGCTAATGGTCGTTGGATTAACCGCGACCCGATCGAGGAAGAAGGTGGATTGAATATTTATGGGTTTGTGGGGAATGAACCTGGCAATTATGTTGACAGAAACGGTCTTGATGAAGTCAAAACTGACCCTGATACAAAAGGTGTGGTTTATGAAGTTTCTAAATTCCCTTACAATCACCAAGTTTATGCAGGTCAAGAGATCGACGTAAATGGAACTAAAATAATTAAGACAAGAATAAATAGAAAATGGGTATATCTGAGCTATGCAGCTCTCGAAAAAACGGCTTCCTCGTTTAATATTGCGTATTCTATTAAAGATTCAAATGGCATGGATAAATACACTAAAGAGCAATGCTTTGATCCAAGTACAATATCTACAGAGGATTCAAAAGATTGGCAAAATTCCTACGAGTTCTATCAGTGGCAAGCCAAGCAAGAGAACAAGGGACTATTGACTGATTTCGTATCTGAGATGTCAACAACTGCGCTTGAAGCTGCTCTTGTTGGTGGCGTAGCCGCAAAAGCAGGTGGAAAAGTCTTGGATAAGGTCAAAGATCTTTTGAAAAAAAGAAGAGGTAAAAGAATTGAGGACCTTAGAATACCGTATAGGGACAAAAATGGTAAACCAAATGGAAAATTTGAAGGAGGCACAGAGGCAGAGACAGCTTATGATGCTGAGCGTCAACATAAACTTGATCTAACTCCTGGTGGCGGACAAGCTAAGCCTGATTACTACATCAACTCCGGAATAAATAAAGGAAAAACAGTAGATGTTAAATATTCAATGAAAGCATGCGGTGATTCTGCTCTATACAACAGAGAATTTAGGGAGCAGATTGAGGGGTCAGGCCTTGAGATCTCTGAGTACTTTTACGATCAAATGACAAATCCCAAAAATAAAAGATTTCAAAAGCATGATTTTTATATACTTGAATCTAGGTATTTTGATGAAGATTTAAGAGAGGGTCTGATAAGAGCATATGAGAATTTATCAGTTTCTGATAAAAACAAGTTTATATTGGTTCAATAAATAAATCCAAGGAGTGATGCTATGTCCTATTCAATCACTGGTGATTACACGGAGTTATCAATTCGAGAGAGTGACTATTTTGAAATCTTGAATTCAATTAAGCTGTATGCAGAAAAAACAAACCAACTGGATTGTGAATGGCATCAAAGGATTTTACGCGCACGTTCTGCTGGCGTCATTTCTTTGGCTTATTGGAATCAAAGCAAGTCTTATTTGTATACCGACCTTGTCGACATTGTAGAAAAGCACCTCGCAGGCAATTATGATGAAGAAATAAACATTTTAAAAAAATCTCCTTTGTATACAACTTCATCCTCAGACCAGTAAATCATCGGCTGCATGTTACAAGACCTCCCACACAATCGTGGCAGAGCAGACTGGCCTACCTGTTTAGCATTGAATGAATTACTAACAAAATCAATACGGTTTTTCGTCAGGCACCCGCTACTCGACTCGCCTTCGCGCCCTCGCAATCACTACTAATAACCATCACAAGCACCCTCCACACGCGCTATTCCTCGGCTCTAAGGCTTTCCCTTGCGGCAAGTCCTGAGCTGCTTTGATCAGAGACGACAAGCCCCCTTGCAGACGCCAAACAGGCCCCGGAAGTTTGCTGTCCTGACGCAGTTTACCAATGACCACGAAGTCACTCCCAGAGCCCAGTGTCGCCTCTTCCGGACTCACACTTCGCGCCAAGAGCGTCAAGGGCAGCGAAGCACCCGTTGCGTTGACAAGCACCGTGGAATCATAATCCCTGGCCCAAACAAGATCCAAAGCTTGGCAGTTGCCAGCAGCTTCAGCATTACCCGTCAGCTTGCCTCCTGCCGCGATCCAGGCAAGCAGCCCCCCGCGCAGGATCTTGACATCAGTGAAGCCTTTAGCGGCGAGACTCTTGCAGCCGACTTCCAGCTCATAGGTGAGCAGGCCGCTGCCAAAGAGGATCAACTTTCCCGTCTTCAGCTGTGTCGCTGCTTCCAAGGCGCTGAACTTCATAGTTAAGGCCCCTGGAATCTGGACCTCTTGTTGAGCAGCGAAGTCTCGCAAGTCGATCAAGGTGACACCCGAGGCTTTGACTGCATCAGCGGCCGAAACATACAGAGTCGGATCAAGTTGTCGTTTCGCCCGAGGCGGAAAGCCGACGCTCATCAGCCCATGGCTTTTGCTGGAGTGGTAACTCAGAGCGAGTTTGCCCACAGCCTTGCCATTCATCTCAAACACCACAAAGCCCGTGATGTTGCCCACTTGATTGGGGTGGATGTAGAGCTGAAGTTCTCCTTCGTCCCCGGCCCGGACGCCCACTGGATGCTCACTGACACGGCAGCCTGGAAGCTCGGAGCGTACATGGCTCAACAAGCCGCTGATCGGCACTTTGAATTTGCAGCTGACCAGACCGGGTTCTGCGATCTCGCCCAGATTGAGTTCTTGCAGGACCGGCACCACTTGGCTTCGCACGTTGCCTTTAACCGCTATCACCTGCAAGTTACCCTGGTCATCCCGGACAAATAGCCCCCGGTGGTAGGGCCCATCCGCCAAGTGCATTCCGTGGACCACGAAAGGAAGCTGCCTCGACTCGCCTGGCTTCAAACTCACTTTCTGAACCTCCAAGCCCATACACTTGCAGGAGACCAGCAGCGTGAATTCAATGACTCGCTTGTCTTTGTTGCTCAGGGTGAAGACACCATGGCCATCCTCATCGCTGCCCAGCTCCTTCATCTGGACTTCCCGAGTCAGATCCCAAGCCAGCGGCTGAAGCTTAACGGCTGAGACCACCGCTACGGCCTTTTTGGGATTCGGAATGTCGATCTGAACTCGATGGCTCTCCATGCCTTTGTATTGACTGAGAATCTCAATGTTCAAAAAGCCCCGAGCCACATCTTCCTCAGTGACGATCAAAGTGACCTCGTAGAATTTCTCATTGGGCTTGCTGATGGTGAGGTCATGGCCGGCGACCGTGATCTTGTCTAGCAGGATGTTCTCGCCGGTGCCCCGAGCAATCTGGAACTGGACATAACCCGGCACGATCTTCTGACGGGCACGCACCTCGAAGAAAGGCTTGGCGACAATCGGCAGACTGATCTTCGGCAGCTTGGAGTTTTTGTTGATCAGCAGGATGTCTCCTTCCTTGGGGCAATCCTGTCCCTTGAACTCCAACCTGAAACCCTTTTCGGTTTTGTAGCTGACCAGGTTCTTGACCTTGGAGAAAACGCTCACCGCAGCACTATCCGCGAAGGCACATTCCCCAACCCATTGTTGCGGGCCAAGCTGATTCAAAACCACGCCATCCACTTCATACAAGCGCTTGGCTTCCCCCTGGATCAGATGCCGTTCCTGGCCACGCTCACTGGTGACAATCACCGGCACTTCAAACTTGCCAGGCGCTCTGAGCACAGCATATACCTCACCCATTTCTCCAGGCTTCAAGCTCAAGATGCTAGGGAGGAAGGCGCAGCCGGGGTGGGTCGATGTCACCGTATAGCTGAGTTCCTTGCGGCTCTTGTTTTCGATCTTGAAAGGAATCGCCTTGGCATCCCCGACGTAGACTTGGCCGACCTCGATTTTGTGCGGCACTTGTCCTTGTGCAGCATCTTGAGCCGGAGCCATGACACTCAGGCACAGCGATGCCAGCGAAGACAGCATCCATCCGGTTTTGGCATTCGGCATCATCAGCAACTTCTCTCCATTTTTCGTGCTCAGACGATGCCGCCGTTTGTGCGGCTGTCCAAGTACATATGCAAAAAAACAACGCCCCATCCGGAGCGTTGCTTCACCTCAACTGGCGCACCAGCCTCCCACCAAGAAGCTGAGCTTGCGCTTAGTTCCGGGACTTCCGGGACGATGGAAGGCGACGGCCATCGCCCGCTGCCATTTGTTGTGATGCGCTTCGATCAGCTCGACAGCCTCTTGGCGTGAAGAACAAATCTTCGTTGTCTTGTCGATCCCGTCTGGCATGATGCCGATGTGGCCGGCGTAGGTGTCGTTGCCGTACTGGATGCGAAGCTCGTGCTGGACGCGGCGGTGATGCGCCGCCAGTCGCGATTCCGGACCCTCGTAGACGTAGGTATTGAATTCAGCGCCCATGGTGGGCCTCCTTACTTTTGTGGTTGATGAAGATCAAGTGATCGAGATGTTGACCAAGATCCTGGTAGGGACGGCTGCACTCGGGGTAATCCTCTTCGCACTCGCCGAAGCACTGGCCGCTGCCGCATCCGCATTGCTCGACTGACCAGTGGTTGGTGCAGCTGTTGCAGTGAACCCATCCCGCAGCGACCTGCGGTACGGTGTCGCCGGTGAGCTTTTCGAAGGTCTCGGCTGTCATCGACAGGGTGCATTCCCTCTCCTTGTCGAAGAGGGTGATGTCGCCGCACTTGCAAAGCCCGCAGAGGCGGTAGCTGGGAATGGCAATCATGTGGCACCTCCTGCCGTGAAGCCATGAGCCTTGAGCAGGCTCAACAGCTCCCGGAAGACCGGCGTGGCGTCCTGCCAAATGCTGGCCAAACGGCGAAGCTCGCGGATCTGGGCTCGGCCTTGTTTCCTTTCCTCGGGCGGAAGCTCCCGAAGGAACTCCGTCGCCCGCTTGAGGAAGTCCTTCAGGTTCTTAGCCTTTGCCTCCGAAGTTGGCGACCGTTCAGCCGCCCGGATCTTGCGTCGCAGCTCGATCATCCGTTTGGCCCGGTCGATGGAGCGCTCGATGCCCTTGGCCGCGCTTTTGCGGTGCTTGGCGCTGCCGCAGCCGACTCCCATCGGGAAGATGGCGAGTCGTGCGCTCTCGGCCCGTTCCCGGGCCTCCAGACGGGCCAGTTCGGCCCGCCAGGATTCGAGGTTACCAGCGCTCATAAGAGCTGACCCCGCTCGCGCAGCGAGGCATAGTGACGTAGCCCCGACGCCAGGGAGTGACCGACGATGAGATGATCCAATAACTCGATGCCCAGCACATTCCCGGCATTTTGAAGGCCTTCCGTCACCTTGATGTCCTGCGGCGAAGGGCTGACGTCACCGGAAGGATGGTTGTGAGCGATGAAGACCCGCGAAGCCCCGGCGAGAATGGCGAAGCGGAAGACCTCACGGGGATGCACCGTGGAGCGATCCACCGTGCCACGGGAAACTTCGGTGTAGGCGATCAGGGAGTTGCGGGTGTCCAAGCAAAGCAGATAGAAGCGCTCTTCCGGCGCTTCGGCGAGACCCAGTCCGTAAAGGAACTGAGCGACAACGGCGGGATCACTCATCAGCTTGGGCAATTGAGCCTGCGGCTCGGGGAACCGGCGCAGCTCCAAGCGATAGGCCATGCCGGCATCGCTGGCGGGCGAGATCCGGCGCATGGTGCGACGCAAAGGCGGGAAGAGGATCTGGGTGTTCATGTTGGGGTGCTCCTTCAGGCGGCGTTGAGGGGTTGAGAGTGAGGCTTCAGGCGGAAGCCGGAGCGGAGGAAGGCCGCGAGGTCATTGTCATCGAGTTCGATCTCGACGGGTGATAGCTCGCAGAGTTCTTCGAGGGATTCGTGCAGAGCCCGCTTGAGACGGGCACCGCGCATCAGGTCACGGCGATGCAAAACTCGGTGCAGTCGCTCCAGCGGATCGACAGGATCACGGTGGAGGCGAAGCTGACGGGTGAGCGGTCCCTTGAGGAAGGCGACAAGGCCCATCCGCAGGGTCATGCTGCCTTCGCCGGCATGTATGGTGAGGATCATGGCGTTCTCCTAGGGTTCGTGGGGGAAAGGGGGACAAAGAAACAGCCTCGCTCCGGTGAGGGAACGAGACTGGGTGCATGAGGAATCAGAACTTCAGCCGACGGCTTCTTCAAGCTGCTCAATGGCTCCGTCGAGTTGCGACACGGCTTCGCTCAGGGCATCGGCGGCGGCCTGAGCTTTCTCGCCGCGTTCGCTGCTCTGCAAACCCTCGGGCATGGCGTCGTAGGCTTCTTGCTCTTCCTCTTGGAGGGTCTCCAGCTCGCTCTTGAGACCCGCGAGGGATTCCTTGATGGTGTCGATGCGATCACGGCGTTCTTTGTTCATGGTGGGGCTCCGGTGTTGGTGGTTGGGGCTCCGGTGTTGGTGGTTGGGGCTTCGTGTGACTTGGCAATAGAGGTCGAAAAAGACCTCCGAAGGCAGTCCTTCAGGAGGGCGGAATGGAGCCATTGGGGCAGCTCCAAAGGGGCGACAGCAAGGGCGTTTTCAGGCGGCAGTGACTTCGACTTGGAAGACATCATCTCCGTAGTAGGAGAGGAAGTTCTTCTGCCAAATGCCGAACATCTCGGCACCGACATGCAGCGGCAGGTTGGTGCCATACCAAAGCTGCTCGTACTCGTTGCAGCGGAAGTCCCAATTGAGTTCGGTCGCCAGCTCGGCGAACTCGCCCTGGCCGACGTAAGTGAAGTCGGTGACATAGACCAGCGAACCGTCTTTCTCGACCATGATCTCCACCGGGTGATAGCCGCCCGTTTCGGCGGAATAGTTCGGATCACGGAAGTTGAAGATGACGGACTGGCCTTGAAGACCATTCTCCTGGCGCAAGCCTTCGAGAAGCTTCGTCAAGGCGGGGGCGATTTTGATGCTCTTGGTGCTCATGGGGATTCTCCTTCAGGCTGAGAGTTGGAGGTAGGATTGTTGATGCCATTTGGCGCATTGGCCGGCGTAGGGACAGCCGCCACAGGCCATGCAGCCTTCGTGCGGGTAGAACAGACCTTCTTGAACGACACGATCCGCCATCTGCACCAATCGGGTGAAGCGGAGAAAATCGCTGTCGGTGCGGTCGGTCAGGTAACGCGTCACCGCAGGTTCCTTGGTCTTGGTGACAACATCGTAGCGGAAGAGCGACTGCTGGGAACTGACGCTTTGACGCAGGCCCATGAGATAGGCCGTCGCCTGCAAGTCGCTGTGGCACTTCTGTGCCGGCCACTTGGCGGCGGCAGTCTTGAAGTCGACCACCACCAAGCGGCCCTGATTCTCGACCACGGCATCGAACTCGCCGATAAGCGGCTTGCTCACCGAGCGGCCCTCTTCATCCAGGATCTCAGCGATGAAGGGAATGTCCACTCCGATCACATCGTCCTGAGGATCAAGACTGGCCACCAACGATTGCAGCATTTGGCGTCCCTTGTCGAGGTGCCAATCGAGGTCTTTCTCCTCGTCGAAACGAACTGGCAGAGACTCCGCTTTGACCTTGTTTTTCAGGGTCTCGGTGAAGTGCTCCGACAGCTCGACACTCGCCACCGGCGAACCGCTTTTCTGCAAGCTGCGATACAGGTGCGACACGCTGGCGTGGAAGGCCGATCCGAAGATCAGATTCGAGGGCACGAAGTCAGGTTCGATTTGATCGACCTTGCGGAAGGCGTACTGCTGCGAACAGATGTTGAGGATCTGATTGAGCGAGCTGAAGGACCAATGGGGCAAAGCCCGCAGCTCGGCGAAGTTCATGGCGGAGTTCATGAGGCCCTCCGTTGGCTAAGTTCTTCGATGAAGTGCGAGGCTTCCTGCTTGCTCAGCTGCTCCATCCGTTCGATGTGGAAGCGCTGGCTGATTTCAGCTCGGATCTGCTGCTGGGTGAATCCCCGTTCCGCCGCGAGGCGATTGAGGAATTTGAGCTGCGATTCGGTGATCATCGAAGCGCCTTGACCCTGCGGTCGCTGCTGGTAGTTGCCGCGCCGTTGTTGAGGCTGCGGACCTTGTTGCGGACGCGGTGCCGGCCGTTGTTGCGGAGGCGGCTCGGGAGCCGGAGCCGCCTGAGGAGGAACTTGTTCACCACCGCAGTAGCGGACGATCTCGTTTTCCACCGTGGTTTCGAGCAGGGCGTAGCTCTTGGCGAAGGCTTCCTGGATCTGCTGACCCGAGAGGCCGTCGCTCAGCTCGCGCTCCATGCTGCCATGGAAGCTGAGGCTGGAGTATTGCTCCGGGCCGGGGATCTTTTTCGAGAAGCTGATGTTGATCTTGAGCATGGGATTTTCCTTGACGTAAAAGCCCCGGAACGCGAGTTCCAGGGCGGGGTTGGGGTTGAGGACGAATTCTCTTCTTTGGGCAATTCAATCGGCACTCCATTTGCCTTCGGCGGACAAGACAAAATCGGCTCCTTCGACCGGCTCATCGGAGCCTTGCTCGTAGAGTCGGACAAAGGCAAGATCATCAGGGGTGACGCAGCGAGTGATGACGACTTCGGCGCGGGAGACTTCATCCTGACGCGGAGCCTCGAAGTAGACATAGGCGGTGTCGCCTTCGAGCATCAATCGAATCTCACCGCTTTCACTGGGAACGACGATGCTGGTGCCGGCGTCAGGCAAGTACAGATCAGGCCCGGGATAGGGCTGGCCTGAGCTCTCGAACTCAGCAGCTTCCTTAACGAGGCCAAGCTCGCCGGCAGCTTCGACAATCGACACCCAAGTGTCGCTGCTCCACCACTCCTCTGCTTCGAGGATTTGCAGCACGGCGCGACCGAACAACGCGCAGGCGTGATCATTCAGCCACTTCTCTTGAGACATGGTCATTTCTCCGATTTTTGGGTTGATGACTCGTCCCCGCCTTGGCGAAGCCAGGCGAGGTAGGTGTGCAGCGGAACCAACTTGCTTTCCTGCTTCGCCAGCATCCCACGGGCAAAGGTCCAGGGCTCTCGCGGGAAGGCTTCATCGAGAAGATCCAAGGCGGCAGCTTGGCCGTGATGTTCGGCAATGCTGCGCCTCGCATTGCGCGATAGATCCGGCATGCCGGCCATGCGCTTCCACAGCACCGGGAGTCCGGCGACATGCAGGCAATACAGCGGCGATCCAAGGCCCCAGTAGGCTCCGCCAGGATCGTAGCCGCCAGCGTTCAGCGGGATGCGCAAATAGCGAATCCGAGCCTCTTCAGGCGAGCAGGCATCAAGATGCTCGATCAGGTCTTCAGCGCCAGCCTTGCCACGGCCCATTGGGGAGCCGTAGCGACTGTGGCAGGAGGGACAGAGATCCTTGACTGTGATTCGCATGGGAGCTCCTTGGGTTGTGGGTTGAGGCAATGAAAAACCCCGGTGGATTTCCGGGGCCTGTGCTTCTGGATCTCATGCCGGTCTCTCTCGCTTCCGCTTCTTATCGAAGGCGGCATCGATGAGCTCGGCGAAGCTGCGTTGATGGATGCGTTGACTCGATAAGCGAGCCACTTCCTTCAGCCGCTTCAGGGTGGCGACAAAGTCCTCTTGTTCTTCTCGTGTGATCGTCTGCCTCGCCCGAGTGGTGATGAACTTGCCTTCCTGCGGAGGACAGATGAGCATGGCACCAAGCTCTTCTTGGCTCAGGATGACGAGCTGGCGCAGATCCGAACATGGGATGGCTGCATTTAGGACTTCCGCCATGCAGTCGACGACCATCATCGGGAACCAGCGATGCGGGACATAGGCGTAGCGCAGCTCATCCACTCCCAGGCTCGCAAGAAGCAGAGCTTCCGCCGCCTGCGTTACCTCTCGACCAATCGCTTCACGGATGCCGGCAACGGCTCGGACAGCGTGCAGGTGTTCACCTTGAAACCAGAAGTGCAAGGGCGCTTCCTGCGGTGCATAAGCTTGCTGCTTGTAGGTCTCGCCGTGCAAGGCTCCCGCCACATGCTTGAGGCAGTGGGACAGCAGCTCGTCAGTGACTTCAGTCGCGAAGGCCGAGCGGGATTCATGGAAGGCTTCCACGATGGCTTTCACCGTCTGCTTGCGCAGCGTCGAAG
>JBDKFG010000001.1:0-257006 GCA_039798785.1 Verrucomicrobiota bacterium | reverse complement strand
AAATCTTTGATTTTGTTCGCGTTCTGTTGAATCTTGAATTTTGAATCTTGAATCGGATTCCCGAGCTGAGCCCAAGCTCAGCTTCGGAATCCAGGTTTATCCTGCCTTCGGCAGCAAGGAATAAGCTGAAGCCCGTCGGGGTTTGAAATGTGTTCGTTTCACCCCCGAGCTGTGAGGCCGAAACCCTTTGGTTTTTGGGTTGCGCATCACGCAGGTGCCATCTGTATTCACTCACAGCATTCGCCGTAGCGTGTCAGGAGGCCGGAATCTTGAGGTCCGCACCACCAAAACCGCCGCCCTCCTTGCGGAGAGCGGCGGTTTTGCGCAGATCGCAGCCCGATCAGAGATCGAGGAGGATGCGCGAGGGATCTTCGAGGAGGGTCTTGATCTTGACCAGGAATTTCACCGCGTCGGCGCCGTCGATGATGCGGTGGTCGTAGGAGACGGCGAGATACATGATCGGGCGGATCACGACTTGTCCGTTGACCGCGACCGGGCGCTCGACGATGTTGTGCATGCCGAGGATGGCGGACTGGGGACGGTTGATGATCGGGGTGGAGAGCATCGAGCCGAAGGTGCCTCCGTTGGTGATGGTGAAGGTGCCGCCGGTCATGTCTTCGATGGTGATGCCGCCGGCCTTGCCCTTGGCGCCGTAGGCGGCGATCGCTTTCTCGATCTGGGCGAAGTTCATCTGGTCGATGTCGCGGATGATCGGGACCACCAGGCCCTTGGGAGTGGCGACGGCGATGCCGATGTCGACGAAGTCATGGTAGACGATGTCGTTGCCGTCGACCGAGGCGTTGAGGATGGGGAACTCCTTGAGGGCGCTGGCGGCGGCCTTGGCGAAGAAGCTCATGAAGCCGATGCCGACCTGGTGCTTCTCGGTGAACTTCTCCTTGTACTTCTTGCGCAGCTCCATGATCGCCGACATGTCGACTTCGTTGAAGGTGGTGCAGATCACGGCGGTGTTCTGGGCTTCGACGAGGCGCTCGGCGATGGTGCGGCGCAGTCGGCTCATCTTCTCGCGGCGCTCGGCGCGGCCGGACTGCTGGCAGAGGGCCGAGCTGGAGGCCGGGGCGCTGCAGGAGGCGGCGGGAACGGCGGCCTTCTGGGCGGCGAGCTGGCCGGAGATGGTCGAGCTCATCTTGAGTTCCTTCTCGCGGACGGCGAGGTGGTTGATGACGTCGGCCTTGATGATGCGGCCGTCGGGACCGGAGCCCTTGACGTCCTGGGCGCTGACTTCGTTCTCAGCGAGGAGGCGGCGGGCCGAGGGCGAGGGCATGCCGGGGTCCATGACGGTGGATTCGGCCGAGCGGACCGGCTCCTTGGCCTTGGCGGGAGCGGCGGCGGCGCCGGCGGCGGAGGTGTCGATCTGGGCGACGACCATGCCGACGGGGCAGGTGGTGCCGGCGGCGGTGATGATCTTCAGGCGGCCGGCGGCGGGGGCGTTGATGGGAAGCGAGGCTTTCGAGGTCTCGAGTTCGCAGAGGGCTTCGTCGAGCTTGACGATGTCGCCGTCAGCCTTGAGCCAGCGGGCGATGTCGGCTTCGTTGACCGATTCGCCGGCCTTGGGGACTGTGATGTCGATGATGGTGCTCATATGGGGTCTTCCGTATTGAAATGGGTTCAGGCTTTCTTGGGGCTGAGGCCGGCGAAGGCTTCGTCGATGAGTCCTTTCTGGATCAGGATCTCATGCTTCGAGGAGCCGTGCGCGGTGGAGGCGGACTTCTTGCGGGCGACGACCTTGAGGCCCTGGAAGAGGTGGTCGAAGCGGGCGCGCATGTAGTGCCAGGCGCCCATGTTGCGAGGCTCTTCCTGGACCCAGACGATGTCCCTGCAGGAGCCGTAGCGCTCGAAGAGGGCCTTGTCCTGTTCCTTGGGGGTGGGATAGAACTGCTCGATGCGGACGAGGGCGACGTTGGCGAAGCCTTCCTTGCGCTTCTTCTCGAGGAGCTCGTAGTAGATCTTGCCGGAGCAGAGGATGACGCGCTCGGCCTTCTTGGGGTCGATCTCGGCGTCGTCGATGATCTCCTGGAAGCGGCCGCCGACCAGTTCGTCGACGGTCGAGACGCACTCCGGGTGGCGGAGCAGCGACTTGGGGGTCATCAGGACGAGGGGGATGCGGTATTTCACCTTGAGCTGACGACGCAGCAGGTGGAAGAGGTTGGCCGGGGTGGTGACGTTGGCGACGCACATGTTGTTCTCGGCGCAGAGCTGGAGGAAGCGCTCGAGGCGGGCCGAGCTGTGCTCGGGGCCCTGGCCTTCGTAGCCGTGCGGCAGGAACATGCACAGGCCGCTCATCCGCTGCCACTTCGACTCCGAGGAGGAGATGAACTGGTCGATGATGATCTGGGCGCCGTTGGCGAAGTCGCCGAACTGGCCTTCCCAGATGACCAGCGACTGCGGCATGGCGAGGGAGTAGCCGTGCTCGAAGCCGAGAACGCCGTATTCCGACAGGTGCGAGTTGTGGGCCTGGTACTGAGCCTGGCCGGCCTGCAGGTGGTTGAGGGCGACGTATTCGGTTTCGTCCTTCTCGTCGATCAGATAGCTGTGACGGTGAGAGAAGGTGCCGCGGCGCGAGTCCTGGCCGGAGATGCGGACGCTGTGGCCTTCGACCAGCAGCGAGCCGAAGGCGAGCTGTTCGGCGACGGCCCAGTCGACCTTGCCGTTGTCGAAGGTCTGGGTGCGGCCTTCGACCACCTTGCGGAGCTTGGGCAGGATGTTGAAGCCCTGGGGCACGGTGCCGATGGTGGTGGCGATGTGCTTGAGGACGCTCTTCTTGACGCCGGTCTCGGGCGAGCGTTCGAAGTCTTCCTGCTTCGACTTGCGCAGGCCGTGCCACTGGCGGCCGAGGAAGTTGACGTCGAGCTTCTGCTTGGTGTCGGCTCGGGCGGCGCTTAGGCTCTCCTGCAGTCCGGCCTCATAGCCGGCGATGATCGCGGCGGTCTCGTCGCTGCGGACGCTGCCTTCGGCGGCGAGGCGCTCGGAGTAGGATTCGAGAACCGGCTTGTGCGCGTCGATGTTGCGGTACAGCATCGGCTGGGTGAAGCGCGGCTCGTCGCCTTCGTTGTGGCCGTGGCGGCGGTAGCCGACGACGTCGACGTAGACGTCGATGCCGAACTTCTGGCGCAGGCGGATGGCGAGGAGGAAGCAGTGGACCACGGCCTCCGGGTCGTCGGCGTTGACGTGGAAGACCGGCGAGTTGAGGACTTTCGCGATGTCGGTGCAGTACAGCGACGAGCGCGACTCGCGGTAGTTGGCGGTGAAGCCGACCTGGTTGTTGGTGATGACGTGGATGACGCCGCCGGGGGCGTAGCCGTCGAGCTTGGCGAAGTTGACGCACTCGTAGACGATGCCCTGGCCGGACATGGCGGCGTCGCCGTGGAGCAGGACCGGTACGATCTTGCTGTGGTCGCGACCGTAGAGGGCTTCGTACTTGGCGCGCACCGAGCCGAGAACGACCGGGTTCACCGCTTCCAGGTGCGAGGGGTTGGCGGCGAGCGAGATGTGCAGCTTGTTGCCTTCGGGAGTGACGATGTCGGCGCTGTGGCCCATGTGGTATTTGACGTCGCCGTCGCCGCCGACGTCTTCGGGGAGGGCGCGCTTCTCGAATTCCTTGACCAGGGATTCGAACTTCTTGCCGAAGAGGTTGATCAGGACGTTGAGGCGGCCGCGGTGGGCCATGCCCATGACGAATTCGCTGACGCCGAGCTTGGCGCCTTCGCGGAAGAGGGCGTCGAGGCCGGGGATGACGGCGTCCAGGCCTTCGAGGGAGAAGCGTTTCTCACCGACGTACTTGATGTGGAGGAAGCGCTCGAGGCCGGTGGCCTGGGCGAGCTTGGTGAAGATGTGCTTCTTCTCGGCGGTGTCGAACTGGGTGCGGTTGGCGCTGCCTTCCAGGGCCTCGTGAAGGTACTGGCGGATCTGGGAGGAGGGTGTGTAGCGGTATTCGACGCCGATCGAGGAGCAGTAGGTCTTCTCGAGGTGCTCGATGATCTTGCGAAGGGTGGTGCGGCCGAGGCGGACTTCGGCGCCGACGTCGTATTCCTGATCGAGGTCGGCTTCGGAGAGGCCGAAGTATTCGAGGTTGAGGTCGGCCTGGTGGAGTCGGCGGGGGCGGACCGGGTTGGTCTTGGCGACGAGATGGCCGCGGGCGCGGTAGGCGTTGATCAGCTTCATGATCTTCACCTGCTTGTCGTCGGAGTAGGAGGAGCCCGAGTCGGCGCGTTCGCAGCCGTATTCGAAGCCTTCAAAGAAACGGCGCCAGCCCTCGTTCACGGAATCGGGATTGGCGCGGTATTGGGCGTAGAGTTCTTCAACGAAGGCCGGATTGGCGTTGTCAATGTAGCTGGGTCGAGTCATGGACCTTGCCTTGGATTGCGGGTTTAGCAGCCGGGCTGCGACCGTGATGACGGGTCGTTCCGGGAGACACCGGAATCCCGTCCCCAGGAGGCGGATGATGACACCGCTTCGTGTGAAGGAGATTCCTTGCGCGCCCTGAATTTAACTTCTTCTGCAGGGACGGCAAGTGCCAAGATCGGCGTGTTCGGCGTGTCGCTACCTCGGTTTCATCTTTACTGCTACGAGTGAGGCGCGCCAAAGATTCCGACCTGTATCACTCCAAATCAAGCTCAGGTTGACCGCAGAAGACGCAGAAGAACGCAGAAAGCGTGATCGGCTGAGCGGGCCCCGTTCATCTTTCTGCATTTTGTGCTCTATCGCGGTAGGGACTCTCATTGCTGGGAGCCCCCCCGCACAGATCCCGGCGGGCGCGATTCGCGCACCGGGCTCCCACCTTGGGTGTTTGGCGATGAAACGCACGCTGGGCCAAGGATGGTGAATCCGGGGGCGAGGCAGATAGCTGTCGGCAATTGTCGTCAGCGGTCCCATGTGGTGGCGTCCCTCTGGCTGCGGCGCCGAAGCGCCCGCCAAAAAAATTGATTTAACCAATGATCTTGCAATAGAATAATGATAATTGGAATGCGATTGGACAGGCTTATTCTACCCCAGAGAACCCAAGGAGTTCAGGATGCGTCAGGCTTCAATCCGTGAGAGAACATTAGAGACCCACTTTTTTGAGAACGCCGTCAGGCTCGGCTTGTGCGGCTTCAACCTGGGAGCCATTGCTGCGATCATCCTTTTGTTCTCCTGGCCTAAGTGCGCTCTGGCGCCCTATCAATCTTGGGTCGCAGCTTTTGGATTGTTATTCGTGGCGGTCCTGGACTGGATCCTGTGGAAGATACTGAGAGAAGCCAGTACCGAATACAGAGATGAGGACTTAGCGAATCGCCGCAGCCCCTTCGGCGTAGGCGTCCAGTACCTGTTTATGATTTTCAATCTGGGGATGATGGCCTTTGTGGTGTACTGCCTCTACTCCGCGGGCCTGCCCAGACCTCAAGCTCCTGATCCCCTGTATTCAGTGATTCAAGTCTTCTTCGTTGTCATTGTGTTTTTTATCTGGATAGGGATTGACCTGTTTTTGTGGGTGCTTATGGCCTTGACGAAACCACCAGTTTAAAGGGTGAGCCGAGGACGGCTCTTGCTGCGAGATCGTGGCTGTCGCCGGCACCACTGCCGGTCCATCGATCCGGGTCAACCGCGGCTATTTCCTCGAGACCCTCCGCCAAGACCTGCCAACCACCTTCCTTAAAATAAACGACAGCATCTCCCCTTTAAAGCTGACTCAGGTCGAGGCGATTCACATCATCATGCCGATGCGGAATTGAAGACGCCCCACGGGGGGTTTTGAATACAAGCTTTGCATACACAAGGCATTTTTGAGGTGAAAAACGGCCTACAGACTACTCTGCAAGACATTCTTTTTGAATGATTGGTACCCCGGACCGGACTCGAACCGGTATGCCTTGCGGCGACGGATTTTAAGTCCGTTGCGGCTGCCATTTCGCCACCAGGGCAGGTGATTCAGACGCCGCGAGAATAACCTGCTTTGAGCCGGGCGTCTAGAGGTGATTGGGAAAGATGGCTAAGATTCGGATCTGCGGAGTGCCTCATTCCTGGGTTTCCCCGAGGACAGGGCTGGCCGAGATCGGTTTTTCACCTTCGGGCGTGCCGGCCAAGGGGAGGTAGATGAAGAATTCGGTGCCCGTGCCGGGAAGGGATTCGACATGCATCCAGCCGTGATGAGCCTTGATCACTCCCCAAGCCATGGCCAGGCCCATGCCGGTGCCCTTGCCTACTTCCTTGGTGGTGAAGAAAGGTTCGAAGATGCGACTCAGATGTTCCGGCGGTATGCCGCAGCCGTTGTCGCGGATGCGGATGACGGCGAAGTGTTCCGCCAGGCTGCCGGGCGTGGCGGAACTCCAGCCCGGGTGGTGCTGGGTGGCGGGTTCGCAGCGCAGGACGATGCGGGGCTCAGGGCGACCTTCTAGGGCGTCGCGGGCGTTGATCAGGAGGTTCATCACCACTTGCTCGATCTGGGCCGTGTCGGCATTGATGTCGAGTGGTTCGGGGTGGAGGATGCTGCGCAGCTGCACCGCCTTGCGGGTAGCCGGCTCGAAGAGGACCGAGCAGTTGCGCAGGAGCTCGGCAAGGTCGCTGCGGCTGACGTTGAAGCGCCCCTTGCGGGCGAAGCCGAGAAGCTGGCCGACGAGGCGGGAGGCGCGGCCGAGGGCGGCTTGCAGCAGCTGCAGCGACTCGGCGCGGCGCTCGGGTTGGCAGCGATCCAGGCTGTCGGCGGCCCCTTGCATCATGTGAAGAAGGTTGTTGAAGTCATGGGCTATGCCGCCGGCGAGGCGTCCGACCGCTTCGAGCCTCTGCGAGTGGCCGAGTTGTTCGTAGAGCTGCTCACGTTCGGCGAGGAGGCGCAGCCGCGAGGTTTCGTCGCGACCGCCAAGAAGGATGAGCCGGGAGTCGCCGGCGAGGACGTCGGAGACGAGGAATTCGATGGCTCGGGGACCTTGCCGTCCTTTGAAAACCAGCAAGGCGCTCTGCGGCTGGCCGGGTTTGAAGGCGAGGTTCTCGGTGAGGGCGGACCAGCTAGGGGCGGCGGCGGCGATCGCTTGCATCCACGGTGGCAGGCTGCTGTCATGGGCCGGGATGAGGAGTCGCGAGAAGGGCTGGCCGCAGACGCGGTCGAGAGGGCGGCCGCAGGTTTCCAAGGTGATCTTGTTGGCATCGCGGATCTTGCCTCCCTGGTCGACGAGAAGGATGAGGTCCTGGGAGTTTTCGACCAGGAGGCGGAAGCGGTCGTCCCAGTCCTGGAGATTGCTGCCGACGATGCTCGAGGGGGAATAGGAGTTGAGGATCGCCTTGAGGAAGTCCATCGGGTTGCGGGAGCCCTGGCCGTCGCCGTCGAGGCCTTCGAGCCTGAGGTAGATGGTGACCATCAGGGCCAGCCAGGTGGCGCCGAGGGCCCTGGCCACGAAGAGGCTGCGCAGGTTGTCCCAGAACTGGCCTTCGGTCTCGAGACCGCCCCAGGAGAGGACGGTGCCGTAGATCCAGGTGTCGAGAACGAGGGTGAAGATCATCGCAGCGAGGACGGAGACGAAGATGCCTTGGCCCCGGTTGCGGAAGAGCTGGAAAGTGATCGGCAGGATGATCAGATCGGTGATCATCGCGGCGAGAGAAGCGGGGATTTCCATCCTTCCCTGCTCCAGCATCGCGGCCAGGCCCGGCGGCACGTCGAGGAAGGCGGGCGAGTTGATCTGAGCGGTGGTCACCGCAGTGAGAAGAAGGGCGGCGGTGCCGACGACCAGGGCGGCGAGGACGAGGCGTTGCGCCGCCAGCACGCCTTCGAGGGCGTAGACGGCGAGCAGGGCGGCGAGGAAGGGGGTCGCAAGCACTGCAGGGCCGACTAGCAGGGCCGGCCCGTTAGTGGGATCAAGGCGGAGGCCAGCCATCGAGGCGGCCTGGCAGGCGAGGAAGAGGGCGCCGGCGAAAGCCAGGAAGGGGGCGGGACCGAGCTGGCGGCGGAGGGAATGGAGGGTCAGCAATCCGAGGGCGGCGAAATTCATCTCGAAGAAGCAGACGAGATAGGCTGTGGAGGTCGGTCCCATGGTTCAGCGGCTCTTCTTCTGGCAACGGCTGCAAAAGAAACTGGAGCGCCCGGATTGGACGATGCGGCGGATCGGCTGAGCGCATTCGAAGCAGGCTTCGCCTTCGCGCCCGTAGACCAACAGGCTCTGGGTGAACTTGCCGGCGGAGCCGTCGGGAGCCCGGAAGTCGGCGATGGTGCTGCCTCCCGCTTCGATGGCTTCGAGCAGGACGGCACGGAGTTCGGCGGCAAGCAGCTCTGCCGACTTTAACTTCAGCCTTCCGGCGGGGCTTGCGGGGTGAAGCCGGGCCCGGAAGAGCGCCTCGCAGGCGTAGATGTTGCCGATGCCGGCAATGGCGGACTGGTCGAGAAGAAGGGACTTGAGCGGACGGTCTCCCTTGGCGACGGCGAGGAGGGAGGCTGCGCCGAAGCCGGGATCGATCGGTTCGGGTCCGTAGGCCGCGGCGAGGCGTGCCGCCTCCGAGGAGTCGACGAGGGAGACGCCGCCGAAGCGGCGTGGATCGGTGTAAGCCAGGGCGCCGCCGTCGTCGAGGACGAACCGCAGGTGCTCGTGCGGCCGGGGCGGATCCATCTTGTCGAGCCGTTCCCAGGCGCCGGTCATGCCGAGGTGGAGGACGAGGCGGTCGCCGGAGTCGAGTTCGACGAAGATGGTCTTGGCGCGGCGGAGAAGGCGGAGGACCTGGCAGCCGATCGCCCGGTCCATCTCTCCGGGAGGAAAGCGCAGCGGCTTGTCGCTGCGGCTGATGGCGCGGATGCGGCGTCCGCAGGCCCAGGGTTCGAGGCTGCGGCGGACGGTTTCGACTTCTGGGAGTTCCGGCATGAGTCTGCCTCTGGAAGTGGGAGCTTGGAGCGGTTCAAGTTGCCGCTGAATTTTGGGCTGGCGATTTGCCGGGGCCGATGAGTGGCGGCAATGTAGGGGGCGAAACCCCAGCAGGCAAGGACTCGCATGAAGCCATCTTCCATTCTCACCGGCGCCCTGGGCGCCTTTCTCGTCCTCCACGGCCCCGCGGCCGAGAAGATGCTGGCTCCCGGCGAGGAGGCGTGGAAGCGCGCCGCCGCCACTTACGGCGAGGCCGAGAGCGGCTTGAAAAGCGGCGATTTGAAGGCGGCGGAAGCTGCCTACGCGCTGGCCCGCCAGCAGTTCGCCGCCCTCGCCGCATCGCAACCGGGCTATGAGACCGCCAGCGTCCGCTTCCGCATCGCCCAGTGCGACGAACGCCTCGCCGACGTCCGCCGCGCCCTTGCCGCCGAGGACAAGCAGCTTGACCGGGGGGGGCTTCTCGCCGAGCTGGCCAAAGTCAAGGCCGAGCGAGACAAGTACTCCAAGGCGATGATGGTCGCCTACGAAACCAGCCAGAGGCTGCAGCGCGAGATGGATCAGCAGAAGCTCTTTCTCGGACAGGCGCAGCGTGAAGCAGGTCTGAAGATGATCGAGAAGAATCGCATCGAGGAGCTGGTGTTGCAGGTTGACGGACTGCGACGGGACCTCGAGGCCCGCGAATCCGAGATCGCCAAGCTCCGCCAACAAGCGGGTGGCGGCGAAGAGCTGCAGGCCGAGCGAGACAAGATCGCAGCCCGCCTGGTCGAGCTCGACCGCCAGGACCACCAGTACAAGCAGAATGAAGCCGAATGGAAGCGGAGCCTTGCCGCCAGCCAGGAGCGAAGCCAGGCCGCGGAAGCGGAGCGCAACGAGCAGCGCCGCGTCGCCGAACTTCTCCGCCAGGAGAGCGCCGCCAGCGACCGGAAGCTGGCGGAGTTGAAGAAGAGCG
Source organism: Verrucomicrobiota bacterium (assembly GCA_039798785.1). Taxonomy (GTDB): domain Bacteria; phylum Verrucomicrobiota; class Lentisphaeria; order Lentisphaerales; family Lentisphaeraceae; genus CAMCSH01. Next base: position 247,223 of record JBDKFG010000001.1, on the reverse strand, counting down.
CCGAAGCAAGCCGGGCTCAGGCCGAGCAGGCACGCGACCATGCCGAAGATTTGAAACGCCAACTGGCCCAGGCGGAGAAACGCGCCACCGAGGCGGAGAAACGCACCGCGGCCCGCGATCTCCAAAGCGCCGATTCCTGGGTTAAGGAGCGGCTCATCCTGGAGCAGGCGCTGGACCGGGCCAAGGCCGAAGCCGCAGACGCTCGCGGACTCGCCGAACAGGCGCGGATTGATTCCGGACGGGCCCAGGCCGCCGCCGACAAGGCACGCAAGGAGGCGCAGCAGTCGCTTGACTTTGCCGCCCGCGCCAAGCTCGGCGACGAAAATCTCGCCAAGGAGCTCGAGAAGCTCCGGCAGCGGGCCCAGAAGGCCGAGTCAGACTTCACCGCGCAGCAGGTCCTGACACTGAGCCTCCAGGAAAGCACCGCACTGGCCGACAAGCGCCGCATCGAGGCGGAGAAGAGCCTGGCAGAGCACCAGGCCACCAGCAGACGCGAGATCGCCGCTCTGAAGCAGAGTTCTTCCTCCGCTCCGGCCGCCGCACCGGAGGAGCTCGAGCGACTCAGGAAGGATCTCGCCGCCGCGCTCGCCGCTGCCGAGGCGGGCCGTCGCGCCGCCGCAGGCGCGGACGCCCTGGTCGCGCGCTACGTCAAGGCGCGCGACGAGCTTGCCGAACTGAAGGTCCGCTTCGAGGAGAGCCGACTCTCGAGCGTCGGCGGCGCTTCCGGCGCCCGCTCGGCCGTCAAGGACGAAGCGCTGCTCCGTCGCGTCCGCGAGCTCATCGTCCAGGCCCAGAAGGCAGAGCAGGACGGCCAGCCCCAGGCGGCTCTGGCCTTCCTCGCCCAAGCCGTCCAGGTCGACCCAGACAGCTACGCCGCGCTGCTCCGACTCGGCGTCGCCTATCTCAACGCCGGTCAGACCTCTGAAGCGGCGCGCCATTTGAAGAAGGCTTTTTATCTCAATCCCGATGATCCGCAGCTGCTTCTCGCCTTGGGTTCGGCCCTTCTCGACGCCAACGAGACCGAGCTGGCGATCTCCTGCCTCGCCCGCTGCTCCGCTTTGCAGCCGGCGCTTGCCGACGCTCGCCTGAATCTCGGCGTCGCATTCCAGGGCCTGGGCTGGCGCGAAGCCGCGACCAGGGAGATGGAGCGGGCCCATCAGCTTGATCCGAAGTCCGCCCAGGCGGCGTTCAACCTCGCTTCGCTCTACGCCACCGAAAAACCGCCACGGCTGGAAGAGGCCGCCCGCGTCTACCGCAGCGCTCTCGAGAACGGCGCGCCTCACGACCCTGCGCTCGACTCGATCCTCAACCTCGAGCCCAAATAAGGCCTCAAGACCGGCTCACTGCAACCCGACAAACCTCCTGAAGTCAAATGAATCACACCATCGACCATACTCTCCTCAAGCCTGACGCCACCGCCGAACAGATCCGGAAGCTTTGCGACGAAGCCCGTCAGTTCAGTTTCGCCTCCGTTTGTGTCAATCCCTGCAGGGTCGCCCTTGCCGCCGAACTGTTGAAGGATTCCGGTGTCGCCGTTTGCACGGTTATCGGCTTCCCTCTCGGCGCCGGCCTGTCCTCATGCAAGGCCGCCGAGGCCGCCGCCGCCGTCCACCTCGGTGCGGGCGAGATCGACATGGTAATCAACATCGGCGCCGTCAAGGACGGCAGCTGGAGCTGTGTCGAGGATGACATCCGGGCTGTTCGAGCTGCCTGTCCAGGTCAGATTCTCAAGGTGATTTTCGAGACGGCCTTGCTGCAAGACGAGGAGATCCGCCAAGCTTGTGCGGCATCGCTCCGTGCCGGAGCCGATTTCGTCAAGACCAGCACCGGCTTCGGACCCGGAGGTGCGACGATTGAGGCGGTGCGACTGATGAAGCAGTGTGTCGGCAGCCGAGCCAAGGTCAAGGCCTCCGGCGGCATCCGTGACGCCGAGTCCGCCGCCGCGATGATCGCCGCGGGCGCCGAGCGCCTCGGGACTTCGGCCGGCGTCGCCATCTGCCTGGGCGGCCGTAGCGGCCAGGCCTATTGACGGCCTCCCCGATTCAGGTTTCGCAGCCGCTTCCGGACCTCTTGGCCTGTCTCGCCCAGCGTCCGGCGATCAGGCCATCGATCCAGATCTGCAGGAAGTGGAAGACGACGCATGGAAGAAGCGCCAGGGGGTGGCTGGCCGCGAGCGATGTGCTCCACACCGTCACTGCCACCGGCAAGGTCTTTTGCGAGCAGCATATTGCCAGTGACCGGGAGGCGGCGGTGCCGGCGCCGAGAGCGTGCGCAGCCCGCAAGGCGCCGAGCAGGCAGAGGAGGTGAAGTCCCAGTCCGGTGACGGCGAAGCTCAGTCCGTCGTGCCAGTTGAGCTGGCGCATTCGTTCCGCCTGAACCGACAGGTTGATGTAGATGGTGAGAGAGAGGAGTGCCACCGGAAGATGGCTGAGCAGGGCCTTGCTCCTGTCGGCTTTTTCCGGGAAGCGGCGGCGCCAAGCCTGGCCGAGTAGCGCCGGAAGAAGGACGAGAAGCAGCAGCTTGCCGAGCAGATTGAGGGAGTCGAGAGCGCCGCCGCCGGGACCGAAGCGGAGCCAGAGAGGCACGGTGAGGACGGCTGCGAGATTGAGCAGGATGGTGACGCCCAAGGCGGTCGGCACGCAGGCGCCGCCGCGGCTCGAGATGACGGTCCCGGAAACCAGGGTCGGCGCCATGCAAGCCATCAGGAAGAAGCCGGCGGCGTAGTCTGGCGCCGGCGTCCAGAGCGCCAGGATGGCGAGGGCCAGTCCGGGCGCCAGGAGTTGGCTGACTGCGAATCCAGCGGCTAGGAGGGGCAGGAGCTGGCGCGGCGGCGGCAGGCGGCTGAGGTCGACGCTGGCGCCCTGGCAGAAAAACACCGCGAAGACCAGCCAGGGGCTGAGATCGGCGCGATCAAGCCGGATGCCCAGGTCCGGGAAGAGCAGGGCCAGGGCGCAGGATCCGCCCACCGCCAGGATGAGGAGATTGTCGCGCAGAAGTTTCTCCAGCGCTTCTCTCATCTCTGCAGGAAGTCGAGGCAGGCCTTGGCGGTTTCGCCGTCGAAGCTGGCGATGATTCCGGGGACGCTGACGTCGGTCTGGTTGTAGAGGCGTTCTCTGCCGGCTCCGTCGAGAAGGCGGCCGCCGCACGCCCGCATCAGGGCGTCGGCGGCGCAGCAATCCCACTCGCTCACCGTGGTGCGGGTGGCGTAGGCGCGGGCGCTGCCGTCGATCAAGCGGCAGATCTTGGTGCCTACCGAGCCGCAGGGCAGGGCTTCGAATCCGAGGGCGCCACTGAGGTCGATGACGCGCTGATCGCGATTGGTGCGGGAGACCAGCAGCCTGGGTGGACCGGGGAGGGGATGCCTAAGCGAAAAGGGGGGCGATCCCGGGCGCTCCACCGAGACGCCGTGGCCGTCAGCGCCGCTGAAGATTTCTCCCGTGCCGGGGATCGCGACGGCTCCGGCGACGGCGACGCCTTCATGACTGAGGCCGATCATGACACTGTATTCAGGGGTTCCCGCGATGAATTCCTTGGTTCCGTCGATCGGATCGACGATCCAGACCCAATCCTGATCCAGGCGCGAAGCATCGTCCTTGCCTTCTTCGGTGAGCAGGGCTTCGCCGGGATAGCGTATGGAGATGCGTTGGCGGATGAGCTGGTCGAGGGCCAGGTCGGCTTCGGTGACGGGGGAGCCGTCGCTCTTGTCCCAGTTTTGCGTCCCTTTCCTGGCATGAAGCAGAGCCAAGGAGGCAGCTTCAGCAGCCAGATCCCGGAGGAAGACGAGACGCTGCTGCAAGAAGTTTTTGGGCATGGGGATGAGGGGAATTGAAAAAGAAAAAAAATGGTTGCGGGGGCAGGATTTGAACCTGCGACCTTCAGGTTATGAGCCTGACAAGCTGACCGAGCTGCTCCACCCCGCGACCTGGGGGTATCAAATCTGGTTGCGGGGGCAGGATTTGAACCTGCGACCTTCAGGTTATGAGCCTGACAAGCTGACCGAGCTGCTCCACCCCGCGTCCTGAGTTGAGGCGCTAAATGTAGCGCGGATATAGCCGAGGTCAAGCTCATGCACAGGCATTTCATGAGATTTGCCGGTCTTTTTCAGTTGTCGCCTTGGCTTTCCCCTGTATCTCGTTGAAAACAGCTTGGGAGAGAAGAGGATGATCATCAGTGTCGAGGAGGCGGGGCCGGGATTGACTCGGGCTTTGGAGGAGCTGCAAGGGCGCCGCGGCATTTTTCCCGGGCCTGAAGGCAGCCCTGCATTTTTGTGTGAGGGGCGCATTCTGGTCGAGAAGGCTCTGGCGGAAATGGCGGAGGGCAGGCTGCGGGTGCAGATGATCCTGGGGAGCCGGGCTTGCATAGAGAGGATCGCCAAGGTGGCCCCCCCCGCTCTGCCTCTGGTCGTCGGCGAATCGGATTTCATCACCCGGCTGGCTGGCTTCACTTTCCACCGCGGCGCGCTGGCTTGGGTCGAGGTGCCGCCCCCGCCGCCGCGCAGTCTGCTTTTCAGCGCCAGACGTCTGCTGGTTTTGCCGCAGCTGGTCGATATCGAGAATCTCGGACTGCTGCTGCGCTCTGCCGCAGCCCTCGGGATGGATGCTGTTCTCTACGGCAAAGGGCCGGAGGTCTTCGACCGCCGCAGCGTCCGCGTCTCAATGGGTGCCTGCTGGAAGATCCCGGTCTTTCGCAGCGGGGATCTCCTTGCCGAGCTTAAGCGGTGGAGGCTGGATGACGGACGCATCTTCGCGGCCGCCCTGCAGCAGGATTCGGAGTCATCGCATCATTGGCGGCCGCAGGGCCGTTGCGCCCTGGTGCTCGGCCAGGAGGGGCCGGGGCTGCCGCAGGAGTGGCTGGATGCCGCCGACGCGACCTTGATGATCCCGATGGCCCGGGACATCGATTCCCTCAACGTCGCCGCAGCCGGCGCCATCTTGATGCATCAGCTGGTGGCGAGGACCTGACTCCCGAGATGTTCGGGTGCTTGCTTCTTGCAGGTGCCGGCCAGGAGTGGTGGCGTAGGAGGGTCAGTCAGTGAGGGCGAAAAAGTCCAAACTCTGGCAGGTGGCTTTGCAGCTTGCAGAGGTCGGACTTTCTTCAGAAGTGCATCACTCCGAATTGGGTTTGGAATGAGATGAGACAAAACACTTCCTTACTCCCCGGTTGCCTGACTCCCCAAGCTGTGATCCTGAAATTCGAGTGAGGCAGGGTGAGACAGGTCGGATTTTTTTTTGTGAATCCGTTGTCGTGAGCTGACGCCGGCTGCGGTGCAGGGTATAATTCACCGCATCGTTCCTAAGCTCGGCGCAAATCGGAAAGGCCAAGCAGCCGGGCTCCGTGTCTTTTAGCCACGGGTGGCCGCCAGTTCCAAACACCAGAACACGATCAACCCAGACCCATGCCCACCTCAAGTCCTTCATCTGCCTCCCTGACCCGCCGCCTGCTTTCCGGCGCACTGGTCCTGGCTCTGGCTTCCTGCAACAGCTACAACGACCGAACCAAGCGCTTCAGCGCTCAATGGGAGCGGGCCGACTTCCAAGGAGCCGCCGTCGAAGCCTGCGAGCTGGCGGAGAAGTCCCCCGGCCGCGACCGTGTCCTGAGCCGGCTTGAGAAAGGCGCAGCCCTCCATGCGGCCGGGCGCCTCGACGAAGCCCTTGCCGCCTATGATCAGGCCGACGAGTTCGCCAAGGAGCAGGAGCAGCAGGCCGACATCCGGGTCGGTGAAATCCTCTCCGGCACCATGACCAATCTCTCCTACCTGCCCTACCGGATGCGCTGGTACGACCGGATCCTGATGCACAACTCCAAGGCGCTCATCCTGATGGAAATGGGGCGCTGGGATGATGTCCGGGCCGAACTCCGAGCCGCCGAATTCGCCCAGCAGGAGGCTCAGCGCCTCAGCCAGTCGGAGATCGAAGAGCGCGAGGATCTCGAGTCCAAGGCTGCCGAAGAGAAGACCTACGAAGCTGAACGCACCCTCAACGACCCCGGCGTCAAGAGCCAGCTCGACCAGACTTACGCCAATCTCGAGCACTACAAGGCGATCAAGGATTTCGACAACCCCGCCGCCGTCCTCGTCAACGCCCTCTACTTCCGGCACCGCAGCGTCGATGCCTCCGATCTCGAACGCTGCCGGGCTTCTCTGCGCCGGCTTGCCGCGATGTGCGCCAGGCACCAGCCCGGTCTGAGGAAAAGCATCGACGAGATGATCTCCAGGGTTGAAAGACGCCACCCGGAAGCGCCCTGTGTGCACGTCATCGTCGAAACCGGCCGGGCACCCTCGCGCGACCAGATCCGCATCGACCTGCCGGTCTTCATCGTCGACGGCACGGTTCCCTACGTCGGCGCCGCCTTCCCCACCCTTGTCCAGCACCCCCGCAGCTCCGCTGGCTTCACCATCCGGGCGGGCAGCCAGGAGGCAGGCGCCGCCGAGCTGATCAATGTCGATGACATCGTCGCCACCCACTTCTCCCAGGAACTGCCGATGGTGATCACCCGCACCTTGATCTCCACCGCAGCCAAGGCCGCCGCCACCTGGGGCAGCAAAAAAGCCGCCCAGGCCGCGGTCAGCGATGACTACAAGTTCCTCGCCGGGCTCTTCGCCGACCTCGCCGGAGCCGGATATCAGATCGCAATGAACGAGGCCGACCGCCGCACCTGGCTCAGCCTGCCCCGCGAGGTCCTCTACGTCCAGATGCCGATGCCCTCCGACGGTCGCCTCGGCATCCGCTCCGAGACCGGCGCCACTGAATATCTCGATCTCAAGCCCGGGCGGGCCCTGCTCGTCGTGGTCAAGGCTCCGTCGCCCCTCGGGCCCTTCTCGATCCGCCAGATTGTTCTCGAACCCAAACAAGGAAAGCCCTGATGAAAAAAGTCCTCCTTCTTGCCTTCTTCGCCGCCGCCTTCGGCAGCTCCTGCGCCCACGACGTCAACGAGGTCACCGCGGCCCACAACCAGGCCCGCCGTGACATCGTCCAGGACAAGCGCTATGAGCCCGACTCCACCCTGAGCAACAAGCTGCTCTTCTACGGCATCAATGAAGGGCTTACCGAAAGCGGTTTCCGCAAGCTCAATTTCGAGCTCGCCAACGACACCAATTCCGTCCTCGCCATCAATTACAAATGCGAATGGTACGACGATAACGGCTTCTGCCTCAACCCCGACGCCCAGTGGCGCACCTTCACCTTCAGCGGCCGCGAACGCAAGTCACTCCCGGTCATCGCCACCTCCCCGAAGGCTCATGACTTCCGCTTCAAAGTGATCGAAACCAAGTAAGCGTCTTAAGCTTCAGCCCTTCTCAGCCCAATCTCTCAAGCTTCATCCCATAACCCAGAGAATCCTCATGAAACACCTCCTCCTCGGCTCCGCTCTTCTCACCACCTTGGGCGCCGCCTCCTGCGGCACCCCGGCCCACTACGTCACCGAAAACAACCAGATGATCGTCGATGTCGACCGGATCAACATCCAGGAGTTCGAAATGGCGGCGCAAAGCATGATCGACTCGATGATCGACCATCCCGTCTTCGCCGAAATCAGACAGTCTCCGGACTACCAAGATGAGACCAATAAGGGCCGCGTCTTCATCATGGTCGACAAGGTAACCAATGACACCAGCCAGCGCTTCGACGTCGCTCTGCTGACCAAGCAGATCACGGTCAAACTCAACAAGACCGGCCAGGTCCGCACCCTGGTCAATTTCGGCAGCGCCGCCCAGGCTGAAGCCCCCGGCGCCCGCGCCCTCAACCAGGAGGACGAGTTCATGAAGAAGAAAGATCCGGCCCAGCGCAAGCGCCCGAATCTGACCCTCTTCGGCAAGATCCTGGAGGACCGCGCCCGCAGCGGCAGCATCAAGCAGGCCACCTATCAGTTCCAGCTCTCCCTTTGCAGCCTCGATGGAGAACTCATCTGGGAGGACATCAAGACCATCAGCAAGCAGGGGTCGAAGAGCCGCGTCGGCTTCTGATCCTCTGATATCAAGCATAGCCTCCGGACTCAGCCTCCGGAGGCTTTTCTGTCGTCACTCCTCACTTTGAAAAGATAGGGCCCGCGAAGAAATCCGCGGGCCTTGTCTGCTCAATCATGGCGTTTCCGATCAATCCGCGGCGGCTTTCCGCCGCTCACGGATTGAAGAGCCGATCGACAGCACAATCAGGATGGCGCCGCTGAGGCCGGTGATCCACTCCGGAATGTGGCAGGAGGGATGGGCCCCGATCAGCATCATCGCAGCGAGCGCGCCGATGGCCCAATGGGCGCCGTGTTCAAGGAAGCAGAACTCGTCAAGAGTGCCTTTCTCCACCAGATAGATGGTCATCGAGCGGACGAACATCGCGCCGATGGCGAGGCCGACCATGATGATGACGACGTTTTTGCTCAGGGCGAAGGCGCCGACCACCCCGTCCAGCGAGAATGAGGCGTCGAGCACTTCGAGGTAGCAGAACGCGGCAAAACCGGCCTTGCCGGCCCCGGCCACCGCCTGGCCTGCGCCAGAGTCGGAAGTCAGCGCCTTGACGCCGTCCAGCATGAGATAGAGGATGATGCCGATGATGCCGGCGATCAAGGCCGAGAACTGCTGCTCTCTTTCCGGCAGTGAAGCGGCAAGAGCAAGAAGGCAAAGCAGGGCGACGATGGTGGCGGCGGTGTCGATCTTGCCGACCTTGCCCAAGCGGCGCTCGAGGAAGCTGATCCAGTGGATGTCTCGTTCATGATCGAAGATGAAGTTGAGGAAGACCAGAAGAAGGAAGATGCCGCCGAAGGCGGCGATGCTGATGTGGCAATCGTGGAGCTTCTTGGCGTAGGTGCCGGGATCGTTCAAGGCCATCTGGGTGGTCTCCCAATAACCGGTGCCCGAAGCCAGCGCGACAATCGCGATCGGCAGCAGCAGTCGCATGCCGAACACCGCGATGATCATGCCGACGGTGAGGAACATCTTGCGCCAGAAGGCATTCATGTCCTTCAAAACCTTGGCGTTGACGACCGCGTTGTCAAATGACAGGCTGACTTCCATCACTGCCAAGACGCTGCAGATGAAAAGAGCGCTGAGAGCAAGGCTGAAGGAAAAGGATTCGCCGCGCCCGCCGAAATAAAAGGCGATGATCAAGCCGACGACGGTGACGAGGATCGATCCCCAGAAGTGTTTCATGCTGTCTCGAAGTTGAAAGGTTGAAAGGTTGAAAGGTCGAAAGGTTGAAAGGTTGAAAGGTGAACTAGTCGGTCGGGCTGCTTGCGTTCGCCTTTCAACTTGCGGCTTATTCCGAGGTCGAAGCCTTGAGGATTTCGACGAAGGCTTCCTGCGGGATATTGACGCGGCCGACCATCTTCATCCGCTTCTTACCTTCTTTCTGCTTGTCGAGCAGTTTGCGCTTCCGCGAGATGTCGCCGCCGTAGCACTTGGCGGTGACGTCTTTGCGCATGGCTCTGACGGTTTCGCGGGCGACGATGGCTCCGCCGACGGCGGCCTGGATGGCGATGACGAACTGCTCAGGCGGGATGACGTCTTTGAGCTTCTCGGCGAGCTTGCGTCCGCGGACCGGGGCGTTGTCGCGGTGGACGATCGAAGCGAAGGCGTCGACGGGTTCGCCGTTGATCAGCATTTCGAGTTTGACCATGGGCCCGGCCTGGTAGCCTTTCGGGGTATAGTTCATCGATCCGTAGCCGCGGGTGATCGACTTCAGGCGATCGTTGAAGTCGATGACGATTTCGTGCAGCGGGATGGTGCAGGTGAGCATGACGTGGCGGTCGTCGACCGCGTGGGTGTTGTCGCAGAAGCCGCGTTTCTCCATCACCAGGTTCATCACGGCGCCCATGTATTCCGACGGGAACATGATGTTGGCTTCGATGATTGGCTCTTCGGTGCGCTCGATATGGGTCGGATCGGGGAGATTGACCGGGTTGTCGCACTGCAGCAGGGTGCCGTTTTTCAGGTAGACGTGGTAGATGACGGAGGGGTAGGTGGCGATGATGTCCATATTGAATTCACGACGAAGGCGTTCCTGGACGATTTCCATGTGGAGGAGGCCGAGGAAGCCGCAGCGGAAACCGAAGCCGAGGGCGAGCGAGGATTCCTGCTGGTAGACGAAAGCCGGGTCGTTGAGGTTCAGCTTGCCCATGGCGTGTTTGAGCGATTCATAGTCGTCGGCGTCGATCGGGTAGATGCCGGAGTAGACCATCGGCAGCACCTCGGCGAAGCCGGGGATCGGCTCCGTGGCGGGGTTGATCTTGCCGGTGATGGTGTCGCCGATTTTCGATTCGGCGGTCTCCTTGATGTTGGCGATCAGGTAGCCGACGGAGCCGGGGCCGAGGTCTTCGCACTTGCGCATCTTGGGCTGGAAGACGCCGACTTCCTTGACCTCGTAGTCCTTGCCTGAGCTCATCATGCGGATGTAGTCGCCGGCCTTGACCACGCCGGACTTGACGCGGATGTAGGAGACCACGCCGCGGTAGTTGTCGTAGATCGAGTCGACGACCAGGGCCTTGAGCTTGTTGTCCTCGAACTTCTCCTCGACCGGGGGAGGAATGCGGTTGACGATGGCGTCAAGCACCTTGTCGATGCCGAGGCCCGACTTGGCTGAGATCAGCACCGCTTCTTCGCGGGGGATCTGCAGGATCTCTTCGAGCTGCTCGTAGCACATCTCGAGGTTGGTGGCGGGCAGGTCGATCTTGTTGAAGACCGGGATGATGTGGAGGCCCTGCTTGAGGGCGAGGCCGACGTTGGCGACGGTCTGGGCCTGGACGCCTTGCGAGGCGTCGATGATCAGCAGCGCGCCTTCGCAGGCGGCGAGCGAACGGGCGACTTCATAGGCGAAGTCGACGTGTCCGGGAGTGTCGATCAGGTTGAGCTCGTATTCGATGCCGTCGGTGTGCTTGTAGCGCATGCAGACCGGGTGGGCCTTGATGGTGATGCCACGCTCTTTTTCGAGGTCCATGGCATCGAGGATCTGCTCCTGGCCGGCCATTTCGCGGTCGGTCATGGTCTTGGTCGATTGCAGCAGGCGGTCGGCGAGGGTAGACTTGCCGTGGTCGATGTGAGCGATGATGGAGAAGTTGCGGATCAGGGACTTGGGGGTCATGGAGGGCCTTATTTGGCTGGGGTCTTGCCGGGCTCGGCGGTTTTGGAAGATGGGGCCGCGGCGGGCAGCGCGGGCGGGCGTTCATTGCGGCCGGGAATGTGGCCGCCGCAACGGCGCTGAACATGCCCTTCGGCGTCAGTGAATTGCAACATGTTGTCGCAGAGGCCGCGGTGAACGATGTCGTCGTCATGGAAGCTGCGGTAGGCCTCGAACGGCACGAAGCGGGGTTTCTCGGCGGCGGGCAGGAGGTCGAAAATCTCAGGCATCAGGCGCTGCTGCCCTTTCTCGTTGATGTTTCCGATCTTGATCTGCAGCGGAGCCTGAGGAGCGGGCGTGGTCGGAGCAGGCGGATTCACTACCGGAGCCTGGCAGGCGGCGGCGCAGAGAAGAAACAGAGCAGGCAGAAGACGCATGTTGACCTCCGTGGATGCGGAAAGTGCAACATTAGTCGGACGGGGGGGGGATGCAAGTGGCAGGAGCAGCTTTCAGCACCACATAATGTGAGGCGCAGCGAGTTCCATCTCCACTTTAGAGTCCGTGACAGCCCGTCCGTGAGCCTTAAGTGACTGTCCGTGTGAGTTCATTCATTCCTTGAAGCGACCGCCACCGAGCGGAGCTCAGGACCACGCTCGCATCTGCGAACTCGCCGCGAACAGCATCCTCATCAATCTCTGCCAGTACCTCCTCGGCCGCCAGATCGGATTGACAAAGACAAACACCAACGGGCACCACATGTGCGTGTGTACCCGTCCGTGACTGTCCGTGTGAACTCAGCCCTTGGCTTTCACCAGCTCCGCCGCCTTGGCCAAGGCCGCGGGGATGCCGGCGGGGTTCTTGCCGCCGGCCTGGGCGAACTTGGGAGCGCCGCCGCCGCCGCCCTGCACTTCCTTGGCGGCCGGGCCGATGATCTCGCCGGCCTTGATGGTGCCGAGAAGATCGTCGGAAACGGCGACCACGAGGGACACCTTGCCCTCGGTCTCGCAGGCGATCACGACGACGCCGCTGCCGATCTTCTGGCGCAGCATGTGGCCGAGACTGGCGAGGCCGGCAGCGTCGACGTCGTCGACCTTGGCGGTGATCAGCTTGAAGGCGCCGCAGGGCACGGCCTGGGCGAGATAGGCGTCGGCACCGGCGGCGATGAGCTTGGTCTTGAGCTCGTCGTTCTCCTTCTGCAGGGCCTTGATCTGGTCGAGAGCCTTCTGGACGCGGTCGACGATGTCGGCCGACTTGCACTTGAAGGCGCCGGCGAGCTCGGCGACGAGGGCGGCGTCCTTCGCGGCTTCCGCAATCGCGGCGCTGCCGGTCACAGCTTCGATGCGGCGGACGCCGGCGGCGAGGGAGCCTTCCGAGACGAAGCGGAAGCTGCCGATGTCGCCGGTGGCGCTGACGTGGGTGCCGCCGCAGAGTTCGATTGAGAAGCCGGGGACTTCGACGACGCGGACCTGGTCGCCGTACTTCTCGCCGAAGAGAGCTTGGGCGCCCTTGGCGCGGGCGGCGTCGATCGCCATCTCCTGGGTGCCGACCTTGGTGTTGGCGAGGATCTGGGCGTTGACGATGTCTTCGACGCGGCGGAGCTGCTCCTTGGTGGGGGCCTCGAGAGCGGCGTAGTCGAAGCGCAGGGCGCTGTCGGCAACCAGCGAGCCCTTCTGCTGCACGTGCTCGCCGAGGACGTCCTTCAGTGCCTGGTGCAGCAGGTGGGTGGCGGTGTGGTTGCGGCGGATCGCGGCGCGACGCTCGAGGTCGAAGCTGACCGTGACTTCGGCACCGACGGCGGGGGCTTCGTCGCCGACCAGGGTGTGGAGGATGACGTCGCCGTTTTTGCGGGTGTCGCAAAGGGTCCAGACATCGGCACCGCAGCTGATGACGCCGGTGTCGCCGATCTGGCCGCCCATCTCGGGGTAGGCGACGGTCTGGTCGAGGATGACCGCGACCTTGTCTTTCAAGCGGACGACTTCGAGCACCTTGGCGCTGGTCTCGCTCTGGCAGTAGCCGAGGAAGGGCGTGGTGTCCTTGGTCTTGACCTGGTCGAGGCCGACGACATCAACAGTGGTTCCTTCTTTTCCGCGCTTACGAGCCTCTTCCATCAACACATCAAATCGAGACTTATCTACGCCAAGGCCGCGTTCGCGGGCCATCAGCTCGGTGAGGTCGATGGGGAAGCCGAAGGTGTCAGCGAGCTTGAAGGCAAAATCGCCTGAGACAACTCCTCCCTTAGCGAGATGGGCAACTTCGGCATCGAAGAGCTCTATGCCCTTGTCGAGGGTGCGGTTGAAGCCGACTTCCTCGGCCTTGAGGGTGTCGCGGACGAAGGATTGGCGCTTGACCAGTTCGGGGAAGACGTCGCCGAGCTGATCGACGACGACATCGACGAGCTTGTAGAAGAAGGGCTCTTTGAAGCCGAGGTTGCGGCCGTAGCGGACGGCGCGGCGGAGGATGCGGCGCAGGACGTAGTTGCGGCCGGTGTTGCCCGGCTGGATGCCGTCGGCGATGGCGCAGGAGAGGTTGCGGATGTGGTCGGCGATGACGCGGAAGGCGACGTCGATCTTCTCCTGCTCGGTGGTGGGCACCAGGGCGCCGTCGTTGCTGTGCTGCGGCAGGGTGTGGCCGTAGTGCTTGCCGGAGAGCTCGGCGATCTTGGCGAAGATGGGAGTGAAGACGTCGGTCTCGTAGTTCGAGATGATCCCGGTGAAGTCTTTGAAGCCCTTGGTGTTCTGGATGATCGAGCAGAGGCGTTCAAAGCCCATGCCGGTGTCGACGTGCTTGGCGGGCAGTTCTTCGAAGGTGCCGTCGGGCTTGGCGAGGTACTGGATGAAGACGTTGTTCCAGATCTCGATGCAGCGGTCCGAGGTGCCGTTGACCAGCTTGCCCTGGGTGTCGCCGGCGGGGGTGAGGTCGACGTGGAGTTCGGTGCAGGGACCGCAGGGGCCGGTCTCGCCCATCATCCAGAAGTTGTCCTTCTTGTTGCCGTTGACGATGTGGATGGCGGGGTCGAGGCCGACGGAACGGAACTTGACCGCCCAGAGATCCCAGGCCTCCTGGTCGAACTCGGCGGGGTCGCCCTTGGCCTTGTTGGGGGCGTAGACGGTGGCGTAGAGGCGGGCGGGGGGGAACTTGATGACGTCGACGATGTATTCCCAGGCCCAGTCGATGGCCTCTTTCTTGAAGTAGTCGCCGAAGGACCAGTTGCCAAGCATTTCGAAGAAGGTGTGGTGGTAGGTGTCGAGGCCGACGTCCTCAAGGTCGTTGTGCTTGCCGCCGGCGCGGATGCACTTCTGGGTGTCGGCGGCGCGGCCCGGGGTGTAGGGGCATTTGACCTGGCCGAGGAAGATCGGGACGAACTGGTTCATGCCGGCGTTGGTGAACAAGAGGCCGGGCGAGTCGGGCATCAGCGAGGAGCTAGGGACGATGCTGTGCTGTTTGGACTTGAAGAAGTCGAGGTAGCTCTGGCGGATCTGGCGGGAGGTCATCATGGTCTGGGGTTCCTGAGCGGTTTAAAAGGCCGCGTAATATGCAGGCGGAAAACGAGGCCGCAAGGATTTTTTCATTGCGGGGCGGGAATCTCCCGGCGAGATCCCGAGGGAAGTTTTGACAAGCTTGCACAAGAGCCAGTCCCCGATAGATTCGGCCGAATTCAATTTCAGGAGAGACCGATGGCCGGCAACGTACTGCTTTTCACCGGGGATGATATCGCCCAGATCCGCGACCAGGCGGAGGCTGCGGCGACCCGGCTTGCCGGAGCCGATGCCGACGCCTTTGCTCTTGAGATCGTCCGGGAAAAGGACGGTTCGACCCCGGCATCACTGCTTGGTGAGGTTCTCGGAGGCCTTGCCACGCCTTCTTTTTTTGGGACGAAAACGGTATGGTTGAAGGATTTCCAGGCTTTCGACCGGGAGCCGACCAAGGCCGAGTCCAGTTCCGAACTCGCCGGATTCTTCCTGTCCTTGGTATCCGAGATTGAACGCGGCCTGCCTGACGGCATCAATCTGATCCTCTCTGGGCCGGGCTGCAGCAAGGCAAAAGCGCTGTACAAGGCGGTCGAGAAGAGCGGCAAGGTCTTTGTCAGCCAGCAGGTGAAGGCGGAGGACAAGGATTTCGCCGAACGGGCCGGAAGTCTCCTCCGCAAGGCGATCGCCGAGCGCCAGATGCGTCTCGAGCCGCAGGCGGCGGAAGCGCTGCTGGCGGCGATCGGCACCGACACCGCCCGGATCTCCCAGGAGCTCGACAAGCTGTGGTGCCGGACCAACGGCGGCGACGTCCGCGCCGCCGACGTCCGCGCCGTCTGCGAAGCCACCCCCGCTCTCAGCGCATGGGCTTTTCGCGACGCCCTCGGCGCGCGCAATCTGGCCGCCATCCTCAAGCTCATCGACGACATTCTCAGTCAGGAGAAAGATCCGGAATCCTTCGTCCACCTGATGCTGCGGCAGGCTTCCGACTTTTTCCGCGACGCCTTGCGCGTCCGTCTTTACATGCACAAGCACAGCCTGAAGAACGCCGACAACCTGAAATCCCATCTCGACCGGCTCAGCGATGCCCAGCGCAAGGCTCTTGGCGAGGAGGCTGCGATCCTCGGACGCCATCCCTACGTGGTGTTCCTGCTCGGCAAGATGGCCTGCAACTACGAACCCAACGAGCTGGTCGCGGCCTTGGAGAAGATCATGCAGGCCTACCGCGATCTGATCCTGCTGCAGGTCGACAACCGCACCATTCTTGAGCGCCTCGCGGTGCAGCTGGTGGCGAAGAGCGCATGAGCCCGCAGCCCGGGGATTAACTCGCCGCAGGGCTGGAAAGACCGCCGCCGCGCTCTATCCTCTCCGGATTCAAAATCAGGACCCCGCCATGACCCTCGACGAAATGCAGAAAAACCTCAAGTCCGCGGTGGAGCGCCGCGACTCGCTCGCCAGCTTCCTCGCCATCGACAGCAAGATCAAGGAGCTGGCCCAGCTCGAGATGCGGATGAGCGCTCCCGACTTCTGGGACGACAACGAACGCGCCCGCAAGTTCGTCGAACGGGTTCAGCAATTGAAGAACACGCTTTCCCCCTTCGAGGAGGTCCGCAAGCTCACCGACGACTTCGTCGCGCTTGCCGAGCTGGTCGAGATGGAAGGCGCTTCCTCGCCGATGCTCGCCGACGCCGATGGCGAATGGGAAAAGCTCTTCGCTGCCCTCGAGCGGATGGAGCTGCTCTCCTTCCTCTCCGGCAAATACGACAACGCCAACTGCTTCCTCACCATCAACGCCGGCGCCGGCGGCACCGAATCCTGCGACTGGGCCAGCATGCTCCTTCGCATGTACACCCGCTGGATCGAACGCCGCGGCTTCAAGCAGAGCCTGCTCGACATCCAGGAAGGCGAAGAAGCCGGGGTCAAGTCGGCCACCATCCTGGTCGAAGGCGAATTCGCCAACGGCTTCCTGAAAGCCGAAAAAGGCGTACACCGCCTCGTCCGCATCTCTCCCTTCGACGCCAACAAGCGCCGCCACACCTCCTTCGTCTCGATCGACATCATGCCGGAATTCCCCGACAACGCGCCGATCAACATCGAGACCAAGGATCTGCGGATCGACACCTACCGCGCCTCCGGCGCCGGCGGCCAGCACGTCAACCGGACCGACTCCGCCGTCCGGATCACCCACCTGCCCACCGGCATCGTCGTCTCCTGCCAGATGCAGCGCGACCAGCACAAGAACAAAGACATGTGCATGAAGATGCTCGCCGCCAAGCTCGAGGAACTGGCCAAGGCCGAGCAGGAAAAGCTCGCCGCCAACGTCGGTGGAGAAAAGACCGAAATCGGTTGGGGCCGACAGATCCGCTCCTACGTCCTCGACGACCGCCGCGTCAAGGACCTGCGCACCGGCCACCAGACCTCCAACACCGAAGCGGTGCTCGATGGCGATCTCGATCCCTTCATCAACGCCTACCTGCGCTCCGGAAGCAACCAGAATGCCGTCGTCAGCGATGACTGAACCGGGAGAACAGCATGAGCGATGATCCCAGCAAGTCCTGCGCCGGCCGCGGCAACTGCGGCTCCTGCCCCAACAAAGGCTGCGCCAGCACCCGCAAGACCGTCGGCGTCGTCCTCGTCGCCGCCGGGCTTATACTGCTCAGCCTGATCCTCCTCAAATTCGCAATCCAAGGGTGACCCCATGAACCGTCTCCTCGCTGTCGCCTGCGCTCTAGTGCTCGCCGCCTCCTGCTCCAATTGCGACGAATGCCCCTCGGGCGACGCCTTCCTTGGCCCCAAGACGCTTGGTCGTCCGGCGCTCGACGCCTCCAAGGTCTTCCGCCAGGCCGGCGGCGGCATCTCTGCACTGGCCTCTGCGGATGTCGACAAGATGCTGCCTTTCGATTATTCGCTGCGCGATCCGGCGAAGGCCAAGGAAGGTCTCTCCCGCCGCGCCGAGACACGCCGTGCCCCGGTCGATCTCGACGACGTCAAGGACTTCAACTTCCTCCTTTCCGACGACGAGGATCACGGCAGCGGCGAGATCTTCGTCGAGACTGAGTGGGGGCTGCGCGCCCGCATTCTCTTCACCGCAGCCCGCAATGAGCAGGGAGATTTTGCGGTCACCGGCATCGCCGTCGCCAAACGCCTCAGCTCCTTCTCTCATGAAGGGCATCCTCTGAAGCTTGAAGCGTCGGCCGCGTTGAAATAAGAAGCGCGGCATCGCAATCCGCCTCGATAACGGGCTTCCTTGACAAGTCGTCATTTTCCCGGCAGGACGAGTCCGCTGTCTGCATCGACCAGAGGCGAGGGCAGTTCGCGAGGAGCGCGGAGCAGGATGAAGTCGCCGACGAGGCGGCCTTCCAGGGCCGCTTCGTCCTGGCTGAAGCTCGAGCTGCTCTTGATGACATAGAAGCTCTGTTTGTGGCGCTTCAGGAAGTCCTCCTTGCCGTGATAGGGGGTGACGTCCTCGGCGGCGGAGAAGGCTGCATGTTCGTAGTGGCCATCCTTGAGGGCGACGCAGCCACGCCGATAGGGATCGAGGCGCACCAGGAAGCGTTCGGGGCCTTGGAAATACAGGATCAAGGCGTAGGCGGTGCGGTTCTCGATGGCGATGGTCGAGCACTTGTCGATCAGGGAAGGCAGTTTCGAATTGTCCTTTTCGCTAGGTGACAGGGGAATGCCTGCGAGGACGCGGCTGCCCAATTCGAGGGCTTTTTCCCGTGCCGCGGCCGCGCCCGGGTCGTCAGGCAGGGCGTCAGCGAGAAGGTCGTAGAGCGACAGCTGCAGCAGATCAGAGCCTTTGGCGAAGGCGACAGCTTTCTCCAGGCTGTCCTTCAGCTCCTGGCGGTAGGGGTCGGTTTTGGGCAAGGGGGCCAATTCGGCGATGTGGAAGCCGAGCAGCTGCGAGGAATGATGGAAGTGGCGCATGACGCCTTCCTGATACTCTCCTTTGGCGCCTGGACGGGCGCGGCTGAACTGGGAGACGCCTCCGCGTATGGCGTTTTCCAGGGCTTTGCGGGCCAGAGGATAGGAGGGGCTCTCTTTGTGCAGTCGGAGCACCTGACGGAGGTTGAAGAAGGCCAGATGGAGATTGCCCTGCTCCCGTCTGTCCAGCTCCTGCGAGGCGATCTTGAGCAAAGAGGCGGCGCGGGCATCCTCCAGCTCACGGTTGAAGGCGGCGATCTCGGTTTCGGCGAGGCCGCCCGCCTTCGCCCGGTCGCGTGTCCGTTCCGCATCGACATACATTTCGTTGACGACATAGAGTCTGGCCCATCTGAGCTGGATCTTGGCCAGCTCGGCGGAGATCTGCTGCCGTCGCGGCTGGTCCTTGAGATGGTGTTCCTGTCGCATGAGGCGGGCATAGTCGTTTTCGACTTCCTGAAGCGAGTCGAAGTCGACGAAGCGCAGGGCCTGCTCGGCTTGCTGGCGCAAGGCCGGAAGCCACAAGGCTTCGATCCGCAGGCTGAAGCTTTCCGGTTTCATCTTGAGCGAGAAGGCGACGCGCTGCACTTGGCGGTAAAGAGCCAGGGCTTCGAGGCTGCGCCCCGCCTGGTCGGCGGCAAGGGCGGCCTCATGGAGCTGGGTGGGATTCCATTGACGGTCGACCGCCCGCTGCAGCTCGAATTCGTCGGCGATGCTGCGGTGGCGGGTGAGAAGAGTGATCAGGGGAGCGGCCGATCGGGTCTTGGCGTTTTCCTGGAACAGCAGCTCGACGCGGGCGCGATCGGTTTCACTGCGGCATTGCCATTCCGGCTTGAGGGTCTTGTCGTCGAGGATGGCGTGGGCGGCGGCGAAGTCGCCTCTGGCCGCGGCTGCCCGCCAGCGGCGGGACCGCAGGCGGTCAAGGAAGGGTGAGAAGAAGGATTTCTGCTGGGCGGAATCGCCGCGGCTGCTCAGCAAGGCGGCGAGGAGGGAGTGGAGCTGTTCCGCCGCGGCGTCTGCTGCTGCGCCCTCGCGGCGCAGTTGTTCGTCGAGCCAGCGCTGGAATTCGAAGCCGTCGCTGCTGCGGTCTTGGTCGAGACGGCCGATGAAGCGCGGGTCGAAGTCATGCTTGGCATCGAGAACCGGCTGCAAGCGCCGTTTCGCTGCGTCCCAGCGTTCGTGCCGCAGCTCGGCGCCGACGAGGGCGAGCTGAAGGTCGAAGAACTCCCGTTTCAGTTCTGGATTGTCCTTCAGACGGGGGTGCGCCTGCAGCGGCGGGAAAAGGACTTCGGCGGCGGCGGCATCCTTGGCGACGCGCTCCTGCCACTGATGGCGAAGGAGCGTGAAGAAGGGGTGCGGACGGGGCAGGAAGTCCTCCTTGGGATTGTCGAGAGCGCTTTTCGCCAAGGCCTCGGCCTTGTCCCAGCGCCCCTGGTTGACGGCGTCGCGAAAGAATCCTTCGCGGTACTTGCCGATGTTTTGGCGCGCCAGGCGGGTGAATTCCTCGTCGGGGAAGGCCGTCTCCATCTCAGCCAGGATGCTGTCGGCTGCCGCGGCGTCGGCACGGCTGCAGGCGTCGCGGAAGCAGCGCTCGATGGCATCGGCGTAGATGCCGCGGAGGCGCTGACGCTCGGCGTCGCTCCACTCTTTCGCCGACAGCTCGCGGCAGCGTTGAAGCTGTTCTGGTCCGGCGTATTCGCGGATCTCACGGGCCAGCAGGGTGATCTCGTCGGGCGCCTTGTTGGCGTAGTAGTGCATGTAGCCGTAGCCGCCGCCGACGATCAGCAGCAGCAGGCCGGCACAGCCGAATTTGCACTTGCGGACAAATCCCTCGTGGTCGAATTCTTCGTACATGGCCGGGGCTCCGGGAAGTGGCTGGGGGTACTTGTTGCGGGTCCTCTCATTCTAGCGAAGCGGCGGCGGTCTTGTCAACTCCGCGGCCGGGCGGCAGCAGGCTTTCCCGAGCCTTCCAGACTTTGCCAGAGGATAAATTCCTGCTTCCGCTTATGTTTGTGTCATGCACCGTTTCAAACGGGAAGGTCCCGCCAGGGCGGCGCAAGTGAGGCGACATGGAAACCTTGATCCTGATCATCCTGGCCGGAATCGCGGCGGGGCTCTTGATCACTTTTGTGATTCTCCGTCTCGCCGCGATGCTTTCCGCGTCTGAATTGAGCGAGGACAGCAAGCTCAAACAAAGACATGTCTCGCTCTATTGCTCAGCCTTTCGGGAATGCTTCGGCAATAAGCCCGCCAATGCTGACAGCGTCGTCGATGTCGAGGAGATCGGGCGCATGCTGCTGCATCCGGATCTTGATGACGAGGACATCGGCGAATTGTATGAGCTCTTCGCTCGGGAAGTGAGGGAGATCATTCCTGATCTTTTCGATGAGACCTATGAACAGGCCAAGGCGGAATTCCATCAGCGGCGACTGACCCGTCTCCGGATTTGACGGATCTCAAGCGGCGCATTTGTCGAGACTGCGAAGATAAATTCCTGCTTCCGCCTATGTTTGTGTCATGCGTCGTTTCGAACGGGAAGGTCCCGCCAGGGCGGCGCAAGGGAAGCATGACATGGAAACCTTGAAGATCGGCGGATTTGAACTGAAACGGCGCGAAGCACTCGACGAGATCCCGGGCGAAGGCCTGCTTTTCGAGCACATCGCCACGGGAGCGCGGCTCTTCGCCGTCCGCTGCGCCGATGAGAACAAGTCCTTCTGCGTCGGCTTCCGCACCCCGCCCGAAAACGACAGCGGACTGCCCCACATCCTCGAGCACTCCGTCCTCTGCGGTTCGCGCAAATTCCCCCTCAAGGAGCCCTTCGCCGAACTGATGCGCGGCAGCCTCAACACCTTCCTCAACGCCATGACCTACCCCGACCGCACCGTCTACCCGGTCGCGAGCTGCAACGAGAAGGACCTCGCCAACCTGATCGAAGTCTATCTCGACGCGGTGTTCTTCCCCAAGCTGTCGCCGGAATGCTTCCTCCAGGAAGGCTGGCACTACGAGTTCGACGAGGCCGGCAAGCTGCAGTACAAAGGCGTCGTCTACAACGAGATGAAAGGCGCCTATTCGTCGCCGGAAACCTGGCTGTCGCACGAGATGCAGCGGGTCCTCTTCCGCGGTTCCTGCTACGACAAGGAATCCGGCGGCGCCCCCGATGCCATCCCCCGCCTCACCTACGAGGACTTCACCGCCTTCCATCGCCAGCACTATCACCCCGGCAACGCCTGGTTCAGCCTCTACGGCGACTTCAACCTCGAAGAACGCCTGGCCCAGATCGAAAACGACTACCTCAAGCACTTCCCCGCCCGCCCCGCCTCGCCCGCCGCCTTCGTCCCGCCGGATCGCGAACTGCCCGCCCGCAGCTCCTGCACCTATCCGGTCAATGACGCCGTCGCCGAGAAGGAGCAGACCTTCATCGCCCTCACCTTCGACACCGGCTCCGCCACCGACCCGGTCCACGCCCTCGAAATGAGCGTCCTTGAGCACGTCCTCGTCGGCAGCGCCGCCGCGCCCCTGCGCAAGGCCCTGCAGGAATCCGGGCTCGGACGCGACACCCTCGACTGGGGCTTCGGCAACGACACCGCCCGCACCACCTTCTCCTTCGGCATCAAGGACTCCGAACCGGAACGCGCCGAGGCCTTCGAGAAGCGCGCCTTCTCGGTGCTCCATCACCTCGCCACCGAAGGCATCCCGCAACGCCTCCTCGACGCCGCGGTCAACACCGTCGAATTCAACCTCCGCGAAGCCAACTTCGGCGGCTACCCCAAAGGCGTCGTCTACGCCCTCGGCTCCCTCGCCAGCTGGATCCACGGCGGCGACCCCTTCGAGTCGCTGCGCTTCGAGAAATACCTCGGCGAACTGAAAACCCAGATCGCCGGCGGCCGCCTCGAGAAGCTGATCCGCGAGGTCCTCCTCGATAACCCCCGCCGCGCCCTGATCGTCTGCAAACCCAGCCTCGCCGCCCACGAAGAAGGCGAAAAACGGGTCGCCGCCGAGCTCGCCGCGACCCAGGCCGCGATGAGCCCGGAACGGCAAGCCGAAGTCCGCGAAAAACAGCGCCTCCTCCTCGAACTGCAGCGCAACCCCGACAGCCCCGAAGCGCTGGCCCTGATCCCTCAGCTCTCCCGCAGCGATCTGAAACGCAAGGTCGATCCGATCCCGGGGGAATGGCGCGACATCGCCGGAGTCAAGACCTTCTTCCACCCCATCCCCGACGCCGCCGGCATCGGCTACCTCCAGCTCACCCTCGACGCCTCGTCGCTGGGCCCCGATGACCTCGGACTTTTCGCCCTGCTCTCCAGCGTCGCCGGACGCTGCGGCGCCGGCGAGATGGATTTCGCCACCATGGCCGAAGAGATCGGCATCCACACCGGCGGCCTCGCCCTCGGGATGAGCCTCAGCGCCCTCCAGAGCGACGCGAGCGCGGTCGAGCGCCGCCTCACTTGGGACGGCAAGGTGATGAGCAGCCACGCCGGCCATTACGCCCGCATCCTCTCCGACTTCCTCCTCCGCCTCGAGCTCAAGGATCAACGCCGGGTCAAGGAAATCCTGGTCCAGGCGCAGTCGCGCCTCAAGTCGCACTTCCAGAGCAACGGCTCGGCGGTCGCCCGCTCCCTCCTCGCGGCGCAACTCTCGCCGGTGAGCTGGGCCTCGGAACAGGCCCACGGCTTCCCCTTCCTCGCCCTCCTCGAGAAGTCGATCGCCGAGATCGACGGCGGCGGCTTCGAGGCCCTGCGCCAGCGCCTCCTGAAACTGCACCGCAAGCTCCTCCGCCGCGGCCACCTCACCCTCAACCTGACCTGCCGTCCGGAAGAATGGAGCCTCTACGCCGAGGCCTTCGCGCCGCTCTTCGCCGCCATCCCCGCCGGCGCCGAGGCCAGCGTCCCCTTCCGCGCCGAACTCAAACCCGAAAAGATCGGCATCGCCACCTCCGGCAAGGTGCAGTATGTCGCCAGCGGCATCAACCTCGCCGCCGCCGGATGCGTCCCGGGCGGCAGCTTCGAACTGCTCCATCAAAGCCTCTCCACCGGCTACCTGTGGGACAAGGTCCGGGTCCAGGGCGGCGCCTACGGCTGCCACCTCAGCCACGACCGCCTCTCCGGCGTCCTCTCGATCTGCTCCTACCGCGACCCGGCCCTGCGCGAAACCCTGCAGGTCTACGCCGGCCTCGCCGAACACCTCGAAAAACTCGAGCTCAGCCCGCGTGAACTCGACAAGCTCCTCATCGGCACCTTCGGCCGCCTCGACACCCCGCTCACCCCGGTCCAAAAAGGCCGCCTCGCCTTCGCCCGCTTCGTCGCCGGGATCAGCCACGACGAAGTCCAACGCCGCCGCGACGAACTCCTCGCCGCCACCCTCGAAGACCTCCGCGCCTACGCCCCCTGGTTCCGCCTCCTCGCCGAAAAAGGCAGCCTCGTCGTCCACGGTTCCGAAGCCAAGGTCCTCGCCCACAAAGACCTCTTCGATCGGGTCCAGAAGGTCTGCGGCGGTGCCGGCACCGACGACGATGATGACGACGAGGATGAAGACGGGGAAGGATGCGATGAGTGAAGAGTTTAAAGTTTAAAGTTTAAAGTTTAAAGTTTGAGAACGGGCTTCATTGATGTTACATCTCGTCCATCCGGTCAATGTCAATGAAGTCCGTTTGATAAGGCTGAGGCCATGAAAGTTCGATACAAACTGGCGATCCTTCTCAGCTCCTTGCTGATCTTCTTTCTGTGCTGGGATCTGGTTTGGCGCTGGCACGGCTACAAGAGCGAAGTCGATGCCATCCTTGGTGGCCCAGGTCAATGCGGTGTCAACACCTTCAATGACCGCGTCAGCAGCGCCGAACTGCGCTATCTCTATCGATGGTCGACGGAAAGGGTCGAAAACAAGTTCGGTGCGGTCACGGAACTCTATGGCGAGGACATGATCGGCTATCCTTCCGCGTCCAAATCTTGGCATCTGCCGAATGGAGAAACGCTGACTGTCCGACTCTACGAAGGGAATGACAGCCGAGGTCTTTGGGTGAGAAGATCTTCGCACCCCTTGGCTGTGTCGGCGGAGTTGCGCAATATCCGCCCCGCAAGCCCTGTCGATCTTCACCAGATCAGCGGCGCTATCAGCTGGTGGGACTCCTGGATCCATCGCTATCACTACCACAAAAACCAGCTTTCCCCGGGGCCCTAGGCCTGGCAGCTCTGGCGCTCAACCTTAAACTTTGAACCTTAAACTTTGAACTTGGAGCTCCATGCGCCCCTACCTCCTCATTCTCGCCTTGGTGCTGGGAGCCAGTCTGGCTCTCGGCTGGGCCGGGCAGCGCCTCTGGGCGCAGCAGGAGGCGGAGCTCAAGGGGCGGCTTGGCGAAGAGCAGTCGACGGCGTTGGAATTGCGTTGGAGCCAGACCCGAAATGCCATCCGCGAGCGCGAACAGCCGCTGATCCGCTGGCTCCTCGGAGGCGGTGAGGGGCCTTGCCCCGAGCCCGGCGTGGTGCGCTCCTTCATTCTTTGCGACAAGCGCAAAAGGCCGCTGGTTTTCCGCGACTTCCGCCCCGGCGCCGAAGGCAAGACCGCCCCCGTCCTGCTCGGCGCCATGAAGGGGAATCACGGCTTCTACGAGGCCTCCCAGATCCTCGCCGGCCAATACGACCAGAATGAGCACCCCGCCAATCCCGCCGCCCTCGCCTTCCTGCAACGCAGCGAGACGGTGTGGAACAACGCCAACCCCTTCGTCCACGACAACATCAGCCCGGACGAAAAGACCCTGATGGCCTGCAGCCCCGATGTCCAAGAACAGGTCGCCGTTGCCAATTTGCGCAAAGGCTCCAGTTACAACTCCAACTCGCAAGCCCAAGTTCAAACGCTGACGCCCCAGCCCCCCGTTGACGAGGAGCAGGCGGACATCGGCTGCGCCACCTGGTATGCCGGCGCCGGCCTGCAGTTCCTCTACTGGGTCCGCCTCGACAAGGGCGGCTTCGCCGCGGTCGAGCTCGACCGCGAAGAGCTGCTGCGTCGATTGCAGCAGGAGCTGCTGAAAACTCCGCCGAAAGACATCCAGCTCAGCTTCGTCGACCACGGACGCCAGCGCGGCCCCGTCCCCAGCGGCCAGCTTCTCGCCAGCCGCGATCTCGACTTCCCTTTCATCGGCTTCACCCTCCAATCCCACGGCGAGCCCGCCGCCCTCATCGCCGAGCGCGTCGGCCTCGCCCGGCTCAATCTGTTGCCCTGCATCCTCGGCGGACTTCTCTTCATCCTGGTCACCGCCGCCCTCCTCAGTCTCGAGCTGCGCCGCCGTTTGCGGGAGGCGCGGCAGCGGGTCAGCTTCGTCAACCAGGCCAGTCACGAGCTCCGGACGCCGCTGACCAACATCCGCCTCTACGCCGAGATGCTGGCGGAGTCGCCTGAGATCGAGAGTCCGGCCGAACAGGCGCGGATCGGGGTGATCAGCGCCGAAGCCGAGCGCCTCAGCCGCCTGGTCGACAACCTCCTGAGCTTCTCCCGCTCGGAACGCGGCAGCCTCGAAATCCACCCCGTGTCGATCTCGCCCTTGCCCGGACTGGAACGCTGCCTCGCCAGCTTCCGCCCCCTGCTCGAACGCAAAGACATCGCGATCACTTGTCACTGGGAAACCGAAACCGCCTTCCTGCACGATCCCGACGCCCTCGCCCAGATCTTCGCCAACCTGCTGTCGAATGTCGAGAAGTACGTTCCCGCCGGGGCGGGATGCCGCATCCGTTGCGCCTTCGAGGCCGGCGACTTCGTCCTGCGTGTAGAGGATGATGGCCCGGGAGTTCCGCTCGCCTGCAGGGAGAAGATCTTCGAGCCCTTCTTCCGGCTCAGCGAACGTGTCGATGAAGGAGCTTCGGGCAGCGGACTAGGCCTGTCCATCGCCCGCCGCCTGGCCGAGCTTCATGGGGGAAGCTTGCGGGTCCTGCCGAGCGGGCGGGGCGCCTGTTTTGAGTTGCGACTGCCGCACTTGCTCGAAAGGCCAAAAGCGTAAGCTGAAGCGATAAAGATTCAAAGGTTGAATCGCAAGCAAATGAGCTGCAACAAGAAGAAACGATTGTTGAGAGCTGGCAAGAAATCGAGCCTGATGAGTGCCGGCCTGATGAGTGCCGGGCACGCTTATCCAAGACAATCATTTTTGACCTTCGCTCCTGTCGATCACCTCCTCATGTCGTAAGCGCTTGGCGTTGCAGCTCAATCTCCCAACCTTCCAACTGTGTTTCTTAGAATGAATAGCACGGCATTTTAAGTTCAATTTTTTATTTTGATGTGTATAAGTTTTTTTGGTTGCTGGATTTTTGATGGAGATTTAGGATCGGTCATTGCATTAAGCAGGATGATAAACTTGGAATTTCTTGCATTCTTCTCCCTTTGATCATAGAATGGGACAAGGTCTTAAGGAGGTCTCCATGCGACGCAGCGTCTTTCTGGGTGGATTGGGTTCGGCCATTCTGGCAGGATCCTGTAAGACTGAGATGCCGGAGATCCGGATCGCGCTTAATCCCTGGCCGGGCTACATGTTTGTCGACCTCGCCGAAAGGCGGGGTTTCTTTGACGCCGAAGGTTTGAACGTCAAGACGATTTTCGTCAGTTCGCTTTCCGATGTGGTGCAGACTTATGTGCGGGGGCAGTCCGACATCATCGCTTCATCGCTGATCGAGGCTTTGAGCATCACCGAAAAGACTTCCCGTCCCTTGCGCATCTTCCGGGTGGCGGACTCCTCCTCCGGCGCCGACGTCCTGCTCGCCCGTCCCGGCATCGCTTCGGTGGCGGATCTGAAAGGGAAACGGGTTGCCGCCGAGCCGCAGTCGAACGACATGATCACCCTTCACTACGGCCTGAAATCCGCCGGTCTCAAGATCAGCGACATCGCGCATGTGCCGCTGGTGCAGCAGGCGGCCCTGGAGGCTGAACATGCGAAGCGGATCGATGCCGTGCAGACCTATCCCCCCTTCATCGGCGACTGGGAAAGCCGCTATGGCTTCAAGAAGCTCTATGACAGCGCCGCGTATCCCGGCTTGATTCTCGACGTCCTTTCGATCGACAGGGCTGTCGACCGAGCTCATCCTGATTTGAGCGCCAAGGTGTCGCGCGCCTACAACGCCGCCTTGATCTGGTTCCTGTCGAACCGGCGCGAGGCGCAGGACTTGATGCTGGCGACGGTGAAGGCGGCGGATGCCAGCAGCACGGCGACGGCCGCCGATTACGACATGAGCGGCCTGAAGGTCTATGGCGAGGAAGATCAGGCAGCCTTCTTCAAAGGGGGGCTGGCGGCCAGCATCGCCACTTATTCGGAGATCATGATCGCCAACAAGATGCTGAACCGAGCCATCCAGCCAAGCGAGGTCCTCTGAGCCATGCCCTCGTTGAAGCGCAACCTCTTTCTTCCTTTGATCGTCCTGGCCCTCCTGTGCGCTTTGGTCGGCTACTTCAGCACTCGCGTCCTGGTGCGTCAACAGATCGACGACATGACCGTCCTGCGCGGGCGGACCCTGGTCAACGGCATCGCCTTCGCGGCGGAATCGGCTCCGTCGATGCCGGCCTTCAGCCGCTACTTGCAGTCGATCTCCGGCGAAAGGGACATCGACGACTTGCTGGTGGTGTCGGGAAATCCCCTGCGCGTCACTTTCAGCACCAATCCGGCGTGGGCCGGCAAGACGCTTGCGGAGCTGCCTGATCCCGAGCACACTCGGGAGGATATCGAGCGCTGCCTGAAGACGAACGCCATCGTCTACGATCTCGAGCATGATGGCGGCACCTTGATCGACTTCACTGCCCCCGTCCGCCTCCCGTTCCGACACGATCTCGGGCGCTTCGAGAGCGGCGCAGTGATGATCCACATCAAGAGCGATGCCATCCATCAGGCCTTGGCAAAGAGCTCGTTGGCGATCTCGGCGATCAGTCTTTTCTGCGTTACGGTGATTCTCTTCGCCGCTCTTTACCTGGTGCACCGC
Organism: Verrucomicrobiota bacterium; assembly: GCA_039798785.1. Lineage (GTDB taxonomy): Bacteria > Verrucomicrobiota > Lentisphaeria > Lentisphaerales > Lentisphaeraceae > CAMCSH01. The sequence goes on along the minus strand of JBDKFG010000001.1, from coordinate 218,852 downwards.
TTCATCTTGCGTCCGGCGCAATTGATCGTCGCCTCCATCCACGAGAGGCGGCAGAATTCCGAAGCGCGCGCGCCGGTTATCGTCCGCGACGAGATCGGCGAGGTGGCGGAGAATCTCAACCAGATGCTCGACCAGATCGGGACTCAGGAGGAGGCTATTTTCCTGGCGCAGCGCAAGGCCGAGGAGGGCCAGATGAACTCGGAGATCAAGGCTTCCTTGATGCGCGAGCTGGTCACCGAGAGGGCCTTCGAGGAGAGGCTGAAGCGGGCCTTCTCCCATCTCGCCAACGCCGTCCCGTTCGGCACCGACGATCGCATGGCTCTCTATCTCTGCAACGAAGAGAGACAGATTTCTCCTTCCTACCTGCCGTCCGGCCTGGAGGCCGAGGACGAGATGGACCTGGCGATGGCGGCCGGTGCCGCTCTCCGGCTTGAGGAGTCCAGGCCCGTCGAACGATGGACCGGCATTCCGATCATCGCCGCTCCGGGGGGGCGCCCCATCGGGGTCCTGGTCCACGCCTGGAAAAGCCATGCCGAGCTGCTGGCCGAGGTGGTCGAGATGTTCGCTCTGGCGATCAAGAACGAACTCACCACCCGCGAGCTGATCAACGCCCGCTTCGAGGCGGAGAACGCAAGCCGCTCGAAGGGCGAGTTCCTCGCCAACATGTCGCACGAGATCCGCACCCCGATGAACGGCGTCCTCGGCTTCTCCAACCTCCTCCTCGAAACGCCGCTGAATGAGGAGCAGAAGGACTATGTCAACACCCTCCGCAATTCGGCCGAAGCCCTGCTCGCGATCATCAACGACATCCTGGACTTCTCCAAGATCGAGGCCGGCAAGATGGATCTCGAGATGATACCGCTCGATCCTCGCGGCGCCTTGCATGATGTCGCCGAGCTGCTTCTGCCGATGTGCGAGAAGAAAGAGATAGCGCTCCTGGTCGACATCGCGCCCGAGGTGCCGGCCTCGCTCCTCGGCGATCCCGGGCGCTACCGCCAGATCCTTCTCAATCTCATCTCGAATGCGATCAAGTTCACCGCCCGCGGCAGCGTCCGCCTGCGACTCCGCCGGGTCGAAGATCGCCTCCGCTGCGAGGTCAGCGACAGCGGCATCGGCATTGCGGAGGAGAAGATTCCTAAACTCTTCAGCGCTTTCGAGCAGGCGGACGCCTCGACCACACGCAAGTTCGGCGGCACCGGTCTCGGCTTGGCGATCTGCAAACGCCTGGTGCAGCTGATGAACGGAGAGATCGGCTGCACATCCGAGCCTGGCCGGGGATCGACCTTCTTTTTCGAAGTCCCCTTGCAGGAGGCCACGCCTCCCGAAGCGGCAAAATCCTTGTCTGCCTTCTGGTTCGACCTCCGCCTCGCCTGTCCTGAAGAAGCCGAGCTCCTTTCACGCGCCCTCTCCGAGCTCGGCGCCCGCCCAGCCAGGGACGACAGCCCGCCTTCAATGGTCTTGAGTTTTGTCGAGGGCCCACTCGAGGCTTTGCCTGCCAGCACCGGCGGACTGCGACTCTATGTCTGCTCCCCCAGAAACCGGCCCGAGCGCCAGGCCCTCGAGAGCTGCGGCATCCGAGCCGTAATCAGCCGCCCTCTCGTCAAAGCCAGCGCCCTCCTCGACGCGGTCTTCGGCCGGCCTGCAGAAGAACGGCCAATCCTGATGGCGACACCCGGGAAAAATCACTGCACCGTCCGCCCCAACGTCAAAGTGCTGCTGGCCGAAGACAATGCCGTCAACCAGAAGCTGGCGGTCAAGGTTCTCAACATGATCGGCTGCAGCGTCGATGTCGCCGCCAATGGCAGCGAAGCCTTGCAGATGCTTGATCGCTTCCATTATCCCTTGGTTTTCATGGACTGTCTGATGCCTGAGATGGACGGTTACGAGGCGACTCGCCAAGTGCGACTCAGGGAGGTCGCATCAGGACGTCATCAGGTGGTGATCGCCCTCACGGCCAACGCCATGCAGGGTGACGACGAGAAGTGCCGCCTGGCCGGGATGGATGACTACCTCACCAAGCCGCTGCGCCGCGACGAGCTTATCCGCATCCTGGTCAAGTGGCTGCCGGGATTCGAGGCGGAATCCTCCATGGCTTGAAAAAATCAAGCCGTGCAGGACGCCCGACTTGTTCAAAAGCCTTACACTCATTAAACTGCCTAAGCCATACAAACCCTGATACAGAGGTCGCTCATGCTCTACCGTCGTTTTGGCCGCACTGAATTGCAGATGCCGGTATTCTCTTGTGGCGGCATGCGCTTCATGCAGTCCTGGGAGGATCTCCGCCGGGAGGAGATCCAAGCGGCTGGCCAGGAGAATCTGCGGCGCACCATCCACCGGGCTTTCGAGCTGGGCATCAATCATTTTGAAACGGCGCGTGGATACGGTTCTTCGGAGATCCAGATGGGGCCGGTGATCGCGGAGCTGCCTCGTGACAAGATCATCCTGCAGACCAAGGTCCAGCCGCGCGCCGATCCGAAGGAATTCGAGGCGGAGATCGTCACCTCCTTCAGCAACCTGGGGCTCGACAGGATCGACCTACTGGCGATTCACGGCATCAACACCCAGGAGCATCTCGACTGGGTCGAGAGCCATTGCCTGGAGATTTGCGAGCACTGGCGCCAGCGCGGCTTTTTCCGCTTCCTCGGCTTTTCCACCCACGGCCAGACCGAGCTCATCCGCCGCAGCATCGCCACCGAAGCCTTCGACTACGTCAATCTCCACTGGTATTACTTCAATCAGCGCAACCATGCCGCCGTCGAGGATGCTGCCGCCCGCGACATGGGGATATTCATCATCTCGCCTTCCGACAAGGGAGGACGCCTCTACGATCCGCCGGACAAGCTTCGCCGCCTCTGCTCTCCTTACTCGCCAATCGGCTTCAACAACCGCTTCTGCCTGCAGAATCCACATATCCACACCCTGTCGGTGGGGGCCGCACAGCCGGCCGACTTCGACGAGCATCTGGCCTCACTTGCCGGGCTTGGCGATCGCGATGCCGTCGCCTCGGTCGACCTTGCGATCCAGCAGGAGATGAAGGCCTGCCTGGGTGGTGAGTGGTTGCAGCATTGGGATCGCCATCTGCCCGAGATCGAGGCGACCCCCGGCCGCGTCAATCTGCTTGACATCCTGAGATTCCACAATCTCGCCAGCGCACTCGGCATGTTCTCCTTCGGCAAGATGCGTTATCAGCTTCTCGGCAAAAAGAACCATTGGTTCCCCGGTGAGCAGGCGGGTGCCTTCGACGAAGGCGCGATGATCGCCGCGCTTGAGCAGGCGGGTCACGCTGATCCGCGGCGCGTCGTCGCGGCTTTGCGGGAAGCGCATCTCTGGTGGAAGGAGAGCTGATTCATCAATTAGGCGTCAATCATTCCATCTTCTCCTCTTTCCATCTTTCAACTGTGAGTGCCTCATGTTCCTCGCCCAGGACTTTCCCGACCGCCTGCCGGCGGTGATGATCAAGGAAATGCGTCAGTCGCTGCGCTCACGCAGCTTCACCCTCACCTTCGCCACCTACCACATCCTGCTCATTGTGCTTCTTCTGATCAGTTTCTCAACCAAGGAGATGAGCCAGGCCATCATCTTCTGCGCCGCCCTGCCGATGTTGATCATTCCGGCCCTGCATGCCGGCGATGCGATCAACAGCGAGCTACGGGAAAACACCTTGCAGATGCTCTTCCTGACCCGTCTGGACTCCTGGCGCATCGTCACCGGCAAGTGGCTCAGCGCCAGCCTTGTCGGAGTCCTTTTCCTCACTTCAGCCCTGCCTTATGCGGTGGCTCGTTACTTCATCGCGAAAGGCAACTTCCTAGAGGACGTCCTTCTTCTCTGCCTTCTGTGTCTTCTCGGTTCGGTGATGGCGGCGTTCAATCTCTGCATGGGCAATTCGCACCCGAATTTCGCCGGCGGCAACTTGATCAAGAAGCCCCGCGGCAGCGGTCTCATCTTCCTGGTTCTGATGTTCATCTTCGGTCCGATCCTGCTCTCGGGATTGATTTCCTACCGGCGCTTCGCTCACGGCGGCCACGCCGGATTCTCCTGGGATGCAGAAATGCTGATGGCGGCTGTGGTCTCGGCTCCGCTGGTGATCTTCCTGATGCTCAAGCTCGCCGCCGCCGGCATGGCGCCGGCCAGCGAAAACCATGTCCGGGGCCGCCGGATCTGCGTTTTCCTCGGGCTGGTCGCTTTCGCGGTCAACGGCGGCTTTTCGCCGCTCCTGGCGCTGATCTGGTCGCTGGTGCTGATCGTCGACCTCTTTGCTCCCGAAGGACGCAGCGTCGAAGCCGTTCGACCATTGACTCTTGGCAGATTGCAGTCGATCCAGCAACTGTTTTTCGCGCCCAGGCTTTTCTCGGCGCTCAGTTTTCATTTCGTCTGCCTGATCTCCCTGATGCTGGTCCAGCGCTTCAGCTGGCCCGATTTCCTGATTCCGCTCGGGGTTCTCCTTTTCGGCACTTTTCTGGGATTTGTCTTCCGGAGCTCAGGCTCGCTGTTCGTCCTTTGCATCCTGGCGGGAGCCTACCTGATGATGTTGTTTGCCGTCAGCAATCATGCGGCACGCGTTCTGCTTTGGGTGCCGATCATCCTCGCGCCTCTTGGAGTGATCCTTCATTTCGCCTATCGCCAGCATGTCATCCTGATCTTGATCCTGGCGGAGTGCCTGTTCGGCATCTTCTGCATCGTCACCCGGGTCAATCCCTTCGAGTCGGGGACGCATGTGATCGTTCATTTCCTCGGCTTCCTGGGCATGATCCCCTTGGCCGTTCTCGCCAAGTGGAGCGGTGACAATCACCATAAGGCGCTCGCGCTCTGCCGAGCCGGCAAGTGAGCGGCAAAAAATCAAGGCGAGCCCTTTCGGAGTCGCCTTGATTCGAGTCGGAGATCGTCGGAGATCACTTCTTCTCGGCTTTCTCAGCCTTCTTGTCGCCGCTCTTCTCGGCTTTCTTGTCGCCCTTGACTTCGATGGCGGTGGCAGTCATCGTGTAGGTCACGGTGACTTTGTCGCCGACCTTGATGGCGCTGCCGTCGGCCTTGGTGACGGCGCTGCGGGAGAATTCCCATTTGCCGTCGTCCTTGGTTTCCAGGACGATTTTGCTGTCGGTGATTTCGACTACCGGGCCGGTTTTCTGATAGGTCTTGTCAGCGGCGCTGAGGCTCAGGCCGAGAGCGAGGAGGGAGCTGCAGAGGAGCGGGAATTTCATGATCGGTATCCTTCAGGGTTCGACGAAGCGGAGCTGTTTTGTCCGCATCAGACAATGTCGCCAACTGTCTTTCCGGCAAGTTTGCAGGAGCTTCCGAAATCGCGGCATTATGGGAGGCGGAGGCAAGGAAAGGAGATGCGGGGCTTGCATTCGATTTTTTTTGGTTGTAGCCTAGGATGAGGATGTTTGTTTGAGGCAACCTAGGAGATGGCCATGTCGAATTCGTCTTGTCGCTGGTCCGAGTCTCTGATGTCGCTGGCGCGACGTCTCAGGTCAAATCAACTGGAGTGTCGGATCTGGAGGCGCGTCGCTGGCGGCTTGCAGCCCTTGGATCCGGGCTCGAGTGGGGACGCATCTAAGCTTCCCGAGGGTTTCGGCCGGCTGAGTCCGGAGCAGGCTGAGGGACTTGGGGTTTCCTCACCGGCCTGGGTGATGCCTCTTCGCATCGACAGGGAGGATCTGGGGCTGCTGCTTCTCAGCGGTCCAGATCTGGAGGCCGCGCTGCCTGCGCTCAAGGGAATGATCGAGCAGGCTCTGGAGCTGATGGCGGAGTCGATCGACAGGCGTGGCGAAAGCGAGATCCTGGCTTCGATCTCGAAGCGCACCGGCAACGCCGTGATTCTCACCGATCCTGACGGAAGCATCCGCTGGGTCAACGATGCCTTCACCAGTCTCACGGGCTATACATTCGACGAAGCCAAAGGGCGCAAGCCAGGTCACCTGCTGCAGGGGCCGCTGACGGATCGCGGTGCGGTGGCGAGAATCCGTTCCCGCCTTCAAGGAGGCAAGGGCTTTCACGAAATCCTCTGCAACTACCACAAAAACGGCCATAGCTATTGGGTCGACATCGAGGTCGAGCCGATTTGCGATGCCGATGGCAAGATCCTCCATTACATGTCGATCGAGCGCGACATCAGCTCGCAGATCGCCGCCATGGAGAATCTCCGGAAGGCTCGGGACGAGGCCGAGAATGCAAGGAAATTCAAGGCGAGCTTCATTGCTGCCCTGTCGCACGAGTTGCGGACGCCGCTGAACGGCGTCATCGGCTACTCCGATTTGATGCTGAGTGAGAGCTCGCTTGTCGCCGCCCAGATCGAGCAGCTCGCCGTGATCCGCAACTCCGGACTGCAGATGCTCGACATCATCCAGGAGGTGACCGAGTTCACCCAGGCGGAGAGCGGTCTTCTGAGACTGGAGAAGAAGCCCTTTGAGCCTGCCGCCATCCTCGACGTGCTGCGCGAACAGATCCAGCCCCGTCTTCAACCCGGCCAGGAGATGGAGATCAGCGCCAGCGTCGAGTTCGAAGCTTCCGCCCTTGGCGACCCCGATCGCATCCGCGAGATTCTCCGGCATTTGTTGGCAAATGCCGTCAGCTTCACCCCGAAGGGAAAGATCGGTCTGCGCGCCTGGCGCCAGGGGGAGCAGCTCTGTTTCGAAGTCTCCGACACCGGCATGGGCATGGACGAGGAGACCATGAGCAGGCTCTTCACGCCCTTTGTCCACAATCAAGGCGAAGGCCTCAGTTTCGGCGGCGTCGGCGTCGGACTCTGCATCGTCGACAAGCTCTTGAAGATGATGAACGGCGGCATCTCGGTCAAATCCCGTCTGGGGGAAGGATCCTGCTTCTCACTGCATCTTGAGGCTCCATTGCATCGCGCCGAGATCAAGCCGCCCCAGGCGCCGGGGGATTGGAACGGCTTCCGATTCCTCGCCGTCGACGACAACCTGGTCAACCTGCAGCTTCTGCGCCGCCTTCTCGAGCGCGGCGGTGCTGAGGTGCTGATGGCTCGCGACGGCGAAGAGGCGATCGCCCTGGCCCTGAAGGAAAAGCCCGATCTCGTCTTCATGGATCTCGAAATGCCCGTTCTCAATGGCATCGAAGCCACCCGGCGCCTGCGCCAGGAGAACTGCCAGACTCCGATCATCGCCCTCACCGCCCACACTGACGAGTCGATGCGGGTCGAGGCTCTGGTCGCCGGAATGAATGACTATCTCTTCAAGCCTGTTCGCAGCTTTGCCGATCTGAGCAAGACCATCGACCAGCATCTCGCGGCCAGGAATCTCGATCCGAAGCCTGAATGGCACTATTGAAAAAGTTATCCGAATCCGGATTCAGTGGATTGCAATAGATTGAACTGCATAATGATGTGCATTTTACTTGGAGTGTGCATCAGCTTTCTGCTTGGGGCCTTGCTCGAGAATGAGAGGGAACCAGATGCCTGAACTTGTGCTGGAAGAGAAGATTTTGGCTTGCCGCCATTGCGGCGGCCCCTGTTCCATGGAGCCCTTGCTGAAGGACTCCCTGCCCTTCTGCTGCAGCGGCTGCGTCAGCGTCTACACCTTGCTGCAGGAAAACGGTCTCGGCGACTACTACAAGCTGGCCGAGTCGCCGGGTTCTCGGCAGGGGCCGAGCCAGGAGGGACGTTGGGCCTTTCTCGACGACGAAGCGTTGGCGAAGCGACTCCTCCGGTTCCGCCAGGACGACCGCGCCTTGGCGACCTTGCGGCTGCCGCAGATCCACTGCATCTCCTGCGTCTGGCTGGTCGAGAATCTCGGTCGTCTCCAGCCTGGCATCCTCAGCTCGCGGGTGAACTACGCCAAGGGCGAAGCCGACATCCTCTTCGATCCTGGCCGCACCGGGCTGCGTCAGATCGCCGAAAGCCTGGAGCGCATCGGCTACGCTCCCGACTTCCGCCTCAGTGACGGCGATGCCGAGCCGGCGCGGCGCCGTGACTCGCGCCTGCCCCTGATCCGCCTCGTCGTCGCCGGATTCTGCTTCGCCAACGCCATGCTTTTCTCCTTCCCCGCTTATTTCGGCCTGGAAAGCGAAGACGGGCTGGCGAAGCTCTTCGGCGGACTCAACCTGATGCTCACCCTGCCGGTCTTCTTCTTCTCCGCCCACGACTGGTGGCGAGCCTGCTGGCAGTTTCTCAGAAACCGCAGCATGAGCCTCGACTTCCCGGTCTTCTTCGCCCTCGCAGCCCTCTTCGTCCAAACCTGGTGGGAGATCCTCTCCGGCCGCGGCGAAGGCTACGCCGACAGCCTCTGCGGACTGGTCTTCCTGATGCTCTCCGGCCGCTGGTTCCAGCGCCTTGCCGCCCGCCGCCTCGCCTTCGACAACGACTACCGCAGCTTCTTTCCTTTGTGGAGCACGGTGGAGAAGGAGGGGCAGAGCCAGACCCTGCCTTGCGACCGGCTGAAGTCTGGCGATCTGGTCCTCCTGCGTCAAGGCGAGCTCCTTCCCGTCGACGGTCGCGTCCGCGACGGCGAGGGCGCCCTCGATTACAGCTTCGTCACCGGAGAATCCCGCCCGGTGCCTGTCCGTCCCGGCGAGCGCGTCTTCGCCGGCGCCAGGGCCGTCGGAGGGATGCTCAAGGTCGAGGCGGCGAGCGACATCGACGCTTCTTATCTCGCCGGCCTGTGGAAGGATTCGGTGTTTCGAGAAAGCCGCGATTTTTCCACTTTGGAACTGGGGCGGAAAGCGGGCTGGGCCTTCACCTTCGGCGTCTTTCTGGTGGCTGGTCTCGCGGCTCTTTGGTGGGCCCTTGCCGCCGGCGCCGCGACGGCCATGACGGTCTTCAACTGCGTCCTGGTGGTCGCCTGTCCTTGCGCCCTGGCGCTTGGCTCCAGCCTGAGCCTCGGCTTTGCGGCGCGGCGGGCCGCCCGTGACGGCCTCTTTCTCAAGGATGCCGCCTCTCTGGAGCGTCTCGCCCGCATCGACTGCGTCGCGCTCGACAAGACCGGCACTCTCAGCGACAGCTCCGCTTGCCGCTGTAGCTGGGAGGGCGAAGCGCTCGGCGCCGAGCTGCTTGCCGTCCTCTCCGCGGCGGTGCGGCAATCCCTGCATCCGGCGGCCCGGGCCATCGCCGCCTTCCTGCCTTCGGGACTGGAATCGCCCCGCTTGAGTGATTTTGCCGAGACGCCCGGACAGGGCTTGCGGGCGCAGAGTCCTGCCGGCTTGATCGAGCTCGGATCGGCGGAGTTCTGCGGCCTGCCTCGCGGGGAAGGCAGTTTCCTGCGCCTCGACGGACGACTTCTCGGGCGCTTCCGTTTCGACCCCGCCTGGAGGCCCGGGCTGGCGCAGATGGCTCATGGACTGCAGGAGTGCCGCGTCGAGCTTCTCTCCGGCGACAGCGAGCAGGACGCCGCCGAGCTGCGTCAGATCCTGCCCGCCGCGACGATGAGGTTCCGCCAGCAGCCCCAGGACAAGCTGCGGGCGGTCGGGGATCTTCGCGCCCGGGATTACCGGATCCTCTTCGTCGGCGACGGCCTCAACGACGCCGGCGCCCTGCGGGCAGCCGACGTCGGACTTGCCGTCGCCGGGGCCGAAAGCACCTTCTGTCCGGCTTGCGATGGCGTGCTCCTCGGCTCGTCCTTGCCGCGGCTACATCGGCATTTGCGTTTTGCCCGACTGGCCCTCGGGCTGGTCTGGGCCGTCCTCGGCTTGTCACTGCTCTACAACTGCGTCGGCATCTGGCTCGCGGCCAGCGCCCAGTTGACGCCCTTGAAGGCGGCGGTCCTGATGCCGATCTCCGCCGCATCGATGTTCCTGCTGTCGTTCTGCGGCAGCCGCCTCATCGGCTGGCTGGCGTATCGCTGATCCCAGGCAACGCCGGTCGTGTCAGGCCCTGTCTGCTGTCCCAGATCTGCCTTGCAATCTTTGAACCTAAATTCCGCAGTAGCGGATGGAACCAGGTTGAAAGGTTGGAAGGTTGAAAGGCTAACGCATGAACAACAGCGACAAATGACGATTCAAGTTCGACCTGCATGACTGCCAGTCGCAGGATTTGCCGAGCAAACTCGAACACCATAACCTCTTTCTGTTGTAGCTGATCCCTTTCAACCTTTGAACCTTCCAACCTTGCAACTGCGGTTTTTAGCGACCTGTATCATTCGAAGGAACGAAGAAGCGAAGATGAGCCAGACGGCCACAAAAGGCACAAAGAGCACAAAATGCAGAAAGATGAACGGGTCCCGCTCAGCCGATCACGCTTTCTGCGTTCTTCTGCGTCTTCTGCGGTCAACCTGAGCTTGATTTGGAGTGATACAGATCGGTTTTTAGGATGAACCTTTCAACCAGGATTCCTATGGTTCCCCGTCACTTGTCTGCAGAGATCTTCACAATCAGCAGTGCTTAGGGGGCCAAGGAGCAACCCCAAGCTAAGCTACTCCCTCACTCCTCGGCGCACCACTAAAAAAACCTCCCGTTGCCGGGAGGTTTTCATTTCGACATCGACTTCCGATCACGGAACAGGGGCGTCGACCGCTCCCTTGAGATAGAAAAAGTTGATTTTGGTCAAGTCATACTTGGCCAAAGTGTCGAGCAGGTCGACCAGCTGCTGCTGGGTCGCATGGACCGAGAGCTTGAGGTTGACGATGACGTTCTTTCGGCGCTTCATCGGATCGTCAGGATCGACTTCCGAGTTGGCGGCGAAGTGCTCAAGGTCAGGCAGGAGTCCATCCACTGTCGGATAAGCCTGGCCACGGGAATGGTAGGCATCGGGACGGACGTGGATGTCGCAAGTGGTGGGCAACACCGGGGGAGGAGGCCCGGGGTTCAGGGCTGGCTGATTCACTGCGACATAGGACTCTTCTTTGACTTCTTTCTGCATCACGATGAAGTAGATGAGAAGAAGGAAGGTGACGTCGATCATCGCAGAGATCGGAACTTCTGAAGTGTACTCGGTTCTTTTGGCCATTTTACTTGCCCCCTTCCGCTTCGGCGGAAATTTTCAAAGTGGCGACGCCGGCGGCACCGCACGCGGTAGTCACCTCTTCCAAGGCGCCGAGTTTGCAGCGCTTGTCGACTCGGATGAAGGCCTCAGTGCTGCTGCCCATCCGTTTGACGCATTCACGCAAGAGAGTTTCCACCTGCTTGCCGGTGGCGTTGATGCCGCCGACCTTGATGTCGTAACCCTTGGTCAGATTGTTGTAGTCGACCGAGATCGGAATCTGATTGATCGGCTTGGTCGTCATCTTCTGAAGATTTTTCGCCTTGGCGAGCTCGACGTTGTTGTCAAAACCTTCTGAGTCGAAGTTGGCCGTCGCAACGAAGAACATGATCAGAAGAAAGACGATGTCGATCAGGCTCGAAATCGGCGTCTCGCATTTTTGGTCTGTTTTTTTCATAGCGAGCTCCTGTTCCCAGGTCCGGCCGCAGCCGGAGCTGGGATGGGGTTGAGATTACTCGGCGTCTTTGGCGACTTCGGCGTTACGGAGGGTCTTGATCAGGTCGATAACCGTCTGTTCGGTTTCGATGATGATCTTGATCGCTTGGTTACGGAAGATGGTGAAGCCGAGAAGGGCGGGGATGGAGATCAGAAGACCGGCGATGGTGGTCCAGAGAGCGCCCGCGATGGAGATGGCGAGCATGGCGGCTTTGCCGGCGCCAGTCATGGTGGCGAGGCCGTTAAAGGCCGAGACCATGCCGGTAACGGTACCGAGAAGACCGAGCATCGGACCGATCTGACCGTAGATGTTGAGGAAGTTGAGTTTCTGCATGATCTTCTCGGTTTCCAGTTCGGAAGCCTTGACGATGGTCTCTTGAATGACGGCGAAGCCTTCGGTGATCTGCGAGAAGCCGGCGAGGAGGATGTTGGAGAGGGGGCCGGGGTTTTCCTCGCAAGTGGCGATGGCGCCTTCGAGGTCGCCTTCGGTGAGGCAGGTGCGGACGCCTTCGACCAGGTGGGCCGGAAGGAGTTTTTCACGCTTGACCTGGATCGCCGCATCGATGATCTGGGCGAAGGTGGCGATCGAGACACCGAGGAGCATCAGCCAGATGATCTGGTTGATGGGCATGGGTTCACCGACGATGACAATGTGGTAAAAGTCGGCTTTCGGCATTTCGGGCTGAGCATCCCCGGCAGGAGCGCCGGCAGCGGGGGCGGCGCCTTGAGCCATCGCAGTGAGGCTACCAAAGAAAAGGGCGCAAGCGAATAGACTTGCCATCAGGATGTTTCGAATGCTCTTCATGTCTTTCTGTCTCCGGGTTGGGTTTTGGGGTGCATCAATCGTTTTGAATTCTGCTCAGTTTCAGCGGTTGGCCGGCACGAGGATCCTGAAGCTTCTTCAGGATCACGTCGATCTCCTTGAGAGAGAGGCGTGACTCCCACTCGTTGGGATCGCAAAGAACGACTTTGAGGTGTTCCAGTTTGGAGTTCTCGAACTTCTCCTGGGCGAAATAAAGGCGGCCTCTGGCAGCGGAGACGTAAGGACGCACCGAGTCATCGTATTTATTCGTGGCGGCGAGCAAAAAACTCTCGGCTTCGGTGTTTTTCTTCATGGCGATGTCGGTCTCGGCCAGGCCGAGCTTGATGATCATCGAATCAGCACTGACATTGCTGCCGTCGACCGAGGACTCGAATTCGCGGAGAATCTTGCGTCCTTCGTCGGCCTTGCCAAGAGCGATGTGGGCGCGAGCGATGAAGTAGGCCGCCCATTTACCCCAGCCGAAAAGCTTCAGGCCATCGGCTTTGGGCTTCATCGCCACGACGTCGGCAAACTTACCCGAATAGAAGAGCTTGCGAATCTGCGCCATGTCGGCAGGCTCGGCCATGATCACCTGCTTGAGTGCCGAACGGTCCCAGGAACGGGCGGCTCCCCCTTCAAGAGTGAGTTTCAAACGCCCGGCTTCCAACTTCACTTCTTTCCCATCGACGCTTTCGCCGGAAGTGGTCTTCACGGTGATCTGGGCCGATGCGGACATCGCCACAAACATCAGCACAATTGCGAAAATGCTTCTCATGGAATTCTCCTCAATGCAAAGGTGTTCTATTTTTCGATTTTGTCAAATACATCAAAGCGCTTGAGGCAGCGGATTGAGGAACTTTCTCCGCGGCGAGGTGGGGAATCTCTTGATGAATTCCTTCTTCTGCGTTTCCGCAGTTTCGGCACGGTTGAGGTAAGAGTTGAACATGATCTGGTAGAACAGGGCTTCGCTTTGGAAGTGCTCCCAGTCATCGGCTTCCATGCCTTGCGGAACGGGGCTCTTGGGCTGATAGAGGTTGTAGCATTCGGCGTTGCCGAGCTTGATGATGGGAACGGCTGCGGCGCCGAGAGCGCGGGCGGCTCGGAAACCGGCTTCGCCGATGAAGAGCTGGCAAGTCATCGCCAGGATGTTGCGATTGGGGAACGCGGCGGGGAGCTGACCGACCTCTTCCTTGAGTTTACGGAGCTCGTTGATGGCGGCGTTGAATTCATCGATGGTCTTGGCGGTGTTGACCATGATTTCGGCCTTCATCAAACGGATGTCGTAGACGTAGGGAGACTTCTTCTTCGTATCCGTTTCAGCTTCGTTCTCCTTGAGCATTGCATCGAAGCTAGTCAAGGCCTTGGCCTCTTCGCCGATGTAGAACTGGGCCCGGGCGATTTCGAATTTGCAGCCGTTGGCCTGGATCTTCGCAGCTTCATCTGCGAGAGGGCGGCTGAGGAATTCCTCGCAGACCTTGATCACCAGATCGCAGCAGGACTTCTTGTCGGCAGGGCTGACAGTCTCGTCGGGCTTGGTGATGAAGCGGAATTTACGGCAGAGGAAGAGCAGGGTCTGTTCGGGCAAGGTCTTGACATCGATGGCAAGGGCTTCACGGGCGCCTTCGCCGCGTTCGCCGGCTTCGAGGTGGAGCTCGACGACGGCCATGGCGGCGGCCTTGGTGACTTCGTGCGTGGGGAATTTCGACTTGAGGAGTTCGAACTTGCTGCGGGCGTTGTTGATGTCGCCGGCATCAAGCAGCAGCTTGCCCTGCTTGAGGCGGAAGTGGGGGACGCGATCGGCGTCAGGATAGGTGACGCACCACTTTTCGATCACTTCGCTGACTTCCTTGGCCTTGGGCTGGAATTCACGCTCAAGATCGCGGACGACCTTGGCGGCCGCTTCGCGGGCCTCCTTCTGGTCCTCGGAGATCTTGTTGCGCTCTCTGCGTTTCTCCACCAGGAGTTTGCGGGGCGCTTCCAGGAGCTTCAAGGATTGCTCCAAGGGGAAGGCGGCGATGTTGCCATCCATCGAGACCGAATTTTTGACCTGATCGGCGCTCAACTCTTCCCACTTGTTGTTGGCATCCTTGCGGAATTTCCAGTATTCGTCAACCGAAGCCTGGAGGCTGTCCTCCTGGTTGAGGCGGAATTTCTGGTTGGCGACCTTGGACAAAGCGCAAAGCTTGAGGAAGCGGCCCTTGATGTCGAGGCCGGATTCCTTGATGAAGTAGAGCTTCCAGGTTTCCTCCGCCTTGGCGGTGTCGCCGCCGAAGGCATGAAGCTCGCCGGTGTAGTAGAGGGCGATGAGGGCCTCGGGCGAGGTGGCGTACTTCGGATCTTTGATCAACTTGTTGGTGAAGAGATCCATCGTCTCCTTGGCCTTGGCCTTGGCACCGGGGTCTTTCTTGCTGCGCAAGGCTTCGAATTCGAGGTAGCTGGTCATGGCCGCGAAAAGGCGGGTCTGGGCGTTGTCGGCGACGATGACGAAGGGTTGCAGGCGGGCAATATCTTTCTTTTTCGCCTCATCCGGCTTTTTCGCGATCGCCTCTTCCAGTTCCTTGATCAAAGTCTTGGCTTTGCCGTTGAGCATCGATTCGCACTGCTCGGCATAAGTCTTGGATGCCGGCTCCTTGGGATTTTTGGCGCTCGGGTATTTCGACTTCAGGAGATTGCGAATCTCCAGCGCCAGTTCGAATTTACCTGACTCGAAAGCGCAAGTGGCTCGCAGCCAGTAGTAGAGCCCGATCGCATTGACATCGGTTTTTTTGGCGATGAACTCTTTCTGGATCTGATCATCCAGGCCGAGAGCTTCTTCGTAAAGTTTCTGGTTGTAGGCGGCGTCGAAGAGGTCCTTGGTCTCCATCCCGGGAAGCGAGGCCAGATCCTTGCCACGATTGGCTTTTTTCGTCAACGGCTGGAGCTCGATCTGATAGCGCCAGGCAGCGTTGTCGCGACTGGCGGCAAGCTTGTAGTTCTTGACGCAGAGATAATAGTTGGTGGCGGCCATGGCGGTGGTGGCCTTGGCATCGCCCATGTTGAAGAGCAGCGGAATCGCCTCTTGCATCTTGCCCTGGTTGATCAGGCGCCAAGCCTTGATCTGCAAAACTGCGCCCTTGGCGTAATAGAAGGGGCCCATGGGAGAGCTGTAGTAAATCTGATCCTTGGGAATCTTTGCATTTTCCTTGTCAGTCAACATGGCTTCTTCCATAGCCTTGAAAGCGGCTTCACGGCGCTCGAGCAGTTTGAGGGCTTCGTCCTCCTTGCCTGTCAGGGCCAGGACCCGGGCTTTCTCGGACTCCATCCAGTCCTTGTAAGGCGATTCGTTGGCCAGGATATTGGCCGCCTCCTTCAGGCGATCCTCCAGCTCTTTAGAATTGATCTTAGTCACCTTTTTGGTAAAGAAGTCACTCTCCACCTTATTGATATAGGCAACAAAGTCATTATAGGTTTCGACGATTGGATCTCCGATAAGGGTATACTTCGGGAACTGCTTATCCCAAGCTTCAGCCAGCTTTTTCGCTTCCTGCGGATTATCCTTCTTCAATTTGGCATGATAGATCTTCATGCCCTCAAAGATCAGATTAAAGTCCGCATCTGTGTCTTTCAACTTGGCCGCGAGGGGGCTTTTCCAGTATTTCTCCGCCGCCATGGCGACACCGGCGAGATCGCGGACTTCATCTTCGCCGACCTTTTCACCGGCGATGTCGAGCCATTTGGCGATGGCTTTCTGGAAATAAGGATCTTCGACGGGGATCGAGTTGAATCTTTCGCGTCCCTTGCCCGGGTTGCCCTGGCCGTAGGCGATGCCCGCTTCGAGCATGGCGATGAAGCCGGGTTTGGCGCTGTATTTCTGCTTCAGGATCTTGATATAGCTGTTTTGCTCGGGCTCAAGGACTTTCTGGCCGCTGAGCAGCTCGGCGAAGCGCAAGTCGGTGTCTTCGTCAGTCACCTCTTCCGCATGGAGTGCGAGGGAAGAGAAGGCAAGGGAAGCGAGGGCGAAGGCAGGGAACTGGCGGCGGACAAAGCTGTTGGTGAAGCTGAGCATCCTGAGACTCCTTAGCTGAAATACGAGAATGGGGACTGACAGTAAATGCAGGCGCCTGCCCATCAAGGCAGGCGCTTGTCATTTTGTCACAGTTTCTGCATGATCGCGATCATCGGCATGAACATGGCGATGACGATGGTACCGACGATGACGGCGAGGCCGACGATCATCATCGGTTCGATCAGAGACGTGAGCGAGTCGACGGCGACATCGACTTCTTCCTCGTAGATGTCGGCGACGCGGACGAGCATGTCGGGCAGGGCGCCGGTCTCTTCACCGACTTCCACCATCGACACCATCATGACCGGGAAGATGCCGGTGTTTTCGAGAGGCTTGCTCATCCCTTCACCTTCCTTGACAGCGCTGGCGATCGAGGAAATACCGGCGCCGACCACTTTGTTGCCGGTGGTCTCCTTGACGATTTCGAGGGCTTGCAGGATCGACACGCCTGAGGACAGGAGAGTCGAGAGGGTGCGGCAGAAGCGGGCGACGTTGACCTTGGTGACCAAGCCACCGAAGGGGGGCATCTTGAGCGACATTGAGTCGATGAGGAGGCGCCCCGGCGGGGTGGCAGCGAGGGCTTTGAATCCGCCGATGGCAGCAAAGACCATGCCGATGCAGACGTACCAGTACCCCTTCATGAAGTCGGAGAAGGCGACCACCATGGCGGTGAGGCCAGGCAGGGGCTCGCCCTTGAGCATGTCATCGAAGATGGTCTTGAATTTGGGTACGATGAATACCATCAAGAAGCCGGTGATGCACAAGGCAATGCCGAGAACCGCGACCGGGTAGGTCAAGGCGCCCTTGATCTTGCGCTTCAGGCGTTCGGCTTTTTCCATGAACATGGCGAGACGGTCGAGCACCGCCTCCATCGCGCCGGAGGCTTCACCGGCCTTGATCATGGCGCAGTACAAGTCATCGAAGGACTTCTTCTGCTGGCTGAGCGATTCGGAGAAGGTGGAGCCGCCTTCAACCGAGTCGGCTACCTGGCCGATGACCAGCTGGATGTGAGGGGTGCGCTTGGCCTGCTTTTCGAGCGTACGGAGGGCGCGGACCAGGGGAAGGCCGGCGGAGATCAGAACCGAGAGCTGGCGGGTGAAGGTGGTGAGCTCCTTGCCCTTGATCGCCGGGGCGCCGCCCAAGGTGATCTGCTTGCTGCCGCCTTTCTTCGGCGCCGCCTTCGCCCCCTTCTGCGGATTGATTTCGCGGGGAAGAAGCCCCTTCTCCTTCAATTGCGCCTCGGCGATTTTGGCGTTCTCGGCCTCGATCGTACCCTTGGATTCGCGTCCGCGGGAATCCATCGCGACGTAGTCAAACTTAGGCATGGGTGTCTCCTTGGATCAAAGCCGCTCAGCCGCGGATTTTTTCATTGATGAAATTGGCGTCTTTGCACTTGGTGATCATTTCTGCATAAGAGATGATACCCGATTCGAACAATTGCAAAAGGTGCGAATCCAAAGTGTTCATGCCGTATTTGGCGCCGGTCTGAATGTGAGAGGCGACCTGGAAGGTCTTGGCGTCGCGGATCAGGGACTGGATGCCAGGGGTCTTGATCATGATCTCGAAGGCGGCGACGCGCCCCGGCTTGTCGATGCGCGGCAGAAGAAGCTGGGAGACGACGCATTCGAGACCGGCGGCGAGCTGGCTGCGGACCTGCGCCTGCTGGTTGGTGGGGAAGACGTCGACGATACGGTCGATGGTCTCGGCGGCACCGGTGGTGTGGAGGGTACCGAAGACGAGGTGGCCGGTTTCCGCGGCGGATACGGCTGCAGAGATGGTCTCGAGGTCGCGCATCTCACCGACGAGGATGACGTCCGGGTCCTGGCGGAGGGCACGCCGCAGGGCTTCGGCGAAGGATGGGACGTCGGCGCCGACTTCGCGCTGGTTGACGACGCTGCGCTTGTGCGGGTGGTAGAATTCGATCGGGTCTTCGATGGTGATGATGTGGGCGGCGCGCTCCTCGTTGATGATGTTGAGCATCGAAGCGAGGGTGGTGGATTTGCCGGAGCCGGTGGGACCGGTGACCAGGATCAGGCCGCGCGGCTTGTAGAGGAGGTCCTTGATCGAGGCGGGCAGGCCGATCTGCTCGAGGGTGAGGAGCTTGTTGGAGATAGTGCGCAGGACGAGGCCGATCCGGCCTTTCTGGCGGAAGACCGAGACCCGGAAACGGGCCGCGTCGCCATAAGCGAAGCCGAAGTCGGCGCCACCGACTTCGTTGAGGCGGATGCGGTTGGCATCGGAAGTGACCGACTTCATCAGACGTTCGGTGTCTTCGGCGGTGAGAGGATCAGTGTCGAGCGGCACCATTTCGCCGCGCATCCGCAACACCGGCGGCGAGTCCACGGTCAGGTGCAAGTCGCTCGCACCTTCATCAAGCACCAATTGCAGCAGCTCATGCATCTCGATCATTGGCAGCTCCCCCTGGGTTCAAGTGTATTTCAGCACTTCTTCGGCCGTGGTCAGGCCGGTCACCACCAGTCTGGCTCCCTGGAGCCGCATCGGCACCATCCCTTGACGGACCGCCTGCTGGCGGATGGTCGAGGTCGGCGCGCGTCGCAGCACCAAGGTCTTGATTTCCGGAGTGAATTCGAGAAGTTCTTGAATGGGCACTCTTCCACGGTAGCCTGTCATATTGCATTTGGCACAGCCGCGACCGTAGAAAAAGCCGGCCTCCACTTCATTCTGGCCCAGGCCGAGGGCGTCGACCTCGGTCTTTTCGGGCTTGTAGGAGGCTTTGCAGCCGTCGCAGATCTTGCGCAACAGTCGCTGTCCGAGGACGCCGTTCATCGCCGCGGCGATGAGGAAGGGCTCGACCCCCATGTCGAGGAGACGTGCAACCGCGCCGGGGGCGTCGTTGGTGTGAAGGGTGGAATAGACCATGTGGCCGGTGAGCGCCGCCTGGATCGCCATAGCCGCCGTCTCGGTGTCGCGGATCTCGCCGATCATGATGCGGTCGGGGTCCTGGCGGAGGAAGGCGCGGATGAGGCGGGAATAGCCGAGGCCGATCGCTTCGTGGACCTGGACTTGCACGATGCCGTCGATCTCATATTCGATCGGATCCTCAGCGGTGAGGATCTTCTCGGTGCTGACGTTGAGCTCGCACAGGGCGGCATAGAGGGTGGTCGACTTGCCGGAACCGGTCGGGCCGGTGACGATGAAAATGCCGCTCGGGCGGTTGGCCTGGCGGCGGATGCCGGCGACCAGCTCCTCGGGCAGGCCGATGCGGTCGAGGCTGAGGACGCTGCCGCTGCGGTCGAGGACGCGGATGCAGATCATCTCGCCGTGCCGGACGGGCAGGGTCGAGATGCGCAGGTCGACCGAGCGCCCCTCGAAGCGGAATTCTATCCGTCCGTCCTGCGGCAGCCGGGATTCGGCGACGTTGAGGCCGGCCAGGACCTTCACCCGGCTGCAGATCGAATTATGCAGCAGGCGGGGCTGTCGGTGTGTTTCGACCAGGGTGCCGTCGATCCGCATCCGGACCTGGGTCTCGTGCTCGAAGGGCTCGATGTGGATGTCGCTGGTGCGCTCGCGGATGGCCTGGGAGATGATCGACTCGACCAGCAGGGCGATGGCGCTGTCGCTGCGGCCTTCTTCATCCTCGTCTTCATCCTCGTCGTCGTCACGGACGACTTCGAAATCACTGAGATCGGAGCGGGATTCGACTTCCCCGTAGGCCAGCCGGATCGACTCGCCGAGGCGGCTGGCGGGGGCGGCGAGAAGCTGCACCTCACGCTTGAGGAGGTTTTTCAGGGTCTCCTGCAGATGCGGGCGCAGTGGATTGACGCAGGCGACGAAGAGGGTGTCGCCGTCGTCGGCCCAGGGAAGGATGTGATATTTCAACACCAGGCGGGCAGGGATGCGAGCCATCAAATCCTGCGTCAGGCTGGCGTTTGCGGGGTCGACCGCCTCCGTTCCGGCATTCTTCGACAGCAGCATCGCCAGCTCCTCCTCGCTCAGGAGGCCGCGGTCGACCACCTCCTCTTCGGGGCTGATCTTCTGGTCGTAGGCGTCGGCGAAGGCAAGAGCGAGGACCTCCTCGTCGGCGACATGGGCGGCGGTGAGCGCTTCCCAGAGCGGCTCATCCTCGGGATGGATCAGGCTCATCAGTCCTCTCCCAGTTCTAGGCTCAGTTCGGTACTGCCAAGGAACATCTTGCAGAGCTTGAGCCGGTTCTTCTTGTCGAAGCTGAACTCCATCCGGATCTGGCGCCCCGGATTCTTGCCGTCGTCCTTCTCGCCTGCGGCGGGGGAGACATAATAATTATAGGTCAGGACCGACTTGTCGTCCTTGTCGGCCTCGCCATAGGCGGCGATGATCATCGCCTTGTCCGGCCAGATCCGGGTGCTGCCCTTCTCATAAGGAAGCTCCGATTCCACCCCCTTGGAGAACACCTTGACGCTGCCGATGAAAGAGCACTGCGCCGCCTTGGCGTAGCTGGCGAGATCGCTTTTGAACATGGTGGCGAACTGCACCGGGGCCTTGAACAGATCAATGGTGCCTTTGGCGTTGTAGCCCATCAGGAATTCCATGTCGTCTGCAGCGCCGCGACGCTTTGGCCCCTCGCGACGGCAGACCCAGGTCTCGCGCAGAAGGCCGTTCTCCTTGACGCTGAGGGTCGGCTCCTTCTGGGTGACGAGACGGATGTCGGCGGCGGTCAGGATCGGATTTTGGAGATGGATGACGCCGCGGCGATCGACGATCTCCACCCGGGCGTTCTTGGCATAGGCGCCATCGGCCATCTGATCACGGAAATCCATCCATCTCGACCATTCGCAGGAGGTGAACAGGAACATCAGGGCGAGCAGCGCCGCCCACTGGCAATACTTCTTCATACTCCTCCTTGCGGCGTCACCAGTCCCAGTTTCCGCCTGCGTCTATATTAGGCCCCATGGAGAACCTTTGCAATGCCCGACAGTGAAGACTATGCGCCCGTCTGCCTCGCAGCCGGCGGCAGCGACAGCGGCGGCGAGGCCGGCCTCCAGGCCGACCTGCTGAGCTTCCGCCACTTCGGCGTCCACGGCTGCTGCGCCGTCAGCGCCGCCACCGCCCAGAACCCGCTTCAGGTGCGAGAGGTGAACCCTCTCAGCTCCCGAGCTTTCGCCTCCCAGATCGCCGCGGTCGCATCTCATTTCCGCCTTGCCGCAGTGAAGAGCGGCATGCTCGCCAGCGCCGCCAACCTCGATGCGCTGCTGCGAGAGCTCCCCGCCGGCGCCCCCCTGGTCGCCGATCCGGTGCTGATCTCGACCTCGGGACGAGCCCTCCTCTCGCCCGCAGGCCAGTCCCGGCTTCCCCGCCTCTTCCGCCGCGCCGCCCTGATCACCCCGAACCTGCCGGAAGCGGAATTCCTCCTCGGTCGAAGCCTCGCCGGCCTGGCCGAGCAGTGCCGCGCCGCCGCCGAACTGGCTGAACGGCACGGCTGCGCCGTCCTCCTCAAAGGCGGCCACGGCGACGGCGACGATGCCCTCGACATCCTCCGCGACCGGCAGCGCACCTGGCTGCTCCGTCTGCCGCGGCTGCGCCAGGCGCCAGCCTCACACGGCACCGGCTGCCGTCTCGCCGCCGCCGCCACCGCCATCCGCGCCCGCCAGCAGTCCCCCGACTGGCTGGAAGCCTGCCGCGGCGCCAAGGCCTATGTCCACCTCTGCCTCGCCCAGCCCATCCGCAGCGAGGCTGGCTGGCTCGTCGGCAGCCCAGTCCCGGGCTCCCCCCTCCCCGCCGTCGCCGTCGAAGCCCTCGCTCCCTGAAGCCCCAACCCCACAGCCCGCCATGAACGACTCCCAATGGATGAGCACCGCCCTCGATGAAGCCCGCCTCGCCGCCGGACTCACCTCCCCCAATCCCGCCGTCGGCGCCGTCGTCGTCAAGGACGGCCGCCTCATCGGCCGAGGCCACCACCGCCGCGCCGGTCTGCCCCACGCCGAACCCGAAGCCCTCGCCTCCTGCACCGAAGACCCCCGCGGCGCCACCCTCTACGTCACCCTCGAGCCCTGCTGCACCCGCGGCCGCACCCCGCCCTGCACCGAGGCCGTCCTCAAGGCCGGCATCGCCCGCCTCGTCTACGGCATCGCCGACCCCAATCCCGCCCACGCCGGCGCCGGCCTCGACGCCCTCCGCCAGGCCGGAGTCGAAGTCGCCGGACCGGTCCTGCCGGAACAATGCTGGGAACTCAACCACGCCTTCTTCAAGTGGATCTCCCTCAAGCGCCCCTGGGTCCATCTCAAACTGGCCAGCACTCTCGACGGGCGCATCGCCACCGCCTCCGGCCAGTCGCGCTGGATCACCGGCCCCGCCGCACGCAGCCGGGTTCAGGAATTCCGCCGCCTCGCCGACGCCATCCTGGTCGGAGGCGACACCTGCCGCCTCGATGATCCCTCGCTCCGCGTCGAAGATCCCGAATGGCCGAAACAGCCGAAACGCCTCGTCTGGACCCGTCGCCCCGAATCGCTGTCGCCAGATCTCAAGGTCTTCCGTTCTGATGACGGCGCCTCCGCCCGCTGCCTGCAAGCCGATGGAGCCGCCGAATGGGACAAGATCCTCTCCTCTCTCGCCCAGGAAGGTGTAACCCGCATCCTTTGTGAAGGCGGAGGCAATCTCGCCGCCTCGCTCCTCGCCGCCGGCTGCGTCGATCAGGTGAGCTGGTTCATCGCCCCCAAGATTCTCGGCGGCAGAGGCAGCCGTCCCGCCGTCGCCGGTGACGACCCCGAATCGCTCGAAGCCGCCTGGCAACTCCAGGGTCGCCGCCACGAAATCCTCGGCGACGACTTCCTCGTCGAAGGCTTCCTGGGTCAAGCTTGGCGGCGCCCGGGAGCCTGAAGCCTCAGTAGCCCTTGACCGTCTCGAGCAGGTGGCGATGCAGCCTGAACTTCATCTCGGCGGTCATCGGCTTGACCCCTTCCGGCCAGGCGCCGCCGCCTTCCAAGACCGAGCGGAGCTCCTTGAAGGCCGCGCTTTTCAGCTCCGCCGGCAGGACCTCGAAGGCCGGTGAATGGATCATCGGCGACAGGGGAAGCCGAAACAGCTGCGACTTCATTTCCAACGCGCCGAGCCGCTCGCCCGCGGAGCTCGCCGGCCACAAGGCGGCGAAATCGGCCGCGAAAGCGGCATCGGGAATGATCTTCGCCGCGCTCAGATCCGGCTCGCCCTTCAGGAGCAGCGACGCGGCGATCTCCTTCGCCAGGTTGCCGATGATCCGGACGCTCTGCTCGCGCGGCCCGCTCTGCCCGAGGAGCTCGTTGATTTCGCGGTCGCTTTCCAGCAGGCAGCGCACCTGCAGCGCCCCACGGATCAACAGATTGTGCAAGGTCGCCTGCTGCTCGAAGACCATCAAGGTGCCGACGTCGCTACTCGGCCGCAAATACACCGACGCGTCAAAATCCTTCGAAAAGGCCTTCAGATCCGCCGCTTTCATAGGCTCTAGCACCCAGCTTTCGCCACGCTTGACCGCCACCCCGTTGCCGCGATGCCGCCCCTCGAAACGGCCCGTCACCAGCCAGCCGCCCCAACGCTGCTCGAAAGGAGTCGAGGTCTCCACCTCCGCTTCCCCCGCCGAGGAGATCGGCCTCCCCTTGTCGTCGGGGAAGATCGAACGGATCACCAGTCCCGGCTCGTTGCCGGTGCGCGAGGTGCCGTGACAGGAAAGGCAGGCATCGTCGCGACGAAAGCGCGGCGGCACTTTCGAATCCTGGCTCAAGGTGTAGAAAACCAGCCCCAGCTTGGGATCGCCCACCGCCACCTCCAGCACCCCCGCCCCCTTGACCCAGCCGACATACGCGTCCGGCCCGTAATAAACCGCACGCGGGTTCTGAGGCGAAATCAAATCGCGGTGGAAACTGGTCTTGCTGCTCACCAGCATCTGACTGCTCGCCGGCACCTTCAAGGCCGCCAGAACCGCCTCGAGCCGCCCCGTCCCGCCCTTGACCTCCAAACGCAGCTCCCCCGCTTCCAGCCGACGATTCAGCAAGGTCGCAGCATTCTGTTCCGACGTGCCGCTGTAATTGTTCGGCGCGCGCTCGTGAAAGCCCTGGGCCCAAGCCCCGAGCGATGTCAGGAAAAACACGGCGATCAAAAGCTTCATTCCCAAATCTCCTTTATCGCCTAGACTCTCGGGGGGACAGCAATGTTCCGTCCTCGGCGACAAATTTGGCCTGGCACCAAGCCTGCGTAGATTTCAAACCACTGAAAAATTCCGGAGTGCGCCATGAACACCCTTTCTATTCTTCTCTTGCTGAGTTCTCCCGACGCCGCCGCGGCCAGCCCCGCCTCCCCGGCGATTCGCGAAGTCGAAGAAAGCCCGGCCGCAGCCTTCGCCAGAGATGTCAAAGAAGCCGATGCAGGCAGCGCCGCGGCCCGCTACCGGGTCGGTCTCTGCCAGCTCGAAGGGCGTGGCATCCCGGCCGATCCGGAAGCCGCGGTGAAATCTTTTCGCCAAGCCTCCTCCCAGGATCTCGCCCTCGCCCATTACGCCCTCGGCTGGTGCCTCATGGAAGGCCGCGGCACGGCGAAGAATCCGGGCGAAGCCTACCGCCTCTTCACCCAGGCAGCCGCATTGGGTCACCTCGAATCCCAATACGCCCTCGCCCACTGCCAGATGGAGGGTCTCGGCACCAAGGCCGACCCCGATGCCGCCTTCCGGCTATTCAAGGAACTCGCCGAAGCCGGCCACGCCGGAGCCCAATATCAGATGGGGCAAGCCTTCAGTCTTGGTAAAGTCGTCAGCATCGACCATCACGAAGCCGCCGAATGGTTTCAGAAAGCCGCGGATCAAAATGACGCCGAAGCGCTTTTTGCCCTTGGAGACTGTTACATGAATGGTGAGGGCAGGAAGAAAGACGAGCACAAGGCCTTGAAGCTCTGGGTCCAGGCCGGCAACCAAGGCCTGGCCCTGGCGCAGTACAACGTCGGTCTCTGCTACCTCCGCGGCCTCGGCTGCAAAGCCAACCCAGGCGCCGCCCGCCTCTGGCTTGAAAAAGCCCTCGCCCAAGGCGATGAAGAAGCCAAGAAGACGCTCGAGTCGCTCGACAAAAAAGGCTGACTTGGCAAGGATTCGGCATCGCCCCTCCCGTCTTGACTGTGTATCTTCTGCGCCATGCAAAACGCCTTCACCCAACTCGCCGCCTGGTCGGCCGCCACTCACGCCGAACTCCCTTGGCGACGCCGCCGCAGCCTCTACGGCACCCTCGTCTCCGAAATCATGCTGCAGCAGACCACCGTCGCCAGCGTCGCGCCGCGCTTCGACGACTTCCTCCGCCGCTTCCCCGATTTCGCCGCCCTCGGCGCCGCCGACGACGAAGCCCTCCGCCAAGCCTGGGCCGGCCTCGGCTACTACCGCCGCGCCCAGCACCTGCGCCAAGCCGCCGCCGCCTGCGCCCAGGTCCGCGACATCCCCAGCGACACCGAGGCCCTGCGCCGCCTCCCCGGCATCGGCCCCTACACCGCCGCCGCCCTGCGCGCCATCGGCCTCAACCTGCCTGCCCTCGCCGTCGACGGCAACCTGCAGCGCGTCCTCTCCCGCCTCTTCCATTTGCGCCAGCCGCAAGGCCCCGAACTCAGCCGCCGCCTCGAAGCCATGGCCGAGCACTCGCCCCTGCAGGAATTGATCACCGCCATCGGCCCGCGCGCCTTCAACGAAGCCCTGATGGATCTCGGCCGCGAAATCTGCCGTCCCCGCCAACCCCGCTGCCTCATCTGCCCCCTGAAAAACCACTGCGCCGCCGCCCTCGCCGGCGACGCCGAAAGCCTGCCCGCCAAAGACCCCAAGACGCCGAAAGCCCCGGCCACTCCGATCACCCTCCTGCGACTCCTCGTGCGCGACCCGCAAGGCCGCCTCCTCGCCTATCGCAAAAACCCCGGCGAATGGCTCAACGGCCAATGGGAACTGCCGACCCTGATCATCGGCCCGATCCCCGACAAGTTCAAGCAATACCCCGCGGCACCACCGCAGCTGGCCGTCCCCAAGGGCAAGGCCCTGCTCACCAGCATCACCCGCTACCGCCTCGCCAACCACCTCCTCCCCTGCCAGGAAATCCTCGCCCACGAACTCGCCCCCTGGCTGAATAGCCGCGAAACCACCTGGCTCCCCTGGCCCGATCCCGAGTCCCCACTCTCCACCTCCTGCCTCAAGCTGCTGGCTCAATTGCCTGAGTGAAATTTCCTGCGATCTCCCTAAAAACTCAAATCAGCCCTTGCATTTGTGTAAAAAATACATAATATTGGATTAGGGACAAGCCAATCAAGGAGCCCGCCATGAAGACCGCCCTCATCCTCGTCGACATCCAGAACGACTTCTGCCCCGGCGGCGCCCTCGCGGTGCCCGACGGCGATGCGGTGCTCGCCAAAGCCAACGCCGCGATGGCCGATCACGACCTCGTCGTCGCCACCCAGGACTGGCACCCGGCCAATCACGGCAGCTTCGCCGCCAATCACCCCGGCAAGGCTCCCTTCCAAGTGGTGCAACTGGCCGGCCTGCCTCAAGTCCTCTGGCCGGTCCACTGCGTCCAAGGGACCCCCGGCGCCGAGTTCCACCCCGGACTCGATTTGAGCCGAGTGACCAAGGTCTTCCCCAAAGGCACTGACCCCGCCATCGACAGCTACAGCGGCTTCTTCGACAACGGCCAGCGCCAATCAACCGGTTTGGGCGAATGGCTGAAGGCGCAAGGCGTCGACGCCGTCAGCATCTGCGGCCTCGCCACCGACTACTGCGTCCGCGCCACCGCCCTCGACGCCCTCCGCCTCGGCTTCCGCGTCCGCCTCCTCCTCGACGCCTGCCGCGGCGTCGGCCTCAGCCCCGACGACATTCCCGCCGCGATCGACGAAATGCGGAAGGAGGGGGTGGAGATCAACTGACGTGGCTCGAGCTTCCAGCTCGAGTTCATTCTAACACCTCGACCAAGATGGTCGAGCCACGAAACACAGCCGGCGGGACGTCGGCGATCCAATAGATGAACCACAGGAAACACTCCATGAATCGTGACCAACGCGTGCTTTGCGCGCAACAGACTTTGAAAGCCATAGAAGACGGCTACTACACCCTCGGCGAGCGCAGAATCGAGCTTGCCGCATCCATCCAGGCGGCGATCTCCGGCACCGTCGGCATCCGCCCTGACGCATTGATCCCAACGGTCTTGCCAGGACGGCATGAAACCCGTTTTGCGGTCACCGCGGAAAGCACCATGGCGGCCTCCTGTCGCCTTGCCGCGAGCGGTCGCGTCTGCGCCCTCAATTTCGCCTCCGCGAAAAACCCCGGCGGCGGCTTCCTTTCCGGCGCGCAAGCCCAAGAGGAGGCACTGACTCGTTCGAGCGCCCTGCATCCTTGCTTGCTCACTCAACCGAATTACTACCGCGACAACAAGTACTACAAGACGCTGCTCTACACCGATCACATGATCTACTCGCCGGGCGTTCCCTTCTTCCGCGACGACGAAGGGGGCTGGCTGGATGCACCTGTCCTGGTCTCGGTGATCACTTCGCCAGCGCCCAACGCCGGTGCCGTCGCCAGTCAGGAGCCTGAATCCCTGCCCAGTCTGGAAGCGTGTTTCGCCCGCCGCATCAGCCGTCTTCTGGCCATCGTCGCCTCTCGCGGCGAGGATCGCCTGGTGCTCGGCGCCTGGGGCTGCGGCGTCTTCGGCAACGACCCTGAACTCGTGGCTCACCTCTTCCATGAAGCGCTCCACGGCGAATTCCGCGGCGTCTTCAAGGAAGTCGTCTTCGCCATCTACGAAAGCAAGGGCGATGTTCGCAGACAGGCCTTTGCCAAGTGGTTCGACTGAATAATCGCGCAACTCGTTATCGATAGCTATCGTGATATCGACAGACATCGATAGATATCAGGCTTTAGTTGCTTTCGATCGGGACGATCGAGCCACATTGAGCAAAGCCGACGGGACGCCAGTGATCCAGTAGAAGAACGACAGGAAAAACCCCATGAACCCCTACTCCCACCTTCTCCTCGCCCACCTCATCGGCGACGCCCTCGGCGTGCCGGTGGAATTTTGCGATCGTGACGAACTGCACTTCGAGCCCGTCAGAGGCATGCGTAGCGGCGGACGTTGGGGGCGACATGCCGGCACCTGGAGCGACGACGGCGCCTTGATGCTCTGCTCTTGGGAAACGCTGGTCACCGAAGGCGATCAACCCGAAGTCGCCATGGCTCGCTTCGATCGCTGGTTCAGCAAGGGGTATTGGGCCGTCAACAATCATGTCTTTGATATCGGTATCGCCACCAAAAAAGCCATTCAGGCCTATCAACGTCAACTGTCACCCCCCTGGGGCGGCACCAGCGAATTCGACAACGGCAACGGCTCGCTGATGCGCATCCTGCCGGTGGCCTTGGCCCTAAAGGACCTGCCCACGGGGCAGCTGATCCAGCGCGTCGGCACCTGGAGCGCCTTGACCCACGCCCATTCGCGCAGCCGCGCCTGCTGCCAGATCTACGCGCTCGTCATTCGCGAACTGCTTCATGGGCATGCCGTCGCGGTGGCCTTGGCCCGCGCCGTCAAGGACATCAAACCCTGGCTGGCCGCGGACGATCTCAATCCCTTGGATCGTATCCTCGACGGCAGCGTCCTTCAGGCCGACGAAGACGCCATTTCCAGCGACGGCTATGTCGTCCACAGCCTCGAAGCCAGCCTCTGGTGCCTCGCCAAGGGTGGCAGCTTCGCCGACATCACCCTGCGTGCCGTCAATCTCGGCGGCGACACCGACACCACCGCCGCAATCACCGCACCTCTTGCCGCCATTGTCCACGGTCCCGAATGTCTGCCCGCCGAGTGGCGCGACCTGATCCTGCGTCAGCCGGGATTGAGCGAGCTGATGGAGAGGCAGTTTGTGGGTTTCTAAGTATTCGACATCTGTCGACACCTTCGATAGCTATCGTGATATCGATAGACATCGACAGATATCGACCTGCAGCTACCCTCGATCGGGACGATCGAGCCACATCTTCAGCACCAAATAAAGAAGCCAAATGAAACCTCGAAAAACCGCGCGAAAAATCCAGGCGTTTGTGATTGGCGAGTACGTCGACAAACCAAGAGCCACTTCCTACGGAGTCGGATATCTGCTTGAAGCGTGCGACGACCGAATCGAGTTCTGGGGTGGAAACTCCTGGAATTTCAGTGGCGGCGGAATTGCCCTTGATAAAGTTGTAGACGATCCGTATTGGCTCGAGCATTTTAGAAACGCCAAGGCCGAATGGTTTTATGATTTTGTCCTCCGAATGGCAAAAGGTGAATCCATCTCCAACGCTCAAATCGAGGCGGAGTATTTCCTCCGCCATGGAGAAGCTATCAAACTCACGGGATGCACACGCTATAGCTATTATCAGCCCATGCACCTCCACCTCCACCACGGCAACCTGCTTGACATCCCCGCCGATGTCCTGGTCTGCTCCGCCAATGTCAGCCTTAACCTGACCGGCGGTGTCGGCGGTGAACTGCTGCTGCGTTATGGCGGCGGCATGCAGGAGGAGCTGCACGCCCTGCTCAAGGACCGGGAACGCTGCTTCGCCCGCCCGGGCGAGGTCTTCCTCTGGCAATCGCCAAACAGTCCCTATCTCGGCGTCCTGCATGCAGTCGCCATCGATGGCTTCTATCAGTCATCCGTCGAAATGATCACCAAAACCTGTCGCGTCGCCCTGCAAAAGGCGGCAGACCTTGGCGCCAAACGAGTCGCCATGGCTGCTCTCGCCACCGGCTTCGGCAATCTCGATCTCGACGACTTCGCTCACGGCTTGCGCCCCTTGCTGAACGAAGACTTCAGCCCCATCGAAGAACTCCACCTCTCTCAGATCGAATGGTACCGTTACCAGGAACTGCGCGCGGCCTTCGCGCCCTGCAGCCCCAAAGGGGCGACCTGACCTTAGCCCGGGGTGAAGCCGAGGCACGAGGCGCAACCCCGGGTAAAGAGAAATACATCCGAGCCCTGAAAGGGCGAAATGACCAAGGAGATCCCGATGAGACGCCACATCTCAGGCCGCCCCTACAGGGCTCAATCTCAATTCACGCACACCCGGGGTTTCGCCTGCGGCTCCACCCCGGGCTAAGGTCAGGCTGCCCTTTCAGGGCACATCAACCATCAACTACCTCCATCGGGACGATCGAGTCCCACTAAAACCCCAGGGGAGCCCCGCCATGAAAGCCTGGATTTGCACCGACGGCCGGCTTGTCCCGGCTGACATTCCCGAGCCGCAAGCCGGCCCCGATGAGGCGCTGCTGCGGGTGCGCTACGCCGGCATCTGCCGCAGCGACCGGCAGGTGCTCCAGGGGCTTTATGGTCCGCGTGAAGGCTGGGTGCTCGGCCATGAATGCAGCGCCGAGGTGGTCACCTCGCGCCGCTTCGAGTCCGGCACGCTCGTCGCGGTCAATCCGCTGCTGCCCGACGGCGGCTTCCTCGGCATCGATCGTCCCGGCTGCTTCGCCGAATTCCTCGCCGTGCCGGAGGCCTGCCTCTTCCCGCTGCCGCCCGGACTCGATCCGCTCAAAGCCGCCGCCGCCGAACCGGTGGCCGCCTGCGGCGCCATCCTGCTCGCGCCGCTGCAGGGACGCATCGCGGTGGCCGGCTCGGGACGCATCCGCAGCCTCTGCGAACGGATCCTGCGCCGCCGCGGCTTCAGTCCGATCGCCGAGCCTGAGCCCGCCTCCTGCGACTGGGTGATCGAAACCGATCCGCGTCCCGCCGCCCTGCGCGCCGCCCTCGAGCTGCTGCGTCCCGGCGGCAGCCTGATCCTCAAGAGCCGCCACCCCGGCTCGATCGAAGTCCCCCTCAATCTCCTCATCGAACGCGAACTCAAACTCGAGGCCCGCCGCTACCTGCCCTTCGACGCGGCCTTGGCCTTGCTGACCGAGCTCGATCTCTCCGATCTGCTCGCGCCGCCGCGTCCCGCCGCCGAACTCCCCGGACTGATCGAAAGCGACAGCGAAAGCCACAAACTCATCGTCGAGATCTGAATCGTTCGAAGGATGCCCAATGAACATCATCGATTCAAACCTATTCAATCTCACTCAGGCGGCGGGATTCCCAGCCGCTTCAGATTGCGCCCCAGCGGGGCGGCCGGCAGTTAGCCCAGGGTGTAGCGACGAAGGAGCAAACCCTGGGTTGGCCAACAACAGACGCCGAGCCCCGGAGGGGCGTCCAGAAAATGCGCCATCAAGAAACGCGAGCGGCATTCTGAACGCCCCTCCGGGGCTGAATTGGGCGCTGATCCCCACCCAGGGTTTGACCTCGTTCCTCGGTCTACACCCTGGGCTATCTGCCGGCTGCCCCGTTGGGGCAAGAACCAGCTTCCAAGCTTCCAACCTTTCAACCTGGGGTCCCTCCTGATGTGCGGCCTCCTCGCCATCGCCGGGGAGATCCCGGCCCGCACCGATGCGGCCCTGGCCGCCCTCGCGCCGCGCGGTCCCGAGGGGCGCGGCGAATGGTCGCAGCCCGGCCTCTTCCTCGGTCACACCCTGCTCAGCCTGTCGAGCGCCGTGCCGGTGCCGCAACCGCTGTTCGACGAGGAACACGGCCTCGCCGCGGTGGTCAACGGCGAATTCTACGGCGCCGAGGAATTGCGCCGCGAACTCGACGCCCCCGCCGCCACCGGCGATTCGGAGCTCCTTCTCCAACTCTACGCCCGGCGCGGACCCGACGGCTTCCGTAAGCTGCGCGGCGAGTTCGCCTTCGTCCTCTGCGACCGCCGCAAAAACCGCCTCTACGCCGCTCGCGACCGCTTCGGCATCAAGCCGCTCTACTGGCGCCGCGACGCCTCGTCCCTCGTCTTCAGCTCGGAGCTCAAGGCGATCCGCGCCCTCGGCTTCCCGCTCGGCTGGGACGAAGAGGCCTTCTTCCAGGCGGCCTCGCGGCAATATCACGACCTCGATCGCAGCCTCTTCGCCGGCATCTCGATGGTCCGTCCCGGCCACTTCCTCGAGGTCGACCTGAGTGACCGCAGCCTGCGTGAACAAAGCTACTGGGAGCTGCCCTTGCGGCGTCCGCAGGAACGCAGCGACGCCGAGGCCGCGGCGCTGCTTCTTGGCGAACTGGAGGAGGCGGTGTCGCTGCGTTTGCGCACGCCGCACTCCCCGGCGATCCACCTCAGCGGCGGCCTCGATTCCACCGCCATCGCCTGCCTCGCCGCGCAGCAGCGGCGCGACCTGCGGCTCTTCACCGTCAGCTACCCCGGCAGCGCCTACGACGAGCTTGAGCAGGCCCGCGCCACCGCCCGCCATCTCGACCTGCCGCTCGAAGAAGTGCGGGTCGACGCCACCGCCGTCGCCACCCATTTCGCCGCCGCCGTGCGCGGTTCGGAGAGCCTCTGCATCAACGGCCACCACGCCGCCAAGTTCCTCCTCAACGCCGCCATCCGCGCCTCCGGCCGCAAGCTCGCATTGAGCGGCGAGGGCGCCGACGAACTCTTCGCCGGCTACCCCTTCCTCATCCCCGGACGCGACGACGCCGCGGTGCGCGGCATCATGCACGCCGCCGGCGCCGGCCTGCCGCTCGACGCGGCCCGCCGAGAACTCGGCTCCTTGCCCGCCTTCTTCCCCGCCAAGGCCTCCCTCGGCCTCGCCCACCACTCGCTGCTCGAACCCGGCTTCCTCGCCCCCTTCGCCGGACGCGACCCCTTCCTCGAGGCCCTGCGCCAGCCCGGTTTTTCCGACGCCGCACCAGGCCGCAGCCCGCTCGACCTGAGCCTCCTCGCCTGGATCAAAAGCGCCCTGCCGCAATACATCCTGCGCACCCTCGGCGACGGCTGCGAAATGCCGCACGGCGTCGAGGGACGCGTCCCCTTCCTCGACCACCGCCTCTGCGACTTCGCCGCCACCCTGCGCGAGGACCAATTGATCCGCGACGGCGAGGAGAAATTCCTCCTCCGCCAGGCCCTGCGCGGCCTGATTCCCGACGCAGTGCGCCTCCGCCGCAAACACCCCTTCATGGCACCGCCGCTGATCGCCCAGCCACCGCTGCTGGAACTCCTCCGCGCCGCCCTCGATCGCTGCCCGCCCTTCTACTCGCAAGCCGCCCTCGCCTCCCTGATCGCGCGCCTGCCGCAACTTCCCGAAGACGAACTCAAACGCTGGGAACCGCCGCTCTTCCTCTTCCTCTCCGCCACCGCCCTGCAAGAGGAGCTGATGAGATGAAGACGAAACACCACCGCCTCAAGACAGGTGAAGCGCCCGCAAGCTCACTCCAGCCGGCGCTTGACGTCCTGCGGATCGCGGGCCTGATGCAACACGGCGGTCACTACCAGGCAGCCACGCCTGTGCGAGTAAGCCAGAAAATAGGGAAATGCCGACAAGTTGAGCCGCCGGCTCTTGCCGCCCAGGGATCGCCCGATATCGGGAGATCGGCTCAGCAAAGTCAGGGATTCTTGCAGATCGGCGAGAAAGCGGTTCTCCAGTCCAGGCAGTTTCTCCCGGTAGAAATCTTGCGCCTGCAGCATGTCCACTCGGGCCTGCGGCAACAAGACGACCTTCATCGCTGCCGCATCTCCGCCAGGACCTCTTCCCAAGGAATGGCCTGCTCCAAGCCCTGGTCGTACCGATCCAAGCGGGCCTCGACAATGGCGATGCACTGCTGTTCCCAGCTCTCCTCGGCGAGACAATCACTGCTCAGGACCGTTGCCAGGGCACGGCGTTCCGCCACCGGCAGCAACAGCACTTGGGCAAACAACTCGCGGGCCGCGGCATCCAAGGGCAGCGGCTCAGTTCCGTCCTCCGCGACCTCAGACCGGGACCAATCCAGTCCCAAGCGCTCCGCCAGCGCCTGCCGCAACTCGCGCGGCAGCGCCATCACCTGCTCATGCCATTCTTCGGAACTCATGAATCCACCTCCATCCCAAGATAACGCCGATGGGAAATTCCCACCACACTTGATCCCTGCATGTTGATGCTCAACAACAAACAGACGATCATGTCAAATTCAAAAATGGAAATTGTATGAATCCCAAGCAAGCCAAAAGCTACCAAGGGCTTACGACATGAATCTTCTCGACGCCTTTCTCGAACAGGTCCGCCTCCGCCCGGACGCCCCGGCCGTGGAGGAGGATGGGCGCGTCCTGAGCTACGCCGAGCTGCTAGGCGAAGTCGATGCCCTCGCCGCGGACTTGCGTTCGGCTCGGCTTTGCGGCGTCCGCATCGCCCTCGACCTGCCGCGTTCCGCCGCCTTCGTCATCGCCGTCCTCGCGAGCTGGCGCTGCGGCTCGAGCTTCCTGCCGATCCACGGCCTGCCGGAGGATCGCCGCGACTTCATCCTCGATGACGCCGAGGTGGCGGGGATCTTGACTTGGGAATTCAAGATTCAACATTCAAGATTCAACATAACACAAACAAAATCAAAGATTAAACATTCAAAATCCAATACGGAATCTGAGCTCCCCGCCTCGGCTGCCCTCCACCTTTCAAGCTTTCAAGCTTGCAACCTTTCAACCTCCTCCCCCGAAGCCTGGCTGATCAGCACCTCCGGATCGAGCGGCCGGCCGAAGAGCGTCAGCGTCGGCCACGGCGGACTCCTGGCGGTGATCAGGCAGCAGATCGCGGCCTTCGAGCTGGGGCCGGGCAGCCGCTGCCTGTGGATGCTGTCGCCCCTCTTCGACGCCTCCTTGTCCGACATCTTCACCGCGCTGTGTTGCGGCGCCACCCTGGTCGTCGCGGCGCCCTGCGAAACGAGCCCTGAACGACTCCTCAAGACCCTGGCCGATCGCCGCATCAGCTACCTCGACATCCCGCCCTCGCTGCTGCGCCTGATCTCGCCCGAAGAGGCCCCCGAATGCCTCCTCACCCTCGGCTTCGGCGGCGAAGTGTGCCCGCGCGACACGGTGCGCGCCTGGAGCCGACGCGTCCGCCTCTTCAACCTCTACGGCCCGACCGAAGCGAGCATCTGCTGCGCGATGGTCCGCTGCGGTGAGGACTGGAGCGAGGGCGACATCGGCCGACCGCTCGAAGGCGCCGAATTTCGCCTCGATCCGGAGAGCGGCGAACTGCTCATCGGCGGCCCCTGCCTCGCCCTCGGTTACTGGCGCCGCCCCGAGCTCGACGCCGCGAAATTCACAGTGATCGATGGCCGGCGCTTCTACCGCAGCGGCGACCGGGCTCAAGTCCTCCCCGACGGCGCCTGGCGCTTCCTCGGCCGCCTCGACCGTCAAGTCAAGGTCCGCGGCCGCCTGGTCGAATGCGGCGAGGTGGAATCCGCCCTGCTGCGCCTGCCCGGCGTCGACGAAGCCGCTGTCTTCGCCGTCGGCCCGCGCCTCCTCTGCGCCTACGCCGGACGGGCCGAAAACGAGGGCCTGCGGCAGGCCCTCCTGGCCGAGCTGCCGGAGTGGATGATCCCGGCGAAATTCCTGCGCCTGCCGCAACTGCCGCGCAACGCCAGCGGCAAGATCGATTATCCCCGCTTGCAACCGGCGCGCAAGCAGGATGGCCCGCACGCCTCGCTGCGGCAGCTCGTCGAAGACTACTTCGGTTATGCCATCGACCCCGAGCTGCCGCTGCGCCGTCAGGGTCTCGACTCTCTCGGCGCCTTCGAACTCGCCGCCCGGCTCCAGGGCGAACGCTTCGCCTGGCGTCCCGAGGACCTGATGCAGGACCTGCCCCTCGCCGAGATCAAGCCGCGGCTGCTGCCGATGAGCGTGGAAAGCCTGGGACGGCAAATTCAAGATTCAACATTCAATATTCAACATAAAGCAAACAAAAATAAAGATTTAACATTAAAAATAGCCTCCGGCGGGCGAACGAGCATCCTCCTCACCGGCGCCACCGGCTTCCTCGGCCT
Organism: Verrucomicrobiota bacterium; assembly: GCA_039798785.1. Classification (GTDB taxonomy): domain Bacteria; phylum Verrucomicrobiota; class Lentisphaeria; order Lentisphaerales; family Lentisphaeraceae; genus CAMCSH01. The sequence continues at coordinate 182,894 of JBDKFG010000001.1, read as the reverse complement.
GGCGCTGCTCGGCGAGCTGCAGCGTCGCCTGCCGCAGAGCCGCTTCCTGTTGCTGCTGCGCGGCGGCGGGGAACGGCTGCGGCGGATCGCGGAGAAACGCGGCGTCGCCCTCGATTTCAGCCGCCTCGATATCCTCGACTGCGACCTGAATCGCCACGATCTCGGGCTCGACCAGGATGCCCGCCGCAAAGCGCTCGAAGCCGAGATCTTCATCCACGCCGCCGCCGAGCTGAGCTCGAGCCGCAGCTTCGCCGAAATCGCCGCGGTCAACGTCGCCGCCTCGCTGGCCCTCGCCCGCCTCTACCTCGAAGGCGCCGGACGCCGCTTCCACTTCGTCTCCAGCCTCGCCGTCTTCGCCTGCTCCGATGCGCCGTCCGCAAAGATCAGCGCCGACTCCGAGCCCGCCGGCAACATCCACGGCGCCTACGCCCAGAGCAAGCTGACGGCGGAATGCCTCCTCCGCCGCGAGATCGGCTTCGAAGGCGGCCTGCGCCTCGTCCGTCCCGCCCTGATCGGCGGCGCAGCCAAGCGCGACGATCTGCCGAAGAACGACTTCTTCACCTGGATGCTCGAAGCCCTCGCCCGCCAGCCGCTCGATCCGGCCGCCGTCCCCGCCGGACTCGCCATCGCCGTCGCCCCGCTCGAAAGCTACGCCGCCGCGCTGGCCGGCATCGTCGCCGAAGAGCCGTCCGGCCCGGTTTCCCACCTCGCGCCAGAGTGCAATCTCGATTTGCGCCAGCTCTGCGCCGCCAGCTGCGCCCTCGCCGGACGCCCCGGACTCGATCTCGACTCCTGGCGCCGCGCGCAACAAGGCACGCCCCTTCCCGCCGTCCTCAACGGCCTCTTCGCTCCGCGCCAGGATGCAGCTCGCGCCCAGGACCTCTTCCTCGCCAGCGGCTACGACTTCGACGGCAGCCTGCCCGCGCCCGACGAAAACCAGCTCCTCGCCTGGTTGCTGCAGGCCGGGCAGCGTTCCCAAGCTACTTTCCGACAAAGTCCCCAAAGCGAAATCTTCCAGGCCCACACACCATGACTGAACCGATACCGCAGAAAAAGGCGAGTCGCCCCAAAAAACTTGCGATCGACAGCGCCTCCACGCCACCTTCTTCGCCGACTACTGCCGCTCCCGAAGAACTCTTCGGCCGAGTCGCCGCCATTCTCGAACAGGCGCGGGGTGAGGTCGTCCGCGCCGTCAATAGCCAGATGGTACTGGCCTATTGGCTGATCGGGCGGGAGATCGTCCAGGAATTGCAGGGAGGTCAGGAGCGGGCGGCCTATGGCAAGCGTCTCCTGCAGGATCTATCCCTCCGGCTGACAGAGCGCTATGGGCAAGGATTTTCTTTGCCTAACCTCAAGCGGTTTAGACAGTTTTTTCTATCCTACGCGGATCGCGGCATTGGATCCCCAGCGGGGAGCCAATGCCTGACTGAAAAAGATCCCCAGTGGGGAGCCAATCTGGAAGGCATTCATCCAAAGGCAGATGCGACTAATCTGTCCTTACGGATCATCCCCGGGGTGCAAGCTTCGGATGACAGATCACCGCGTGGCTTCTCCCCCCAGCTCACCTGGTCGCACTATCGCGCCTTGATGCGAGTGGAGGATCTCAAGGCTCGGGACTTTTACGAGCACGAGGCCATCGCGGGCGGCTGGGACAAGCGTACGCTGGAGCGGCAGATCCACACGAGCAGTTGCGTTTGGAAATCGAGCGGGAACGCCGCTTGATTGAGGCGACATGGGAGACGAAAGATGAAGAAGAATAAATCACGAGAGAATCTGCGCCTTCGCAACAGCACGGCGGAGTTCTTGATCTTTGCCTACCAGACCGGGGGCGACGGCGTCGAAGTACGGGTGCAGGACGGCACCATCTGGCTGTCGCAAAAAAACATCGGCCAGCTGTTTGAGACGACACCAGAAAACGTCTTGATGCACTTGAAGAAGATCTATGCCGACGGGGAACTGACGGAGTCAACTGCTAAGGAATTCTTAGTCGTTCAAACCGAAGGGCAGCGGCAGGTCCAACGCAGCATCCTGCATTACGATCTCGATGCGATTATCGCGGTCGGCTACCGGGTGAACTCGAAACGCGCCACCGCCTTCCGGCAATGGGCAACGGGGGTGCTTCGGGACTACACCTTGCGCGGCTACGTGCTGGATCGCAAACGGATGGAGAACGGCGCCTTCCTCGACGAGGATTACTTCGAACGGCTGCTTGATGAGATCCGCGAGATCCGCCTCTCCGAGCGCCGGTTTTATCAGAAGATCACCGACATCTACGCCACTGCTGTCGATTACGACCGGGAATCTCCGATCACGAAAGAGTTCTTTGCCAAAGTGCAAAACAAAATGCATTACGCGGTTCATGGCCGGACCGCCGCCGAGTTGATCGCCGAACGCGCCGATCACACCCAGGAACACATGGGGCTGACGACTTGGGCCAAGGCCCCGATGGGCAAAATCCTGAAGAGCGATGTCAGCGTGGCAAAAAACTACCTGACGCAAACCGAGCTTGAGGATCTCGGACGGATCGTCAGCGCCTATCTCGACTTGGCGGAGAGTCGCGCAAGAAGGCGGACCCCGATGACGATGGAGGCTTGGGCCAAGCGCCTTGACATCTTCCTCGAGGCCGATGAGCGGCAAGTGCTCCAGGATGCCGGCCGGATCAGCGCCGAGATCGCCAAAGAACATGCGGAGAGCGAATTCGAAAAGTACCGAGTCATCCAGGACAGGCTCTTCCAAAGTGATTTCGACACCTTCGTCAAACTCGAAAATCAAAGCCAGAACGATGGCTGACTCACCCGAGCACGCTCTGGACACAGCCGACGCCGCCACTCGGCTCGCACGGCTACGATCAAGTTCGGACTCGGCATCTGCTCCGGGCGACAAGGTGGGGATGGTCCTCGGCAAGTTCCTGCCGCCGCACCGCGGCCACCTTTTTCTCGTCGAATTCGCCCGCCGCCGCGTCGACCGCCTCTATGTCGTCGTCGGTTCGCTCCAGGCCGAGCCGATCCCCGGCGAGCTGCGCTTCGACTGGATGCGCCAGCTCTGCCCCGACTGCATCGTGCTGCATCTCACGGACGAGAATCCGCAGCAGCCGGAGGAGCACCCGGATTTCTGGGGCATCTGGGAGCGCAGCTTGAAGCGCATCCTGCCTGAGCCGGTGGACTTCGTCTTCGCCTCGGAAAACTACGGCACGCCGCTGGCCGCCGTCCTCGGTGCCCAGTTCATCCCCTGCGACATCCCGCGCGCCACGATCCCGGTGAGCGGCACCGCGGTGCGCCGCGCCCCGGCGGCGAACTGGTCCTTCCTGCCGCCGCCGGTGCAAGCCTTCTACCGCCGCCGCATCTGCCTCTTCGGCCCCGAATCCTGCGGCAAATCGACCCTCGCGGCGCAGCTTGCGGCGCACTTCGGCGGCACGATGGTTCCCGAATTCGCCCGCGACTTCCTCGAATCACTCGGACGCGAGCCCGTCGAAGCCGATTTGCCGTCCATCGCCCGCGGCCAGATCGCGCTGCAGCAGAAGCTCGAAGCCACGGCCGGACCCTGGCTCTTCTGCGACACCGACGCCCTCGCCACCTGCATCTGGCAGGACTTCCTCTTCGGGCGTCCCTCGACCGAACTCGAATCCCTCGCCGCCGAAAGCCGCTGCGAGCTCACCCTGCTCTGCGACATCGACCTCCCCTGGGTGGCCGATCCGGTGCGCTACCTCCCCGATCAACGCGCCAGCTTCCTCGCCGCCTGCTCCGCCCGCCTCGACACCGCCGGACGCCCCTGGCGCCTGATCTCCGGCCAAGGTGAACAACGGCTGAAAAACGCCATCCAGGCGATTGATGATTACTTCTCAACCCAAGGAGCTCCCCGATGAACAAACCCTGGTGGCACGACTTCTACGACGAAGCGCTTGAAGCGATCCTGCTCGACGCGGCTTCGGACGAAGACAACGTCAAGCAGGCTCGCGCGCTGATGAGCCTGCTCGGGCTCAAGCCCGGCGCCCGCGTCCTCGACCAGTGCTGCGGCAACGGACGACTCAGCCTTCCCCTCGCCCGCCTCGGCTGCGAAGTGCTCGGCGTCGATCTCGCCGCCGGCTACATCGCCAAGGCCGAGGCCCGCGCCCGCTCCGAAGGCCTGAACGCCCGCTTCGAGGTGCAGGACGCCCTCGAATGGTACGCCTCGCCACCCCGCCAGGCGGTGATCAACATGTGGACCTCCTTCGGCTACAGCGACCAGGACGAAATCAATCGACTCATGCTGCAACGAGCCTTCGACTCCCTCGAGCCCGGCGGACTCTTCCTGCTCGACACCCTCAACCTCCCCGGAGTTCTGCACCACTTCCGCGAACGGGTCGAGAACCGCGTCAGCACCCCCGCCGGAGAGCTTCACCTCGAACGCCTCACCCGCCTCGACTGGGATCGCGGTCTGATGCTGAAGGACTGGATCTACACCCTGCCCGATGGATCGCGACAGGTCAAACACAGCTCCACCCGGCTCTACCTGCCGCACAGCATCTGCGCCCTGCTCCGCTCCTGCGGCTTCGTCGACCTCAAGATCCACGGCGAACTCGACGGCTCGCCCCTCAGCATGGACAGCCTGCGACTGATCATCGTGGCGAGAAGACCGCTATGATCCGCCACCAAGCCCCCGCCGGCAACGAGACCTTGCGCCAGTCCCTTTACGACGGCGAGGTCTTCCTGCTCGACCCGACCGAGGCCAGCCGCGCCCTGGGCGAGACGGTGCGGAGCCTGCTGGTCAAGCATTTCGGCCCCGACTACCGCTCGCTCGAGCACAGCGCCGACGGCGACGCCTTCTTCGGCCGGATGGGGCTGTTGCGTCGCGAACTCTACCTCCAGCCTGAGCCGCAGCGCCTCATCGCCACGCTGGTCGCCTCGCTCGGCTTCGACCCCGCCCGGGCCGTCTGCGACCCGCTGCGCCTGCGCGCCATCCTCCACGACGGGCACCACAATCCCCGCGCCCAGGCGGTCTACTACCCCCACCGCGACACCTGGTACTCCCATTCGCAATCGCTGATCACCTGCTGGATCCCCCTCGACGATCTGCCGCCCGAGGAGACCTTCGTCTTCTTCCCCGAGCAGTTCCATCAGGTGGTGCCGAACAACTCCGAGATCTTCGACTACCAGCGCTGGGTGCAGCGCGACTGGGACCTCAAGATCGGCTGGCAGAACAAGGACGACGGCCTGACCGCCCGCTACCCCGAGCTCACCGGACCCCTGCCCGAGGGCGCCGCCCGCGTCGGCTTCTCCTGCCGGCGCGACCAGGTGCTGCTTTTCGCCGGCCACCAGCTGCATCAGACCCTGGCGCAATCGCGCGGCCGCAACCGCTTCAGCCTCGACTTCCGCCTCGTCCAGCTCGACGACCACGAGGCCGGCCGCGGCGCCCCGAATGTCGACAACCGCTCGACCGGGTCGGCGATGCCGCACTACATCAACTGCGCCGCGGCGCTGGCTTGATTTCAGGCGAAGGCGTTTAGCATGTCGACATGCTGGCGCAAATGACCCGGCTTGGTGGTGCCGATGACGACGGAGCTGACGCCGTTCACCCCAGATAGGAATCTCCAAGTGTCGCGCAGCTTCGCTTCGCGGCTGGCGGAGTCGTCGCCGATGTGGCCCGAGGCCAGGGCCTTCTTGACCAGCACGCCCCGCCCGAGCGAGGCGGCGTATTCGGCGACCGCGAGTTCATCGCGGGCTTCGAGGTTAAGCATGATCATCGGGACGCCGCCGCGGCGGAGGGTTTCGAGTCCGCCGTGGACGGTCTTGGTGGAAGCGCCCCAGGCGCGGATCAGGCCGCGTTCGGCGAGGCTGCTGAGTTCATCCATCAGGCCGGGGCTATTGAGGACTTCGAGGTCGTTGCCATCGGAGTGGAGGAGGAAGAGGTCGAGGTGATCGCGGCGGAGGCGGCGCAGGCTGCGTTCGCAGGAATGGCGAATCGCTTCGGGCGAGAAGTCGAAGCGGCTCTTCTCACCGTCGAATTCCTCGCCTGCCTTGGAAGAGCAGAGCCAGCCCTGCCAGCGACCGCCGAGGACCCTGCCAAGTCGCTCCTCGCTGATTCCGTAGGCAGGGGCCGTGTCGATCAAATTGCAGCCGAGCTCGCGGGCGGCAGCCAGGAGATTCTCGAGCTCGGCCTCACTCGGCAGCTCGAAGGAGCCCCCGGGATATTTGAGACTCGTGTTGCGACCGATCTTGACAGTGCCCAGACTGAGCAGCGGCAGCTCCAGACCAGGAAGAACTTGGCGGCGGGGAATCATCGGCTTCTCCTGAATTTGAACCCTTCACAAGACGGCCTCCCGGGAAATTCACAAGTCGCCGTTTCCGGAGGCTTGGACAGCTCTCTTCCCCAGAAGGTTCCTAGACGAGAAACTTCGCGGGAACTCCTGGCAAAAATAGGCATCATAGACAAGCCGCCCCTCTGCCAAAACTTCAAGGAGCCATTCATGCCCCTCAGCCGCCGCAACTTCTTCCAGCTTTCCGGCGCCGCCGCCGGAGCTGCCGCAATCGCCCCCGCCACCTTGGCTCAGGAAGGCGCCGCCCCCAAGAAACTCCGTCTCGCCGCCATCGGCGTCGGTGGACAGGGACAAAGCGACCTGGGTCAATTGATGGGCCATAAATCCGTCGATCTCGTCGCCGTCTGCGATCCCGACCGCGGCTTGCGCGAAAAAGTCGCCAAGCAATACGCCAAGCGCCATGACGGCGAGATCAAGACCTACGCCGACTACCGCAATCTCTTTGCCGAACTCGCCGATCAGATCGACGGTGTCATGATCTCCACCACCGACCACATGCACGCCCCGATCGGGCTGCTCGCCATGTCGCTGGGTAAACATGTCTACGGACAAAAACCTCTCGCCCGCACCATCGGCGAATGCCGCGCCATGACCGAGATGGCGGCGAAGATGAAAGTGATCACCCAAATGGGCATCCAGATCCACTCCTCGCAACCCTACCAGACCACCCGCAAGTGGATCCAGGAAGGCGTCATCGGCAAGATCAAAGCGATCCACTCCGGCATCGGCGGCAAACCCTGGGGCGGCCTCGTCCCCGACAAAGCCCCGACTCCCGCTCCCGAGAACATGGATTGGGACCGCTATCTCGGCGTCGCCCACAACCTGCCTTGGCGCAGCGGCGATTACCACATGGGCAACTGGCGCAAATGGGTCGCCTTCGGCACCGGCATCCAAGGCGACATGGCCTGCCACGTCTTCGACCCGATCTACATGGCCGCCGGCTTGACCAAGCCGACCAGCGTCACATCGCTCGGACCCAAGCCCCCCGCCGAAGAATTCTTCGCCTTCGACTGCCACGTGAAATACAGCTTCCCCAAAACCGCCTTCTCGGACGGCGACATCGAAGTCCACTGGCGCAACGGCAATCTCAAGGCCCCCAAGGATCTTCACCCCGGCATTGAAGTCCCCGGCTCCGGCGCCTTGATCATCGGCGACAAAGGCGCCTTGTCGATTGTCCACTGCGGCCCCATGCCCACCGTCGTCGACGCCACCGGCAAGAAGCTCGAAGCCAAGGATCTGCCCGAGCCCGCCAAAGGCAGCAACCACTACCACGACTGGGTCGAAGCGGTCCTTGCCAACGACCAGTCGAAAGCCACCGCGCCCTTCTCCTACGGCGGCCCGATGACCGAAGCCGTCCTCATGGGCGTCGTCCTCAATCGTTGGCCCGAGAAGGAATTCGAATGGAACGGCCCGGACTGCAAGTTCAGCGGCTCCGGCGCCGAAATCGACGCCGCCAACGCCCTGATCTGGCCGAAATACCGCCAAGGCTGGAGCGCCCCCGGCATGCCGGGCTGAGCGACAGCTTTGATGAGCAAGGCCGCCCGGTCACCGGGCGGCCTTGTGATGGGGATCAGGGCGCTTCATATCATAAAGCGCAACGAGGGCAGTTGGGATCGAGATCCCTGCCGCTGGTCGCGCAGTTCGACAGGGTGACCTTGCCGAGATCGACCTGATTTGCCAACCTGTGCAGGGGCTTCACCCTGAAATACCTGACCCTCACACCGGTCAATTAGCCCGCGCCGGAGCCCCGAAGGATGCGCGCGGAAGTGTCTTCACTTCGGGCTGCCCCGCCCCCACCCTGCCAGACAGGAAACCCTCATGGGCGTCAGCAGCCGCGGCGGCAGCGGCGGCTCCTACACCACCCAGCTCCCCCGCTCTGGAATCGCCTTCAAACTCTCCACCATCGCCTCCTTCAAGCCCAATGGCCAGACCTTTGACGGCTATGGCGTGGAAGTCGACATTCCCGCCCGCCCCAAGCCCCGTGACTATTGACTATCTGGACAAGACGGACTCCGTCCTCGAGCAGGCCCTGAAAAAACTCAACGAACCAGCCCGCGCAAGTAAAGCCAGCCCACGCCGCCCGCCGGCCGGGATCAAACCAGCAAAAACGGGAAGAGCTCGCGCTCTTCCCGTTTTTTCTTAAGACCGCTCAGGCCACGGAGATCATCACGATCATTCCTCTTCTTTTCCTTTCTTGCCTTTGCCGGGAGCGCGCTTGCCGATCTCATCATGGGTGTCAAGGCGCCACTGCACGAGCATCTTGCGATGCTTTTCGATCTCGGCGGCAAGGCTCGGCTCGGCGATCAGGTTTTTCAGTTCCCCGGGATCTTTCTCCAGGTCAAAAAACTGCTCGCGATTCTCCCCGGTGGCGAAAACGATGTATTTGTAGCGGGCACTGCGCACCATGCGGGCCTCGGCGGCGCCATTGAGCTCTGAGACCACAAAGTCACGCCAGGGCACCTCTTGTCCTTCCACTAAAGGACGCAGGCTGCGTCCCCCCAGCGAGGGCGGAATGGCGATGCCGGCGTAATCAAGAAAGGTCGGCATGATATCGAGCCCGCTCACGAGGTGCCGCTTATTAACCCAGGCTTTCTTACCGTCCGGCAGGACGACCACGAGCGGCACCGCGACAGCCTCTTCATAGAGTCTTTGCTTGCGGCACATCTGGTGCGAACCCATCATTTCCCCGTGATCGGAGGTGAAGACGATAATCGTATTGGAGGCCGCGGCGCTTTCCTGGAGCGCGGCAAGAACCCTCCCGACTTCCCGGTCCGAGGCTTCCACGAGCCGATAGTAGGCATACAGATATTGACGCCATTGCAGCTCAGTCCAGTCTTTCTTTTCAGTCACGTAGGACTGCGTGAAGTTCTGTAAGGCCGAAGGCAGAGTTTCGGTATCATGCATATTGGGGCGGGCCGGCGGCAGCTTGGACGGATCGCTGGGCACCAGAGCCTGCAAGGCCTCGCAGCTGGAGTATTCGCAGATGTCATGCGGGTTCAAAATGGAGGTGACCAGGAGAAAGGGCTTGTCATGCTTCTGGCGCAAAAAGGCAATCGAGGCATCGGCGATGCTAGGGTCTGCCGTCAGGCCCTTGGCCTCCTTCTTTTTATCAATCTTGCTGATGTTCTTCCCCGACACGAGAGGCAGGGTTGCAAATCCGGGGATCTTGTGCCCTGAGCCGAAGCCTGGCCAGGGAGCGTTCAAGTGCCATTTCCCGGCGTAAGCGGTCTCGTAGCCTGCCGCCTGAAAAATCTCGCCCATGGTCTGGGCGTTTAAAAACTTTTTGGAGGCCAGTTCAGCATCGTCATTCTCATAGATGCCCAGTTCGTGGGGAGTGCGCGAGGTGAACAGGCTGCCGCGCGAGGGGGCGCACAAGGGATAAGTGCAGTAGGACTTTTCAAAACGCATCCCGCGCGCCGCCAGGCTGTCCATCGCGGGAGTGTGGAGGTACGGATTCCCGGCGCAGCTGAGCGCCCCGATGGTCTGCTGATCGGTGAAAATGAAAAGAATGTTGGGGCGCGTCAGGGCCGCCGGCGCCGGCGCCTCCGGAGCGCTATCGGCGCTGGCCTGCGGGGCCAGGGCGGCTGTGCAGGCGGCCAGGCTGGCGAGCCAGGCCAGGCCAAGAATGATAAGTTTCTTCATCGTGCATCCTCATGTTTGACTGGAGTTTTCTGAGAGTTTTCCGCGTCGCTCCGGGGCCGGGCCGTGATGTTCTGCTGGACTGCTTTCCATCCTTTGCCGCCCTGCAAGAGCGCAGAGAGTCGCTTGACCGTCTCGGCGCAATCGGGCTCTTCGGCCAGATTCTTACTCGCGACCGGACCCTTTTGATGATCGTAAAGCTCACGGGCTGCCACCGTCTGCGAAGCCGGATCAATCCACTCGGTGTAGCGCCATTGGCCGCAGCGCAGTGTATAGCCCATCAGCTTGCCGCGCGGGTATTGGCTGAAGGCCGCCTGCTTCCACGGCAGCAGCGGGTTCTGAAGGACCGGAACCAGGCTCACGCCCTCGCAATGAGCGGGAACGGGCAGTCCGCTGAGCTCGGCGAGCGTAGGGTAGATGTCGACAAATTCCGCCAGTGCGGGGCTCTTCTGCCCCTTGCCGGCCAGGCCGGGAGCGGCGAAGATCAAAGGCGCTTGCGTATCGAGTTCAAAGTTCGTGTGCTTCGTCCAGGCGCCGTATTCCCCCAGCTTCCACCCGTGGTCACCAAAGAGCACGATCACGGTATTGTCGCGCAGACCCTGTCGATCCAGCTCGGCGAGCAGCTTGCCGATCAGGGCGTCGGTGTAACTCACGCAGGCATGGTATCCGTGAATGAGTTTGCGGGCTGTCTCCTGGGTCAACTCTCCCTTTTTATTGATGCCGGTGTATTGGCGCAGTTCGCTCCAGGTGGTGCCCGCCAGCGGGGGCATGCCGGCCGGCCAGGTGGCCTGCTCCGGCAAGCTCAGCGCCGCCTCATCATAGAGATCCCAGTAGCGCTTGGGGGCACAAAAGGGCAGGTGCGGTTTATTAAAGCCGACCGCGAGGAAGAAGGGCTTGCCCTCGGCTTTAAAGCGCCGCAGCTCGGCTTCCGCCTTCAGCTCTATCTGGCCATCGGGATAAAGTTCATCGGCCACATCAGCACACTCCCAGGCGGGACCGATCTTGCTGCTTTTGCCCGCAGCATCAGCCGCCTGAAGCTCAGAAGCCAGGTAGCCGCGCCCCTTCCAGGCCCCTTCAGGCCGCCAGGCTGGACTTGTCCAGCCCTGGCCGTCATCATCGTGCAGATGATGATACACCTTGCCTAAAGAACTGGTTTCATAGCCGTTGTTGCGAAAATACTGCGGGAGCGAGAGCACATCCGGAAGCACTTTCCGCAAGGGATGATCGAGGTCGAAAACACCGGTGGAGTCAGGACGCAGACCGGAAAGCACGCTGATCCGCGAAGGGGCGCAGACGGCCTGCTGGCAGTAGGCATTGCGGAAAAGCACGCCCTGGCTGGCCAGCTTGTCGATATTCGGGCTCTTGACGGAATCCAGGCCATAGCAGGCAAGATCCGGCCGCAGATCGTCCACAATGATAAAAAGGACATTCATCTTCTCCTTGACCGGAGGCGAAGGCGGGAGCGGTGAGCTGTCTGCCTCGGCGGCGGCAGCCGAAACCCACAGGGCGCAGAAAGCAATCAGAGGACAGACACTGAAACGGCTCATGGGGGCGGACTCCCTTCGTAATAGGTTAAAAATACCATCATTGCGTATCGTAGTAAGAATTTACACATGCGTGTACGTACACGTATGAAATTTTGCTCAGGAATCCAGCAGGTCACCTCAAACTCAGTCTTACAAGTTCTGAGCGTCTGCGGAATCCTCGGAATCCTCTTCTTCCGCCGCGTCTACCTTGCTATTCTTACTGTAGGCTAGGAAATCCGCCACAATCAGGGATTTACCACCCTCGACCCGCCGGCAGCGGACATAACGGGCCTTGACTCCCTGAAGTGCAACATCCAAGGAGTATTCCTTCTCCTTGGTCCGTCCTCTCTCCGTCCAGGTCTTGCCATCCTGCGAGGTCTCAAGGGCAACTCCGCTAAAGATATTCTTTCCTTGAGCGTTAGTACTTAAAAGCACCCTCTCCACGTCCTTGACGGTGGAAAAGTCCAATTGCACCCATTGATCCGGACCTTTGGGAACAGTAACATAACCGCTGCACTTTGGATTCGTCACTAAATGGCGGAGCCATTGATCTTTGGGCTCGGCGCCATTCGCCGACAGGCTCAGCTTCGCATCGATCAGATACTGGTGCGAGGGAAGCGTCTTTGGGTCGAGATAGACCAATCTGCCGTAGTCATTGACATCGCTGTAAGTCAAAAACTTTTTTAGAGTCGCCATGTCATCGGGATTTTTCTCTAAAATGCCCTGCAGTTTCTGGGCTTCTCGAGCGCGATCCAAAGCCTGCAGCAAGCCTTGAGCCCCACGCCCAGGGATACTGCTCGGATCTATCTTCACAATTTGAGTCAGCGCCTGTCGTTGCTGCTCATTGGTATTGGGCATAAACCTATAGGCAGCATAAGTCCCTGCAAGCAGAACTTGCTTTTGCTCCGTATTGATAACCGGATTCTTCAATCTCACGTTAATATAGGCAATCAGCTCATTGAGCTCTTTGTAGTTCTTTTTCTTTCCCAGCGCCCTGGCAGACGCGCCTACACGGCTGCCGCCAGCCTGGCGTTCCCACTGGAGATATTTATAAACATATCCTGTCTGATCCTTAGGATCGGCCTCGCCCAGCTGCTTCAGCAGATCGTCTTGCTCAAAGGCAAAGTTCAGGGGCAGCACATCCAGGGCACGGCCGATCTGACGGGCTTTTTCCACCCCCTTCGCGGCGGGGACTTTAGCCAATTCCGCCTCGTACTTTTCGACCATAACCCGCCATTCGCCCATGATCTTGGCGATTTCCCCCGGTGCCCCCTGCAGGCTCTCTTTGGTGGCGAGATAGTGCCCATTCTTATCTTTCAGGACCAAGGCAGGATAAGAGTAGACCACGTGTTTGAGCTGGAGTTCTTCGTTTTTCTTCTCCCGCTGCTGGGCAGCCGCATCCGGGTAGTTGGGGTGATCGATATGGAGGAGACGGATATTCCCGCTCACTTTTTCCATCTGTGGCAAATTCCACTCGGCCAGTGCGCCGGGGCTGGGAGGGTTCCAGTCCGAGCCAGTCAAAAGGATCGCCACCGCCTGCGGCTGCGTCTTGGCCTGTCTTTGCACATCTTCCCAATCAGTAGCCCGCTGCCCCGCCATGAGCGGTAAGCTGCAAAAAATGGCCATCGAGAAAAGACCAGCATACGTAGTTTTGAAGTAATTCATAAATTCTCCTTATTGCTGCTTTTCGCCGTAAATAAAAATCCCTTTGAGGTGGAAGCGCTCCTCGCTCCCGGCATCACGACGCACGCGTACAAAACGGAAGTGATCTTTTTCACGCGAGGCAAAGCGATAGACCTCTTGAGCATCCGTCATCTTCCCGATCGTTTTCCAGCGCTCGCCATCTGTTGAGGCTTCAACAAACGCGGGAAGAGCACGGGCCCATCTATTTTTTCCACCATCATTGATCACCACGACGCCGGAAATCGTACCGACTTTGGGTAATTCAACCGCAACCCAGGCATTTTTCCCTTCAACCATAAACTGACCACCTGTAGCATCATCCATGACCAAGGGGTGAAGGTTTGCAGTGGACGAGCCTCCAGATAAACGAAGAATGCCACCTTTGCCCAGATTCATCCCCGGAAAGGCTTCGAACTGGGGGATTTTCTTGTCAACTTTACTACCAAATATTTTACGTGATTTTTCCGCAAGACTATTAAAGGTGTCAAAGTCACCTGCATTGGCAGCTTGCATAATCAAGGTATTATAAAGGTCCCTGGTTTCATTGGAATTCGAGCCGCCAAGCCCGCTCAAAACACTGGCAAAAAGTTGCGCTTGGCGCTTTTCTCCCTCTGCTGTCTTAGGAAATAGTCCCTTGCTCCAGCCGAGAACAAAAGAACCAATGGGTGACTGCAGCAGCTTGGGGAGCATGGCCTCAGCCAAAACCATCTTCTCTTCATTATTTTTCAGCCGGCTCGCCTGACTAGAAAAAGACGCTTCCATGAAACGAGGAGCCCAGTTGCCCGCGGCTTTTTGATGCGCACTGGCTAACATTGCCGCACGATCTTTGATGTTAGGATAGGCCACCTCATCAAAGATTGCAATCAAGTCAAACATCGGGAGCGGGAACTTATTCATCGCCGTAGTAAGATCTAATATGATTTTCTCGCGCTGCCGGATGAAAGAAGGATTTTTACTGAGCCAGGACAGGCGATTATGCCAGGACACGAACTCGATGGGATGCACCTGAGTGGCCTGTTCCCAGGCGATACTGGCGAGCGCTTTCTTGTTTTGGGCATCGGCAAGCTGCGCCTGCCAGGCATAGCGACGAGACTTCAGTACCAAACTGACATCTTTGTGCATTGCTTCCGTAATGTACAAATAGGAGGGACTGAAGCCATAGGGACCGTAATGGCCATTAGCGTCAATGCCACCAAAGCCACCTACCCAATAGCCATCGGGATGGCGCCAGCAGAAGGCACAGTGCCCTTTGCCACCGATAACACCTGCGGGGATGCCACGGGCGGCAATCATGCCGATCGCCAGAGATGATTGCGTGCCGCAGACCCCACCTGCAATCAACTTCCGCTCCATCATTGATACGTCGGGGCCTCCCCAAGGTTCGGACATTTGCGGCCCCAGACCATCGCCGAATATACTCGCACCACTGCGCGGCGTACGGTAGTGAGCGCTGGAAAACAAGCGCATCGGCAAATTGACATTCTTTTGAGCGTAAAGAAGGGAGTCCACATCGGTTTGTGCCATCGTGAGATTACGCATGACCCAGGCTTCCTGCCCAGGAAAGGTCTTATCCAGCCTGCCACAAAGCCAGGAGTTACGGTAAAAGGAGTACAATCCGGCGAGGCTTGTACCTCCGAGTGTCTTCTGTTGATTCTTGCAGGTCGTCGCCACAGCGAGGCCGGCTGCGAGATTGCGCGTCACGCGGTTGCGCGCGTAATCGGGATCAAGGGCCCAGATCTTCTGCAGGGCATCAATCGCGACAAACTGCAAATTCGTCTTACCTTCTGTGGCTGTCCAGTCCGCCAGGCCAGTAATCAAGATGGTTTCCATCAGCTCCCGATCACTCAAAAGCTCCGTGAAAAACTTATCCGCGTCTTGACAGCGAAAAGCAGTGACGGGGTACTCACCACTCAGATCCCGCAGCAGGGCATACTGCGTCAAAGCCGTCGTGGCATCGGGGTCACTCAATTGCTTTTGCAGGTCCGCGACACTGGCGTTGTTGGGCAGGCCGGCTTTGGCGGCCAGGGCCTGGCGCAAAGAGCTGAAGTCCTTGGCCCCCAAGGCTTTTTTCAATTCGGTGTTGAACCAGTCCTTATACGCGGCACTGCAGCCGGCCAAGGGATCCAGAGCTTGCGTGGAGGCCGTCACAAGACGGTCAGAAGGCTCCCGCTTAAAGTCGGGAGAAGGCGTCAAGGCCTTGCTTTGGGATGCGCCAACAACCTTACTGGTAGGCCCAGACAGCGCCTGAGCAGGCGGCTGCGGTGCCGGCGGCACGGTCGCCCCCCCGTGCAGATGCGGCTGCTCCACAGGTGCAGCCACAGGTGCGCCTTGGCTGTTTTCATCCTTGCAGGAAACAGCGGAGACCGCAAGCAGGGCGCTGGCCGCGAGCGGTGCCAGGCTGTCGCGGAAAGCCGGCAGGCCAGAACACGGGCCGCCAAGAGCCTGAATCTGCATCATTTTCCTGGAGAATAGCCCAGTAACCGACTGTGTGGAGTTTGACATCATATCACCTTTTGCAATAGATTTGGAGGGGAACTTGATTGTGGGGAGAATTTATAGGCTAATTATTTGAGCCGCAGTGCTTAAGCGAGGCGAAGTAGCGGGGGAGTTGACTTTTTGGATCAGGGTTTTGAGCATGGCCTGTGCTTTTTCAGGGTTGGCTTTGGCAAGGTTGGTTCTGTTGTTTTGTTCGAGGGTTTTGCTCAGGTCATACAAGGCGAGGTAGCCTTTTTTGGGGTCGAGTTGTTTGCGATCTTGATCGAGGCACGCAATCAGAACCCAGCTTCCTTCGCGCAGACCAAACTCGATGGGGCTGGTGGTATTGAGAATCATGTGGTCGCGGACGGGGGCGTCTTGGCCGCGCAGGATGGGACTGAAGTCAAAGCTGTCGATGGCGGTGTTGGTGGGCATTTTGGCGCCGACGATACTGGACAAGGTGGCGTGAAGGTCGACTTGGTTGATGAGTTGATGACTTACGGAGCCGGGTTTGGTCACACCTGGCCAGGTCACGATAAAGGGCATGCGGTGTCCGCCTTCTTCGATGTTGCGCTTCTTGCCGGTGAGACTTCCTTGGCCTTCGAAACCAGTGCAAGAGTGGCGGTTTTCTCCCTCGCCACGGTGTCCTGAGGTGGGTCCGTTGTCAGAGGTGAAAATGATGATGGTGTTTTCATAGATGCCCTTTTTCTTGAGGGCGGCGCGAATGGCTCCGACGGTGGCATCGACTTGAACCATAGAGTCGCCATAAGGACCGATCTTGGTTTTGCCGATGAATTCCTGGTTGGGGATGATCGGGGCGTGGGGAGCGGGCAAGGCGTAATAAAGGAAGAAGGGCTTGTCGCTCGGTGCCTGTTCGATGAATTCAACGGCTTTTTTCTCAAGTGTGGGGAAGACCTGATAGAAGTCCCAGCCTTTGACCATGGGGCCGCCACGGCATTCCCAGCTACCTTCGAGGGGGCGTGGGGTGGGCACTCTGAGGAATTCGGTGAGGGGTTCAACGGCTTTGTCGTCTTTGATCCAGCCATAAGGGGCGAAGTTGATGGTGTCGTCGCCAAAGTAGGAGTCGAAGCCGATGTCGATCGGGCCGCCGCGGAAGCGCTTGCTCCAGTCGAGGCAGCTCGGGTCGTAGCCTTCGCGGATCACGCCTTTACTGGGCTTCCCGCTTGCATCTTCCTCGCCAGAATCGCCCTCGCCAGAGGGGGCTTTCATGCGGCGCAGGGTGTCGCCATCTTTGACGATGGACTCCCATCTCCAGCCAAGGTGCCACTTGCCGATCATGCCGGCGTTGTAGCCGTTGTTGTGCAGGATGCGCGGCAAGGTCGCTTGGTTTTCGTGAAAGACGTTTTGCGGACCTTTGTCGTCGTAGATCAGTGAAAAGATGTTTTTACGCCAGTGGTAGTTGCCGGTGAGCAGGGCGTAGCGGCTGGGGGTGCAAATGGCTGAGGAGCAATGTCCATCGGTGAAGCGCATGCCTTCCTTGGCGAGGGCATCGATGTTGGGTGTGGGGATTTTGCTTTCCGGGTTATTGCAGCTGGTATCGCCGTAGCCCATGTCGTCGGCATAGATGATGACAATGTTGGGCTTGGCGTTGGGCTTGGCATCTGCTGCCGGGGCCTGTGCGGGGCTAGCTAAGCCGCTGATCTCGGCGGCGGCGAGCGATCCCGGCGCCAGCGATGATGGCGTGCCGCCGACCAGAGCTTCCGTGGAAGCCGCCATAAGACGTTCAGAACCTAAAGTCTTGCCTTGGGCTGCGACAACAACCTTATCGGCATGCGCAGGCAGCGCCTGGGCGGAAGCCGGCAGGCCGAAACACAGGCCGCCAAGAGCAAGAATCTGCATCATCTTCTTGGAGAACAGACCAAGAACTGAGTGTGGGGAGCTTGACATCATATCACCTTTGGCAATGGAGTGATTGGGAACTTTGTGGGTATAAGATGCTCTATCTCCATGATTATTGGAACTTTGCAAATCAAAAATCCTAACTGACGAAACTCAGAATAACCGCAGAAGACAGAAGACGCAGAATATGAGAGGGGATTTAGCGAAGGAAGACGCTCATCGAACATCACATGTCGATACTCTCGTACTCGGGCGGTGCTTCATTCTATCTGCGTGATTCTGCGTCTTCTGCGGTAGACTGAGCTGGATCTTGAGTTGCACAGGTTGATTGATTTTAATGGCAACGCGGGCAGTTAGGATCGAGCTCGTCGCCACTGGTCGCGCAATTCGACAGGGTCACCTTCCCCAGATCGACCTGACCAGGAGCCACTGATTGCTGCTGATGGAAGGCGCCATCCGAGGTGATCATGTTGAATCGGGTGTTCCATTTAGCCGTGAAATGCCCGGGAAAGTCCTCATCGGCATGTTTATGATATCGTCCATAAACCGGTGTTTCATAGATCAGCACCATCGCTGAAGAGTGGATCACCTTACTAAGGGAGGTGCAAGGGCGGAGATTTCGATTCTCCTCGCTGTGATCTGCGATCTTGGTGCCGAAAGCTCCATCGCCGAAGCCCATGTTGGTGAGGTAAGAGGAGCCTTCCAAAATGGCGTCCGCATTTTTTTTGAGGCGCGGACAATCGACCACTTTCAGATCGGAATTGGGATTGAGATTGACATCGATCAAAGGGTTGAGCGGTTTCTTCATGATGTTGATGGAGCTGCCGCCCCTCCTTCTCTTCGGGATGCCGCTTCGTCCAAAGTTATCTCCGGTCCAATAAGTTGCGGAAGTGTCGATGCCGACCGGCGAGCCTTTGTGAGTGTTGGCAAAAAGGATGTGGACGAGGTAGAGCTGCTTCATGTTGCTGCCGCAGACCGCATGGTGAGCGACTGCTTGGGAACGTTTGAAAGCCGGCATCATCAAAGAGATGAGGATAAGGATGACCGAGATCACGATCATCAATTCCAACAAGGTGAATTTTCGGGACTGGTGGCTCTTCATGATTATTCTCCGACATGGGTTGGGCTCGTGACGACTTGGAAATAGCGACTGCAGATCTCAGCAGAGCTGCCTTCGAGGAAGCTGCCGGGGGGCGGCGATTCCGCATTGGCCGCAGGCACAAGGACAAGAGGTATCGGGGCTCCGGCACGCTGCAGATTGAGCGCGGTTTCAGTCGCACCTTCGACTTGGACCAGTTTCGCTTGGGCAAGCAGTTCCCTGCACTCCTCATCGCTAAGATTTTTAGGCAAACCGGCGTAGGTGAGGATGAGGCGGCATTCCGAGGCCTCTTTCACCTCCTTCCGGAAGCACTCCAGGCTGAAGCCCTGCCCCAAGGCGAGACTCTCCACTTCAACGACCCGAGCCGGGAGGCCGTCGCCTTTCCCCCAGGCCGCAATGGCGGCGTCATAAGTCGCCCGGATTTCCGGCGCCGAATTGGGAGGGATAAAGACCAGAAGAGGGCCCTGGGACTTGATCAGACCGGCACAATGAATGGCTACAGCCTGACGCAGCAAGCCCCGATTGGCCAGCTCGGTTTCATCTTGATCAGAGCCGCAATAAGCGCTGGACAAGCCCAACACGGCGAAGCCGATCGCCCAAAATGACTGCGAAGGACGACGAGAGATGCGCCACTTCCAAGTGAAAGCGAGGCATGCCACCAAAGCCGTGAGGGTTATGATCAGATTCACAGAGATTCCTTAGGTGTTGTCTTAAAAGGGATCAACTCGTTTGGATCCGAGGGCGTTGCATGAAAAACATGATTTTCTGATTTTTTCCTGACCGATGCGATCCTCAAGGGTTTTCAGCCCGGATCATCTTCTTGCGCGGCTTGTCGCTTCCAGCCCTTGCCCGGAGGCCTAGGTTCGTCTAGCTTTGCAAGTGGGAGGCTTTCGTCATGAACGGCGAGATGGAATTCGATCAATATTTCCGCCAGGCGATGTCTCTGCGTGACGGACAGACAAGCTCCACGCCTAAGCTCGATCCTGGCGAATGGCCTTACGAGGACGATCATCTCATTGAGCAAGGCGGCATGAAGCGGGTGATCCGCTGCCGTGACCGGCGCAGCGGCAGACTCGTCGCACGCGCCGAACTCCTCCGGCCCGAGAAAGACACCGAAAAGTTCCTGCGCGAGGCTCGCCTGACGGCGCAACTGCAGCATCCGCACATCATGCCGATCTATGAAATCGGCCGCAGCCCCGAAATCGGCCCCTATTTCATCATGAAACTGGCAGAAGGAGAAGATCTCGAATCGATCCTCGAGAAGCTCCGCGCCGACGATGTCGTGACCCGCAGAAGCTTCCCCCTCCCCGTCCGACTCAGCCTCTTCAGCCGGATTTGCGAAGCGATGGCCTACGCCCATCAGCGCGGCGTCATCCATCTCGACCTCAAACCTGCCAACATCGAGGTCAGCGCCCACGGCGAAATTCTGGTCTGCGACTGGGGTCTGGCTCGCGTCCTCGACGAGGTCTGTGAAGACCCCTCATTGCTTGATCACTCCCTCGACTCCCAGGAGCTCAACAGCTTGACTCGCGACGGCTACATCAAAGGCAGTCCCGGATACATGTCGCCAGAGCAGGCCGGCGGCGCCTTCACCCGCAAGGACCAGCGCAGCGACATTTTCGCCCTCGGTGCCATCCTCTATAGCCTGCTCTGTTATGAAAAACCCTTCCAGGGAGACAGCCTCGAAGCCTGCCTCGAAGCGACACGTCGCGGCGACTTTCTTCCTCTGGGTCATTATCGTCCCCGGCGCGACATCCCCGAAAGTCTGGAAGCCATCTGCCGGCAAGCGATGTCGGTGGCGCCGGAAAATCGCTACTCCTCCGTCGACGCCCTCCTCGATGACCTCAATGCCTACCTCAACGGCTTTGCTCCGCAAGCTGAGACCGCGAGTTTCTCGAAACAGGTCTGGCTCCTAGTGAAACGCAACCGCATGAGTAGCGCCGTCCTCACCTTTAGCACTCTCTGCCTTCTTGTCATGGTGGCGGTTTTTATCCACAACATTGAAGCGGCGAGACGTCTTGCTGAAAGCAGTGAAGAAACATTGCGCAGAGAGCTCGCTGTGCGCCCCCAGTTCTACCAATTCCAGGCCTTGGAGGCTGACAGGAGAAATGATTTCGACACCTCCTTCGCCTTGGCTCAATTGGCTTTGAGTCTCGATCCGAAT
The DNA here is from genome assembly GCA_039798785.1 of Verrucomicrobiota bacterium. Lineage (GTDB taxonomy): Bacteria > Verrucomicrobiota > Lentisphaeria > Lentisphaerales > Lentisphaeraceae > CAMCSH01. The sequence continues at coordinate 162,156 of JBDKFG010000001.1, read as the reverse complement.
TTAAAGGAAGTCTGGCGGGTGTTGGGCCACGGCTATTTCATCCGTGAGGACTTTGTCGCGTCCGCCAAGGCCTATCAAACCTATGGATCCAACGAGTCTGATTTTGTCAAAATTCGGCCACTGGTTGAAGCGGCGGCGGCGCTTCAGAAAAACGGACATGTCTTGAGCGAGACGGAGCTTCTCGAGATTCTCGACAAGGCCAGAAGCGATAACAGATGGATCATCCCCCGTCTCGCCGCCCGTCACGTCAGGAAAAATCTCAGCGAGGAAGATCGCCTGGTCTTTGTCCGCGGCTACCTCAAATTGAGGAATCCGGATTACCCGGTGGCGGAATTCCAATTTCGCAACAACATACTTGATCTCGGTGACTGTCAGAATCTGAAGGACGCCACGGCTTTGAACTTCTTCCCTGCGGGAATTCTTGTCGCTCGCTCCTTTCATGTATCAGCTTCTTATCTCAAAGGAATGCCGCTGGAGGAACTGCGCCTCAGCAACAGCAAGATCCCAGATTTTCGTGGCTGGTTAAAATTCCCCTCGCTGCGCAGGATTGAACTGAGGAACTGCTCGATCGCCACGCTCAGCTCGATTAACGAACTGCCGCATCTCGAAGAACTCGATCTGCGCCAGTCGAAATTCAAGGACTTGAACCCGATCTGCAATTGCCCGTCGCTGAAGAAGCTCACCCTCAGCCCTGGCTTCGACCCAAAACAGCTGAGCAGGCTCAATAAAGAAATCGAGCTGATCATCGGCGACTAAGGCCTCATCCGGCCTTGCCATCCCTGCCAAGCGACGCCATCTTCAGCGCAACACAAGGTGACTGCCGATGAGCCGCAAGGAGACACGCGTGACGCTGCTGCAGCGCCTCCGCGACCGCCAGGACGAAAAGTCCTGGGCGGAATTCCTCCATGCCTACCAGCCTTTCCTCCTTGGGCTCCTGCGCCAACTCGGAGCGCAACGCCAAGATGCAGAGGACATCTGCCAGGAGGTCCTGGTGAAAGCCTGGAAGGCCCTTCCTGCTTATCAATATCGAGAGGGCCAGTGCCAATTCCGCACCTGGCTGAGCCGGATCTGCCGGAACACCCTGCGGACCTCGGTACGCGATCGCAGCACCCTGAGCCGCAGCGCCCCGGAGAATCTGGAGATGGAGGAATCGAGCGAGCCGGAGATCGACGCCATTGCCGAAAAGGAATGGCAGCGCTACATCTCCAGACTCGCCTGGGAAAACATCCGCGATCGATTCTCCCCGCATGTCCAGCAATGCTTCCAGCTCTGCTCCCAAGGACAAAGCAGTGTCGAAGTGGGAAAGCAGCTAGGCCTCGCCGAAAGCAGTGTCCGCGTCAACAAGCAACGCGTCACCGCCGCCTTGTGCAAGGAGATCATCCGCCTCGACAACGAGCTGCAGGGCTAGACCCTCAGTTGACCTGGACGTATTTGCCGTCGGTGGCTTCGGCGATCTTCTTGAGGAATTCCTGGGCTGCCTGATCCCCAGCAACCTGGAAGCCGACGGTATGGATCTTGACATAGGTGCCGGCCGCGAGACCGACGATTTTCGCCCGCACCTGGTCAGGCGGATTGTTCGGAGCGCCGTCGGAAAGCAGGTAGATGGTGTCGACCTGTTGACGCTTGACGATTTTCTCAAACGCATGTTCACAGGCGATCTCCGGCACGGTGCCGCCGCGCGGCTGGATGCCGTCGAGGAATTTGAACAGTTTCGCCTTCGACTTGTCATCACCGTCGACCAGACCGTTGTTGGGATAGGTCTCGAGCTGATTGTCGAAGAAGAGCAGTGCGACCTTGCGGCCGGAGTAGAAGTTCTCCTCAAGCAGATCGTGCAGCTTCTTCTTGACTTCATCGAGTTTGCCGCCCTGCATCGAACCTGAGCGGTCGATGATGAAGATGATGTTCTTGCCCTCGAGCGGAAGTCCGTAAAAGTATCCTTCCTTCTTGGCTTCGCCCGCGGCCTTTTCCGCCGCCGCGACTGCCTCGCGCACCTGAGCCTCCCGGCTGGCGCGGCTGGGGAAGACGAATCCTTCCTTGTGCGACTCCCACCACTGTTTCCATGCGGCGCTGTTGGTCCCCCCTTGGCTGCCGACCATCAACTTCAGGGCCTTGTTGATCTCCTCGAGCAGCTCCTTGTCATCGGCCATCGCCGCCAAGGCCAGGAAGGCGGCCTCGCATTCGGCATTGCCCAAGGCCTCGATTGCGGCGCGGCGCAAGCTGTAGGAATTGCGGGCGGCCAGCTTGCCGCTCATCGCCGGAACCGCGGCAGGGTCAACCTTGCTGAGCCGGGACAAGGCTTTCAAGGCCCCGATGGCCAAGGCTTCGTTGCTGCCGCCGGCGAGGCGGGCAAAGACGTCGCAGGACTCGACGAGATCGAGATTGACCAAGGCGAAAATCTGCGCCGGCTTCAGGTTCGAGGTGTTCCTTTTCAGATGCTGGACCAGGAATTGATGCACTTCCGCGCTTTTGTAGGAAGCCAGGAGGTTCACCGCCTCGCCGCGATAACTGAGATCTCGGTCAGCCAGGACGCCGAGCAGGAAGGACGCTGAGAGGGGGTGGTCCTCAGTCTGCAAATCCTTCAAGGCATTGACCTTGTTTTCGCGCATCGCTTTTTTGATCGGCTTGATCGTCTCTTCCCACACCTTGGCATCTGGGGATTCCGCAGCAGAGAGGGCGCAGCAAAGACAGAAGCTCAGACAGACCAGAATCCAGGTTTTCATTTCGCTCTCCCAGAAATTGATTTCTTTAATTCATCAGCACCCGTACAAACGCTAATCCGCGGGCTTTTGCGTCATTTCACCGAATCAATCATGTCATACGACGCCAAGCCCGTAACATTTCCCATCCTCCCTCACAGCTGCTTTTCTTCGTCAGCCTCAAGCCGCGGCGGCCGCGGCGATGCCTGCGCGCAAGTGGCAATCACCGCCATATTCTCGGCCGTCAACAAACGAGGAATCACACATGTCCGGCAGCCTCTCCCTTGTCTCCACCCCGATCGGCAATCTCGACGACCTGACCATCCGCGCCGGCAAGGTGCTGGCTGACTGCGACCTGGTCGCCGCCGAAGACACCCGGCGTGCCGGCATCCTGCTCAAGCACCTCGGCCTGAGTAAACCGCTCAGCGCCTATCACATGCACAACGAACACGGCAAGACCTCGTGGCTCCTCGACCAGGTCGAGTCGGGAAAAAAGGTCGCCCTGGTCTGCGACGCCGGCACACCCGCCATCGCCGACCCAGGCTTCCTCGTCGTCAGGGAAGCCGTCAAACGCGGCATCGAACCCATCGTCGTCCCCGGCGTCTCGTCTCTCACCTTTGCCGCCGTCGCATCGGGACTGCCGGTGGACACCTTCTCCTTCATCGGTTTCCTGCCGGTGAAAAGCGGACGCCGCCGCAAAACCTTGGAAAAATGGCGGGACGTCGGCTCGACCACCTTCATCTTCGAGTCGCCGCACCGCATCGCCAAGCTCCTCGGGGAAATCGCCGAAGTCTGCGGCGCAGACACCCCGGTCGCGGTCATCCGCGAGGCCACCAAGGTCTTCGAAGAAGTCATCCGCGGTCCCGCCGGAGAACTCGCTGCTGCCGGCAAGACCCGCAAATGGCTCGGCGAAATCGTCGTCGGCGTCGACATGCGCTCCGCCGGCGGAGAATCACTCCCCGGAGATGACGAGGATGGTGACGAGAGTCCCAGCCCGGATTAAAACCGCAACCACTGCTGAAATAGCCGCGCCTTGAAAAAGGCGCGGCTTTTCCGTCCCGCCAAAAGTCGGCAGGGGAGCTTAGGGAAGACCAGGGGGACCCCCTCCTGGCTTCCCCTTTTTTCCCCTGAATGGCTCTCGCCAAGCTCAAAATCAAGCTTTTGCGACGACAAAAAAGTCTCCGGGACGGCTTGCGCTTCAGGTAGCGAAAGGGTAGAATAGGGGAAGTTAGGGGCCATCAGGTGGCTAAAGGAACGATTAGGTGAACGACTTCTTCATGGGATACACCGGCGAGTTCGCGTACAGCGTGGACTCGCAGCGTCGTATCGCCATACCGCGCGACTGGCGGAGCGGAGAAGGCGACGTTTTCTACCTGATGCCGAGCCCGAACAAGACTTTGCGCGTCCTCAACGAGGCAGGTTTCCGCGAGATGATGGAGACCGTGACCAAGGGGGCGATGATGGATCCCAAGGCGCAGCGCGCCTTGGCCATCCTTGGCTCTCAGATGCAGCGGGCGGTGTGCGACAAGCAAGGCCGCATCGCCCTCAATCCCAAGCTCAAGGATCACGCCGGCATCATCGACGGCGCGGTCCTGGTCGGAGCGATCAAGGAGATCCAGATCTGGTCGAAGGAGAACTGGGAGGCGCAGCAGACCGATGCCGCCGGCATCGACGACGCCTTTGCCATCCTGTCCCAGCTCGGCTCACAAGGCCCGGCGGATCGTCTCGCCTCCGCGGTCAAGGAGATCAGCCGATGAGCGACTTCCACCACATCGCCGTGCTCCCCAAGGAAACCCTCGAAGCCTTGGCTCCGAAGCCCGGCGGACGCTACATCGACTGCACCCTCGGGGGCGGCGGCCACAGCAGCCTCATCCTCGAAGCGGCGCCGGACTGCACCCTGCTCGGTCTCGACTGCGACGAAAAGGCCTTGGAAGCGACCGAGACGCGTCTGAGCGCCCGCTTCGGCAAGCGCTTCAGCGCCCGCCGCCTCAACTTCCGCGAACTCGGATCCCTCCTTGGCGAAGCCGAATGGGGCCCCGGCAGCGTCGACGGCATCCTGATGGACATCGGCGTCAGCTCGCACCACCTCGATGAAGCTGAACGCGGCTTCAGCTTCCGCCAGGACGGCCCCCTCGACATGAGGATGGACCGCCGGCTCCGCCGCACAGCCGCCAACATCCTCAACACGGAGAGCCAGGATGAACTCGAACGCATCTTCCGCGACTACGGCGAAGAACGCGAAGCCCGCCGGCTTGCCCACGCCATCGTCAAGCAACGCGAGGAGAAACCCTTCTCCCGCACCCGCGAACTCGCAGAGCTGGCTGATTCCGTCGTGGGCCGCGGAAGGCGGACCTCTCCTCCCGCGCCAACGCGCTGCTTCCAAGCTCTTCGCATAGCCGTCAACGGCGAGCTGGAAGCTCTTCGCGCCGCTCTTGAAGCCGCCCACGAACTCCTCGCCGACGGCGGCCGCCTCTGCGTCATCAGCTTCCACTCCCTCGAAGACCGCATCGTCAAGGAATTCTTTCGCGACAAGGCCAGCGCCTGCACCTGCCCGCCGCAATTCCCGGTGTGCTGCTGCGGCAAGATCGCCGAGATGGAGCTGATCACCCGCAAGGTGGTCGAGGCCAGCGACGACGAGCTGCAGGGGAACAGCCGCTCCGGCTGCGCCAAGCTCCGCGCCGCCAAACGCCTGCGCTGGTCGCGAAGTTCGCCGGGGCCGGGCCCCCGGCTGAAGAACGACTTCGAAAACGACGCGCCCGCCAAATCTTCTCGCCGCTTTAAACGATAAAAAACCAGGATCACCCCCATGCTCAAGAACACCATGACCGTCGGCATCCCGACCCAGAGCATCAAGAAGATGCAGACGATGAAACTGAAACGCGAAGAGGAGCTTCGCGAAGCCCGCAAGGCCGCGCACGGCGGCAGCTGGGGCTACCTCGGACTGGTAGTCTGGGCCGCCGCCCTCGCCATCCTGTTCGTCACTCTCGACCACGGCAACAAAAAGCTGCGCAACGACATCGACAACCAGACCGCAAAGCTGAACCACTCGCAGGACAGCCTGGTCAACCTCGCCGCCCAGCTCGAGGAAAAGACCCAGCGCAGCTACATCGTCGGCCGCCTCCAGGCCAGCCTCTCCGACCTGCGCCCGGCGCAACCTGGCCAGGTCCGCCATATCAAGCACCTCGACAAAGGCTCGCGCTCCGGCCGCGGCGAAAGCCGAGAAATGGCCGCGGTCCGTCCCACCCGGAATCTCGTCACCAGCCGCTGAGGTCCTTGCATGAACCGGAATGCGGCGACGACGCGGGCAGCCCTCCTCGGGCTGCTCGCCTTTTTCATCTTCAGCGGCCTCGCCTGCCGCTATGGCTACCTGATGACCCACCGCCATGAAGAGCTGCACGCCAAGGCCAAGGCCACCTACACCGCCGCGAGGAAGCTTCCCGGCTGCCGCGGCCGGATTTACGACGGCTCCCCGTCACCCAACCTGCTGGCGATGAGCAAGGTCAGCTACCGCATCATCGCCACCCCCCGCCACATGCAGAGAAAAGGCGTCGACCTGCGCCAGGAGATCATGGAGAAGCTGATCGAGATCTGCAAGGTCGACCCGGCGGTGCTGAAGGCCCGCTTCGACTCCGGCAAGGTCGAGATCGTCGCCGCCGACAAGATCGATCTCGATGCCGCGGAAAAGCTCCTGGCACTGCGGCTGCGCGGCCTGCGCTTTGAGAAGATCGAGATCCGAACCTATCCGAAAGGCCGCTGCGCCGCCAACGCCCTCGGATTCCTCGACAACACCGAACACGGCGTCCAAGGCGTCGAAAAAGCCTACGACAAAAATCTCCAGCCGGTTGACGGCAAGGTGGTATTCGAAAAAAGCGCCAGGAACCAGAAGCTCAACGAAGTCAAGGAGATCCCCCCGGCCAACGGCAAGGACATCTATCTCACCATCCAGGAGCCCATCCAGGCCATCGTCGAGGAGGAATTGCAGGCCGTGGTCGAAAAATTCCAGTGCAAGTCGGTCTACGCCGCCATGGCCGATCCCAAGACCGGCGCCATCCTCGCCTTCGCCCAATACCCCTCCTTCGACGCCAACGACCGCTCCTCGATGCATCCCGACAATTACCGCCTCCGCCTCCTCGAAGACAGCTTCGACGCCGGCTCTACCATGAAAGCCTTCTCCGTCGCCATCGCCTTCGACGCCAATCCCGCCCTCAATCTCAACCGGCATTACTACTGCGAAAAAGGCAATTGGTTCTACGCCGGAAAGATCCTCCGCGACGCCGGCCACAGCTACGGAGACCTCTCCGTCCGCGAAATCCTGATGCACTCCTCCAACATCGGCACAGTCAAAACCGTCCTCGACATCGATCCCGACCTGGAAAAGACCAAGAGGATCTTCGACCAGGGCCTGGCCACCTGGGGCTTCAACGAGAAGACCGGCATCGGCCTCGGCACCGAATCCCGCGGCCTGATGGTCCGCTACCCGAAATATGACGGCCTGACCATCGCCCGCTACCCCATCGGCCAGACCTTCACCGTCACCGCCGCCCAGATGCTCAACGCCTACTGCGCCCTCGCCAACAAGGGCCGGATGATGCAGCTCCGCCTCGTCGATCGCATCGTCGATCCGGTCAGCGGCGAGGTCCAGAATTTCCCCCCGACCTTCAAACGCCACGCCTGCAGCGAAAAAAGCGCCGTCGCCGTGACCCAGGGATTAAAGTGGGTCACCACCAAGGACGGCACCGCCCCCAAGGCCGCCGTCCCCGGCTACGAAGTCGCCGGCAAGACCGGCACAGCTCAAAAACTCGAGCCGGCGGTGATCGACCCCCAGACCAAAAAAGTCATCCAGAAGGCCTACTTCTCCGACCGCAAGTACATCTCCTCCTTCATCGGCTACGTCCCCGCCGACGATCCGAAATTCGTCCTCGTCATCATCGTCGACGAACCGGTGAAGTCGCTCGGCTACTACGGCGGCCAGACCTGCGCCCCGAGCTTCTCCCGCATCGCCGACAAAACCCTGCGCTACATGAACGCCGAGCCGACCCACGAGATCGTCATCGACCCGAAAAAAGCAGCCGCCGACGCCAAGGCCCTCTCGGCGCTGCCGCCGGCCTACGGCCCCGAAGGCATCCCCCTGGCGCCGCCGCCAAAGGCTGCTCGCAACCGCTGAAGCGAGCTCGCCAGGAAGCTTGACTTCTTGCGGATTCCGCGACATCTTCCCGCATGAAACCCAAACACACCCATATCCCCCAGTTCGGCTCGGGGGAATCCCCCGACTTCCGCAAGCCCGGCGCTTGGCAACGATTATGCCGCCCGCCTCCGCGAAGAAGGGATTGAGGACTTTGCCAAGCTCAGCGTCGTCATCTCCGGCAAGAAGTGCCGGGTCCGCAAGGGCTGAGGTTCAGGCTTCCGCGCAAAGCGCCATCGCCGCCGGCCAGCCGGAGGCGATCAGCGACAAGCGGCAGGCTTCCGCCGCGGCGGCGTCGGGCGCGATGCCAAAAACCGTCGGCCCGCTGCCCGAAACCTCGGCCGCGAGACAACCGCCCGCGACCAAGTCGCGCCGGACCTTTTCAAGCAAGGGGAATTTGCGGCGGATCGCCGGCGCCAGGCCGTTGTGGAGATGGGCGGCGACGCCTGCGGTGTCGCCTGCGGCCAAAGCCTGAAGCAGGCCCTCGAAAGGACGAGGCGCGCTGCGAAAGGGGCCAAGCCGGTTCTTGTAGGCCCAGGCGGCGGGGATCGGAAAGGCCGAGAAGGCGAAGACCAAGAAAAGGCTGCCGTTCTTGGGGATCGGCCGCAGCACCTCGCCGATGCCGCTAGCCGAGGCCGGGCGCGGATCGAGGAAAAAAGGCACGTCGGCGCCGATGGCCAGGGCGATGTGGTGCAGTTCGGCATCGGAGAGCTGGCCATGCTCCTGATTGAGAAGGCGCAGCACCGCGGCGGCATCGGAACTGCCGCCTCCCATGCCCCCGGCGACGGGGAGCTTCTTGTCGATACGGAGCTGCAGGGCGGGCAGCGGCCGCCCGGCCTGCCGGAAATAGGCCTCAGCCGCTTTCCAGGCGAGATTGCGTTCGTCGCAAGGAACCCCCTCGGCCTCGCAGACCAATGTCAGACCAGGACGGGTCGAAGGGGAGAGCTCGACCCGGTCGCACAGGCCCGGAACCGGGAGGAACAGCGTCTCGATGTCGTGATAGCCGTCAGCCCGGCGGCCGGTGACGTCGAGGAAGAGATTGATCTTGCCTGGTGTGCTCAGGACCGCCATGGCAGGCTCAGCGTCCGACTTCCAGACGCTGCACCAGCCGATCGGGGAAATTGGCGGCGATCATCGGTGCCTGGACCGCCTTGATATCGTAGGCGACCCTGAGGATGCGCAGCTCGCGGCTGACGGTGTCGTAGGCGAGGGCGACGGAGCGGGGATCCTTGTCGCGCGGCTGGCCGATCGAGCCGGCGTTGACCAGCCAGCGGCGTCCGGGGCTGAGAATCATGCCGTCGCGGATCAGCGACAGGCGCGGCATCGGCGCAGTCAGGCCGAGTTTGTCGAGGAGCTCAAGATGGGAGGAGCTGGACTCCTCCAGCAGGCGCTGGGTATCGGCGCTGAGAGGCAGCTCCTCGAAGACGCAGGGAAGGTGGGTGTGGCCGTGGAAGCAGATGTCGCGGCGCTGGTGCCGCAGCGAAGTGGCGGCGCTGCGCTCGTCGAGAATGTAGGACCAGCGGGGCAGCGGCGTGCAGGAGGCGTGAACGACGGAGAACTCACCGCAATCAAGCTCCTCGGGCAGCTCCGCCAGGATGCGGCGATGCTCAGGGCTGAGCTGCTCCCGCGTCCAGTTGACCGCGAAGCGGGCCTCGGGATTGATGCTCCAGGTGTCCTCCTCCTGCGACACGTACTCGTCGTGATTGCCCTTGACGCAAGGGATGCCGCGATTGAGGAGGAGCTCCAGACACTCCTTCGGATAAGGCCCGTAGCCGACGATGTCTCCGACAGAGACAAAGCTGGTGCAGCCGAGGGATTCCAAGGTTTTCAGAGTGGCTTCAAGAGCCGGGAGATTGGCGTGGATGTCGCCTAGAATGCCTACTTTCATATCAGGCAAAATATCACATGACCTTGAACTTAGGCAAGTCCTGAATGTCCACAACCCCGCAAACTCTTCTGTCACCATCCACAACCGGCACGGAGTTAATGGCTTTCACCCGCAGAATTTTCATGATCTCGACCGCCATTTCGTCCGGCCCGATGGTCACCGGATCCTTCACCATCGCCTCGCTCACCGACCAGTTCAGAGCCTCCGGGCTGCGGGCGACGACCCGCTTCAGGTCGCCGGTGGTGAAGATGCCGCGGAGGATGCGGTCTTCGCAGGCGACCAGGGCGGTGCCCCCCTTGGTGCTGCACATCGCCAGGACGGCGGCAAGCACGGTGGTCTCCGGAGCGACGACGCAGAGCCGCTCTCCGGTGCGCATCAGATCCTTGATCTTCAAGGTGACGCTGCGGCCGATGGCTCCGGAGGGGTGCAGCCGCCCGTAGTTCTCGATCTGGAAATTGCGCTCCTGCATCAGCACCATCGCCAACGCGTCGCCAAGGGCGAGCATCGCGGTGGTGGTGGTGGTCGGCGCGAGATTGAAGGGGCAGGCCTCCTGCTCGATGCGGCAGGAAACCGCAATGTCGGCCTGGGAGGCGAGGGAAGAATCGTCGTTGCCGGTCAGCGCCGCGATCCGGACCCCGAGACGGCGCACCGCCGGAATCACCTGCAAGAGCTCCTCGGTCTCGCCGGAATAGGAAAGAGCGATGAAAAGATCATCCTCGCCCAACACCCCGAGATCGCCATGCATCGCCTCGACCGGATGCAGGAAGCAGGCGCGGGAACCGGTGCTCGACAAGGTCGATGCGAGCTTCTGCGAGATCTGGCCGGACTTGCCGACACCGGAAAGGACGATCTTGCCGCGCTTGGCCAAAGTATCCAGGCAGATCTCGACCAGCTGCTCGAAACGGCCGTCAAGCTGCTCGGAGATGCGGCGGATGCCATCGCGTTCGATTTCCAGAACCTGCCTTGCCTTATCGATGTATGTCATCTATGTTTTCCCGTCCTTGTGTCGCGAGTGGGGATCCGGCATCTATGCCCTTGGGATCCGACAGGCGCTTGGTTATGTCACAATCTCTAACTTGGCTTCAGAAACGGAAATGACGAACAAGACTGACGAATTTAACGTCTCGGGAATCCTCGAGAAGAATCGCGCCGGCCACGGCAATCTGCGTCGCATGGACGCCGGCCTCCGGCAGCTCCCCGACGACATCTACGTCCCGCAGCAGTTCATCCGCCGTTTCAACATCGAAGACGGCGCTCTCGTCGAAGGCAAGGCGAAGCATCACCCCAAGGCCCCCGGCCTCTGCTTCATCAGCGCCATCAACGGCATGCGCCCGGACGAATGGCAGCGCCGCCGCGGCATCCAGAACATGAATGCCATCACGCCCAACAAAGCCCTCACGCTCGAGCACGCCGGCTGCGCCCCTTCCTGCCGCTTGATCGACCTCTTCACACCCCTCGGCCGCGGCCAGCGAGCCCTCATCGTCGCACCTCCCCGCTCCGGCAAGACCATCATCATGGAACAGATGCTCGAAGGCATCCTGAAAAACCACCGCGACTGCGAAGTCATGCTTCTTCTCGTCGACGAACGCCCCGAGGAAGTGACCCACTTCCGCAAGAAATTCGAAGCCCTCGGCGCCTCGGTCTTCGCCTCCACCAACGACGAAGACAAGATGTCGCACCTGCGCCTCGCCCGCCTCGTCTTCAGCCTCGCCCGCGCCAAGGCCGAAGCCGGCCGCGACGTCGTCCTCTTCATGGACTCCCTCACCCGCCTCGCCCGCGCATTCAACAACGCCCTCCGCGGCAGCGGCCGCACCATGTCCGGCGGCATCGACTCCGAAGCCCTCACCGAACCGAAAAAGATGTTCGGCCTCGCCCGCCAGCTCGAAGAAGGCGGCTCGGTCACCGTCGTCGCCACCGCCCTGGTCGAAACCGATTCCCAGATGGATGAATTGATCTTCCGCGAATTCAAAGGCACCGGCAACATGGAGATCGTCCTCGATCGCTCCCTCGCTGACAAGGCCCTCTTCCCGGCGGTCAACATCCTCCAGTCCGGCACCCGCAACGACCACCTCCTCATGCCCGCCGAAGACTTCGCCAAGGCGAAGGCCCTCCGCGCCGCCCTGGCCGAAACCCGCAAGGAAGAAGCCCTCCGCCAAATCCTCTCCGTGATGGGCCGCTACCCGTCTAACGCCGAGATGCTCAAAGTTCTCCGTGCTTAAACAAAAAGGAAGCTCCATGAAAATCTCGACAAACAGCGTCGTCACCTTGCAGTTCACCCTGAAAGACGCTCAGGGCAACACCGTCGACGACACCAGCGAAGGCGCCTTCACCTACATCCACGGCCTCGGCGGCTTCATCCCCGCCGCCGAAGCCCGCCTCGAAGGCCTCGAAGCCGGCGCCTCCGTCCAATTCTCGCTCAAACCCGAAGAACACTTCGGCGAACGCGACGAATCCCTCGTCGACACCCTGTCGAAAGACAACTTCGAAGAAGATGTCGCCGTCGGCGAACAGTTCCAGACCGTCGACGAAGAAGGCAATATCGTCATCCTCACCGTCGCCGCCGTCAAAGGCGACGAAGTCACCGTCGACCGCAACCACCCCCTCGCCGGTCTCACCCTCGTCTTCGACATCCAGGTCGAAAGCGTTCGCGCCGCCACCGCCGAGGAACTCGAGCACGGCCACATCCACGGCGAAGGCTGCGATCACCACTGATCCCAAGCCCTCGTCCAAGAAAAGCCCCGCGATGAAAATCGCGGGGCTTTTTGCGGTCGAGGAACGAACCGGAAGAAGCGGCCTCGATGTCTATCGATATCTGTCGATATCTGCGTTCGCCGCTCATCTACTGGATCGCTGGCGTCCCGCCGGCCTGCGTTTGTCGCTCTTCATTTGCGCCGCCGCCATAGCTCCCGCAGCAAGTCCATCAGCCCACTGTAGCGCAGGCTCGGGTCGACATACTTCTCGAGCACATAGAAGACGAAGTAGTAGGCCCGCGCCGCACTCCAGACGAGCAGCAGCAGCAAGAGCGCCCGCCGCCACTGCGGATCTTCCAGGAAGAGCAGCAGGCCGCAGATCAAGACGATGCCGACGAAGAGCAGCGCCTTGAGATACATCAAGCGGGGGTTTTGAAGGTCGCTCATGGAAAATCCTCCGAGTTCATCTCAATCGAGATAGCTCCAAAAGCAATGCAGGCAACGCTGCATCAAAGAGACGGAAGCTGCGGGTGTCGATCTGCGCATGACGCTGGTCGAAGTCCTCGCACTGACAGTGTGGACAACGCAAAGAGCATTTGGGGCTCTTGGGGATGGCTTCAAGATTGTGAAAGGCTATTCATCTCTGGCTACAGAAATGAGTAACCATGGAGCGTCGATCGGGATCTCCCACCGATAGCCCATAGGATATTCATAGGACTCAGCAACTATAAGATCCCCAATGATACTGGCCGATCGAAATGGCTCGGATGTGGAGGAATGGAGAAGCCAAATCAGGGATCTGTCGCTTGCTCGTACGAGCGCGAGAAAGCCAGCTCCTTCCCAGGAAGTTTCACCGCCATAAACGAGATAGTTTGAAGAGCTTGTCAACGGGGCCCCAATCATGATAGCCGACCAATTGTCGGGCTCGCAGCTTAGTAGTTCAGTGATTGTACGACGGGGGAGCTGTGGAGTGTTCTCTTGCAGTGGAATGAAAGTATCGTCTCCGAAGTAGATGCCATCCTCTGTGTGACATTCTTCGGTGATCCATCTTTTAGCAATTTCGCTCATGGCTTTACCTTGAGTTGTCGCAGATTCTTGATTTTGCACAATTTTCTTGAGCAGATACATCCAGCGTGGATTTTTCAGGTCAGGGATGAATTGAATGCTTCAATATACGATGATTTCAGCATTCCGCGGAAAGTCATCCGGAGAATCGACTCGCCACCCACAAGGAAATAGCCCCTCTTGATAAAGTTCAATTTGCTGCCGCAACAAAACAACAGGAGCGCAATCATCATATGCCAATTCCATGAAGGCGCCTACAAGCTGTGACTGCAGGTGCCTGAAAACAATTTCCTGATAAGATTTCGGGATTCTTTGAAAATCGCATCCTTCAATAATTGGCATAACATAATTCAGATTATTTCTTGCTATAGAATTCCATTTTGAAAAATGTTCAAATGAGTTCGATCTAACACCTGACATCAGAACATTACCAGATTCAATCAGACACCAAATAGTAAGTTCATGCTGCGCCCATTTTACCGCTTGATCCCACGAATCGACTCGTCGAATTTTTAATCCACAATATGGCTTTAAAAGACCACCTCCAACGTTGGAGAACCAATTGATATTTTTTACCTTTTCGAAATACTGATGAATCGTCACTTTTTTTATCTCCAGTACTTATCCCCCTCGGACCTCTCCTCGGGGGCCGTTTCAAATTTCACTTCACGATCGAATCCACATAGATCTCCGGCTTCTCGTAACCGAGGAGCTTGAGCACGGTGGAGGAGATGTTGGCGAGGCCGGCCTTGGGGCAGTCGCAGAGCTCGACGGCTTTACCGGAGGGGTTGTAGACGATGAAGGGCACGGGGTTAAGGGTGTGCGAGGTCTTGGCCTTGGGCTTGCCGGTGGCCTTGTCGATCTTGGGCTGGCCGTTCTTCTCGAGCTCGTACATCTCGTCGGCGTTGCCGTGGTCGGCGGTGACGATGAGGATGCCGCCGGCCTTCTTGACCGCTTCGGTGAGGCGGCCGATCTGGATGTCCATCACTTCGATGGAGATGCGGGCGGCGTTGTAGTCGCCGGTGTGGCCGACCATGTCGCCGTTGGGGTAGTTGAGGCGGATGAAGTCGTATTTGCCGGAGCCGATGGCTTCGACGGTGGCGTCGGTGATCTCGACCGCCTTCATCCAGGGGCGGGTGTCGAAGGAGCAGACATCGGAGGGGATTTCGACGAAGGTCTCGAGGGTCTCGTTGAACTTGCCGGAGCGGTTGCCGTTGAAGAAGTAGGTGACGTGGCCGTACTTCTGGGTTTCCGAGATGGCGTACTGGCGGACGCCGTTGGCGCAGAGCCATTCGGAGAGGGGCTTGGAGATGGCGGGGGGATTGACCAGGTAATGCTTGGGGATGTGGAGGTCGCCGTCGTATTCCATCATGCCGGCGTACATCACCTTGGGGCGGCGCTTGCGGTCGAAGAAGGGGAAGCTGTCTTCGTCGAAGGCGCGGGAGATCTCGATCGAGCGGTCGCCACGGAAGTTGTAGAAGATGACCGCATCGCCATCCTCGACGGTGCCGACCGGCTTGCCGTTCTCGGCGATGACGAAGGCGGGGAGGTTCTGGTCGATCACCTTGGCTTCACTGCGGAAGGTCTCGATCGCTTCGGCGGCGGATTTGAACTGGCGGCCGAGGCCGAGGACGTGGGTGTTCCAGCCGCGTTCGACCATCGACCAGTCGGCGTTGTAGCGGTCCATGGTGAGGAACATGCGGCCGCCGCCGGAGGCGATGCGGATGTCGCAACCCTGCTTGCGGACGCCGGCCATGAAGTCCTCGAAGGGGAGGACGTAGTCGAGGGCGGTGGTCTCGCCGACGTCGCGGCCGTCGAGCAGGGCGTGGATGCGGATCTTCTTGACCCCTTCCTTGACGGCTTGATTGATCATCGCCTTGAGGTGGTCGAGGTGGGCGTGGACGTTGCCGTCGGAGAAGAGGCCGAGGAAGTGCAGGGTGGAGCCGCCGCTGACCTGGGTCATCAACTGGTTCCAGGTATGGCCCTGGAACATTTCGCCGGAGGCGATGGCGTGGTTGACCAGCTTGGCGCCCTGGGCGACGACGCGGCCGCCGCCGATGGCGTTGTGGCCGACTTCAGAGTTGCCCATGTCATCGTCGGAAGGCAGTCCGACGGCGGTGCCGTGGGCGAGGATGGCGCGGTGCGGGCAGTTGGCGTGCAGCCAGTCGAGATTGGGCTTGTAGGCGGCGGCATAGGCGTCGCCGGCGGGATTCTTGGAGTAGCCGATGCCGTCCATGATGCAGAGGACGACGGGGCCGGCGGGCTTGAGGGAGACGGCGGATTTCTTCAGGGCGAGGGACATGGGCGGGGGGCTCCTGGTTTGAATTGAAAGAGGCGGGCGGAATCTAGCTCCGGATCGCCACCGTGGGCGGAATGTGACGCTGAGCGCAGAGAAAAACCCGGAGTTCGTCGCAGAGAATTTCCCGCCGCCCCTTGCTTCCGCCCCTGCTGCGGCCTAAGTTCTACCCAGCGACAGCGGAGGCGAGATCATGCAAGAGACCATCATCCTCGACATTCTTCAGGAAATGGGAGCCCTGGACGCCGAAGTCCGGAGCCAGATCGAATCCTATGCCGAAGCGGGCGGAATCAGCCACGAAGAGGCCTTGGAAGCCCTGAACATCATGAGCGTCGAGGACTGCCAGCTCCTGGTCGCCGATGCGGTCGGGGTTGAGACGGTGCGAGTCGAGCATCTCATCCCCAGTCCGGAGGCCCTGGCCCTGCTGCCGGCGGAATATGCGCGCAAGAACCGTCTCCTGCCGCTGAACATCAACGATGGCGTCCTCACAGTGGCGACCGACGAGCCATCGGAGACCGGGAGGCTAGACTCGCTCGGCAACACCTTGGGCTTTTCGATCGCTCCGGTGAGCTGTCCACGGAGGCAGCTTGAGCAGGCGATCGAGCACTGGTATTCGAGCACCGCCCACGCCGTCACCAACGAAGCCAAGTCCTTGGCGGCTCAAGCCCAGGCGGAGGCGGAGAGGCGCGAGCTTTCACACAGCAGCGCCGGAACCGGCCGCCCCTCTCTCGCCGGCGAATCCCAGGTGGCGCTGCTGGTCGACACCATCCTCTCCGGCGCGGTGCAGGCGAAAGCTTCCGACATCCACATCGAGCCCTTGCAGAAGCGGCTTCGCGTCCGCTACCGGATCGACGGCGTCCTGGCCGAAGCGCACAGCCTTTCCTCCAACTTGTCGCTGAACATCATTTCCCGGATCAAGGTCCTGGGCAGCATGAACATCGCCGAGAAGCGTCTGCCGCAGGACGGCCGGATCGACCTGGTGGTGCAGGGCAAGCAGCTCGACCTGAGGGTCTCGTCGATCCCGACGCCGCGCGGCGAAAGCGTGGTGATGCGGATCCTCGACCGCAGCTCGGTGAACATCTCGCTGAGCGAGCTCGGCTTCTTCTCCGACGACCTGGAGCTGATCGAAAAGACGGTGAAGCTGCCCAACGGCATCTTCCTGGTCACGGGACCCACCGGATCCGGCAAGACGACCTCTCTCTACGCATTCCTCAACACCCTCAACAACACCTCGCGCAAGATCATCACCGCCGAGGACCCGGTCGAATACGAGATTCGCGGCATCGACCAGGTGCAGGTCAACCATCAGATCGGCCTGAGCTTCGCCGCGGTGCTGCGCTCGATGCTGCGCCAGGCGCCGAACGTCATCATGGTCGGGGAAATCCGCGACTTCGAGACCGCCCAGATCGCGGTGCAGGCGGCCCTCACCGGCCACATGGTGTTTTCGACTTTGCACACCAACGACGCTCCGGGCGCCATCGCCCGCCTCATCGACCTCGGCTGCCAGCCCTTCCTGATCGCCACCGCGGTGCGGGCGGTGATGGCGCAGCGCCTGATGCGTCGCATCTGCAGCCATTGCAGCGCCCCCTGGTCGCCCGGCCCGGAGGAGCTGGACTTCCTCGAAGCCGGCATCCACAGCGGCCAGCACACCATCGTCGTCGCCGATCCCGATCCCGAGTCGCTCCGCCTAGCCCGCACCATGCTGAGCCGGATGAACCTCAGCGTCATCACCTGCTCCAACGGCTTCGAGCTCTCCACCCTGCTCGCCTCGCGCCGCGCCCGTTCAGTCGACATGGTGATCACATCCCTGGAATTCCCCGACATCGCCGGAGTCGAGCTGCTCGACCGGATCAACGCCCTGAAGCCGAAAGTGCCTATGATCCTGATCACCGACGCCTCCCTCTCCAGTCTCGAGAAGATCGGTCAATACAACATCCGGGCCGAGCTCAGCCGCCCCCTCTCCGGCATCGAACTGATCGGCGTCATGAACCGCCAGATCAAGCGCCTGCCCCGCAAGGTCATCTCCTCTGCCCTTGGCAACCTCGATCTTAGCACAGTCTCCTGGAAATCCGGCCGCGGCTGCTCCCTCTGCCGCGGAGGCTACAAAGGTCGTCTGGGAATCTATGAGATCCTCAGGGTCAGCCCGGAAATCGAGGAAATGATCCTCAAGAGGGCTTCGACCCAGCAGATCCGCACCCGCGCTTGCGACCTCGGCATGCGCACGCTCCGTGACGACGGCATCCGCAAAGCCATCGCCGGACTCACCACCCTCCACGAAGTCATGCGACTCACCGTCGAAAACGAACTGGAACAGGCTGAAGGCGCACCCTTGGCGGAGTCGAATTCCTGAAAAAAACCGGGTTCAATAAGGTTGAACCTAAATTCCGCAGCAGCGGAATGGAACCGGGTTGAAAGGTTGAGCAGCCGCGCAGCAGAACATATTGACCAGAGACCCAGGTTTCGCTTCACCTTCACCCCTTCACCCCTTCACCCCTTCACCCCTTCACCCCTTCACCCCTTCACCCCTTCAACCCTTCAACCCGAGCCCCACCCATGAAAGCCATCGCCCTCTTCACCGGCTCGGAATTGCTCAACGGCCAGACCACCAACAGCAACCAGACCGGACTCGGACGGGAACTTGCCGCCTGCGGCTGGACCCTCGACCGCAGTGAATGCGTGCCCGACCGCCTCGCGGCGATCCAGGCCGCCCTCGGACGGGCACTGACCGAAGAAGCGGAGCTCATCCTCCTCTGCGGCGGCCTAGGCCCCACCGCCGACGACCTGACCCGCGCCGCCGTCGCCCAAAGCCTCGGGCTCGAGCTTTTCACCTGTCCCGAAACTCTCGCCGAAATCCGCCAGCGCCTGAGCGGGAGAACTCATTCCGAAGAGCACATCGTCCGCCAGGCGGAGTGGATCCGCGGCGCGGTCAAGATCCCGAATGTCCCCGGCCTCGCCCCCGGCCTGTTATTGCTTTCGGGCCGCAGCCGCATCGCCCTCCTCCCCGGTCCGCCGCGTGAATTCCTTCCGATGCTGCGCGACGGCCTCCTCCCCCGCCTCCTGATGGAGTTCCCCCCCCGCCTCCGCAGCGCCGTGATCCACACTTGCGGTCTACGCGAATCGGAAGTCGAATTGCGAACCCGTCCCCTCCTGCAGGAATTCCCAGAGCTGCTGCCGGCTTGGTGCGCCTCCTTGGGGGCAGTGAGGGTCACCCTTTCCCTTCCCGCCGGGCGCGAAGACGAGCTCGCTGCAGCGGCGGCTCGAGCTCGCCAGCTCTTCGGCCACGACGCCTTGGAGCAAGCTTCCCCGGCCTCCGATTGTCTCGCCTTGGCGCGCCGCCACCGTCTCCGCCTCGCCAGCGCCGAATCCTGCACCGGCGGCCTGATCTCGGCCGCTCTCACCGATGTGCCCGGAGCCTCCGAAGTCTTTGTCGGAGGCATAGTCTGCTATGCCAACGAGTGGAAGCAATCTCTGCTGCAAGTGCCGCAGGAAACCATTGCCCTCCACGGCGCCGTTTCGGAAGCCACCGCCCAGGCCCTCGCCGCCGGGCTGCGGCGTTTCGCCGATTGCGGCGTGGTCAGCACCGGCGTCGCCGGTCCTGGAGGAGGCAGCCCGGAGAAGCCGGTCGGCACCGTCTGGATCGCCACCATCGCCCCCAACGGCATCCGCAGCCGCCTGCTCCAGCTTCGCGGCGAGCGCAAAGACATCCGCAGCCAGGCCGTGACCCTCGGTCTCGACTCTCTCCGCCGCCATCTGCTCGACTTGAGCTGATTCCACAAAGAAATCCCAAGGTTCATAAGGGATAACAAATTGAGAGGCCACGGCACTAGCCTTGTGGAAACATTGAAATTCCCCAGGTGACTAAGAGATATCTTTAGGCATCACCCGAGGAGATCCGCCATGTCCCTGTTCGCCGCCCTTGCTCTCGCCCAGGCCGCTCCTGCAGAAGCGCCTCAGCCCCATCCCGCCGCCAAGACCTACGAAAGCTTTTGCGTGAGCTGCCACGGCAAGCAGCTGGAAGGCGCCACCGGCCCGAAGCTCACGGACTCGGTGTGGCTGCACGGCTCCAGCCGCGAGGCCCTCCTCAAGTCGATCAACGAGGGCTTCCCGGCCAAAGGCATGCCTGGCTTCGGCCCGATGCTCCCGGAAGCCCAGAAGCAGCAGCTCATCGATTTCATCCTCGCCCGCCAGCAGGGCCTGAGCGATGTCGAATACAAGATCTACAAAGGCTCCTGGGAGAAGATTCCCGATGCCGCCAGGCTCACCCCGGTCAAGTCGGGCAAGGTGCAAGCCCTTCTTGACCTCTCGATGGTCGAGGACCGCAAGGACTACCTCATCGTCTTCACCGGCAAGCTGTTGATCGCCAAGGAAGGGGAATACCGCCTCGAAGTCCACTCCGATGACGCCGGACGCCTGGAAGTCGACGGCAAGACGGTGGTCAACGACGACGGCATCCACCCCGCCCGCGGCCGCAGCGGCAAGGTCAAGCTCGCAGCCGGCGAGCACAGCTTCACCCTCACCCACATGCAAGGCGGCGGGGAAGACGTCCTGGGGCTTCACCTCTCCGGCCAAGGCGTTTCCGAATGGCTCAGCGCCCCGCTCAAGGGCGCCCGCGGCCCCGAGCCGGTGATCATCGCCGCCGAGAACCGCGCCCAGGTCTACCGCGGCAACGTCAAAGGGCAGAAGTCGCCCCGCAGCCTGATGCTCGGCTTCCCCGGCGGCGTCAACGCAGTGCTCGACACCGAGCATGGCGAGATCACCCACAGCTGGATCGGCAAGTTCATCGACGTCGCTCCGCCGCGCAGCGGCCGCGGCCAGTCGCCGGCCCTGCCCGCCGCCGAGGCGGTCGAAAAGCTCGCCGTCGCCCTTCCCGTGAAGGGCGAGTTCCGCGGCTACCGCATCGTCGGCGAAAACGTGGCGGTGCAGTTCGGCGAGGCCTGGGTGCAGCTCTCCGCCAAGGCCGACAAGAGCGGCCTCGACATCGCCGCGATCAGCACGCCTCCCTCGGCGCTCGCCGCGGCGGCGGCGACGGTCCAGGGCCAGCCCTACGACAAGGAGCCAAGGCCGGCGCTACTTCCCGAGGGCTACTCGGTGGAGACCATCCCGCTGCCGCCCGGCCGCCCCCTCCAGACCGCGGGGCTGGCGGTGACGCCGCGCGGCGAGGTCTTCGTCTGTTCCCGCGAGGGCGAGGTGTGGAAGCGAGTGGCGGACGGCTCCTGGCAGCTCTACGCCGAGGGCCTGCACGAGCCCTGCGGCCTCTTGTGGAAGGAGGACAAGGGAGAGCTGTGGATCGCCCAGAAGCCCGAGCTCACCGCGCTGAAGGACGAGGATGGCGACGGCCGCGCCGACTCCTTCCGCACCCTCACCGCCGGATGGGGCATCTCCGGCAACTACCATGAATTCCACTTCGGCCCCGAGATAGGCCCCGACGGCTCGGTCTACGGCACTCTCAACCTCGGCCACGATTCCTTCAAGCCGGTGCGCGGCTCCTGCATGAGCGCCGTGCCGGGCCTCAAACGCGGCACCGCCTACCGCCTGTCTCCTGAAGGCAAATATGAGACCTTCGCCTGGGGCCTGCGCTCGCCCGCCGGCACCGGCATGACCCCCGACGGCCACCTGCTCTTCCTCGACAACCAGGGCGACTGGATGCCCACCTCCTACCTCGCGGTGGCCGAGAGAGGCAGCTTCCACGGCCACCCCGCCGGCATGGCCGACCACCCCGACTATCACGGCAAGGATCTCGACCAGGTGCCGCTGAAGGAATGGGCCGAGAAGCGCGTGCCGCCGGCGGTCTTCATCCCCCACGTCGAACTCGGCAACTCCCCCGGCAACGTCGTCTACGACGCCACCGGCGGCAAGTTCGGCCCCTTCGCCGGGCAGATCTTCGCCTGCGACCAGACCCAGTCCAACGTCTTCCGCTGCCAGCTGCAGCACGTCAAGGGCGTCTGGCAGGGCTGCGCCATCGACTTCATCCGCCCCCTGCGTTGCGGACTCATCCGCCTCGCCTTCGCTCCCGACGGCTCGATGTGGACTTGCGCCACCTCGCGCGGCTGGGATTCCATCGGCGACCTGCCCTTCGCCGTGCAGCACATCAAATGGGACGCCCAGACCACCCCCTTCTGCATCCAGGCCATCACCCACGAGAAGGGCGGCTTCCGGATCAGCTTCACCGCGCCCCTGAAAGAGGCGCCCAGGCCACAGGACCTCAAGGTCAGCCATTGGACCTACAACTTCTGGCCCACCTACGGATCGCCCAAGGTCGGAACCACCAAGGTCGAGCCCAGCAGCGTCACCCTCGCTGCCGATGGCAAGAGTGTCTTCGTCGCCCTGCCGGAACTGGTCAAGCGCCGCTGCTATGCCTTCTCCCTCCCCGGCCTTAAGGACGCCCGGGGCCGCCCGGTCTCCTCCGACCACGGCTGGTACACCCTCAACGAAATCATCGACTGACGCAACCTCTCCATTCCTCCATCCCTCGATTCAACCGGAAACCACAAAAGTTTCCGGCTGAATACTTTACACACCAATCAAGAACATCTTCTTGCTTTCTCTCTTCGCGAGTCCTATAATGCTTGCAGGAAGTGCCTGCAACCACAAACACGGAGAATGACCATGCCCGCCATCTTCACCTACGACAGCCAGATCTTCACCAGTGACGACATCGACGGCAATTTCCTCAAGCGGGACATCAATCCGAGCGTCATCGACGCCGTCCACACCATCACCGTCAACAGCTTCCTGCTCGCCTACCAGGCCGATCCCGAAGTGCCGTCCGAACGGATCGTCTACGGCGGCAGCCTGAAAGACACGCTCATCCTCAACGGCGCCATCGGCTCGATGATCAAGTTCGATCTCGGCGCAGGCACCGACAGCGTCACCATCAGCAAGGCCTTCCAGGGGCTGCTCGACACCGGTGACGACGCCGACAGCGTCAGCATCAAGGGTGGCTTCTTCGGCGGCAAGGCCAGCACCGGAGCCGGCAACGACTCCTTCTCGATCACCAAGGGAGTGGTGGCCGGCGCCGAGATCGACCTCGGTGACGGCGACGACCGTTTCAGCTCCACCATCACCCTCTGGGATTCCAGCATCAATCTCGGCGAGGGCAACAACACCCTCAGCATCAGCGGCGTCTTCAGCGCCGAAAGCGAAGACGACAACGGCGACCCGGTGATCAACATCCTCGGCGGCTCGGGCATCGACAAACTCACCATCCAAGGCAACGTCGAGGCCGGCATCGACCTCGGCCTGGGCAAAGACGTAGTCATCTTCAATCGCAACTTCGAAGGCGGAATCCTGAGCGGCAGTGGCGAGATCGCTGCCAACGAGGCCAAAAGCATCTCGATCAAAGGTCATGCCTCCGCGACGATCATCACCGACATCGGAGCCGACACCGTCAGCATCGGCAAGAGCCTCTACGGCCGCATCGAAAGCAGCAGCGGCGACGACAAAGTCACGATCGGGCAGGATGCCCGCGGCATGCTCGATCTCGGCGACGGCAACGACATTCTCTCCATCAAGCGTGATTTCATCGGCATCGACATGTCCGAGGACGTCGCAATGAACAGTCTCGACGCCAACAGCTTCGACACCCATGCCAACCTCGGTCACGGCAATGACACGGTCAGCATCGGCCGTCACAACATCGGCGGCATCGATCTCGGCGACGGCAGCAACAAGATCACCCTCGGCGGCGACAACCGCGGCTGGATCTTCGCCGGCCTCGACAACGACAGCATCGTCATCAACGGCGATTCCGGCGACACCAGCATCGACAACGAAGACCTCGGCAACCAAGGCGCCATCGATCTCGGCGACGGCGACAACAGCCTGCTGATCAAAGGCGACATGTTCGGCTGGATCGAAGGCGGCGAAGGAATCGACACCGTGACCATCAACGGCGACTTCACCTACCAGTGCCGCCTCCAGGGAGGCAATGACAAGCTGGCGGTCAAAGGCGAGCTCGATGGCGCTATAGTCTGGCTGGGCGCCGGAGATGACGCGATGAGCGTCGCTGGCGACTGCGACGGCTATATCGCCTTTGAAAGCGGCAGCGACCTCCTCAGCATCGCCGGCGAAGCCTGGGTGAGCCTGAGCTACGGCTCGGCCTCGGCCAGCGTCAGCCTCGGCAAAGGCGATGACGAAGTCGAAATCGTCGACACTCTCGCCGGCCGCCTTTCCTTCGGCGCGGGCAATGACGAATTGCGGATCGGCAACCTTGGCATGCTGGCGAGCAATGCCCTGATCGATTTCGGCGCCGGCGTCGACGGCTTCATGGTGCTCGGCACTGTCTCTGCCGAAGAATTCAACGTCGCCCGCCTGAAGCTCCAGAATCTCGAAGCGCTCGATCTCGAAGACGTTGCCGAGGCGACCCACAGCCTCAACTCCGCCGACATCCAATCCGTCGCCGGTTCCGCAGCCACGGAATTCCACATCCTTCTCAACAGCAGCAGCACCTTAGAACTGCGCGACCTCATCGGCTCGGAAGGCACGGTCTACAGCAGCCTAGGAGGAGAGCTTCAGATGCACAGCATTGGTTCTCTTGAGATCTACCTCCACTTCTACGGGGATGACAGCGCCGAAGAAATCCCCCCCGTCTCGGACTTCGTATAACAAACGTTTCGCGCAAGCAAAGCCCCCGGCCGCGATGGCCGGGGGCTTTGCCATTGCATACGGACGGCAGTTTCACACCGCATTGCGGCTGACGCAATCCTTCAGGGCGGACAAGTCGTTGGCAAGGCGAGAGCATCGTTCGGGGAGGCTCTCGAGGCGATCCAGAATCTCGTGTCGAGGATGGACGCCGGGCAAAGCCTGGCGGACGGTCTCGGGAAATTTCGCCGGGTGCGCCGTGGCGAGGAGGACGCAGTCAGGGCCGAGGAGACCTGTTTTTTGCGCCGCATGCCAGGCGGTGGCGGTGTGTGGATCGAGAACATAGCCACCGGAGAGTGCATGAGCGGACTTGACCGCTGCGAGGGTTGCCTCGTCATCGCAGGCGACGGCGGCGAAGAGGCCCGCGGGATCAGGCTGGGCAATCCGCAAGGAGCCGTCGCGACCAAACCCTTCGAGCAGATCGCGGGTGGCCTCACCTCCCTGCAGGTGCCAGAGATAGCGCTCGAAGTTCGAAGCGACCTGGATGTCCATCGACGGCGAAGCGGTGTGATGCACCTGGCCGCGGCGGTAGTCGCCGGTCTGAAAGAAGCGCGGCAGGATGTCGTTGGCATTGCTGGCGAGCACCAGTTTACGCACCGGCAGGCCCATGCGGGCGGCGAGATAGCCGGCATAGATATCGCCGAAATTGCCGGTCGGGACGACGAAGCTCAAGGCCTTGCCGCCTGCCTGGCTCCAGGCCGAGAAGTAATAGACGATCTGCGCCAGGATCCGGGCGAAGTTGACCGAGTTGATCGCTCCTAGCTGGTGCCTCTCCTTGAATTCGAGATCATTCATCAAGCTCTTCACCAGAGACTGGCAATCATCGAAGCTGCCTTGCACCGAGAGGTTGTGGATGTTCGCGTCGAGCACCGTCGTCATCTGGCGGCGCTGCAAGGGCGAAGTGCGGCCTTCGGGATGGAGGATGGTGACGCCGATGCGGGGGCGCCCCCGGAGGGCGGAAATCGCGGCCGATCCGGTGTCGCCAGAGGTGGCCCCGACGATGTTGAGTCGCCCGCCGCTGCGGGCGAGGAGGAACTCGAAAAGAGCGCCGAGGAACTGCAGTGCGACATCCTTGAAGGCGAGGGTGGGTCCATGGAAAAGCTCGAGGACGCGGCAGGGGCCGATGTCAACCAGTGGAGTGACCACCGGCGTCGCGAAGCTGGCGGCGGCCTGGCGGATCAGGGCGCGCAGTTCCGCTTCACTCAAGTCGTCAGCGTAGGCATGCATCACTTTCAGCGCCAGATCCTCCCAGGAGAGTCCGATCAGGGACGGCAGGAGCGGGCGGAAATCGGGAATCGTTTCAGGGACGTAGAGACCGCCGTCCGGGGCCATGCCCTCGAGAGCGATTTCGCTGAAGCTGCGGGGGGCGGCGCTGCCGCGGGTGGAGACGAATTTCATAGGGATGTATCCTCGCTGTGGTGAGGCTACTCTAGAATCAATTTCACGTCCCGCGTTCCTGATGACTCAATCATGACGCATTTGCCGGAACGACAGCCAGGTGAAGTACCCGAAGAGGATGGCGGCGAAGAAGTAGCGGAAATGCAAAGCAGCGAGGACGAGGAGTATGCCGGAAGCGACGGAGACCCCTTCGAGCCAGGCCGGCGGATGAGAACGCTTGCGGCTCAGCAGGCTGCCCAAAGCCTGGAAGCCGTCCATCGGGCGGAGCGGCACGAGATTGATCAGTCCCCAGATGATCGAGATCAAGTAGACCACCTTGAGGAAAAACACCAGCGCCGGGCCGAGGCTTTCGCGACTGAAGAGGCTGAGGACGACGAAGGCGATCAGGCCGGGGACGAAACCGAGGAAGGGCCCGCTGACAGCGACCAGGAAGCTTTCCTTCCAGGTGAGCCGGCGGCTGGGGTGCCAGGTGGTGGTACCACCGAAGCCGTGCAGCAGGATGGAGGTCTCCCTGCCTCCGTATCTTCTCGCCGTGAAGGCATGGCCCAACTCATGCACCAGGACGCCGATGAACATCGCGGCGATCAGAAGCAGAAGGAAGACAGGTGAAAGTCCGGCCATCAGGCCGAAAAGAAGGGAGACGATCCAGAACATCGGCTCGATCGTCACAGGAAAGTTGAAGACACGGAAATTCATCTGCATGCTCAGCGGCGGCGTTCTTGGGAGATCTCGTCGCGCAGCCGCGCGGCGAGCTCGAAGTTCTCGGCAGCCACCGCCTTCCTCAGCCGCGATTCGAGGCTGTTTTCGGACGGCGCCGCCGGCTCGAAGGCCTCAGGCAGGCCCGCAGTGGAGGGCGGCTGGCCGCAGCAGACGCCGCATTTCGCCATCACTTCGGCGGAGACGAACACCGGGGCGCGGCAGCGCAGGGCGAGGCCGATGGCGTCGGAGGGGCGGCAGTCGAGGCTGAGGCGGCCTGCAGGAGTGTCGAGCTGCAGCTCGGCGTAGTAAATGCCTCGGTCGTAACGGCGGATCAAGGTCGCAGTGACCTGCGCCCCCAGACTCCGCACCACTTGATGGAGAAGATCTTGAGTGAGGGGGCGCTCGGCCTTGGAGCCGCTGAGGGCGAGGGAGATCGCCTGGGCCTCAGCCATGCCGACGCCGATGGGAAGGACGGGTCGCCCTTCATTCTCCTGCAAGGTGAGCAGGAATCCGCTGCTGGTGACGGCGATGTCGATATTGCGTACTGTGATCATCAGGACTTCTCCTCCGCCGGAAACATAGGCCAAACCCGGCGGCGGCGCAACATAAGTCTGGCAATTGGGTTATCTTGCCGGCGAAAAAAAACAGGAGAAAGCCATGCCAGACGCCCGTCCCCTCCCCCCGCCCGGCCCTTTCGCGGATCGCGACGACGAACTCAAGATCTGCGGCGCCGCGGCGTGCCGCGCCGTGTTCCAGAACCGCCCCGAGGCGATCATCAAGGTCTGGCTTGAGGACAGCCGCGCACCTGCCTTCGGCGACGAGATGCGCTGGCTGGCGAGCCAGCGCCTCGGCTACCGCGTCACCGACGCGGCGGAGCTGGCAAAAGTCAGCGGCTCGACTCATCACGAGGGCATCTGCGTGCTCTTGCGCGCCCCCCCTCCTCCTCCCTCGCCGGCCCGACTCGCCGCCGAGCTCGCCGCTCGCCCCGGCCCGGCCACCGTCATCCTTCTTGAAGACATCGGCAACCCCCACAATCTCGGAGCCATCGCCCGCGTCGCCGCTCACTTCGGCGCCGCCGCCCTGATCGCCTGCGGGCGCCAAAGAGCCGGCTTCAGCTCCGCCGCCGCGCGCAGCGCCGAGGGCGGCTTCGAGAAACTGGTCTTCATCGACAGCGAAAACCCCTTGCCGATCCTGCGAGCCTTCGCCGCCGCCGGCTTCCGCTGCCTCGCCACTTCAGGACACGCACGCGACGACCTCTATGCCGCCGAACTCCCCTCGAAACTCCTGCTGGTCTTCGGCAGCGAGGCCGAAGGACTCACCCGCGAATGCCGGGAGACCTGCCAGGCCGACATCGCCATCCCCGGCAGCGGCGCCGTCGAATCCCTCAATGTCGCCACCGCCGCCGCAACCGTCCTGGGCGAAGTCTGGCGGCGCCGTCACAGCCGCTGACTGTCGCAAAAAACGACACTCGCCGCCCGGCACACCCTGGCCGCCGCGGCGCAATGACCATGGCATGAAGTCTGCGCCTCGGGACACGGTAACGACTGCCACATTCAGGAGGCTCTATGCGCATTCTCGTTGTCGACGACTCCATGATGAGCCGGATGATTCTGATGAAAAACATCAGTGCGGCGGCTCCTGCCGCCCAGATCGAACAGGCCAGCAACGGCCAGATCGGAGTCGAGATGGTGCGTCAATCCGTCGAAAAGAACAGCCCTTACGACCTGGTCTTCCTCGACTGCCTGATGCCGGTGGTCGACGGCATCCAGGCCCTGCGGCAGATCCGGCAGATCGATCCCGAGCGCCCGGTGGTGATGGTGACGGCCAACATCCAGAACAAGATCAAGGAAGAAGCTGAAGAACTCAAGTGCAAGGCATTCCTCAATAAGACCGGCGACAGCGCGGCGATTGCGGCGATCCTCAAGTCACTTGAGGCAGGTGTATGACCCGGCCCTTGACAGCCCTTGAGGTCGACATCCTGGCGGAATCGATGAACATCGGCGTCGGCCGCGCAGCGTCGACGCTGAGCGACTTGACCAGCCACAAGATCGAGATCCACATGCACAAGGTGCAAGTGGTCTACGCGGCCGGCCTGCAGGAGCTCCTGAGCAACTGCTCGCCGGGCTGGCACAGCTGCATCCTGCAGCGCTTTCGCGGCCCCTTCAGCGGCGAGGGCATCTGCGTCTTCAATGTCGACCCGGTCGACTGGATCGAACTGATCATGGCCGGCCAGGATCTGCCCAAGGATGTCGAGGCCCGCAACGACATCCTCCTGGAAATGGGCAACATCATGAACTCCAACCTCATCGGATCAGTGATGAACATCCTCGGACTGTGTGTCGAATTCGATCTGCCGCGCTACTTCCGCAACAACAACTGCTCGGTCTTCGATGTCGAGCTGCAAACCGTCGATGAAGGCCAGGCTCAGCTGATGCTCTGCACCCCCATCGGCCTGTCGGCAAATGGCCGCAGCCTGGAGATGATGCTCGTCCTGGAGGGCGCCGGCCTGCAGTATTTCGTCGACATGTTCGAACGCCAGTTCCCCAAGCCAGGCGGCTCCTGATTCCCGGCGACGCCGCTTCCGAAGTCCGATGAATTTCAGCCTCACCCGAAGCGCTCCGGGCGCGGTACTTTCTTTGCAACTGCCGCGACTGCGGATGATACTGAACAGCAAGCAATCCAGAAGGACCCGCCATGACCGCCACGCCTTTCTTCCTCTATGACTCTCTGAGCAACCTCGATCTCCCCTTTGTCGGCACCCGGCTGGATGACTCCTTCCTCCCCGATCACGAAGACCACAGCCACAGCATCGCCCTCCTCAGCGGCGCGATCTCTGCGACCTCCCCGCAATACATATTCGGCGGCAGCCTGGCCGACACCCTCACCCTCAAAGGCGTCAGTGGCAAGAATGTCAATTTCTCCCTCGGCGCAGGCAAGGATGTCGTCGTCATAAGCAAGAGCTTCTTCGGCCTCGTCGACACCGGCGCCCCGAATGAAAATCTGAATGATGATGCGGACTCGGTCACGATTAAAGGAGGTTTCTTCGGCGGCGACATCTTCACCGGCAAAGGCGCCGACAACGTCACGATCAGCGGCGGCACCGTCAGCGACGCGGAATTCCTCCTCGGCTCCGGCGACGACAAGATCAAATCCAGCGTCAGCATATGGAAATCGATCATCGACCTCGGCGACGGCAACAACAGCTTCTCCGGGAGTCACTTCAGCGGCTCCTACAGCGATGAGTACTACGATCTCTACAGCGGCAGTGGCAACGACTCGGTGAGTCTCTCCGGCTCCTTCAACGGACTCGCCGATCTCGGCGGCGGCAAGGACAGCTTCAGCGCCGGCTCCTTCAGCGGCAGTCTTTATGCCGGCTCGGACCTTGGCGCCGCCACCACGGCCAGCCAAGTCAAAACCGTGACGGTGAAAAAATCCGGCTACGGCACCATCGGCCTCAGCAACTCCGCTGACGTCGTCAGCTTCGGCGGAGATTACGGCGGCAGCTTCTACGGCAACGACGGCGATGACAAGATGACTCTCGGCCGCGATGCCATCGACCCTTACTTCGACTTCGGCGCCGGCAAAGACAGCCTCGTCATCAAGCGTGACCTTTTAATCACCCAGATACCCTCGGACATTTTCCTGGCCGGTGTCAATCTCGGCCTTGGCGACGACACGGCCAGCATCGGCCGCCGCAACTACGGCAGCATCGCCCTGAATGAAGGCAGCGACCGACTCACCGTCAACGGCGACAACCTCGGCTGGATCGATGCAGGAAGCGGCGACGACATCCTCTTCCTCAACCGCGACAACGGCATGACGCTGCTGCCGCAATCCCTCGGAGATGAACCGCAGATCGTCGAGAACACCCTCCAGAGCCTCTCCGGCGACATCTATCTCGGTGCGGGCAACGACAGTCTGACCCTCAAAGGCGACTCCCTCTCCGGCTCCATCCAGGCAGATGCCGGCGACGACAAAGTGACTCTCAAAGGCGACTCGGCCTCCTCTGTCGGCTTGGGCGAAGGCCAAGACATCCTGAGCGTGGCAGGGAATCAAAGCGGCCAGATCTATGCCGGCGCCGGCAACGATCTTATCGACATCCGGGGCGACCTCAAAGCTCATGTCTCTCTCGAGTCCGGCGACGACACCTTGACAGTCTGGGGCGAAACCGACACCTGGATTTCCTGCGGCGGCGGCCGCGATCAGATCAGCCTCAAGGGAAAAAGCTTCGCCAACTTGACGAGCGGCGGCAGCAGCGGCCTGATCCAGCTCGGCAACGACGGCAATTACCTAATTCTCATGGACGAACTCAGCCTCAGCATCAAAGGCGGTTCTGGCAGCGACCTCATCGATATGGGGGAACTGGATCTCGCCGCCGGAGTGAACATCGACTTCGGAGCTGGCGTCGACTATCTGACCGTTTCCGGCGCCTTGTACGGGCTTCCCGAAACCGAGCTGAAAAACCTCGAGGTGCTGCGCCTCGGCAGCACCTCCGCCGACCACATCCTAAGCTTCGCGGAAATCAAAGCGATCGCCGCGCCCGGCAGCAGCGGATTCCGCATCATCGTCTACGAATCGGCGGAGGACGAGTTGCTCACGACCCTCAACATCACCGACTCGGGCGCCGAGAGCTTCGACCACTATTTCT
Organism: Verrucomicrobiota bacterium; assembly: GCA_039798785.1. Taxonomy (GTDB): domain Bacteria; phylum Verrucomicrobiota; class Lentisphaeria; order Lentisphaerales; family Lentisphaeraceae; genus CAMCSH01. The sequence goes on along the minus strand of JBDKFG010000001.1, from coordinate 130,954 downwards.
TCGCCGAGGACGGCGAACACCAGGTCTACAGCTCCGGAGATTTCGACATCCTGATCCAGTTCACGCCCGACATCCACATCAGCTGAAGGAATCGGCGTTCCAGGGCCCGCCCCGGCAGATCCGGAGCGGGCCTTCCCTTGCCGGGCCGAGATCTAATCGTAGCGTCTTTTGTAGTCGCTGACTTTTTCTACGTAGGCTCGGACGCCTTTCCAGTCAATACGTGAGAGCGCGTCGCCGGCCTTGTCCGGCGGCGCCCACTCCTGCTTGAGAACCTGGGTGGCTCCGGCGTTGTACTGGGCTAGAGCAAGGCTGAGCCAGTCGCGATAGCCGGCATCGCGCCAGCGCCGCACCGCACGGGCGAGGTGCCAACAGCCGACTTCGAGATTGGTTTCTGGCTGGAGCAGGATGTCGAGCGAGCGGAAGGATTCGCGGCGGTTCGCCTTGGCCCAATCCGCCGCGACGGCGGGCATGATCTGCATCAGTCCGAATTCCCCCTTGCCGCCTTTCAAATGGGGGCGGAAACGGGACTCCTGCTTGATCACCGCCAGGACCAGGGAAACGGGAAGTCCGTGCTTGGCTGCGGCACGCTCTGCCACCGGACGCACCAGCTGCTCGCGACGCCACTCCTGGAACCAGGACCACAAGGGGCTGGCGACCAGCGGCAGCAGCAGAAGGGCGATCAGCCACCATCGCAAGCCCCGGCGCGAAGGAACCAGCTTCATCAAGGCGCCAGGGCGGCGGAGACCGCCAAGGAGGGATCGAGGCGAGGTATCAGGTCGATCGCGGGATTTTCGATCAATTGGGCGCGGATGGCGTCGTAACGGCCCAAGGAGTCGCGGATCTTCCTCAAGTCGGCGTTGCTCATCCGGTCGGGATTCTGACGGATCTCAATACCGATGGCATCGAGCTCAGCCTTCAGATCCTTGAGCATGCCGACGCGGCTGGCGCTCAGGCCGGAGGGGATCTCCGCCACCTGCTTGCGCTTCTCGTCGATCAAGCCGGCGACGGCGTCAAGCAGGATGCGCCGCTTAAGCCCGGTTCCATTGTCGGCGCGCTGCTGCAGCCAAGCTGGCACGAATAACTGCAGCGCCAGGATGGCCAGGACGACGGCGAAGGCCGCCAAGGTGAAAAAACCGAAGCGGCTGCGCTTCGCCTCAGGATGGAGAATGGAGACCGACAGGGCTAGTCCGTCGACCTCAAGCTGCTGGCCGCTCACCAGCTTGTGTCGTCCGGGAGCGAGCTTCACCCCCTGGATCTCGGCCTCTCCGGACTCCAGCTCAAAGAGGGGGCGGCCCTCGTGCAGAGACAGGGTGAAGCGGCAGCGTCCCTCTCCGGCAAAGGAGCCCGAGGCGATCTCCCCGCCTTCCTTGAGATGGAAGGAGGATGACGGAGCCGAGCGGGGCTCGGCGATGCGGCGGCTGCTGATGTGGAGTTGCATTCTAACGCTCGCTCCGGAAAGCCTCGGCGGAGGCCGGCGCGCCCGGCTGTGTCGGCTTGTCGTCGATATTCATGATCTTGTCATTCAACCTTGCACTCTATAAACTGCGCTGGCGCAGCCCTGCTTGTGGAGTTTCATCACCGCAACATAGCGCCTCTCAAACAGCCTGCACACCTTGTCCGCGTCTGAGTCGGCTCTATACTGGGAGACTTCACAATCATCCAGGTAATTCCATCATGACCCTGCGCATCGCCACCCGCGGCTCGAAATTGGCTCTCTGGCAAGCCGAACACGTCCGCGCCCGTCTCCTCGCTCTCCGGCCCGAGGCGAAAATCGAGCTGCTCGTACTCAAGACCCAGGGGGACAAGATCCTCGACGTGGCCCTCGCCAAGGTCGGGGGCAAGGGGCTCTTCGTCAAAGAGATCGAGGATGCCCTGCTCGAAAACCGTGCCGACCTGGCGGTCCATTCGATGAAGGACGTCCCCTCCGAACTGCCCACCGGCCTTGGGCTCGCCGCCATCCTGGAGCGCGAGGACCCCCGCGACGCCTTCCTCTCCAACAAGATCTCCTCTCCGTCCGAGATCCCCCAGGGCGCCACCCTCGGCACCTCGTCGCTCCGCCGCGCCGCCCAGATCCTCGCTTGGCGTCCGGACCTCAAGATCGAACTCCTCCGAGGCAACGTCGACACCCGCCTCGCCAAACTCGACGAAGGCCGCTACGACGCCATCCTGCTGGCTGCGGCCGGCCTTAAACGCCTCGGCTTCGGCCAGCGCATCACCGGCATCCTCGATCTCGAACAGATGATCCCCGCCGTCGGCCAAGGCGCCGTCGGAGTCGAATGCCGCCTCGCCGACTCCCCGGTGCTCGAGCTCATCCGTCAGCTCGACCACGCCGACACCTCGGCCTGCGTCCAGGTCGAACGCGAGTTCAACCTGGCGATCGGCGGTTCCTGCCAGATCCCTGCCGGCTGCCACGCCCGCATCCTCGGGGATCAATTCCGGCTCGACGCCTTCATCGCCTCGCCCGACGGCTCGAAGCTGATCCGCCGCAGCGCCTCCGGCCTTGTCTCCGGACTCCGCGGAAGCGGCAGCCGCCTGGCTGCCGAACTCCTCGACGCAGGTGGCCGTCAACTGCTGTCCCAAATCCTCTAAAAACAGGGGCGACCATGATCAGCCTTATCGCCGCCGCCCTGCTGCTCCAGACTCCTGCCCCCGCAAGCGATGCCGCCACCCTGAGCCCGGCCGCCAACGCCCCCAAGAAGGCGGGCATTCTTCCCATCCGTCTGCGCGAAGGCATGCTGATCAAGGCGAGCCTGTGCGACAGCCTGAACTATCTCGACGCCGAAGGCAAGCCGCAGATCCGCAAGGCCGCCGCCGGACACAGCTTCGTCGTCCTTGAAATCAAGATGGAGAAGTCGCACAGCATCGGCCGCAGCGACTACATGCTCCGCCAAAGCGACGGCAAGGCCCAGCCCTGCCTGATGATGGCGAAGGAGATGGAGCTCTACAACCCGGCGGCATGGATCTTCCAGTGCCTGCCGGCCTCGCCGGTCCGCCTAAAAGAAACCGACGGGGAAAAGACTCTTCTCTCGCGCCCCGTGAACGAAGGCGCCGTGATCAAACTCGCCTTCGAGACCGATGCTGTCCCGAAGAGCCGCTACAGTCTGGTTTCGGCCTTGAAGCCAACCCAGATCGACCCGGCAAGTCTGGCGCCCGCAACCGAATTCCCAGCCGAGGCCGAATCCGCCGCCCATTAACGGAGGGCGATGACGATGATGATGACGACGAAGATCAGTGTCACCAAAGTGGCGCTGATCCAGATCCGCAGATGGCTCGGCGGGGGAGGCTTGGCTGTTTTCGAGGCGTGAATCACCTTGTGAAGAGGAATCTTCGCCTGGGTCGGGTGACGCAGCTTCCCGCCTCGCGACTGCTCCTCAATCTGCTTCATGTAGACCGAGGGATCGAATGTCAGATGGATCGCCTGGGTGTGCGCGGTCTTGTGCTCGGGCGCATCTTCTCTTTCGGTCATCGACTCCGGCTCCGGCTCGGCGCGCGGCACCTGAGGGGCGCTGGCACCGCCGGCGCTGCGACTGAAGACCAGACGCAATCCGTCTATGCGAATGCCGTCCGGCGATTTCTCCTGGATCGACTCTTCATGGAACTCCAAGTCCGCCAGGCCGTTCGCCTTGAAGTCGCTAAGCAGCCCGTCGGGATCGCTGATCCTGACCAGAAACTCGCAGCGCGGGCAGTGCGTGCTCTGCCGCCCGAGATGAATGGCGATCCGCGTCTCGCAACGCGGACAGGCGATATTAAAAAGGAAAGCTGACATGTGGCGTCCTGGTCTTGCGCCCAATGATACCACTCCTTCGCCGCTCTCCGCAAGCCCCCCGAGATGCTTGACAAGGAAAATCCCGGGAAAACTCAGCCTCCGTGCGACTTGACAAGCCCCTCGGCCCGCTTGAGGACCAGTCTTTTCAGTTTTGCCGGTGCCAACGCCACCGCCATGCCTCCCTGGCTCAGTATCCACGAGACCAGCCGCTCCGACGGTGCGCTCGAAAGACTCATCAGCAGCCCCCCGGCATCGCTACGGAAGCTGGCGCCGGGAAAGGGCGGCCGCTCCTGCGCCGTGCGGGCCGTCCAGGAGCGCAGGCGCAACTCCACCCCCTCCAGGCGGTCCATGTCGGTGAATCCGCCGCTGTCCCGGACCCGTCGGACCAGGGTCTCGTCGCGCCGAAACCGCTCCGGCAGGATCTCGGCGCTGTCGAAGCGATGCAAAGCGAAAGTGCGCGGCGCCAGCCGGCGGTGACAATAGGCGGCGGCGTACCAGAAACCGTCGACATGATACAAGGCATGGAGCTCGACTTGACGCTCCTCGATCCTGCCGCCGGAGGATCGGTATCGGCCCTGGATGCGGCGACAGGAGCGCCAGCCCTCCAGCAGCGTCGCCAGGACGCCTTCAGGCATCGCCGGAGCCGCGCTGGAAGAGACGATCAGACTCTCGGCCGCCTCGCGGGAACGCCCCCCCATGGCGAGAAAAAGGGCGTCCTGCATCTCGCCCAGCTCCTCTCCTCCATCCCCTGGCAGGCTCGCCTGCGCCGAACCCAGCGCCAAAGCCGCCGGCAGCAAGGCCTCGCTCCGCACCAGTCCCAACGGCAGCTTCCAGGCCAGATCGACCAGCACATAAGAACGCCGGGAGGCGTCGTAGTCCACCGGCGCCCCGAACTCGTCCCGCAAACAGGCCACATCGCGCAGCAGGGTGCGCCGGTCGACCTGCCGCATTGCCTTGCGCTCGAGCTCGACATTGATGCGCTTCGCGCTCATATCCTGCCCCGTCTTCAACAAGCCGACGAGAAGCCGCAACCTCTCGTTCCTCTCCTTCGACATAACGACCGCTCCCGATATTTTTTCGAATTCATCTACATGTGACACGAAATTGTCTCATGTCAAGGTGCATCCTGGATTCAGACAGCCACCAAACCCGAAGGAGACACCCCATGAGCGACGGACACGACATCAGCGACATTCTTCTCAGCGGCACCTGGTTCACCGGCAGCGCCGATTCGCGCCTCGATGAGATCTGGGCCCTCGGCACCCGCGACTTCCGCCGCGCCGCAGCCATCCTCCGCCGCAGCCTCGACGCCTTGCACGTGCCGGCCCTTGCCGCCGTCAAGATCACCAGCCTGCGGCCGGTTCCGGGCGGGCGGGTGCGCGTCGCCATGCGCTGCGGCGTCGACAGCTTCGTCGCCGAACTGCCCCCGGGAACCCGGGTCCGCCAACTCGCCGCCAGCATCCTCCGGGAGGCCCGGCAGATCGGCGTCCCCGCCGCCTGAAGCCCGAAACGACGAAAGCGCGCCGCCCGAGATGGGCGGCGCGCCTTGTCATTGGAGTCAGAAGGTGACGCTGAGGTTGACCCCGCCGACGAAACCGTCCTGGTTGACGCCGGCATTGCCGTAATAGCGGTCGAGGGTGGTGAACCACTGGATGTAGGGCTCCAGCGCCATCGACATGCTCTCAGTCTTGCACATCGGGATGGTCAGGCCGGCCTTGAGGTTGAAGTCGGTGAAGGAGGCGTCCTCTTCGACTTCGCCGTAGTAGGCCTTCATGTTCTTTCCGCTGTTCCAGCCGACGACACTGGAGAGGTCAAGACTCCAGTCCTTGGCGAAATCCGCCACGCTTTCCAACGGCACCGAGTGCGAGAGACCGAAGGAGACATACAGGCCGTCGGACTTCTGGAAGTCATACCAGACGCTCAACTCCGGCTTGAGGAAGCAGTTGGCGGTGAAAATCGCGTAAGCTTCGGCCGAATGGCTGAAATAGTTCTCGCCCAGGGCGGCGGCGGCAGGATAGTCGTAGTAGACGGCCCCCAATTTGAGAGTTCCGAGATCTCCCAGCCCCTTGTACCAGTATACCCCCCAGTCATTCTCGGTGATATCGCCGGCGTTGCCGGTCACCTGGGTCAGATCGACGTTGTTCCAGTAGTTCAGGCCGATGGTGCCCAAGTCCCCTTCCTTGTCCAAGGCATACTCAAAGGTCACCGCATTCTGGTTGACCGGATCCGGATTGAGAGTCAGGCCGCGCCACCAGTAGTGCGAATGAACTCCAGAGTCCAGCACCAGACTCCAAGGCTTGTACTCTTCTTGGGCCGGGACCGGCGCAGCCTCTTCCGCGGCTTGAGCGGTGAAAAAGGCGGTGAAGAGAAGGCTGCTTACGATTTTCTTCATGGGCGTATCTCCTTGTGTTGTTCTAGCGACTATCAGGACACATCAATGATATATTACAATTTTTGATATTCAACCACTATATCATGTCAAATGTGTAATAAATTCCCGGCAACGAGCCCTTCAGACGCAGGACAGGTGCCACAGTTAGGAACAGGAAGGCCCTCGACAAATCGACGAAAAGCAGTTGATGAAACGGCGCTTCCGTGTAAGATACGCGGCCCGCGCCCCCCGGAAAACCGCCGGTGGCCTGCCCATCATCCCGATTGCAGAGGCGGCAAGATCCACCAACGACAAGGAAAAACGAACATGAAACGCACCTACCAGCCCTCCAAGATCAAGCGCATCCGCAACGTCGGCTTCCGCGCCCGCATGGCCACCAAAGGCGGCCGCAAAGTTCTCTCCGCCCGCCGCCAGAAAGGCCGCCACAAGCTCTGCGGCGCCTGATTCCTTGTCGGAATTCCTCGGCAGCAAGACTCCCGCCGGTCTCCTGCAGACCGGCGAGGCCAGTTTCGGCCGCGACAAGCGCCTGATCAGCGGTGCCGAGTTCAGCACGATGCGCGAATCCGGCTCAAGCCATCCTGGCAAACTGATGCTCCTCAGCACCCTGCCTGCGCCTGACGGCCGCTGCCGTCTCGGCGTAGTGGTCGGACGCAAGTACGACAACGATGCGGTCGAGCGCAATCGAGCCAAACGCCTCCTCCGGGAAGCCTTCCGCCTGGTAAGCAGCAGCCTGCCGCCGCTGTGGATCGTTCTCGTTGCCCGCCGCAGCCTGCACGGCCGCAAGGCCCCCAGGGTTCAGGCCGAGCTGCTGCAGCTGCTCCGCAACGCCGGCCACCTGCCCTCATGAAAGCCGGTCTCCTGGCCTGGCTCGGCGAACGCGCCATCCGGGGCTACCAGCTCTTCATCGGCCCCCTGCTGCCCAAGGTCTGCCGCTTCCACCCCAGTTGCTCCGAATATGGCCGACTGTGCTTCCTTGAGCACGGCTTCCTGAGAGGCTTCTTCTACACCGCCGGAAGACTCCTCCGCTGCCACCCTTGGTACCGCGGATCCAGCTACGATCCGGTACCTCCCCCCACTTCTGACAGGAATCAATCACGCAATGGATAAGAAAGGCATCTTCGGCCTCGTCGCACTCAGCCTCGGCTTGATTCTCTGGCTCATCTACGGTCCCGCCATCGAACGGAAGCTCGGTTTCGCCCCCCCTCCCCAAGCCGGCATCGCAGACGCCCAGCCGCTCAGCGCAACTCCCGCAGCGGACCTAGCCGCCCTCAGCCCCGGCGCGACCGCCCCAACCGTTCCCGCTGCCAACCAGACACCCAAGCTGATCGTCCCCGCCGCCCCCCTGCCCCCCGTCACCCTCAAGGTCGCCAACAAGAGCGAAATCCAGATCCTGCCCGGCAAAGGCCTTGGAACAGCTCTCTTCCCCGGCCACACCCTGATCAAGGGCAAGGAACAGCTCGTCCACATTGGCGACGACCTCAACCCCTCGCTCACCTGGCAGGGCAGCGCCAAGGAATGGAAATCAGGCAAAACGCAGATCCTCAGCCAGGATGACAAGTCGATCAGCACCCGCACCGATCTCCTGATCAACGGCAAGGAATGCCAGATCACCGAGACCTGGACGCTCGACCAGAACCCCAAACATCCGCACGCCTTCACCCGCAAGGTCGAAATCCGCAACCTCTCTCCCTCCGAGCCTTTGAAGATCACAGGCCTCGAAATCAACTGCGGACTCACCCCGCCGATCCAGTTCGGCGACCTCGACTTCTTCGCCAAACAGGCCATGGGCTTTGATCAGGGCGTCGACTGTTACGATGCCGAAGACGACAAGGTCCACACCGAATTCCTCTCCTCGATCGCCTCCGACCTTGACGATCTCGAGCAGCAGGGCAAGCCAGCCCGCTTCGACTTCGAAGCCCCCGATCACAAAAAGGGCTTCCAGTGGATCGCCGTCAAGAACCAGTACTTCGCCTTCATCGTCAAGCCCGCCCAGCCCTTTGAGGCGGCACACCTCAGCCGCATCAAAGTCCTCCGCGAAGACCGCAAGGATGGTGATCACGACAGGCATTACACCCTGGTCGCCGCCGCCGGCAAGATCCCCGACTTCGACCTCGCACCCGGCGCCAGCAAGGAGCTCAGCTTCGACATCTTCGCCGGCCCCCAGGAACTGCAGGAGCTCAAAGACCTTGGCGACAACCGCAAAGGCGTCATGCAGCTCAACATGTTCATGTGGTTCAAGGTCGGCTGGCTCGGCTGGATGTCACAAGGCATTCTCGAAGTCCTGAAGTTCTTCTACCAGTTCGTCGCCTCCTGGGGCCTCGCCATCATCCTCCTCACCATCGCAGTCAAGTTGCTCTTCTGGCGCCTTACCAACAAGAGCAACGAATCGATGAAGAAAATGTCCGCCCTGGCTCCGAAGATGAAGGAGCTGCAGGAGAAATACAAGGACAACCCCCAACTCCAATCCCAGAAGGTGATGGAGTTGTACAAAGAAGAAGGAGTGAACCCTCTCGGCGGCTGCCTGCCCATGCTCTTGCAGATGCCAGTGTTCATCGCCCTCTTCAACGCGCTGAGAAGCGCCATCGAACTGCGCCACAGCGAATTCCTCTGGGTCACCGACCTGTCCATGCCGGACACCGTCTGGGAAGTCCCCGGCATCGGTCTCCCCATCAGACCGCTCGCCATCGCTTGGTGCGCCCTCATGCTTCTGCAACAGAAGCTCATGCCTTCCTCTGCCGACGATATGCAGAAGAAGATTATGATGGCCATGCCCGTAATCATGCTGGTGCTCTGTTACGGAATGCCCTCCGGTCTGACGCTCTACTGGACCGTCCAGACTCTCATGACCATCCTCCAATACAAACTCAGCAATACGTCCGCCCCGCTCTCGACTGCAGCCGCCACCAAGGCCTGAGACCGTCGCGCGGAAATCCCCCCGGAGAATCCTTACATGTCACAAGTTCAAAGCCCCGATCCGGTCCAGACCGGTGCCCACGCCGCCAAATCCCGTGAAGTCTTCAGCAAGATGATCGGCCTCCTCGGCCTCAAAGCCGAAGTCAAGGACAACGTCAACGGCAACAAGATCGTCCTCAATGTCCTCACCGAAGAACCCGGCCGACTCATCGGCCGCAACGGCGTCCACCTCAACTCTCTCAGCATCCTGATGAACAACATCCTCCGCAAGGATGTCGAGAATTTCCCCAAGGTCTTCATCGACGTCGACGGCTACGGCAAGGGCAACAACAGCCCCTCCGAAAAACGCGACCAGGAACAGGCCCGTCGCGAAGAACGCCGCAAGGAGCGCTTCGAAGACCGCCCCGAGCGCCCGCCCCGCGAAGAACGCCCGCCCCGCGGCGAACGCCAGGAACGTGGCCCCCGCAAAGAACGCGGTGAACGCCCCACACCCGCCCCCGCTCCCGCAGCCGAAGGCAGCCCCGCCGAGTCCGCAGGCGAAAACGCCGCTCCTTCCAGCTGCGACGAAGCCAAGGCCTGCACCGCTCCCGCCGCCAGCCCCGAAACACAGGCCTGCGCCGGCACTGAATCCGCCGCCGCCCAGGTGGTCGACCCCAACGCCGCCACTCAGGTCGATTCCGCCCCAGCCGCAGCCCCCTCTGCCGAAGGCGAAAACGCCGGCCCGAGCCGCAGCTTCCCCTCCCGCAATCCCGGCCGCCGCGACCGCGAAGAACGCGGCGATGAAAGCCGCCGCGACCGCTTCGAGCGCCGCGACGATCGCGGTCCCCGCAACGATCGCGGCCCCCGCCGCGACGATCGCGGTCCCCGCCGCGATGACCGCGGGCCTGGCTTCCACCGCGAAGAGCGCCCGGCCTACAACAATGAAACTCCGGTCAGCGCCGAAAGCGCCGCCGAACGACTCGCCCTGGATTGCAAAAACGCCGCCAAGGAAGTCAAGAAGTGGGGCGATGACGTCCTTCTCAAGCCGATGAGCGAGGATGAAGCGCGCAAGGCGGTTCAATTCTTCTCCGGCGATGCCGAAATCACCGCCAGCTTCGATGAAGCCAAGCGCCGCGTCCGCGTCAGCCTCCGGACCAAATAAACGCGAGCAAAATACTACTGAATAGCCGCCCGGTCTCCGGGCGGCTTTTTTCCGGCCTGCATCAAGCTGCTCATATCAGCCTTGATTCCACAAGGTTGAAAATTGCTGCAACTGCAATTTATCCATTTCACTAAGGACTTGTGTTTTCTAGGATCAGAGGCGGGATTGATCGCACTCAAAATCAATCAATCCTCGTAAATGTAAATATAATCATCCCCCGGCTCCGGTTTGCGGGGAGGCGGCACCTTGGGCTTGCTTGGCACTGGCTGCCAGGTGCGGTAATTAGCGGGGGGGCTGTCGTTCTGCCGCGGGGCGGGGCGGCTGCCGGCGATCAGGGTGTCGATGAACTCGGAGGGACGCTGGAAATTGCCGAATCCGTCGTCGCGGGGAACGTGTAAAAGCAGGCGTTTGCGGGCGCGGGTGATGGCGACGTAGAAAAGGCGGCGCTCCTCTTCGTATTTGGCGACATTGCCGAAGGAGGTGCTTGAGGGGATCGCACCTTGCGCGACGTTCAAAACGTGCACCTCGTCCCATTCCTTGCCCTTGGCGGAGTGGATGGTGCTCAGGGTGATGTAGTCGGAGGGGCCCTGATCGCGACGGTCCGGGGTGTCACCGTAGTCGAGGGCCATGTCGGTGCAGAAGATCCGCAGGGAGGGTGCCATGGACAAGGTTTCGCCGATGGTCTTGAGGTCATCGAAGCGTTCGTCGGCGTCATCATAGTTTTCCCGCAAGACGATGTCGGCGAGTTCGAGAGCGGCCTTGATCGCCTCCTTGTCCATCGGCTCGTCTTCTTGCGCCCGGCGCAAATTGCCGATCCGGATCGCGAGGGACTGGGCCTTGGCGGGGAATTTCAGCTTGTCCCACGCTTCTCCCGAGCCCAGGCTCTCGGCCAGGCGGGAGGCCGATTTTTCGCCGATGCCGGGGAGCAGGCCCATGCTGCGTTCGAGGGCCCAGGCGGGGGGGCTGGCGGCGTGAAGAAGGAGGAGCAAGGCGAGGAAGTCCTTCACGTGGGCAGCCTCGGTGAGCTTCTGGCCGCCGAATTTGCGGTAGGGCAGGTGGCGGCGGTTGAGCTCCATTTCGAGGGAGATGGCGTGGGCGGAGGAGCGGAAAAGGATGGCATAGGCGAGCAGGGGCGAACCGGCGCGATGCTGCCTTTCGATCTCGTCGGCGATGCGCCGCGCCACATCGCTGGGGCGCTCCGCCCTGAAGACGTCGGGCTCAGGGCCCTTCTGGCCGAAGGCGGAACGCAACTCCTTGGGCAAGACGTCGGCAGCTTCGGCGATCACCTGATTGGAGAAATCGAGTATCTCTTCGGTGCTGCGATAATTGGCCTCCAGGGCGACGCAGCGGGCGCCGGGGAAATCGAGGAGGAATTCCTTGAGCTGGGCCGCGAGTGCGCCGCGGAAGGAGTAGATGCTCTGGCAGTCGTCGCCGACCGCCATGATGTTGCGGTGTCCGGAAACCAGGGCCTTGAGGATCTCCACCTGCAGTCTGGAAGTGTCCTGGTATTCATCGACCAGGACGTAGTCGTAGACATTGCGGCAGGCGTCGCCGTCATCGGAGCGCAAGAGGATGAGCCAGGCGACCAGGATGTCGTCGTAGTCCATCATGCCGCGGGCCTTCTTCTCGGCCTCAAAACGGCTGAGGAGGGCCTCGACTTCGCTCAGGATCTTGAGGTGGGAAGGGAAGAACTGCTTGATCGTCGCGGCGAGATCCTGGCAGGTGTTCTTGGCGAGGGAGAGGATCTGCAGGAGCTGGCGGCGGGACAGCTTGGAATCCTTGACGACCTTGAATTCGGGAAGGTTGAGGAGCTTGGTGAGCTGCTTGCCTCCGTCGGCTTCGTCGGCGAGGCCGTAGAGGTCGCGCAATCTGCCGAGGCGTTTCAGGTCGGCGAAGGCGGCGGCGTGGAAGGTACCGCCACCGAGGGCGGGGCGGCAGCCATGAGGGAAGCCGAGGAGCTGACCGCAGCGCTCCATCATCTCGCCGGCGGCCTTGCGGGTAAAGGTGAGCAGGAGGATGCGTTCCGGCTGCACCCCTTCTTCGATCAGGGCAGCGACCCGCGAGGTGAGGGTGTGGGTCTTGCCGGTGCCGGCGCCGGCGACGACCAGGATGGGGCCCTGACGGTGATCTACGACGGTTTTCTGAGCGGGATTGAGCATGGAGGAAGCTTGAGGTTGGACGCTGCACAATAGCGCCACTGGTCGACAGGAAGGGCAGCCATGGCGAAAAATCGGAAGAGGACACGGAAAAAGATGGGCGCAGGCTTACTTGTCCCCAGGCTTGCGAGTCTTTTCGCGCTGCTTGTCGTGGAACTGCGACTTGCCGCTCTTGCCGGCGCGCAAGGCCGCGATGTCGCCGAGGCGGATGAGCTGGGTTGTGGTCTCAAAGTAGGGGCCGCGGCGGGTCATGGTGGCAACCATGCGCAAGGCCTTGCGCAGTTCGGCGAAGGAAACGATCCTGTCTTCCTTGCGACGGCAGATCATCCGGTCGAGAAGCTCCGACAACTCCATGGTGATGCCCGGGGCCACCAAGGTCATCGAAAATCGCTGGGCGTTGACATGGGCTTCGGCGATAGCCTGCTTGCCGGAGAGCTGGAAGTAGGGTCGGCCGGTGAGGGCGTGGACCATCACCATGCCGAGGCTGTATATCTCGCTGCGGGCATCCTCGGTCTCGCCGATCAGCCGCTCCGGCGGAACGTAATGTGGCGAGCCGTCGATGTAGTTGAGTTCGCAGAGCGAGTTCGCCTCCTCAGCCGACATGGCGATCCCGTAGTCGAGAAGGACCGGACGGCCGTCCGGACGGATGATGATGTTCTGAGGCTTGAGGTCGCGGAAGAGGTAGCCCTGGGAGGTGATCGCCTCAAGCAGCGAGGTGAGGTCGAGCATGTCCTTAAGTACCAGCTCCTCATCCAAGCCTCCCGGTTCACGGGCGATGCGAGCCTCGAGGGTTTCACCCTCGACGTATTCGGTGACCAGGTAGGCCCAGCCGTCCTGGATGTCGAACTCCACTGCGGTGACCGAGTTCGGGTGGCCGTTGAAGAGCGCGGTGATGCCGGCTTCGCGGCGAAGCAGCTCGATCGCTTCGGCGTTGTCGCGCTTCTCCTCCGGCAGGATCTTGACCGCATAGATCTTGTCAGGATAAAGGCTGCAAGAGGCTTTGTAGACCCGTCCCATGCCGCCTTCCCCGGCGATGGCGTAAAGCATGAAAGGACCGAGATGGCGGGGGATCAAGCTGGGTCGCGAACAGCCGGGGCACTTCTTCCAGTTCAGCCCATCGACAGCTTCCTCGTAAGGAATGTCGGTAGCGCAAGCGGGGCACTCCAGCACCGTGTAGGTGTGGGCATGTGCTTCCGGCCCGGAGCTGCTGCTGGGCTTGCTGAAAAGTTGGCGTAAGCGCTTGAACACGTCATTCCTGTCGAACTTGGCATTTTGCTAAGCTCCATTCTAAGATCGAAGCTTCACCTGCGCAAGCGCTCCGACATTAAACTTACTGACTTAAGTCCCCTTTCGGCGCGCCGAAAGCGCCTTACATTGGCGGCCTTACAAGTCAAGGACTACTCATGACCACCCCCTTCAACTGCATCATTCTCCGCTACAATGAAATCGGCCTCAAGGGCGACAACCGTTGCGATTTCGAGAAGATCTTCCGGGCCAACATCCGCCATTCCCTCCCCCAGATCGTCGAGCCGCGTTTCCTCATCGACCAGGGGCGCCACGCCCTCCGCCGTCGCGACAACGCCGCCTTCGATGATGCCGAGCTGGCACACATGCGCGAGAGGCTGCCGCGGGTCTTCGGCCTGGAAAGCTTCTCCCCCGCGGTGATGATGCCGCCGCAGGCCGAGGGGCTGATCACCGCCGCGACTCGTCTCGCCCTGGCCGCCCTGGAGAAGACCGCCCCAGGCTCGAGCTTCCGCGTCCGCGCCCGCCGCGCCTGGAAGAAATTCCCCTACTCATCCCGCGAACTGGAGATCGCCGTCGCCGAGGCGACGGGAAAGGAGCGCGACTTCCGCTTCGACCTCGAAAACGCCGAGACCACCCTTTATCTCGAAGTCCGCGAAGACATCGCCTACATCTACTTCGAAGTCTGTCCCGCACACGGCGGCCTGCCGGTGGGCAGCAGCCACCGCGTCCTCGCCCTCCTCTCCGGCGGCCTCGACTCGCCCGTCGCCTGCGTCCGCACCATGAAGCGCGGCGCGCCGGTCGACTACATCACCTTCCATTCCTTCCCTTACACCAAGCCGGAGCTGCTCGACAAGATCGCCGGCATCGCCCTGACCCTCGACACCTGGCAGGGCCGCAGCGGCGCCCTGCACGCCTGCAACATGGCCGAAGCGCAGAAGATGATCCGCGACTCCGAGGCGCCGGAACGCTTCCGCACCCTCCTCTACCGCCGCCTGATGCTGCGCTGCGCCACCGTCCTCGCCGCCCGCCTTCACGCCCGGGCTCTGGTCACCGGCGAAACCGCCGCCCAGGTCGCCAGCCAGACCATCCCGAACATGGACTCGATCGGTCGCGCCACCGATCTGCTGGTCCTGCGCCCCCTGGTCTCCTTCGACAAAAACGAAACCATGGCCCTCGCCCGCGCCTACGGCACCTACCACGCCTCGAACGTCCAATGCGAGGACTCCTGCACCACCTTCGCGCCGAAATCGCCCGCCACCCACGCCAATCCCTGGCTCCTCAATCAGGCCGAACGCTGCTTCGATCTCGATGCCGCCCTGGTGTCGATGCTCGAACAGACCTGCCTGCTCGACCCGGTCACCCGCGCCGAAACCCCTGTGCCCGGACTGGTCCAGCTCTACCGCAACCACTTCAGCTACCTCGGCCAGCCGCCGGAGCAACGCTTCACCCCGCGCCAGGGCGGGGAAGAGACCTGACGGCTCAGATCAACGCGACTTCCACAGCCAGATGCCGCCGCGCATGCCGAGCTCGTTGGAAACCAAGCTGACATCGGGAGGCAGCTTGAAGCTGATCTTCTTGGCGTTGCCGCCGCCGATGTACAGACGGTCGAAATAAGTCAGGCCCCGGAGGGTGCCGATGGCCTTCTCGACCCGGCGGTTCCAACGGGATTCGCCGACGGCTTTCAGCGCCAGCTTGCCGAGCTGCTGCTCGTAGGTCTCGCCCTTGCGGAAGGGATGGTGGGCGAGCTCGAGATGAGCACAAAGACGGCCGTCCTCGAAAAGACTGGAGCCGAAGCCAGTGCCGAGGGTGATCACCATCTCGACGCCTTTGCCGCTGATCGCCCCGAGTCCCTGCACGTCGGCGTCGTTCATCACCTTCACCGGCTTGCCCAGTGCTGATTCCAAGGCTGCCCCCAGCTCGAAGCCCAGCCAAGGCTTCTCGCCTAGATTGGCGGCGCTGAGAATGCGGCCGCCCCGCACCACTCCGGGAAAGCCGAGCGACACCCGGTCAAATACTCCCAGAGGCTTGACCAGCTCTGCCAGAAGCTTCAGCATCTCCGCAGGCGGACAGTCCTCCGGCGTGTCAAGTCGCACCTTCTCAGTCATCATCTCGCCTTCCTCGTCCAGCAGACAGGCCTTCAGACCAGTGCCGCCGATATCGATCGCCAAGGTCTTGTGTATTTTCTTCGCTTTCATCTCGCTCTCCTTATCGGGGCTGCCCTCTTCCAGTCTAGACTCAATCACGGATCGATGGCAAGTTAAAAAAAGCGATTTCACCAATGAAAGCAGCGGAACTTTCGCCGATGCGCGTCATCTTATCCCGGTCAAGATCCGACAACAACCTCTCAGGAGTCTCCTCATGAAGTCCTTCGCAGCACTCTTCCTCGCCGCCGGTCTCTCCCACAGCGCCATCGCCCACGACGACAGCCCCGTTCACGCCGCTCCCGGCCAGGCCGCCGCCGCCAGCGTCGCAGTAACCACTGGCCAGGACAAACTGCTTTTCACCACCGTCCCCGGCTGGGCCCAGCTTCCCGAAGGCGTCAAGCAGTTCGGCCCTCTGCACGGCTCAATCGTCCAGGACAAGGCCGGCCAATATTATGTCTCTTCCGACGCCGAAGCCGTCGGGATGCTCGTCTTCGACAAGGCCGGCAAGTGCCTCAAGACCCTCGGCAAGGAGCTCGCCGGCATTCACGGCATGGTTTTATGCGAGGAGAACGGCACCGAAGTGATCTACGCCGCCCAGCTGAGCAAGAAGCGCATCGTCAAATTCGACCTGGAAGGCAAGATCCTCCTCACCATCGGCGCTCCCGACGGCAACTGGAACCCGACCGCCGTGGCGGTGAGTTCAAACGGCTCGATCTTCGCTGCCGACGGCTACGGCAGCTCCCGCATCTTCAAGCTCGACTCCGCCGGCAAGCTGCTCAAGACCTTCTCCGGCCGCGGCAGAGAGGAGGGCAAGACCCAGACCTGCCACGGCCTTGCCATCGATAAGCGCGACGGCGTCGAGAAGCTCCTTGTCTGCGACCGCGAAAACCGCCGCCTCAGCCACTTCGACCTCGATGGGAAGTTCCTCAAGGTGCTCACCGAGAACCTGCGCCGCCCCTGCGCCGTTTCGATCCGCGGCGACCTGGTCGCCGTCGCCGAGCTCGAATCCCGTGTCGTCATCCTCGACAAGGACAACAAGGTCGTCTCCATCCTCGGCGACAACCCCAATCGCAAGCAGTGGGCGACCAACAACGTCGCCCCCGCCGACATTCCCGAAGGCGTCTTCGGCTCGCCCCACGGCGTCCTCTTCGACCGCGACGGCAACATCATCGTCCAGGACTGGAACCTCACCGGCCGCATCACCTTCCTCAAGCCGGTGCAGAACTGAATCCTGAGCTTCTGTGAACGCTGCAGCCCCGGCATTCCTGCCGGGGCTGCAGCGTTCAGCGCCATAAATCTTGAATCTTGAATCTTGAATCCAGGATCAAAGCCATTCCTTGACGCATTTGAAGAGGTCCAGCATGCCGTCTCCCTTCTTGGCGGAAACCCAGTGCACCGAGAGGAAGGCTCCTGGCATCTGGGCGAGCATCGCCTCGATCTCCTTCTTGCGGGCGAAGCGCTCCTTCTGGTTCAGCTCGTCCGACTTGGTCAGGACCAGGATGCGAGGAAGATGAAGCGAGTGGAAATAAGCCCAGGCTTCGAGGTCCTGCTCGGTCGGTCCGTGGCGGCTGTCGGTGAGGACGATCGCCATGCCGATGTTGGGGTCGCGTTCGGAGTAGGACTGAATCAGGTCGGCCCAGAGCTGGATCTCCGCTGGCGAGCGCTTGGCGAAACCGTAGCCCGGGAGGTCGACAATCACCTTGCGGAGACTGGGTGCGAGGAAGAAATTGAGCTTGCGGGTCTTGCCCGGCTGCTTCGACACGTGGGCGATCTCGTCGCGCACCAGGGCGTTGATCAGCGAACTCTTGCCGACGTTCGAGCGGCCGACGACGAGGACGCGCGGCTCGCTGCGTCCGGCGAGTTTGCCGTCAACAATCAGCTCCTCGAGCTGCGCCTTGTCGCCGAGGCTGGTCAGATAGCTAGCGGCCATGAATCTTCTCCGTCACGTTGTTTGAACGCCGGCAAGATGACATGTCAGCCCGGAATTGCACCCGCGCCGCGATTTTCGGTTTGCATCTTGCAGGGAATCATGTCGACTATGGGATTCAACGCTAGCGGAAAAACTGCACCATGACACGCGAGATCCTCTCGGTACTGATCTTCCTCTGCCTCACCATCGGGGTCAGCGGCTTCACTCTGCACGCCGCCCGCCGCGGCCGCAGCGGATTCATTTTCGGCACCTTCGCCAGCCTCGCGGCCCTCCTGCTGCTGAGCCTGGAGATGGGCAGCGACTTGATCAGGCACGGCGCCCTGCCGAGCACCACCAGCAGCGCCTGCTGGATCATGCTGGCAGTGTACTTCTTCGCCGAGTTCCGCACCCGCTCGCGCATTCTCGGCGCCTTCTTCCTGCCCGGAGTTCTCCTCCTTCACTTCTTCTCCCTACTGGCCGACGAACGCCTGCTCAAGGCTCCCGCCGGCGACAAGACACTGGTCATCATCCACGTCGGCCTGGTGATCCTCAGCTTCGCCCTCGTCGCCCTCGCCTGCGCTCTCGGCATCCTCTACATCCGCAAGGTGCGGGCCCTGAAAGCCCACAGTCCGAACGCCCTCGACGCCGCCCTGCCGCCCTTGGAAAAGCTCCATGCCAGTCTCGACCTGAGCTTCAACCTCGGTTGGGCCGCTATGAGCTCCGGCATCCTCCTCTCGCTCCTCATCATGCCCAAGCCCTGGGAGCAGATCGGCAATCCCAAAATCATCGCCGGCCTGGTGATGTGGATGGCCTACACATCCCTCTTCATACTCTCCTACTCCCGCCAGGTCGGCCCGCGCGCCCTCGCCCGCGCCGCCACCTTCCTCTTCGCCGGCTACCTACTCTTCTTCCTATTCATCAGCTTCTGCCCCTCAGGCCAGGCCCCTGGCCCCAAGGCCGCTCCCAAGGCCGATCCCGCCGCCCAGGAGGCCCGCTGAATGGCCGCGCTCGCTCTCGTCGGACTCAGTCACGCCAGCGCCCCGGTGGCCTTGCGCGAACGCCTCGCCTTCGCCGGCGAACGCCGCCTCGAAGCCCAGCTGATCCTGCACCGCGCCGGCGTCGCCGAACTCGCCATCGTCTCCACCTGCAACCGCAGCGAAATCTATTACCTCCCATCCCCCGGCGCCCGCGAAGCCGTCGACCTTTTCCTCGTCGAACGCTCCGGCCTCGCCGCCGCCGAACTCGAACCCAGCCTCTACCGCCACGACGGCGAAGCCGCCCTCGCCCATCTTTTCCGCGTCGCCAGCGGCATGGAATCTCTCGTCCTCGGCGAACCCCAGATCCTCGGCCAGGTCAAAGACGCGTTTGAAGCCGCCCTCGCCAGCGGTCAAGCCAGCAGCGGCTTCGCCCGCATCTATCAGCAGACCCTGCTCTGCGCCAAGGCGGTCCGCCGCGACACCGAACTGGGACGAGGCCTGACCAGCGTCGCCTCGATCGCGGTACAGCTCGCCCGCAGCATCTTCGGCTCCCTCGCCGGACGCCGCGTCCTCCTCGTCGGCGCCGGCGAGATGTGCGAGCTCGCCGCCACTCATTTCCACGAAGCCGGTGTCGCACACATCGATTGCGCCAACCGCACCGAAAGCAAGGCCCAGAGTCTCGCCGCTCGCTTCGGCGGCCGCGGCTGGCCCCTCGACAACCTCGCCCTCGCCGCCAGGGACGCCGACATCCTCCTCTGCTCCACCGGCTCCGACAGCGCCGTCATCACCCCGCCAATGATCCGGGAATTGATGAAACAGCGCGGCAGCCCCCTCTTCCTCATTGACATCGCCGTCCCTCGCGACGTCGACCCCGAAGTCAACCGCATCCCCGAAGTCTTCGTCTACGACATGGACGCGCTGCAGAAGGTCGCCCAGGAAAACCGCAGCGCCCGAGAACGCGCCCTGGAGCAGGCCGAAGAGATCGTCAGAAACTCTCTCGAAGCCGTCCGGCGCGACGAAGAGACCGCCTCTCTCGGCCCCCTCATCGCCAGCTTCCGGCAACGTACCAACGGCCTCAAAGACGAGGAACTGGAAAAGCTGTTCCGCCGCAGCGACTTCAGCGAAGAACAGAAAAAAGCCGTCGAACGCACCTTCGACCTGGTCCTCAACAAACTCATGCACGACCCGATCATCACCTTGCGCGAAGGCGTCAAGCGCGACAACCCCTCCCGCGTCGTCCAGGCCTTCCGCGATTTCTTCAACCTTTGACATCGTGAATCCAGATCTGAAGTATTTTGAGCTCAATTTGTGTTGGACTCCAAAGGAGTCGGGGATTTTAGCCCAGGGTTGAGCCGCATCGGCGATACCCTGGGAATGAAAGAGTTATGAGATGGGACCCCACAGGGGGTCACGGAGGCTCTGATGCAGGCGTCACATTTGTACAGACTGAAGCTCGCCAGAAAAAGCTCCTTTCGTGTGTTTCGTGTCTTTCGTGGTGAAATTTGGCCGCTCTGCCGGGACGAAAAAAAGGCGCCGCCGCATCCCGGAGGAAGCGGCGGCGTTTCGATTGGTGCTGGTCTCAGCCCTTGATGTCGATGAGCTCGACTTCGAAGACCAAGGTGGCGTTGGGGGGGATCAGGCCACCGGCGCCGCGGGCGCCGTAGCCGAGGCTGGCAGGCAGCGTGAGCTTGGCTTTGCCACCAAGCTTCATCAGCTGCAGGCCCTCGGTCCAACCCTTGATGACGCCGGAGAGCGGGAATTCCGCCGGGGCGCCGCGATCGAGAGAGGAGTCGAACTTGCTGCCGTCGGCGAGCCAGCCGGTGTAGTGGACGACGACGACGCTGTTGGCCTTCGGGCTGGGCCCGGCGCCTGTGACGAGGTGCTCGATCTTCAAGCCGCTTGCTGTGGTGATCTCAGCCATGGCATCAACCTTACTTGACGATTTCTAGGAGTTCGACATCGAAGATCAGGTCGGATTTGCCAGGGATCGGGCCGCCGCCTTGTTCGCCGTAGGCGAGCTTCCAGGGAATGAAGAAGCGGAACTTGGAGCCGGGCTTCATCAGCTGGACGCCTTCGGTCCAGCCGGCGATGACCTGGTTGAGGCCGAAGGTGGCGGGTTCGCCGCGGTCGACGCTGGAGTCGAACTTGGTGCCGTCGGTGAGCCAGCCGGTGTAGTGGACTTTGACTTGGCTGGTGGCTTTCGGGCTGTCACCCTTGCCTTCGGTGATGACCTGGTACTTGAGGCCGGAATCGGTGCTCTTCAGATCCTTCTTGGCGAGGAACTCCTTGAGTTCGCCGGCGACCGCGGCCTTGGCGGCATCGGCCTTGGCCTTGGCGGCGTTCTGCAAGATGGCATAGGCTGCTTCAAGCTGCTCCTGCTCGTAAGGCATCTTGCCGCCTTCAGTGGCGACTTTCAGGCCTTCGGCGAAAGCCTCAAGGTTGACCGGGAGGCCCTGACTCTTGGCTTGCTGGCCGATCATGAAGCCGTTGGCGTAGGAGAGGAGCTTGGTGGCTTCTTCGATGGACATCTTGTTTTCCTTCTTGAGGGGATCGGTTGCGAGGGGCTTGGCGTCGGCGGGAGCCTTGGACTCTTCGGCGAAAACGGCGAAGGCGGCGAGCGAAAGGGCGGCGGCGGTCATCTTGAACATGGCTGGACTCCAGGTTTGTTTTGAGAGCGGCTGGAAAATCTTCCGCGCCTCGGCGCTTTTACCAACCTCACAGAAGCTGATTCTTCTCCAAGAGCTCCCGCAATTCCTCCCGGCCGCGAGCGATCCGCGACTTCACCGTGCCGATCTTGCAATCGAGGATCTGGGCGATGTCCTCATAGCTGCGGTTCTCGACGTTGCGCATGATCAGCACCTCGCGGTAGAGAGGCGTGATCTTCTCGAGATGCCGCCAAACCCCCTCCTCCAGCTCGCGCATGCTCGACGTCGCGCCTGGCCCCTCGTCACTTCCCGGCAGCTCAGGCACCAGAGTGCTGCCGTCCTTGCCCTCGATGCCGGCGTTGATCGAGACATTCACCTTGGAGCCCCGGCAACGGTTCCATCGGTATTTGTTCTTGGCGTAATTGGTGACGATGCGGAACATCCAGGTGGTGAACATGGCGTCGCCACGGAAGGACTGCAGGACCCGGTACATCTTGATGAAGGAATCCTGGACCACCTCCTCAGCGTCCTGCCGGTCCTGGAGGATGCCATAGGCGATCTGGAAGGCCTTCGCCCAGTGCCGCTCGATCAACTTGGGATACAAGTCCTCTCGCCCCTCCTTGCAAGCGGCGACGATGTCGGAATCGCTAAGTTCGTCGGCCATGATCGCCCCCCCCTCAGTTCTGGACGCTTGGAATGATCTTGGTGACGCGCCGCTCGGCTCCGAGGACGAAGACGAAGGTGAGTCCGTAGCGGCCGTTGTCAAAAGTCAGCATGCCGTTGTGGAAAGGACGAGGACAGGTCGCAGTGCTCCATCCCTCAGGAAAGCCGAGCCGCTCCTTGACCTCGTCAAGAGTCTTGCCGAGCAATTCGGACTCGAGGCTCTTCATCACCCTTCCCGCGGCATTCGCGGCAGAGGCCGGAGAGACCTGCGTCTTCTCCAACACCGAAGGATTGGGCGCCAGCTTCCACATCGCTGCAAGATCCGCTTTCAGGTCGCTGCTCGGTCCCTGACGTGCGACAAACTTCTCGTCGAGCGACTTCGAATGCCTCATCAGAATCCACGACACCAAGGCTGCGGCCACGATGGCGACGACGAAGATGCTGACGATGAGGGCGCGAATGAAAACCGCCTTGCGTTTTTCTTGGAGTTCCAAGCTGGGCCTCAAGGTTGAGAGGTTGAGTTGAAAGGTTGTGAGGTTGAGAGGAGAGCAGCAGGGAGATTCGAACGGAATCTGAGTCAGGGCTCAGCAGCTCGGCTTTCAACCTTATCAACCCGGTTCCTGCGGTCTCAATTGATCCGCTTGATCCGCGCGCCAAGGGCGAGGAGTTTCTGCTCGACCTTCTCATAGCCGCGGTCGATCATCTCAGCATTCTGGACCCGCGAGGTACCGGTGGCACAGAGCGCGGCGCCAAGCAGGGCCATGCCGGCGCGGATGTCGGGCGATGGCAAGGTGGTGGCCCGCAGCCGCGAACGGCCGCTGATGACGACGCGGTGCGGGTCGCAGACGACGGCGTTGGCGCCCATCGCGATCAGGCGGTCGACGAAATAGAGTCGCGATTCGAACATCTTCTCGAAGAAGAGACAGGAACCCTGGACCTGGGTCGCGAGGGTGATCATGCAGCTCATCTTGTCGGAGGCGAACTGCGGCCAGGGGCCGTCGCCGATCACCGGCAGCGAGCCGTCGAAGTCGGAGTTCACCTTGAGCTTCTGGTTGGCCGAGAGGAAGATCGAGTCGTGGCGCAGCTCCAGATCGACACCGAGAGTCTCGAAGACGCGGCGGGTCATCCAATAGGCGTGCTTCTCGGTGCCCTCTACGGTGATCTCGCCGCCGCTGGCGGCCGCAAGGGCGAGGAACGATGCGGCTTCGATATGGTCATGGCAGACGCGATGGCTCGCGCCTCTGAGTGAAGGGGCGCCCTCGATCGTCAGCTGATTGGTGCCGATGCCGGAGATCTTCGCTCCCATCTTGTTGAGCAGATGAGCCAGATCCTGGACATGCGGCTCGCAAGCGGCGTTGCGGATGATCGAGGTCCCCTCGGCAATTGCCGCAGCCATCATGATGTGCTCGGTACCGGTGACCGAAGCCTCGTCGAAGAACATGTCCGAACCCTTCAGTCCGCCACGCACCGCGAAATCATAGCTGGCGTGCAGCTTGACCTCGGCGCCTAGCTTGGTCAGGCCATAATAGTGGGTATCGAGCCGTCGGCGGCCGATGACATCGCCGCCAGGAGGATAAAGCGTCGCCTTGCCGAGTCGGTGCAGCAGCGGCGCGACGAACATGATCGAAGTCCGCACCTTGTTGCACAGCTCGCGGCTGATCTCGCTCTTGCTCAAGGAAGCAGCGTGAATGCTGAGACGCTCGCCGCAACGCTCCACCTTGCCGCCCAGCTCGATCACAACGTCCAACATGTGCCGGACGTCGACAATGTCAGGCACATTGTCCAGGACGACCTCCTGATCGGTAAGCAGACAGGCCGCGATCATCGGCAGAATGGCGTTCTTGTTGCCGGAGGCGCGGACCGTGCCGCGCAGGGGAACTCCACCTTCAATTTCGAAAACGGACATGAGAGACCTCGACTTCATGGTTGCGAATCCTCACACCTTAGATGCCATAGCCACTGCTGCACCGGAGAGGAACGAAAAAAACCGGCCGGAGCCTGTCTGATTGCGCGGAACCGGAATCACCATTGCGCCGGCGCTTATCCCGACGGAGTTGCCACCCCAAGCACGCTTGGACGACGAGTGCCCGGGCATGAAAAAAGCATATAAGACAAATAATTTCGACCTATGCAAGTCTGATTGCGCCCTGGAGGGGCGGCCGGATGTCAGCCCAAGGTGTAGCGCGAGGCACGAGTCGCAAACCCTGGGTAAGGAAGATAATCGACCGGAGCCCCATCGAACGAGGGGACTGCGCGTGATTGACGCGGATGACCTCTGGACGCCCCTCCGGGGCATGAGGATACGGGAATCTCGAGACTTGCACAGATTGAATAATTTAGGACCGACTGGAAACTGGAACTGGAGAGTCTGCGCCAAATTAGCGGCAAGCGCGAACTTAAGTGCTCCGGCGCTGTCGAAGCCTGAATGCCACTTTCAAGAGGAGCCATTTGCCATGCGCCTTTCTCACTTCGTATTTACCGTCATCGCCGGTTATTTTGCTTCCTGCGCCCCTTTCCATGCCGAACCCATGCCGGAAATATGCCGCGAAGAGATCCTGGCCGAGGGTCTGAAATGGGGCGAAGGTCCCTGCCTGCTTCCTGATGGACGGCTGATCTTCGCCGACATCCCGGCGAAACGGGTGCTTTCCTGGTCGCCCGCGCAAGGTCTTCAAACCTGGCGGGAGAGCGAAGGGCTCGCCAACGGCCATGCTCTTTCCCCCGACGGCGGTGTCGCAGCTTGCGAAGAGGGCGCCAGACGCATCGTCTGGACCGATTTCGAGGGGCGTTCCCTAAAGATCCTCGCTGCGAAGGATAAACAGGGCCGCCGACTCAACTCCCCCAACGACCTGTGCTTCAGCCCCGCCGGCCGCCTCTATTTCAGCGATCCGACCTTCGGCATCCGGGGGCGCCCGGAACTGAAAGAGCAGGAAAGGAATTCCGTCTTCAGCTGTCTCTCCGACGGCAGCGATCTGCGCCGCGAGACAGGAGAGGAGATGCAACTCCCCAACGGCCTCGCATTCGCTCCCGGCGGCAAAATTCTCTATGTCATCGACAGCGGAAGGGGGCGGATCCTGAGCTACGAGCTCTACCCTGACGGAAGCCTCGGTCGCGGCCGCTTCTTCTGCACGGTGGAGAATGCCGACGGCCTGCGGGTCGACCGTCGCGGCCGAGTCTACATCGCCGAAAAGGGCGGGCTCACATTGCGCTGGGCCAGCGGTGCCGAAATCTGCCGTCTCCCGATAGCCGGGGGTGCCACCAATCTGTGCTTTGGCGACGACATCCCTTCGGTCCTCTACGTCACCAGTCCGGGCAGCTGCCGCAGACTCGAATTGAAATGGCGCTGAGAAACTCCCGTCTCTTCAGTCAACAGCCGGCTCGGACGTTCTTTGCCGAATCATCGGGACTGAGATGCAGAAGCCCCGCCTGGAGCAGCCCCTCCCAGACCGGACTCTCCAGGAAAGGCTGCCAGTCGCCGTCGTCGAAATACTGCTTGAAATAATCCTCCGTCTCGGCGAAGCTGACATAATTCCCAGGTGTGAGTTGAGGCAGAAGCTCGCCGAGCCATTCGGCCAGGGGAGCCGGAACCTCGAAACCGACCCTGTGGGCACCGCTGCCAAAGGTGATCCTGGCGAAACCCTTCTTGCGGCAAGGCTCCTGGCGCGGCGGCGGCGAGAGCCAGAGCAGCCGTTCGCGCGCCGCGATCCTGCGGTCTTCGCGGCGGGCCTGCTCCTCGTACCCGGCGATCAGATCGGGCGGCAGACTGACGGTGCCGCAGTCGAAATCGAACCAGTCGCTCACCGGCTGATCGAGGCAGTTGGCATGCATGTAGTTGTAGAGTGCCGCGTTGAGACCAGATGTGAAAGGGGAAGGATCATCGCCGAGACGGTCGCTGAATTGCAGCTCGTTTCGGGCGAAGCCGCCGAAGGCCGGGCCGGTGATCTCGACCCCGAAGCGATCTGGGTTCTTCGCCACCGGGCTGTGTTCGGTGAGCGCGAAGCGATGGAAGAAGCCAGACTTGAGCAGCTCAGCTTCGAAGAGCTGGCGCACCACCTCGAGGGAGTCCAGGGTCTCCTGGGAAGTCTGGGTCGGGAATCCGTACATCAGGTAGCCGTGCACCAGAATGCCGGAGTCGCGAAAAGCCTGCAAGGCCTGGGTCGCCTGGCGCAGGGAAGTGCCTTTCCTGATCAATCCTAGAACCCGGTCAGAAGCGACTTCAAGACCACCGCTGACCGCGATGCAACCGGAGGCGGCGAGGAGACGGCAGAGGGAGGGAGTGAAAGCCTTCTCAAATCGGATATTGCCCCACCAAGAAACCCTCAAGCCGCGGCGGAGGATCTCAAGGGCAAGCTCGCGAAGCACCGCCGGAGGTGCCGCCTCGTCAACGAAATGGAATCCGCTCTGGCCGGTCTGCTTCATCACCGCCTCCATCCGCTCGGCGAGAAGACTGGCGGGCGCCTCATCATAGCGTGAAATGTAGTCGAGGCCGGTGTCGCAGAAGGTGCAGCGCTTCCAGTAGCAGCCGTGGGCGACGGTGAGCTTGTTCCAGCGGCCGTCGGACCAAAGGCGGTGCATCGGATTGGCCATTTCGATGACCGAAAGATAGCGATCCATCGGCAGGCCGGCGTAATCGGGCCAGCCGCTCTCCTGGTGAGAAATGTCGGGAAGACCGGCTCCATCGTGCCAAACCACCTTCTTTTGCGGACTGCGCATGAAAGTGCGGCAGAGCCCCTCGCGAGGGATTCCGCCCGACAGGTGCGCGATGAGACGGCTGAGAGGCAGCTCTCCGTCGTCGAGAGTGATGGCGTCGACGAAGTCGAAGACTCGGGGATCGCTGATCTGACGCAGCTCGGTGTTGGGATATCCGCCGCCGAGGCTGACACAGGACGTCGGCAGCAGTCTCTTGATCTCGGCGCCGCAACGCAAGGCGGCATAGATGTTACCGGGAAAAGGAGCGCTGAGCCCGCTAAGCTCAGGAGAGAAACCCTCGAGCTGGCGGCGGAGAATGTCGAGCATGATTTGGTCCAGGAAGTCGGGCGACTGCCGGAGCGCGCGGTCGAGCTCGTCGAAGCGGTTGGCCGAAACCGCCAGGCTCTCGGCATAACGACCGAAGGCGAAGCGACGCGACACCCCCTCTTGGATGAGGTCGGAAAGATCCTCTAGATACAGGGTGGCGAGATGGCGAGCCTTCTCGGTCGAATCGAGACTGCCGAAGACGCCGACGGGCAGCTGCTCAAGAGCGGCGAAGCGCCCACCCTCCGGCAGGAAACTCCGGGAATTGATGCGGTGGCTGAGGGTCGGATCGCGTCCTTGCAGGAAAGCGATCACCGCGTCGACGCTCCCGACGTAAGCCTCCTCCTGCTCGAGAATCAGGCGGAGACCGGGCGAGGGCTTCGCGATCCGGCGTGCCTGGGAGAAAAGCTGGGGCAGCCGCGCCGAAGAGAAGAGCTCCAGAACCAGCTCGAGACCGAGATCCAGCTGCCTCACCTCGTGACCGGCGCGACGCAGGAACCCGCTCAAATAGGCGGTCGAGGGATAAGGCGTATTCAGCTGGGTCAGAGGCGGCAGGATGAGAAGGATGCGCATGATCGGTCCGGAGTTTAGATGAGACCACAATCTACACCCGAAGAAGCCGGACGCACCGATCCCCCTCGGCCGCTCGGCCCGCCGCCGCTCTGGGCTAATTCAGAAGCGGGTTGCTCCCAGGCCGATGCGCCCGCCGCCGATGCGGTGGAGCTTGACGGTGTTGGTGCCGGAGCCGGCCCCGAGAGGCAGCGATGCGGCGACGACGACGAGATCGCCGGCGGGAAGGTTGAGATGGGCGACATACTCCTCGACCCGGTGGAAGATGTAGTCGCCGGGAGCTTTGTCGAAGCCGATGGCGCGAACCCCCCAGGAAAGGGAAAGCTCCTGCAGGACACGGTTGCCGTGGTCGGCAAAGGCCAGGACGGGGACGCCGGGACGGAAGCGAGAAATCAACCGGGCGGTGTTGCCGGAGTCGGTGGCGCAGACGATGCAGCGGGCGCCGAGACGTCCGGCCAGCTGTACCACCGAATGGGCCAGGGCGAGAGAATCGGTGCTGGCCTGGGCGCTCAGGTCGATCTGCGGCAATCCGGCGGTATTGAGGAAGTTCAGCTCGACATCGCGGACGATCTTGTCCATCATCGAGATCGACTCGATCGGGAACATGCCGGACGCGGATTCACCGGAGAGCATGACGGCGGAGGCGCCGTCGAGGACGGCGTTGGCGACGTCGGAGGCTTCGGCGCGGGTCGGGCGTGGGTTGCGGATCATCGAATCCAGCATCTGGGTGGCGACGATGCAGGGCTTGCCGGCCTCAAGGCAGTGGCGCACCAGGAGCTTCTGGATGGTCGGCACCTGCTCGGCCGGGAGTTCGACGCCGAGGTCGCCGCGTGCCACCATCAAGCCGTGGCAGAGCTCAAGGATGCCGGTGATGTTGTCAAGCGCCTCAGGCTTCTCGATCTTGGCGATCACCGGGATGTCGCGTCCGCCTTGGGTCATCATGTCGCGGATGAGCTGCACGTCGGCAGGATCGCGAACGAAGGAGAGAGCGACGAAATCGACGTCCTGTGTCATCAGGAATTTCAGATCCTCGGCGTCCTTTTCGGTCAGGGCGGGGGTCTTCAGCACAGCGTTGGGCAGATTGATGCCCTTGTTAGAGGTCAGCACGCCGCCGTTGATGACTTTGGTGTGGATGTCCTTGCCGATGATCTTGACCACTTCGACTTCGAGAAGGCCGTCGTCCATGAGGATGCGGTTGCCGGGCACGAGCTCCTCGGCCATCGCGGTGTAGATGGTGGAAGCACGGTTACCTTGGCCGATGCAAGGCTCGACCGAGAGGATGAACTCCTCGCCGTTGACCAAGGTGATGCCGCCTTCAACCACCTTGCCGACGCGGATCTTGGGCCCTTGGAGGTCGGCGAGTATGCCGACGGGACGTCCGGCAGCCTTCGAGGCGGCGCGAATGTCGACGATCGCCTGGCCGTGCACCTCGTGCGTGCCATGCGAGAAGTTCAACCGGAAGACGTCGACGCCCGCGGCGATCAGCTCGGGAATGCGGTTCCGGCAGGCCGGGCCGACAGTGGCGACGATGCGGGTGCGGCGAGGGTAATTGAACAATGACATTCGGACTTCCTTTGTTTAGCTTGTTGTCACGACCACACTTTCATCCCTTTCGGGAAACGCCAGTCGCGAGCAGAAAAAAATCGAGTCTCGAACGCGCCATAAAATTCCATCGGCGGAATTTTTCCAGCTTATGCGAGCCCCCGGCAATGGCGGTGCTCTCGCGTCTGGCCTGGGAATGAGCAATGAATGCGTCCTGTGGTTACCTGGCGCCAAATCTCCTCTCTGCTTGCAATCCCCCCCGTGCAGTGCGTATACTGGGAAAGACTCAGGAGCTCTCCGATGAAGCCATTTTGCATTTGGATGCCAGGTGAAAGCTGCACGGCCAGCGAGATTTCGGATCCCAGGACTCTGATCCTGGAATGGCGTGGGGTGACCGATCTCGAGATGCGAAGACTGCAGAAAACGCAGCAACTGCTGACGAAGACGGGGCGCCGGCCTGGCGCCTCCTTCCATAGCGGACCGGAGAGCGCCCGTCTCCATGTCTCCCTGGCTGCGGACGAGTGCGCCTTGACTCCAGGCCAGCTGTCGGCTCCCGGAGATCTCATCCTTTTCGGCCGCCAGCTTCTAGAATTGATGCTGCAGCTGCAGCTGATGAGCGTCCACAGGATCGAATGGCGGCCGGCGCTCCTGAGCTGGTCGCCGCAAGGCCGCAAGCTAGGCCTTCTCAGCCTGCATCCCAGCCGGGACGGATCGGACTGGAATGAGAACGAATCCGAGGACGACGATGGCAAAGCATGGGTGCTGGCCGCCGCACGCATGCTGCAATGGCTGAACTCCGCCGCGATCCCTGACGCACTCGGCGAGCTTCTCACCGAGATGACGGCGGAGTCGCCGTCGCGGCGGCCGGATCCGAGCTTGTGTCTGATGGCCTTCGACCTGCTTGCGGCGGACCGTGGCGCGGATTTGCACGCCCTGCTGGCCGGCCGGCATGCTCCGGCCTTGCGGCCGCCGCAGCTTTGCGGGCGTCTGGAGGAGTCTTTGCGGCTTCAAGAACATCTGCAATCGGCGAGCCGGGGCGCCCGCGTGATCTGCCTGATCAGCGCCGAATCCGGCACCGGCAAGACCCGTCTGGTGGAGGAGTTCGGTCTGCAAGCCCGGGCCCAGGCTGTCTACGCGTCGGGCAAAGCGGAGCAGTACCAGCACGAACAGCCGCTTCGCCCCCTGTCGCAATGCCTGGCCGGCCTGGCCGGCCAGGTGGCTTCCCGCGGACTGGAGGAGGCCCGTCAGCTTCGCCTCCGCCTCCATGAAGCTCTCGGCCGGGAGGCGGGGGTGATAGCCGCCGCCTTCCCGGCCCTGGCGGAACTGCTCGATCTGAGCCGCCAGCCCTCGGCCATCCCGCCGAGCGAAGGACCGCGGCGACTCCAGCTTCTCGCCGCAAGGACCTTGAACGCCATCTGCGGCGGCAAGGTGCCGGTGCTCTTCCTCGATGACCTCCAATGGGCCGATGCGGAAAGCCTCGGCCTGCTCGAACATCTGCTCTGCGCCCCCCATGCCTGCGGACTCCTGGTCGTGGCGGCGGTTCGGGAGAGCCGCGAATCGGAATTCAGTCAAAGCCTCCAGCCGATGCTCCATGCCGCCCGCAGCGCCGGCAGCCATGTCGAGCACATCCAGCTCAAATCCCTGAGCCCCGTCGACAGCGCCGTCCTCACCTCCTCGATACTTCGCGGACCGGTAGCCAGGCTGGGCGCCCTGCAGCGGCTGGTCGGCGACAAATGCCGGGGAAACCCCTTCCAGATCCAGCAGTTCCTGCGCGCCGCCATCGAGCGCGGCGAAATCCGCGCAGAGCTTGATGGCTGGACCTGGGACACGAGGCTGGAAAGCGCCGCAGCGGCGGACAAGGTGGCTCTGCTGGTGGTCGCCCGGATCCGCCGCCTCCCGCCGGAACTGCACCTCATGCTTCACGCCGCGGCCGTCCTCGGCTATGAATTCGATTCGGCGGCGCTGCAGTCCGTGACGGAACTGGCACCGCCGCGACTGCAGTCCCTCCTTGCCGACGCCGAAGGTGCCGGGCTGCTCATCGGCAGCGGCGAGCGCTGGCGCTTCTTCCACGACCGGGTGCAGCAGGCGGCGATCAGCCTTCGCGACGAGGAGGAGACCCGCGCCGTCCATCTCGCTTGCGCCCGGGCTCTCACCGCGCTCGGCGCCAGTCCGGCGGAGATCCTCGGCCACCAGCAAGCCGCCCTCCCCCTGCTCGACCCTGCGGCCCGGAAGGATTTCGCCGCCCTGGCGCTGCGCTGCTGCCGCGCCTCTCTCGCCGCAGGCTCCCTGCGCACCGCACTGAAGCAGTGCCGCGGCGGCCGCGCCGCACTGCGGCTGCACGAAGGGATCGACCCGGCCCTGAGCTTCCAGCTCCTCGCCGCCGAATGCCAGCTGAGCTTCCTCAACGCCGACCATGAGAGCGCCGAGAAGCTCGCCCTCGAGGCGCTGCCTCTCGCCCCCGGCTACCAGGAGCGCGCCGACATCCGTCTCGTCCAGATCACCTGGCGGACCTTCGCCGCCCGCTACGAGGAAGCCATCGCCCTCGCGGTCGACGCCCTCGGTGAACTCGGCGTCGAACTGCCTCCGCGCGGCGACGACAAGCTCAGCCGCAGCCTCGTCGATGAAGCCCTGGCCCATCCCGCCCTGACCCGCCTCGAGCAGCTGCCGCTGATGACGGATCCCCGCCTGCGCTGCATCCTGCAGCTGATGGCCAGCCTCGGCCCCCCGACCTACCGCTACCGCCAGTCGCTTTGGGCCGTCCTCGTGCCGCGCGCTGTCCTCCTCATCCTCGCGCACGGATGGGCGCCGCAGGGCGCCTACATGTTCCCGGCCTTTGGTGGTCTCTGCACCCATTATCAGCTCGGCTTCGACCCGGCGCGCCGCTTCGGCGAAGCCGCCACAAGCCTGGTGGCGCGTGACGGCGACTCCTCGATCTCCAGCGTCTTCCATCTGATGAACGGCAGCTCAGTCAGCCACTGGCTGCAGTCCCGACAAAGCACCCTGGCGGAATACGCAGCCTCACGCCGCGACGGCCTCGCATCCGGCAACCTCCAGTACGCCGGCTACGCCTACGGCCACGCCCTCTACACCGAGCTGCTCTCCGGCCACTCCCTCGACCAGGTCGCCTCCGACGCTTCGGAATGGCTCGCTTTCGGCAAAAGCGCCCGCAACCTCTGGCTCAGCGACCTGTGCTCGGCCGTCCTCGCCTGCGTGAGCGCGCTGCGCGAACACCAGCCCTGCGATCCCGCCGGCCGTCTGCGCGACGAGATCGCCAGCCGGGGCAACCGCCAGGTCCTATGCCTTCTCCATATCTTCCGCACCCTGGTTGGACTGCACCAGAACCGCGACGAGGAGGCCCGTCTCGACTGGCTCGCCGCAGCTGGCCTGATCGACACGGTTTCGACGCAAGGCCTGCTGCCTGCCGCCGAACACCATTTCCTCGGGATCCTCCTGGACGGCCGCCGCGGCCGCGCACCCGCCGCCGCGGATCTGGAACGGCTGAAGCAGCAAGCGGAAGCCTGTCCTGCAGTGTGGAAGGCCCGTCTGCACCTGGCGCAAGCCATCGCGGCGGAATCTTACGGCGCCGCCGCGGAGTTCTCCCTCGCCGCAGCCATCGCCGCCAGCCCCTCAGATGCCGCCCTCGCCTGGTCCTGCGCCAGGAGATTCTGGCTGCGCTGCAACGAAGAGGGCTATGCTGCTGCGGCCGCCGCCGCAGCAGCAGCAGCCCTTCTCCGCTGGGGCTGCAGCCTCCCGCACGCCGCGCCCGCCACAGCCGCCAGCCCCCTGCCGGATGAATCGCTAGCCGCTCTCCGCTCCGCCAGCACCGACGAAGCCGCCGCAGCCCTGCTGAGGATCGCTTGCGCCGCCAGCGGCGCCGAAGAAGCCGAACTGCTGCTCAAGGACGGCTGGCACCTGAGCCTCCGCGAAGGCCAGGTTTCGCCCCCCCGGGAAAGTTCTTTCGCCATCCGCCGCTGCCTCAGCCGGGAGCCCGAAACCGGCAGTCTCGACGACAACGGCGACTTCCTGATCTGCCTCGACAGCGGCGATCTCAAGGCAGCGCTCCGCCTGGCCCGTCCCGGCCTGCCACCCGCCGACGCCGCCGGCAAACTCGCCCTGCCGCTACTGGTCCTGACCCGCTGCCGCCAGCTCGAAAAGCTCCGGCAGGTCCAGAAAGCCGCCGAAGTCGCAGCCTCCGAACAAAGCGCTTTCCTGTCGCTGCTCTGCCACGAGATCCGCACCCCCCTGAACGCCGTGCTCGGATCCCTGGAAGCCCATCCCGAGCTCAAAGGCGAAGGCGCCCGGCTGATCTCGGGCTCGTGCCGGAAACTGATGCGCCTCAGCGATTGCATCACCCATTTCTCCGGCCTCCAAGACGGCTCGCTGCGTCCCAGACTGCAGAATGTCCGCCCCGGCGAGATCCTCCAAGAGGCCGTCGCCCAGGCCGAGGAGATGGTCTTCCTCGCCGGAAAGGAGATGGAGATCCGCAGCGATCTCCATCTCCCCGACACCGCCCTCTCCGATCCGAGACTGCTCCTCGCCGCCCTGCAGCAGATCCTCAGCAACGCCTGCGAACACGGCGCAGGGCCGATCGAAGTGATCGCCAAAAGCCAACGCGGACAAGGGGAAATCACCGTCCGCGATCACGGCGGCGGCTTCCCCGCGGCCCTGCTCGGACTCGATCTCCACACCGCCGTACACGCCCGTTCCATCAGCGCCCGTCGCAGCGGCGGCCTCGGCCTCGGACTGGCCGTCAGCACTCAATGCGCCAGCCTCCTTGGCGGCAGCCTGCAGCTGCGCAATGTCGAAGGCGGTGCCGAAGCCATCCTGCGACTGCCTCTGCCTGAACCTCTGGGCAGGGAAGCCTCTGCCCCTTCCCGCCCCGAAAGCTGCCGGCGTCTCCTCGTCGTCGATGACAACCGCAGCAATCAGCTCGTCGCCAGCCGCTGCCTTGAATCCCTCGGATGGAAAGTCGACATCGCCTCTGACGGTGCCGAAGCCCTAAAACTCTTCGATCCCTCCCTGCACTGCCTGATCTTCATGGACGTCCTCATGCCGGTGATGGACGGCATCGAGGCGACCCGCTGCCTCCGGCTGCGGCCAGACACTCAGAAAACCCCCATCATCGCCCTCACTGCCAACGCCACCACCCACGACCGAGAGGCGTGCCTCTCAGCCGGGATGGATGAATTCCTGGTCAAGCCGGTGTCGAAAAAGGCCTTTGCGGACTGCCTGGGCCGCTATTTCCAGGCGGACGAGGCGGAGCGTCCGTGATCGCTGTTTTAGTACTGCCTTTTATGATACGTGCAATTTAGGACTAAGGATCGACCCGGAGCCGCCCGTTCCGCCTCAGGAGAAATGACGACGCAAGAGCGCCAGAGACGAAGGCACCGCCGTCGCCGGATCCTCCTTGCCTTCCATCTCAAGAGAGATCCAGCCGCGGAAGCCCGCCTTTCTCATGATCCCGGCGATCCGTGCATAGTCGAGATCCAGGGTGTACCACTTACCGCCGCCGGGATAGGTCTTCGCCTGCAAGTAGGTGGTGTGAGGAGCCAGAAGAGCCAGGCGCTCGTAGGGATCCTCCAGGAAACAGCCGGTGTCGAGAGTGACACCCAGCCAGGGGGAATTCACTTCCTTGACGATGCGAAGTACGCCTTGCGGGGTCAAGCCCAGGCCCCAATGGTTTTCCAAGGCCATGACGACGCCGCGCTTCTCGGCTTCCGGCACGAGGGTGCGGAAGGCCTCGATGACCCAACCGAAGGCCTCTTCCTCGCTGTGACCGTCGAGGGGGGCTTCTTCGCCGCGCTGCTTCATCAAAGTGTCGAAATCGACCCGGTTCCAGCGTCCGGTGTTGACCCGGATGACGCTGATTCCGAGTTGATAGGCACGCTCCAGACTCTGCGTCGTGATGGCGATGTTCTTGCGGCGTTCGGCGGGATCCGGATCGACGAAATCCTGGTGGGTGCTCATCGCGAAAAGCGGCATCCCGAGATCGAGCGCGCGGCGTTTCAGGCGGCGCAGGAAGGCCGTTTCGCCTTCGGCCTGGATTTCCGGCAGCATCTGCTTCTCGAGGACTTCAAAGCCATCGAAGCCCATGACCGCCGCCTGCTCGAGACAGCGCGCCACCGGGGCGGGATCGCCGTTGAAGCCCCAGAAGGAGTAGGACGAGACGCCGATCGGATTGGGACGGCGCCGCGACGTGGCTTGAGCCGGCGCCTGGGATGAACTGCTGCAGGCGGCCAAGGCCAAGGGGGCGGCAGCGAAGAGGGAGCGGCGGGAGAAAGTCATGGCGGAACTCCATGGAATTTTGGATCAGGCGGCGGGCTGCTTCTTGAAGAGCTTCTGGATCAAAAGCACCGCGCCGAGGACGATAGCGCCGGCAATGACGCCGGCGATGCCTTCGAGCACGATGATGGCGGCTTTTGTGAAGATGCCCAGGCCGGAAGTCCAGGACTCAAAGGCGTGAGAGATGGCGTGGATGCCGTGGCAGATGATGCCGCCGCCGACCAGGAACATCGCGGCGGTGCCGACGACGGAGAGGAACTTCATCAGTTTCGGCGCGGCGCTGATCAGCACCAGGCCGAGCTTCTTGGCGAGGGCAGAAGCTTTTTTCTCGAGCCAGAAGCCGACATCATCGAGTTTGACGATGGCAGCAACGATGCCATAGACACCAACGGTCATCAGGATCGACACAGCGATCAAGACGCCCAGCTGCAGTTCCCAGGTCTTATCCTTGCCAAAAGTCCCCAGTGAAATCACGATGATTTCGGCAGAGAGGATGAAGTCTGTGCGGATGGCGCCCTTGATCTTATCTTTCTCGAAGGCCACCATGTCGACATTCGGGTTGGCCAGGGCCGCCACCTGCTCCTGGTGGTGCTTCTCGTCTTCTTCTTTGCCATGCAAGAATTTGTGGGCGAGCTTTTCGACTCCTTCAAAACACAGGTAGGCGCCGCCGATCATCAGGAGTGGAATGATCGCCTTGGGAGCGAAGACGCTGATCAGCATCGCCGCCGGCACGAGGATCGCCTTGTTGACCATGGATCCCTTGGCGACCGCCCAGACCACCGGCAGTTCGCGTTCGGCGCGAATCCCCTGCACCTGCTGAGCGTTCAGAGCCAAGTCGTCGCCGAGCACTCCGGCGGTTTTTTTCGCCGCCACCTTGGTCATCACTGCGACGTCGTCGAGCATGGTGGCGATGTCATCGAGCAACATGAAGAAACTGCTACCGGCCATGAGGAACTCCTGGGAAATTAAAGACTCGCCCAGTTTAGCCTTAAGCCGGTGAAGAGCAACTGTGCGGCGCTTCCATTCTCGCGCCGGGTTCGGAAAAGCCGCCGCCCCCGAAGCAGAGCTCCAGAGGCGGCGAGCTCAAGCGGGCCGATTCAGCGGAAGACGCCGCCGGCGAGCGGTTCGACGCGGAAATGGAAATCGACCTTGCGATCCCCGACCTCAAGGGTGATGACCGTGTTGAGCCGGGTCAGAAGGATGCGGTAAGGCACCTTGACCTCGCCGTTGAAAGTGGCGACCCCGACCGAGACGTCGCCGAGGATGTCTTCGCATTCCTTGACGGTTTGCAGGAGGCGGTCGAGCTTGGCGAGCTTGGTGATGAAGCCGGTGTCGTTGAAGCAGAAGGCGCGGTGGCAATGGCTGCAGGCGACCTGGCCTTCGTTCTGGCGCAGGCTGAGGATGTCGAAGATCACCGGCTGCTTGCATTCCAGGCAGGCGAAATCGACCTTGGCTTGAGGGCTCGACATAAGAATGCTCCTGTTTTGACTCGTTGACTTTATCACGGGGCGGCGCGGCGTCATCGCAGGATGGCGGAGAATTCCCGGGAATCGCTCAGAGGGAGCGGCGGCTGGTGAAGCTGCGTTCGCATCCGCTCAGAGGGTCGCGGAAGGAAAGGGACTGGGCGAGTAGCTGAAGCGGCGCTGAGAAGTCGTCAGGAGCCGGCTCGGCGCGCATGACCGGGTAATAGGGATCATTGACGATTCCCGCCCCCAGCGAAGCCATGTGAAGCCGCAACTGGTGCTTGCGGCCGCTCTCCGGCTGGAGCTGGTAGAGAGCCAGATCACCCCGTCTTTCGAGGATGCTGACGAGGGTGCAGGAATTCGGCTCTCCGGGAATCTCCTGCATCCGGAAAAACGGGCTGCCTTCGACCATCAGGCTGCGGTGGAGGCGGGGCTGCTGGAGCTCAGCCCGCCAGGGGGCCAGGGCCTGGTAGATCTTGACGATGGCCCGCCGCTGGAACAGGGCGGTGTAGAGTCCCCGGCTTTCCGGCCTGACCGAGAAGATCACCAGGCCGGCGGTGTCGCGATCGATCCGGTGCACCGGCGTCAGATCGGCGAGGCCGGTTTTCTGCCGGAGGCGGACCAGCAGCGTCTCGCGGAGGAATCGGCCCGATGGTATGACCGGGAGGAAGTGAGGCTTGTCGGCGATCAGCAGATGCTCGTCGAGATGGACGATCTCCTCCTCAAAGGGAACCGGCTTCTCAGAGGGCGGCTCGCGGTAGTAGAATACTAGAGAGGCGGGCCGGCAGGAGCTATGCCAACGGAGCGGCTGGCCTTCATCATCGAGCACTTTGCCGGAATCCAGCCGATGGCGCCAGATCTCCGGATCGATCTGCGGGAAGCGCAG
Source organism: Verrucomicrobiota bacterium (assembly GCA_039798785.1). Taxonomy (GTDB): domain Bacteria; phylum Verrucomicrobiota; class Lentisphaeria; order Lentisphaerales; family Lentisphaeraceae; genus CAMCSH01. The sequence goes on along the minus strand of JBDKFG010000001.1, from coordinate 93,250 downwards.
GCAGAGGAAATCCCCGAGCCTTCCGCAGGCAGCATCCGGCAGTCGCAGCCGGCTCGCTGCGACGCCGTCGATCTGCGGCGGCTCCTTCACGGGAAGCGGGGCAGGGAGAACTTCTCGTCTTCGATGCGGGTCACCCGCTCCTCGATGACTTCGATCGGAAAGAGCTCCTGAAGGCGTTCGACCACCGACTTGACCACGTGCTCCGGGGTGGAGGCTCCGGCGCTGATGCCGACCGTGTGTTCCGGGCGGAACCAGGCGGGATCGACTTCTTCCGCCGAATTGACCAGGAAGGCAGGGCAGCCGACCGCCTCGGAGACTTCCCGAAGGCGATTGGAATTGGAGGAGTTGCGCGAGCCGACAATAAGGAAGACCTGGACCTCGCCGGCAACGATCTTGATCGCCTCCTGGCGGTTGGTGGTGGCGTAGCAGATGTCGGACTTCTTCGGCTCCTCGATTGCCGGGTAGCGCTGCTTGAGCGCCTCGACGACGACGCGGCAGTCATCGACGGAGAGCGTGGTCTGGGTGATGTAGGCGAGTCGAGCCGAAGGAGGGAAGTCGAGCCTGGCGACGGCGTCGGCGTCCTCCACCAGGTGGATGCGCTCGGGAGCTTCGCCGAGGACGCCGATGACTTCAGGATGGCCGGCATGGCCGACGAGAATGATGTCGTAGCCGGCCTTGGCGTAACGGATCGCCTCGAAATGGACCTTGGTGACCAGAGGGCAGGTGGCGTCGATGGTTTTCATGCCGCGGCGCCTGGCCTCCTCGACAAGGGCGGGCGGCACGCCATGGGCGTTGAAGATCAGGGAGGCGCCGTCGGGCACCGTCGCCAAATCTTCGACGAAGATCACCCCTTTGTCGCGGAAGGATTTGATCACATGCGAGTTGTGGACGATCTCGTGATTGACGTAGATGGGCGGCGGCATGAGGCGGATGGCCTCATCGACGATGGCGATGGCACGGTCGACGCCGGCGCAGAATCCGCGCGGTGCTGTCATGATGATTTTCATGGTTTGAGACGTTTTGGGTTGCTTGCGGTTCGGCGCCAACAATATGCCCAAATGCGAATTGAGCGAGATCTGCGGGAGAAGGCAAAAGCCTGGACTCGCGGCTTGCCCGGCTTGACCAAGGCCGGTGCGCGGCTCCATTGTCTTGTCCAACCGAGGTCCTCCATGCGCCTGCCCCTTCTCGCTCTCTTCATCTCTCTGCTCGGCTCCTGCCAGGACACCGGCTCGATCGGAATCCCTGAGCAGGAACGGGAAACCCTCGAAGCCGCCAGGCTCGAGGAGATCGTTCTGCTCGACGGCCTAGAGCATCCGGTCTGTCTTCTCGCCGTCGGCGACGAGAATCTCGTCCTCCTGCGCGACGGCCGCATCGTCAGTAGCGCTCGCGACTGGCCCGAGCTTCCCGGAGAAGTCCTCTGCGGCCAGCGCGCCTCGGATCGCTCCGGCATCTGCCTCAGCCGTCTCGCCGATGGCAAGCTCCAGCTTCTCCGCCTCGAAGACGGAAAGATCCAGCATCTGGGCTTCCTACCGGGCGTCGCCCCTGCCTCCCTCGCTCGCGACCGCGAAAAGCTGCTGGCGGCAAGCGCCAATGGCGCCGGAGGCTCCGACATCTTCAGCCTCGAGATCGGAGGCGACTCGTTCACCGCGGCGAAACGTGCCTCGAGCCAGTTTCCGGTACGCTCGCTTCTCGCTCTCCCGGACGGCCAGCTCGCCTGGACCGAAGCCCGCGAGGACCGCCCCGAGGCCCCGGCCGGCCCAGATGCGCCCGGACAGCGGCTGATGCTCCTCAGGCCTGGCGCCGCCGAGGCCAGCGTCATGATGAGCTACAACCACACCCCTGCCCCCGCCTTCGAAGGCTTCGGCCTCGGCCGGGCCGAGGCCCGCATCTTCCGGCCGGACGGCATCGAGCGCTTCCATCCATCACTCACCCAGCTCACCCTCCTCGCCGACCGCCCTCGCAACTGGATCCGCGCCGGAAGCTTCACCTCCAGCTCATTCGAGCACAAGGTCTTCCTCCCCTTCCTGAAATTCACCCGCCCCCGCGACATCCTGGTCGACCGCCAGGGGCGCCTCCTCGTCCTCGAAGACGACAGCCAGCTCGGCCACCTCGGCGGCCGCCTCCGAGCCTGGTCCTACCAACGAGGCAACCGCGACCCGCTTATCCAGCTCAGCCTTTCCGCCGAGTCGGGCCCGGCCCCTCTGATGCTCACTGCCGATGCCTCCGGCAGCACCGATAAGGACGGCGACCCCCTAGCCTTCTCCTGGAAGCTGAACTCCAAAGCTCTCCCAGGGGACAAGCGCCTGCCCCTCCTGCTCGCCGACAAGGGGTCTCACGAACTCGAGCTCAAGGTCGAGGATTCCCACGGCGGCAGCGCCGTCGCCACCCGCCGCATCCTCGTCGGCATTGACCCCCTGTCGCTCTTCCTGGTTCCCGACTCCTCTCTCCGGCCCGAGGGCGGCGAGAAGATCCAGCTGATCTCCAGAGGCAAGTCAGGCGAGACCGCTCCGGGCCAAGCCATCGCCGAGCTGCGCTTCTCAGGACTGGACCAGACTCCGCCCCGCCGCCAGGTGAGCTTCGAGCCAGGCCGCAGCTTCGAAACCTCCTTGAACCAGGCCGAAAAAGGCCGCAGCGCCCTCATCCAGGTGCGCTCCTTCGAGAAGCTGAAGACGGAGAAGCTCTACTGCAGCGCCTTCAGCCATCCCAGCCGCCTCGAAGCCGAATTCGCCGGCGCCGGCGACGGCGTCAAGCTGGCCGAACATCGCGGCGCCCGAGCCGTCCAGCGCGCCACTGGCGGCAGCGGCTGGATCCTCGTCGAAGGGCTTGACCTCGGCGGCATCACGAAATTGAAGGCAAGGATCGCCACCCAGGGGGCTGGGGGATCCGTCAGCCTCCGTCTCGGCAGCCCAGCCGGTCCCGGACTCGGGAGCTTCGCAGTCCCAGCCGGCGAAGGCGAGTGGAAGGAGTTCGAGATCCCCCTCCACAACAACCCCTCCGGACGCTCCCAGCTGTGGATCTTCATCGTTCCGGACCGCAACCGCAGCTCGATCCTCTGGCTCGACTGGATCGCCTTTCTGTCGGAATCCAAGGAGAAGGACGGCAAGGATCCTCGCCATCCCTGAAGGGCGGGCGCCTTCAGCAGAGATGGCGTCCGAGAATCCGCACTCCGCCGTCCTCGATGCCGAGGACGACCGCTCCTGAGGGGGGCAGCGCGAGATAGACCGAAGTGAGCTCCGTCGCCAGATCGCTCAGGCCGGGATTGTGCCCGACCAGCATGGTCCCGTCGAGCGCGGCGGCGATCTCGGCCTGCAAGGAATGGAGGGTGCTGGGATTGTAGAGCTCAGCCTTCTCCACCACGGAGAGGCCCGATTCCAAAGCGCGGGCGATGAGGACGGCGGTGTCCCGGGTCCGGATCGCGGGACTGCAGATCAGATGCCGCCAAGGAATGGACGTCTGCTCCAGGAAGGCTACGGTCCCAGGGACCTGGGAAAGACCGTTGGGACTCAGCTGGCGCTTGAAGTCATCATATGCGTTGGCGGCTTCACAGTGACGGATGAGGGCGATGCGTATCATGGCTGGACCTCCTGCCGAAAAGTAAACTCCAGCCGGCGAAACGCGACAGACAGGAGAGGCTGGAATCTCCCTGGCTGGTGATCATTTTCCCGCCGCCGCCTTCTTCATCCGGGCGACGAACATGGCGTCGTTGTCGGCCAGGGCCGGCAGGATGCTCAGGACGCCACCGGTGGCGGCGCCGCTGGCGGGGTGGGGAAAGTCCTCGAGGGCGAAGCCGGGGTGCTGATTGAGGAAGCGCTCGACCTGCTCCTGGTTTTCGGCGCGGGCTAGGGAGCAGGTGGCGTAGATGAGTACGCCGCCGGGCTTGACCTGTTTTGCGGCCTTGCCGAGAATTTCCGCCTGCAGGGCGACCAGCTCGGCGATGTCACCGGGCTTGGCGGTCCAGCGGCCGTCGGGATTCCGCCTCCAGGTGCCGGTGCAGGAGCAGGGGGCATCGACCAGGACGCCGTCGAAGGTGGCCTCGTTGGAGGAGGCCTTGCCGCCCTTGAGTTCGCGGGGCTGGATGTTGCCGAATCCGGCGCGGCGGGCGCGCTTTTTCAGGTCGAGGAGCTTCCAGGCTCGTTTGTCGGTGGCGACGATGGCGCCGCGATTGTCGAGGGCGTCGGCGAGCAGGAGGGTCTTGCCTCCGGCGCCGGCGCAGAGGTCGAGCCAGCGCTGGCCAGGGCGTGCGAGGCAGGCGGCGCCGATGCATTGCGAGGCCAGGTCCTGGACTTCGAGGCGGCCTTCGCGGTAAGGCGGCAGATCATAGAGGTTGATCTTCGAGCGTTTCAGTCGCACCGCCTTGGGCAGGGAGGGGAGCGGGGTTTCCGGCTGCAGCCCGAGGGCGCTGAGCTCGGCGAGGACGGCGGCGGGATCAGCTCTCTGGATGCGCAGCCAGATCGGCGGGCGCTGCTGCAGGATCTTGACCAGCTCCTCGGGCGGGCACTCGGCGGGGATTTCGGCGAGGAACCATTCCGGCACCAGCTCCTTCCAGCTCGCCGGGCCGCCTCCGAGGCTCCCTTCGACCCAGCGGGCCTTGACGGCGAAGCTGGCGTCGGGGAGCGGCGCCGAAGCGCCCAGGCGCCCCCCCCAGAGGCTCAGCACCGGATGAGCGGGAGCGCCGTCGAGATGGAGCGCAGCCGCCAGGGCGCGCCGGAAACTCTCGTCAGGAAATCCGGGGAGCTGTCCCCCGGGTAGGCAGCGACGGATCCATCCGTACCAACGGAAAAATGCGAAACAGGCCTCGGAAAGGAAGGCGCGATCCTTCGAGCCGAATTTCTTCTCGAGCCGGAAGAAGCCAGAAAGGCAGCGGTCGAGAGGCTTGCCCTCGACCAGCACCTGCCGGGCCATGGCGTGGGCGACGGCAGCCCAGCCGTGGGCCTGGGATTCTTCGCGGGAGCGGGAGGGGTATTTCGTCATCTGGATCACCTTGTTTTTGCAGGCCAGCACCATGGGCTCGCGAGGCGACAATACAAGATCCCGGAAGCACGCTCCCGGGATCTTGAGGACCATGCTTCGGCAATTACTTGAAGAAGTCCTTCATCTTGCCGAGGAAGGAGGAGCTGCGGGCGGTCGATTGGAGAAGCATTTCGACTTCCCCCTTGTCGAAGCAGACGACGCCGCAGTCGCCGCAGATGTCGACCAGGACGACATCAAGGCGCTGCTCTTTCATCTGGCCTCCGCACTTGGGGCAGCGCATCCAGTGGCTTTTGCGCTCCTCGCGGCTCTGCTGCTCGGCGCGCTGGGCATCGAGCTCGGCGCGGCGCTCGGCCTCCTTCTGGCGGATGTAGAGCTCTTCCTTGTTGTAGCCGGCGTCTTTCAGGGGGATGTCGGAATTCATCGTGGGCTTCTCCTTGACTGATTGAGTTCATGTGGGTCTCTTGTCATTATGCCCGGTTTACGGAGAACTGCCAGTGTCAAACTCGCCGCAAGACGAAATCCCGCCGCAAAGTGTCGGACCCTATCTGATCGAAGGCGAGCTGGGCAGGGGCGCCATGGGTGTGGTCTACGCCGGCCGCCACAAGCAGCTTCAAATGCCGGTGGCGGTCAAGCTCTTCGCCGCCAAGGCGGAGCATGCCGGTTCGGCGCAGCGCTTCGTCAACGAGGCCCGCACCGCCGCGCGGATCGAAAGCGTCCACCTCGTCCGCATCTTCGAATGCGGCCTGGTCGGCGAACAACCCTGGTATGCGATGGAATTGACGGATTCCTCTCTCGGCGAACGGATCAAGGCCCTCAAAGGCGCGCCGCTGCCGGAGGAGGAGGTGCTGCAGATCGCCACCGGAGTGGCACGCGCCTTGGTCGCAGCGGTCAAGGCCGGCGCGGTGCACCGCGACATCAAGCCCGACAACATCATGATGGCCCGCGACGGCCTGTGGAAACTCGCCGATCTGGGACTGGCGCGTCCCGCAGCCGGCCTTTACGAAGGCCACATCACCGCCGCCGGCTCCGGCCTCGGCACCCCCGCCTATCTCGCGCCCGAACAGGCTCTCGATGCCCGCAGCGCCGACAGCCGCTCCGACATCTACGGCCTGGGTTGCACTCTCTTCCATGCCGCCACAGGCCGCCTCCCCTTCACCAGCATCGACACTTCCATGCTGCTGCGCCAACATGCCGTCCTCCCTCCTGACGACCCTCGCAAATTCAACCTCAAGCTCAGCCAAGGCACCGCCTCCCTGATCCTGCGCTGCATGGAAAAAGACCCCAGCCGCCGCTTCCAGACTCCCGCCGAGCTCGAAGCCGCCGCCTACGCCCTGCTCAAACCGATGATCGGCCGGCCAGTCCACCAGAACACCGTCTCCAGCATCCAAGTTCCGCCCACTCTCTCCGGCAGTTTCAAGGCCGACGAAGCTCCACCTCGCCGCGCCAGACCCGTCGGACTGATCCTCGTCGCCAGCCTGCTCTTGCTCATCGCCATACTGCTGATCTTGATGATTGGGACCAACGGCAAATCCTGAATGCCTGCCTTGCCTGGACAGAAAAATAATCGACCTGTATAAGTCGCAATCTAGCTCAGGCAACCGCAGAAGACGCAGAAGAACGCAGAATGGAGTTGGGCTTCCTGAGCATGGCATCACGGGTATTCTGACAAGCTTCTTGCTCATTCCCGCCTCCCTCGTTAATTCTGCGGCATTCTGCGTTTTCTGCGGTTAAAAATGAGCTGCGCTAGATTGAGTCGGAGTTGCACAGAACGAAAATAATTGACTTGATTACGATTTTCTCCCGCCGTCGGAATGGCATACCGAAGGATTCGGCGTCCCTTTCGATATCTTGATAATCAAAAATCAAAAAGGGATCCGCCTCCATGCTCACTGCCATCGCCATATTCATCGGGCTCGTGCTCTTCCTGCTCGCGCTCGATCTTTTCATCATCAACCGCAAGGACCATGAGCCGACGATGAAGGAGGCGATGGGGTGGTCGGCATTCTGGATCGGCCTGGCGCTGGCTTTCTCGATACCCTTGGAAATGGCTTATGCCCGCGACTGGTTCGAACTTGGGGGCGGCCGAATCGACCCGGTGGACGGCGCGGAACTCACGGGCGGCATGGCGGTGGGCAAATACCTGGCGGCCTACGTGATGGAGAAGGCACTCTCGGTCGACAACCTCTTCGTCATCGCGACGGTTTTTGCGATGTTCAAGGTGCCGAAGGAATATCGCCACCGGGTGCTGTTCTGGGGCATCATCGGGGCCATCGTCATGCGGGGTCTGATGATCGGCGCCGGCACTGAGCTGGTGGCCCGCTTCCACTGGCTGATGTACGTCTTCGGCGCCTTCCTGATCTTCACCGGCATCCGCATGCTGCGGACCAGCGAAGACGGCAACAACGCCCCGGGTGCGGACTTCATCCAGAGAGTGATCCGCCGCTTCGTCGCGGTGAGCGACAAGATCGAGAATCGCAATTTCTTCTTCCGCAAGGACGGAGCGCTCGTTGCGACGCCGCTTTTCGTCGCTCTGATCACAGTCGAATGCGCCGACCTCGTCTTTGCCGTCGACTCGATCCCCGCCTGCCTGGCGATCACCGGCGATCCCTTCCTGGTCTTCACCTCAAACATCTTCGCAATCCTCGGCCTGCGCTCGCTCTACTTCGCTCTCGACGGCATGATGGACCGTTTCCATCACCTCAAGACAGCGCTTTCCCTGGTTCTGGTGGTGGTCGGCGCCAAGATGCTCTTCGGCGAATGGCTGAAGCCGCTGCTCGGCAAGGAGCTCTTCATCTGGGGCAGTCTCGGTCTGGTTGGCCTGATGATCGCCGGCGGCATCGTCGCCTCGGTCCTTAGCAAGCCGCCGGAGAAGAAGCCCTGAGTCTGGGCTGCGGCGACAAAAGACGCCCGGAGTTTCCGGGCGTCTTTTTTTCGACCTGTATCACTCGAATTTCAGGATCACAGCTTAGAGAGTTAGGGAGTGCTTTGACTCCCCGACTCCCTCTTCCCTGACTCCCTGAAAAGCAGCTTGAATGCATCTCAGTCCAAGTTCAATTCGGGTGATACAGGTCACTTTATTTTGCCGGCAGAGCCGGTGAGATCAATCGTCGTCGCCTTCGGCTTCGATGGTGGCGAGTTCGTTGGGCTTGATCTTGGAGACCTTCTGCTTCATGATCTTGCCGGCCTTGAACTTGACCACGACGCGCTCGGGGATGGGCACTTCGTTCTTGGGCTTGTTGGGGTTGCGGCCGATGCGGGGCTTGCGGACTTTGAGTTCGAATACGCCGAAGTTGCGGAGTTCGACGTTGCGACCGGCGGAGAGTTCGCCGGTGATGTAGTCGAGGGTCTTTTGAACCACTGCCATGACATCCAGTTGATTGAGGTCGGTTTCGTCGGCGATGCGCACCACGAGATCACGTTTGGTCATTCCAGGTCTCCAGTTTTTTCTATTTCATTACAGGAAAGCTTGATCCACCCAGTCGGGCGGAAGGAGCCGAACAATACAAGGGCTGAGAAGGCTGGCAAGCCCTCAGCTGCAAGCTTTTTCGGGAATTCTCAGCGTCCGCAAGGTGAGTACAGGGCGGAGTTCTTGGCGTTCTCCCGGGATTCCACCCGGAAGCAGCGGACACGCCCCTGGCTGGACTCGCGGACCAGACGGTCGGCGATCTCCCACAAATGCCGGGCACTGCCTTCCATCCCGACGTTGGGCAGGATGCGAAGCTTGCAGGCACCGCGCCTCTCCATCTCCCGGAAGAAGGGAATCTCGGGGTCGTCGACGTTGATCAACAAGGTGTGGTCAAAGGTGTCGTCAAGGTAGGCCTTGAGCGGCTTCAGGGCGGAGAAGTCCATGACGAAGCCGTGTTTGTCAAGCTCCTTGGCGACGAACCAGAAGCTGAAGCTGCGGGAATAGCCGTGAACCAGCTTGCAATGGCCGTCGTGGCGCCACTGACGGTGGGCGCAGGGATATTCCTGATAGGTCTTGGTGCTGGTCAGGCTGAAGTCATAGGCGTCGAAATTCGCATCCATCACGCTCTCCCGTTTTGCTTGGCTCCAAGGATAGCCGGAAATGAAGAAAGCACCCCCTCCCTCGACTTCATTTCGCGTTGATCAGGCGATGGACAGGGATGGCGATCAGCATCCCCAGTACGGGTGCGGCGAGGTAGATCCAGAGTCCCTGCAGGTGACCGCTGATCAGTGCCGGCCCGAAGGAACGAGCCGGGTTCATCGAAGCGCCGCAGACCGGACCGGCAAACATCGCGTCGAGCCCGACGGCGGCGCCGATGCAGAGCGAAGCGGCGAGTCCTTTTTCGCGTCCGTCGCGACAGATCGCCAGGATCGCCAGCATCAGCAGCAGGCTCAGCATGAACTCAAGGAGGAAGCTTTGCTGCCAGATTCCCGAGGGCAGGCTCTCTCCCAGGCTGTCCGCCGAAGGGAAAAGGAGACGGAGCAGAGTCGCGCCGCTCACCGCTCCGGCGAATTGCGCCAGAAGATAGCCAGGCACCTGCGACCAGGGGAATCGCCGATCCACCGCAAAGGCGAGGGTGACGGCAGGATTGAAATGGGCGCCGCTGCTGTTGCCAAAGATTTCGATCAGCACGCAGACTGCGAGGCCCCACGAAATGGCGACGCCGACATGCCCCAGGGCGCCACTCTGCTGATTGACGACGATGGCGCCGCATCCGGCGAAGATCAGCAGCAAGGTGCCTAGGAATTCCGAAAAAAGCTTGGGCATCTTAGGTCTCTTGCTGGGCCACTTGCATCACCAGATCCATTTCGCAGGCGATCTGAAGGGATCGGGCTAGGTAGGTTTCAGCCTCCGCGGGGCTGCCGTCGCTGATCTTCGGATCGACATAGGTGCAGCCGATGCGATGTGCGTTGGGCAGGAAAGGACATTTTGCGTCGGCGCTGCCGCAGACCATGACGGCGCAGTGGCCGGCCTGGGGCAGGCTGGGGTCATGAATGGTTTTCGACCAGGCGAAAGTGCTGGGGATTTGCGGACCGAAACTCAGCACGGCACGGGGATTTTCCGTCTCGCCGCCGCGATGAACCTGGACGCCGCAGCTTTCCAGAGCAGTCAAGGTGTTGGGGTGGCAGGCGGTGACTTCGGTGCCGGCGGAGTAGGTGCGTACGCTGTGCAGACCATGTGCATGCGCGGCGATCTGGGCCCAGACCTGTCCGAGATGCGAGCGCCGGGAATTGTGAGTGCAGACAAAAACCAGCTGCGGCGGCCGGCGCTCGTGCAGGGCGCTTCGGACGTAGGCGGCGATTTTGCCGAGTACCGCGCGGCGTTCGCTGCTGATTTCAGAGCGGAGCCCTCGGGCTTTTTCGAGGTGCATGCTCAAGCTGGTATGAAGCATCGTCTTTCTCCTTATGACATGGTGAATTGAGGGTCAGCAGCCGCCGGATTCGCAGCTGCTCGCTACTTCATCAGGACACTCCAGAGAGCTGGTGAAAACACTCAGCCCCCGGCTGAGCTCGCGAAGAGCCTCGCGATCAAGACAGTAGCAAAGCTTGCGACCAGAGAAGGAGCCGCGGATCAACCCTGCCTCAGCCAAGGCTGCGAGATGCTGGGCCACAGTGGGACGAGCCAAGGGCAGATCAAGCTCGGTGCTGCGACATCCCTGATCCGTCGACAGCTGCTGCAAAATGGCGATGCGAGCCGGATGCGCCAAGGCCTTTGCCAAGGCCGCAAGCCTTTGTTGCGACTCTGAGAAGTTTTCGGGTTTCGACATGCGCATCCTCCATTTCGTCGTAAAAATACGACAGAAGAGGATTCTGTCAAGCCAGGCTGCGCCAGGCGAGGAAAATCGCCAAAGCGGCGAAGACGAGGGCGAAGAGGCGGTCGAGTCGGCGGCGGGTGGCATCCTCCCGGAAGAAGCGGCTCAACGACAGGGCGGCGAGGATGTAGCCACTCATCACCAGGATGTCGATGCCGACGATCAGGCTGCCGAGCTTGGCGAACTGAGGCAGCGGCGGGGCGTCACTGCGTATGAAGGAAGGAAGGAAAGCGACGAGAAAAAGGATGGATTTCGGGTTGCCGAGATTGACCAGAAAGCCATCGAGGAACTCCTGACCCAGTCGGCGCCTGGGTGATTCTTCAGGCAAGGCTGTGGCGGCGTTCCATCGCTGCCAGGCGAGGAAGAGAAACCACGAAGCTCCGAGGAAGCCGACGACCTGTTGGAGGCTTGGGATCTTGGCGAAGAGAGCGCCGAGGCCGGTGGCGACCGCGATCAAGTGAAGGAGCAAGGCGGCTTGCAATCCGGCCAAGGAGACAAAGGCGGCGGTCCGTCCTTGACGGAGGCTTTTCTGAATCGAGCAGAGAGCCCCGGGTCCTGGGGAGATGCTGAAGGCGCAGCAGCTCAGGATGAAGGCCGTCATGCTCGTCGTCCGCAAAGAAAATCCCCCGAAGCCTGCAAGACACGCTTCAAGGGGAGTATGCCGAAGCCTAGGGTTGGACTCAAGGCAGGAGATCGACCACGTCAGAGGCGTTGCCGACATAAGTCGCAGGAGTCATGGCGAGGAGGCGGGCCTTGTCTTCGGGCTCGAGGGCGAGGCCCTGGACGAATTGCTGCATGATGTCGCGGGTGATGGCCTGGCCGCGGGTGAGTTCCTTGAGCTTCTCGTAGGGCTTTTCGATGCCGGCCTTGCGCATCACCGTCTGGATCGGCTCGGCGAGGACTTCCCAGGAGGCGTCGAGGTCCTGGTCGAGGCGGACGGCGTTGAGCTTGAGTTTGGAGAAGCCCTTGAGGGTGGAGCGGTAGGCGAGGAGCGAGTAGCCGAAGGAGAGGCCCATGTTGCGCAGCACGGTGGAGTCGGTGAGGTCGCGCTGCATGCGGGAGATGGGCAGCTTGGCGGCGAGGTGGCCGAGGAGGGCGTTGGCGATGCCGAGATTGCCTTCCGAGTTCTCGAAGTCGATGGGGTTGACCTTGTGCGGCATGGTCGAGGAGCCGATCTCGCCGGCGACGGTTTTTTGACCGAAGTAGCCGAGGGAGATGTAGGTCCAGATGTCGCGGTCGAGGTCGATGAGGATGGTGTTGAAGCGGGCCAGGGCGTCGAAGAGCTCGGCCATGTAGTCGTGCGGTTCGATCTGGATGGTGAAGTTGTTCTGGGTCAGGCCGAGGCGCTGTTCGATGACCTGGCGGGCGAGGGCGGGCCAGTTGACGGCGGGGTAGGCGGAGAGGTGGGCGTTGTAGTTGCCGACGGCGCCGTTCATCTTGCCGAGGAGCTTGACTTCGAGGAGGGCCTGGCGCTGGCGGGCGAGGCGGGCGGCGAAGACGGCGAGTTCCTTGCCGACGGTGGTGGGCGAGGCGGTCTGGCCGTGGGTGCGGCTGAGCATCGGCTGGTCGCGGAACTCGCGGGCGAAGCTGGTGAGGCCGTCGATCAGCTTCTGCTGGATGCCTGCGATGAAGGCGATGCCGTCCTTGAGCATCATGCCGTGGGCGGTGTTGTTGATGTCTTCCGAGGTGCAGGCGAAGTGGATGAACTCGCCGAGGCCTTCGAGGGCGGTGCCGGCGATCTTCTCCTTGAGGAAGTATTCGACCGCCTTGACGTCGTGGTTGGTGGTGCGCTCGATGGTCTTGACCCGTTCGGCGTCGGCGACGCTGAAGCCGGCGATGATGGCGTCGAGGGAGGCCTCTTCGGCGGCGGAGAGGGCGCGGCACTGCGGGATGCCGGCTTCGGCGCAGAGGGCCTTGAGCCAGTGGATCTCGACCGCGACGCGGTATTTGACGAGGGCGAACTCGGAGAAGAAGGCGCCGAGCTCGGAGACCTTGTCGGCATAGCGGCCGTCGAGCGGGCAGAGGGCGGTGATGGACATGAAGAAGCTCCGGTGTGGGTCGTTCAGGTTGGGAAGCGGAGAGGGCTCCGCAGAAAGCACAAAAACTACAACCGCAGGCGGCAGCTGCAAGTCAAGAGCGTGGAGTGGTGGAGTGGGTGGAGTGGTGGGGAGTGGTGGGGCGAGGAGCTCACTCCTCGGGGAAGCTGAGTACGTCGGAGATCTCTTGCGTCCCCAGGAGGGCCATCAGGAGGCGGTCGATGCCGAATGCGATGCCGCCGCAGGGCGGCAAGTTTGCGAGCGATGCGAGAAAGTCCTCATCGAGCGGGTAGACCACCCTCCCGGCGGCGCGGCGCAACTCGGCGGTGGCGAGGAAGCGGGCGCGCTGCTCGACGGGATCGGTGAGTTCGCCATAGGCGTTAGCCAGCTCCAGGCCGTCGACATAGAGCTCCCATCGCTCGGCCAGATGCGGGAAGCCGGGCTTGCGGCGGGCAAGAGCGGCCATCGAGGCGGGATAGTCGGTGATGAAGCAGGGGCGACTTAAGCCAAGATGCGGCTCGATCCGGAAGCAGAGTTCCTCCTCGAAACGTCCGGCGGCAATCGCTGCGTCCAAATCGAGGCCGTGGCGGCGGAAGGCATCGGCAAGCGGCAGGATCTCGGGATCGCGGGCGAAGTAATCGCGGCGCTTGCCAAGGGCTTGAGAGCAGGCCCGGATCAGGTCGATGGTGGTGGCCATGACGGTGAGGGAATCGCCGGGCGCCTCGTACCACTCGAGCATGGTGAACTCTTCGCGGTGGCGCTCGGAGCGCTCGCCGAGGCGGAAGCAGGGACCGATCTGGTAGATCCGCGAAGCCCCGGCCGCGAGAAGTCGCTTGAGGTGCAGCTCGGGCGAGGTGCGAAGCCAGCGTCCGGCGGCCGGGATGGCGTCGATATGATCCTCCAGGGCCGGCGTGGCTAGGCGCAGCGGCGTCTCAGCCTCGAGGAATTCCCGGGAGGCAAAGAAAGCGCGGAGCGCGCCCAGAAGGCGGCTCCGCAGCTGAAGGACCCGGAGGGATTCCGGATTACTTCTTCTTGATGTCATTGGGGTTGGCGACTCGTTCGACGTATTCGCCGGTGCGGGTGTCGATCTTGACCCAGTCGCCCTGGTTGAGGAAGAGGGGGACGCGGATTTCCCAGCCGGTCTTGGTGAAGGCGGGCTTGGTGACGTTGTTGGCGGTGTCGCCGCGGACGCCGGGTTCGCAAGTGGTGAGTTCGGCATAGAACCAGGTGGGGAGGGTGACGTCGATGACCTTCCCCTCGAAGAGGAGCAGTTCGCACTCGGCATCGTCGGTAAGGAAGTGCCACTTGTCTTCGAGCTGCTTGCGGGTCAGGACGATCTCTTCCGAGCTGTTCTGATCGATGAAGGCGAAGTCGTCGCCGTTCTCGTAGGAGTAGTTGACCGTGAGGGACTCGAGGTCGGCGGTCTCGAAGTTGTCGCCGGAGCGCCAGACTTTTTCGAAGGTGTTGCCGGTGATCAGGTCTTTGACGCGGCAGCGATAGACGGCCTGGCCCTTGCCGGGTTTTTTGAATTCGAATTCGGTGATGAGGTAGGGCTTGCCGTCGATCTTGAGACGGAGGCCTTTCTTGAGATCTTCTACGCCGAAGGTGGCCATGGGGGACTTCCTGAGGTCTGGGTTTTGCGTTTCACGGCCGGAGCCGTCGTGAGTGGCCGGGAATATGCCTCTTGGAGACGAGGCTGCAAGAGGGGCTTGGAACTTTCAGAGTTCGCCCTTGGCACGCTTAGCGGCGATGCGGGCCTTGACGCGACGTCGAAGGAACATCTCGACGACGAAGAACAATCCGATCAAGATGTAGGCGACAAAGCCGTTGTAGAAGACCCAGACTTGGAAATGCATGAAGGCGGAGACCGCTGCGCAAGTGCCGTTGGCGATGAAGAATTTGCACCAGGCACGGGTGACCTTGCGGCAATAAATCACCCCTTCAGGTGGAAGTTTCGGGTCTTCCAGGCGAGCCAGGCGTTCGGCGACGCAGGGCGGGTGGCGCAGGGAGAGGGCAAAAGCGATGAACATCGCCAGATTGATCATCGCCGGCTGCATCAGCATCCAGGTTTCTTCATTCGTCAAAGCTGAAGCGGCGAGGAAGAGGGCCGACAGCATGAAGGGAAGCATGGTGATCAGGGCGTCGCTGCGGGTTTTCATCACCAGGAAGCGAAGCGACACGATGGCCAGCAGGATACTGGCGACGATGGTGACATTGCCCTCGCCCTTTTGTTGAAAATGACTCAATCCCAACCAGACGATCAGCGGGTAGAGGAGCATCAGGAGGATGAAGGCGAACTGGAGCAGGCGGCTGGCCATGGTCACTTCCCGTTCAGCAGGTCATAGATGGCATCGACCAGCTGCTCGACGCTGCGGATGCTGCGAAAGCGATCAGCGTCGACCTTGCGGCCGGCCATGTCCTGGAGGGTGACGACGAGGTCGACGGCATCGATCGAATCGAGCCCGAGATCAGTGTAGAGCTGAGCCTCCGGAACGACCTTTTCGGGGGGGATCTCGAACTGCTTGGCGAGGATGTCGCGGACTTTCGCGAGAATAGCGTCGCGGTCCATCGGGGCGGGCTGGCTCATGATTTTCTCCGGGCTTGGACAAAGCGGGCGAGAGAGCTGACGGAGGCGAAAGCGGCCTTGGTCTCGGCGTCGCCGCCTTCGAGCTTGATGCCATAGGTCTTCTGGATGGCGACGCCAAGCTCGAGGGCGTCGATGGAGTCAAGGCTGAGTCCATCGCCGAAGAGCGGCGCATTGCTGTCGATATCGGCGGGACTGAGTCCTTCAAGGCTGAGGGTCTTGACGATCAGTTCTTTGATTTCCTGTTCCATCTGGGGATCCGGGGCTGAGAAGGACTTCGAGTTGGCGGGTGAGGGACTGGCTCCGGCCCGGTGAAGGGTCGCCGCATTCCACAAGCTCCCGGAATTCGAGCCTGCAGCGGACGCTGCAGGGGGGGAAGCGGAAGATCGGCTGGCCTTTGGCGAGGACGCGATGGCTGAACTCTAAGCGGACAGGCAGGATTTGGCAAGCGTGCCGCAAAGCGAGGGAGGCGGCACTGCGATGAAAGGGGAACATTCCTTGAGGCGGCGAGCGCGTCCCTTCCGGGAAGATGACGATCGGGAATCCGGCACCGAGGCGCTCCGCGGCGGACTCGAGAAAGCCGGCAGCATCGTCATTGGATAGATAGCCGGCGCTGATCAGCATCGGCGCGACCAAGGGATTTCGCCAAAGGCTTTTCTTGACGAGGCAGTCAGCTTCCGGGAAGTGGGCGATGAGGATCAGGATGTCGAGCAAGGAAGGGTGATTGGCGACGATCAGTGTCGCCCGGCCGAGTTCTGGTGCCGCCGCCGGCTCGACGATGAGGATGCGGCAGAACCTGAGGAAGGAAAGGAAGAGACGGAACTGAGCGGAGATCAGGCGGCGTACCATCCGGCGGCGCACTTCCTTTCTCGTTCCGCACAAATAGATCAGCGGAAGCAGAAACAGGCAGTTCAGCAGCACTCCGGCGGCATAAGCCGAAGCAGCGGCGGCGATCACCAGGAATTGCCAGATGCGGAAGAGCGGCTTCATCCGGAGACCGCCGCGGCAAGAATGATCCCGCACATCAGCAAGTCCTCAATCTTTCGATCCGGCAAGACGCCGGAGCTGATCAGCCAAGGCGGAGACCGGACATGACGAGGCTCGCCAGGCATCGGCAGACGGGAAAAGCGCGCCGGCATCGCGATGCAGGAGGATCGCCAAGGCATGGCTGCGCACCCCCTCTTCAGACCAGGCGCGGTAGGACTCGGGCAGCGGCTCGTCGCCGACAACCAGGAGAAGCCGTCCCCCGGGACAGGTGCCCAGTCGCATCCGGGCCTCGGTCAGGGCGGCATGAAGCGTCTCCGCCCCGGCGGCGATTGAGATCGACGGCGCCCGATCGCGACGGAGCAGGCTCCAGAGGCCGGCCACCGAATTATGAACGGAAAGAGCGAAACCCTGCGGCGAAGGAGGCTCAGCCACCCGGATCTGGGCGAGGAGCCGCAGCGATTGCGACACCTCGCCGTGTCGAGATGCGAAAACACTCGGAATCTCCTCCTCGGATGCGGCGCTTTGCTGCAAGCAGTCGTAGGCCGCCTGGAGTTGCCGGCGGGCGAAAAGCGAGAGGCGGCGACGCTGCATCGGCTCGACGAAAGCGCAGGGAGGAGTCTCCGGAGCATCCGGGCCCGGCGGCCAGCAAGACCAGGCTTCGATTCGCATCAGCGAACGCTGGAGCGCTGGCTCGGCTTCGCCTCTTCCTTCGGCTTGGGTTTACCGATCCTCTTCAGCGATTTGCAGATGAGTATGTGATCGGACATGCCGCCGCCGCGAGAGCGGAAATTGCCGGTGAACTGCACGATATCGCCATCCGTAAGATGAACTTTAATGCTCTTAAAGTCCTTCTCGCAGGATCGTTCGAGATAAAGACGGACGTCGGCTATGGTGCCGCGGCTGGGTTCCATCTTGATGCGCAGCTCTTCATCGAGCCAGTTACCGCCATAGCCCGAACGCTCGGTCTTCTCGACGAAGGTCGCCTGTCCCTGCCAGGTGACGCTGCGCTCATGCAGCAGCTTGTAATTGCCGGGGGCTTCGGAATTGCCCTCGTCGCAGTACTTCAGATACTGCTCCCAGGTGATGTTGTCGAGCTTGTCGTTCGGCTTGATCTTGTAAGTCTTGGCAGGATCGAGGTTCTCGCTGCACGAAGAGAAGATCATCACAGCTGCAAACAAAGGGCCTAGCAGTTTCATGTTGCGGTCTCCAGATGCACCCAAGATACTGGCGTCTTGGAGCTGCTGCAAGGCGGCGCGCACCGTCGTAGCTCCGTCCGCATCCGGCAGCCTGCCCCGGATTTTCTAGCATTTTCGCGGCAAAGCCGCAGGAAAGGTTTGCAAAGCGGTCTGAAGTTGTGCAGATTGGAGGAGGAAGCCAGTCAATTTTTCTTCTTAAGGAGGCCGAGCATGATCGTGGTCACAGGCGGAGCAGGATTCATCGGCAGTGCCGTGATCTGGGGGCTGAACCGGCGCAACATCCGCAACATCATGGTGGTCGACCATCTCGACAAAAGCGACAAGTGGAAGAATCTGGTGCCGCTGCAGTTCCTCGACTACATGGACCGCGACGCCTTCCTCGACGGCATCCGCAACGACGCCCTGCCCGACAACATCAGCTGCGTCATCCACATGGGAGCCTGCACCGACACCCTCAACGACGACGCCAGCTACCTCATCCAAAACAACTTCAAGTATTCCCAGGCGGTCGCCAGCTACTGCCTGAACAAGCACATCCGCCTGATCTACGCCTCTTCGGTGGCGACCTATGGCGACGGCACCCAGGGCTTCTCCGACCTGCCCGACGACCTCGACAAGCTCCGCCCCCTCAACCCCTACGGCTACTCCAAGCACCTCTTCGACCTCTGGGCCTCCCGCAACGGCATCCTCGACGAGATGATCGGCCTGAAGTTCGCCAACGTCTTCGGTCCCAACGAGGCGCACAAGGGCGAGATGGTCTCGATGATCCACAACTGCCTGCAGCAGATCGACGCCACCAACGTCGTCCGGCTCTTCCGCTCGCACCACCCCGACTACCCCGACGGCGGCCAGATGCGCGACTTCGTCTACATCAAGGACGTCGTCGACATGGTCCTCTTCTTCCTCGACAAGCCGGAGATCAACGGCCTCTTCAACGCCGGCTCGGGGCACGCCCGCTCCTTCAATGAAATGGCCAACGCCTGCTTCAAGGCGATGGGCCGCCCGGTGAAGATGGAATTCTTCGACATGCCGGAGACGATGCGCGAGCGCTACCAGTACTACACCTGCCTCGACCTGCAGCAGCTCCGCCGCGCCGGCTTCCGCCACCGCTTCTCCTCCTTCGAACGCGCCGTCCGCGACTACTACGTCAACTACTACGCCAAGGGTGCCCGCCTCGGCGACGAAGCCCCCAGCGAAAAAGATTGAGCTTGACAATGCTCCCTGCCTGCACCGCCCTGCTCCTCGCCTTCGCACCGGCCTCCACTCAAGGAAGCGATGACGACCCTCACATGAAGGAATTCAACCGCCTTGAGGTCGCGCAGCAGAAAGTCGCTGTCGAGCACCTTCAGGACATCACCGAATGGGCCCTGACCCTTCGTGCCGGCAGCTTGAATTTCGTCGCTCGCCACCGCGCCTTGAAAAAGCTCAAACAGCCCTTGGGCCCAGCCGACATCGAAGCCTTCTCCGCCGGCGTCGCCGAGCATCTCTCCATGCGCCGCGAATTCCTCCGCGTCCTCGAGCACTACAGCGTCGTCGCCGACCCCGACCATCTCTCCCTGGTCAGCGACGAATCCCGTCTCAAAGGCGGCCTGATCGCCCTCGCCGCGGCAGTCGTGCTGTACGACAACCACGCCTTCTGCTACGCCGCCATCCGCGACGACTCGCAGCTGCGCAAGCTCGCCGAACGCGCCGACTCCGGCTACGGCATCAAGTCCGAATCCTTCTCGGAGGTGATGGAAGCCTACCACTCCCGGGAAAACCGCCTCCGCTTCCGCCGCGCCCTCGATCTGCTGCAGACCCACAAGGCCAGATTCGAGCAGATGCGCCGCCAGGACCCCCAGGTCGATTATCTGCTCGCCGTGATCGAAAGCTCTCCCTCGGTCACCACCATCGGCAAAGGGGGATTCCTGGGGGATTACGCCGGCAAGATCGGCCTCTTCGCCGAACGGGTCGACGTCAAGGGCTTCTTCATCGGCGAACAGGTGGTCGACAGCGTCTCTGGCGCCTTCGGCAATGCCGTCGGGCTGATCCAGACCCGCCATGGCCGGCTGTTCCAACGCCCCGAAGTCACCGCCGCAGTCGGGTCCCAACTCAAGCCGCTCGACATCCTACTCGAAAAAACCCCCTTCCGCCTCACCGACAAGCTGATACCGGGTCACTTCGGCCATGTCGCCATCTGGCTCGGCACAGAAGCCGAGCTGAAGGCCGCCGGCCTCTGGGAAGACCCGCTCGTCCGCCCCCATCACGACAAGATCCGCCAAGGCCGATGCGTCCTCGAAGCCCTGCGCGACGGGGTCCAGCTCAACACCTTGGCGCGCTTCCTCGACGTCGACGACGTCGCCATCCTGCGCTGCGGCAGCCTCGACCGCGAAGCCCAGGCCGAAACCTTGCGGCGCGCCTTCCGTCAACACGGCAAGGCCTACGATTTCAACTTCGATGTCGGCACCCTCGACCGCATCGTCTGCTCCGAACTGGCCTACCAGACCTTCACTTCTATCCAATGGCCGACCGAAAGGACTCTCGGGCGCGCCACCATCTCCCCCGACAACGTCGCGGTGAAGGCCCGAGACGGCAAGGAATTCCAGCTGATCAGCTTCTGGCACGAAGGCAAGGAAGTCCCGGCGACTGAGGCCCTGCCCCTCTATCGCAAGCTGGTGGCCGCGCCGGGAAAGCCCTGACGAGGACTTCGTCCGCAACCCAACAGGGACACAACGGACACGGCTATGGAAGAGCGAAAACACAGCCCTGACAGGATTGTCCGGAATCGGTCAGCCCCAATGCACTGAGACGGTCACTCCAGCCGCCATGATTGTAGACCGTCAGATCATCCCACTCCATTTTCACTTCCGGTGGGCGGTGAGGATCCACGTGCAGAGGATGAGGCCGACGACGAGGCCGCTGACGAAGACGACGAAGAACATGCTGGGATGGTTTTCGAAACCATTGTGCAGGTTCATGCCGAAGACGCCAGTGATCGCAGTGACCGGCAGGAAGATGGCGGTCAGGATATTCAGGCGTTGCGAGCTGCGCAAGGCCCGGTCGCTGGCGGTGGCGAGCCGTTCCTGCTGTTCGGCGCGCAGGTGTTCGACGCTGTGATGCAGATCGGTCTGGAGAAGTTCGGCGCTGCGGTGGCAGCTGTAAACGAGATCGGCGATCTCGGCGATCTCGGCGTCGTTCTTGGCGTGATCGCGGGCCGATTGCATGACGATCGAGGCGTTGCTGAGGGCGCGGGAGAATGGGGCGAGATCGCCGAGAATGCCGAAGTGGGCCTGCAGGTCGCCGTCAGCCTTGGCGTAATGACTGTCGAGCTCGGCGACCCGCTTCTCGTAATCGTTGGCGTTGCGGCGGGCGAGACCGAGTCCGCTGTTGTCCGAGCTGTTGTGCCAGACGCCGTCGGTAGTCTTCCAGAAGATCAAGGCCTCGCGAGTCTTGTCGCCGCGCCGAGGCGGGCGGTGCAGGACGATGACGCAAAGGCCGTTGTGTTCGATGTAGCGCTGGCGCTGGCCGGCGTTGTTGCCGAGCATCTGGCGGATGCCTTCGGGGAGATCGCGTGTGTGGGGCATGAGAGGGTTTCCGGGCATAAAAAAAGGGACGAGAGTCAGTTGGCTTGTGCGGGTTTGACTTTAAGGCCCTGAGGCCTTGATGTGTGTCGTATGCAAAGCATGACTCTCGTCCTGCTTCACAATGCCGCCGACATCACTTCCTGCAAGGGTCTCGAAGAGATTTGCCAAGCTGATTTCAAGCTACATCCGGGAGAAGGGCAAAAACAAGGCGTCAGGGA
Source organism: Verrucomicrobiota bacterium (assembly GCA_039798785.1). Taxonomy (GTDB): domain Bacteria; phylum Verrucomicrobiota; class Lentisphaeria; order Lentisphaerales; family Lentisphaeraceae; genus CAMCSH01. The sequence continues at coordinate 71,918 of JBDKFG010000001.1, read as the reverse complement.
GATTTTGTCGGGCAGGCCCCGGAAAGCTATCGGTCCGATCCGACTGATCAGGCCGATCCTCCGTTCTGCGTGACGCAAAGAAGAAATCCTCGCAGTCTTGGCTGAGATTACCTTGTTCAGCCCTGCTTGTTGTCACTGATGACCAGCGGCACTTGCAGAAGCTCAGCCAGCTCGGCAGCGAAGGATTTAAGTTCATCGATTTGCCGACCCTCGTCCAACCAATGCCGAGTCCCATCCTTCAGGATCAGAGAGATCTCTCCGATCTGCTGGTGATGACGCCAAGGTATAGTTTTGAATTCGATCGCCTCGACCGATGCGATGGGAGTGTCGATCCATTTGTACCTGGGCACCAGTGGAGTCGCAACTCCTCTGCTGATAAGCCTCTGACCGAGATCGATACGCAGCTTGTAACGACTAACCCATTTATGCAGCAGGTAGATCATCAAGATGATTGTTAATCCCCATGAAACGCCGGGAGCAGCGGCTTTCGAGAGATAGTCGAAGGCGAACTCCAACAGAGGACGTACAAGATTGAGGATGAAAAAGCCGCAGAGAGCCCAGAATAAGATTCCTCGGCAATAGCTGCTGGGACCGTATTCGCGAAGATGCGGCGAAAGGATTTTCGCTTGGGAATCCAGGATGCGGCTGGGGGGATTCTTGGTGCCTGGCATAAACGCTCTCCTTGAGGTTTAACCTCGATTCCGAAGTTGAAGCTGTGAGTCAGCCTTTAGTAAATCTTTGATTTTGTTCGCGTTCTGTTGAATCTTGAATTTTGAATCTTGAATCGGATTCCCGAGCTGAGCCCAAGCTCAGCTTCGGAATCCAGGTTTAAGAAACCCCCGCCTCTTCGCAGAGAGCGGGGGTTTGATTCAGCTGAAGCTGGATCTTAGACGATCGGCTTCATCGCGGTCATGTAGCCGCGGAGGACGGTGCCGACCTGCTCGACGCCGTGGGCGCGGAGGGCTGCGTTGACTTCGACGAGGCGACGGTTGGAGACGCCGTTGCCGAGGCCTTCGCCGTAGGTCTTGCCGATGAGGCTGAGGTCAGCCTTGGCGACGTAGTCCTTGAGGAGGGGGACGGCGGCGTGGCTGAACAGGTAGCAGCCGTATTCGGCGGTGTCGGAGATGACTTTGTTCATCTCGTAGAGCTTCTTGCGGGCGATGGTGTTGGCGATCAGCGGGGTCTCGTGGAGCGACTCGTAGTAGGCGCTCTCGGGCTTCATTCCGGCTTCGATCATGACTTCGAAGGCGAGCTCGACGCCGGCGCGGACCATGGCGACCATCAGGACGCCTTTGTCGTAGAATTCCTGCTCGGTGATCTTGTGGTCGCCGGCTTCCTGACGCTCGAAAGCGGTCTTGCTGGTCTCTTCACGCCAGGTGAGGAGTTTGCGGTCGCCATCGTGCCAGTCTTTCATCATGCCTTCGGAGAAGGCGCCGGAGATGATGTCGTCCATGTGCTTCTCGAAGAGGGGGCGCATGGTTTTCTTGAGCTCTTCGGAGATCTCGAAGGCCTTGATCTTGGCGGGGTTCGACAGGCGGTCGAACATGTTGGTGATGCCGCCGATCTTGAGACCTTCGGTGATGGTTTCCCATCCGTACTGGATGAAGCGGGCGGCGTAGGAGGGCTCAATGCCGCCGGCGACCATGCGCTCGTAGCAGAGGATCGAACCGGTCTGCAGCAGGCCGCAGAGGATGGTCTGTTCGCCGAGGAGGTCGGATTTGACTTCGGCGACGAAGGAGGAGAGGAGGACGCCGGCGCGGTCGCCGCCGGTGCCGGAGCAGTAGGCTTTGGCGAGCTCGAGACCGCGACCTTGGGGGTCGTTCTCGGTGTGCACGGCGATCAGGGTGGGGACGCCGAAGCCGCGCTTGTATTCGTTGCGGACTTCGGTGCCGGGGGACTTGGGGGCGACCATGATGACGGTGATGTCTTTACGGACCTGCATGCCTTCTTCGACGATGTTGAAACCGTGCGAGTAGAGGAGGCAGGAGTCTTTTTTCATCAAGGGCATGACGGCTGTGACGACGCTGGTGTGCTGCTTGTCGGGTGTCAGGTTGGCGACCAGGTCGGCAGAGGGGATGAGCTCTTCGTAGGTGCCGACTTTGAAGCCGTTCTCGGTGGCGGATTTCCACGAAGCGCGCTTCTCGGTGATCGCTTCCTTGCGGAGGGCGTAGGAGACATCGAGGCCGCTATCGCGGAGGTTGAGACCCTGGTGGAGGCCCTGGGCGCCGCAGCCGACGACGACGATTTTCTTGCCCTTGAGGGCGTCGCAGCCGGTGCTGAATTCGGCTTTATCCATGAAGCGGCAGGTGGCGAGCAGTTCGCGTTGCTTGCGCAGGGGGATCGAATTGAAGAAGTTGGCCATTGTATGTGTTTCCTATTGTTCAGAAGGCGATGTTGAAGATAATGTGGGTGCTGACATTCTGCAACACAAGCCCCCCCAAAGTTAGGTCATATGAAACACCAATCTTCGCGCCCCTCTGCCTCCGGTTCGGGCTCCGGCTCCGGCCGCCCCGCCCACAATTTCGGCGGCCGCAACGCCGGCCACAAGCCAAAAGGCCCCTCGAAAAGTCCGGCCAAGTCGAAATTCCCCGGTGCCCGCGGCGACGATTCGAGACCCGCGTCGAAATCCTTCGGCTCAAAAACCTTCGATCGCGCCCCGCGCAAGGATGAGCCGATGAGCAAGGAAGCCCGTCAAGCCGGCTACGACAGCTTCGAGCCCCGCAAGATCGCCCTGCCCAGCCGCGAAGGCAGCACCGGCGTCCGCCTCAACCGCCACAGCGCCCTCGCCGGCCGCGGCCTCGAAAAAGACGAGAGCTTCCTCGACGAGCTCTTCACCGAAGATCGGACTTTCCTCTTCCTCATCCTCGACGGCGTCCAGGACCCCCACAACCTCGGCGCCTGCCTGCGCTCCGCCGACGGCGCCGGTGTCGATGCCGTCATCATCCCGCGCGACCGTGCCGCCCCGATAACCGAGATCGTCCACCAGGTCTCCTGCGGCGCCACCGAATCGATCCCGGTCGTCCGCGTCACCAACTTGACCCGCACCATCGAGAAGCTGAAGAAGCACGGGGTCTGGACCGTCGGCACCTCAGACCGCGCCGAACAGCTCATCTACGACGTCGACCTCACCGGCTCGATGGCGCTGATCATGGGCGGCGAAGGCCCGGGCATGCGCCGCCTCACCACCGAGAACTGCGACTTCCTCACCAAGCTGCCGATGGCCGGCAAGGTCGAGTGCCTCAACGTCTCGGTCGCCACCGGCGTCTGCCTCTACGAAATCGTCCGCCAACGCCTCGCCAAGGCTTGAGTCCCAACCCCTCCGCCGTCGAAATCGTGTCGATTTGACACGCCAAGGCCCCGGTCTATCTTGGCTGCCAATTCCCAGCAGCAGGAGAGTGGTTCATGGCGACCTACGAGTATCCGCGACCGGCGCTGACCGTCGACTGTGTGGTTTTCGGCCTGGATGAGGAGGGACTGAAGGTGCTCTTGATCCGCCGCGGCCTGGCTCCTTTCAAGGGACGCTGGGCCTTGCCCGGCGGCTTCGTCCGGGTCGACGAGACCCTCGACGAGGCGGCCTTGCGCGAACTGCGCGAGGAGACCGGACTGAAGAAGATCTTCCTGGAGCAGCTCTACACTTTCAGCGCCCTCAAACGCGACCCCCGCGAGCGCGTCATCTCGGTCGCCTATTACGCCCTGGTCAAGCTCGGCGACCACCGCGTCCAGGCGGCGACCGACGCCGACGACGCGGCCTGGTTCCGCCTCGACGCGATCCCCGAGCTCGCCTTCGACCACGCCGAAATCATCGCGGCGGCCCGCAATCGCGTGAAAGGCAAGGTGCGCTACCAGCCGATCGGCTTCGAGCTCCTGCCGGAGAAGTTCAAGCTGTCGCAGCTGCAGGAGCTCTACGAGCAGATCCTCGGACGCGAGCTCGACAAGCGCAATTTCCGCAAAAAATTCCTCAGCTTCGGCATCATCGAGGAGCTCGACGAAAGGGTGCAGGGGCTTCCCGGCCGACCAGCACGCCTGCACCGCTTCGACGCCAAGGCCTACCGGCGCCTCCTTGATCGCGGCTTCAACTTCGAGCTCTGATCCAACTGCGGAAAGGCCGGAGGCTCAGCCCCCGGCCCCAATCTTCAGACCTTCAAAGCCGCTCGCTCCTCAGCTTTCACGCCTTTTTCATAGACGCTGTACAAATAGACGGGAATCCCCAGCCCTGAGAGATGCTTCTCGATCATGGGCTTCACAGCCGCCCAGTCGAGATGGCCGACACCCGTCGCCAGACGCGGCAGAGCCAGGGATTTCACCTGTTCCTTGCGGACCCAGTCCGCCAAGGCACGCAAACAGTGATTGACATGCTCGGTGTGCGCCCGCCCAGGCCGCCCGCTGTGGCCCAACGCCGCCTCCTGCACCAACAGGCTGACGATACGCGGCGCTCCCGCCCCGGCCCAGGCCCAGATCTCGCCCTCCTTCGGATTCTGGCCGTGGCACCAATGCCGGAAATCCTTCACCATCACTGGCCACTTCTCGCGCAATTGCAAGGCCAGCCCGCTGTCAAAATGATCAGCCGGAGCCACACCGTGCGCCAGCGCTTCAGCACCGCTGAGAAGAATGTCGCCAGTCACTTCGATAATCATGGTCCTCTCTCCTGTTCTATTTGCGGTCCGGCACCTCGCCGGATCGTTTTTATCACAAGCAAATACACATCCCAAATCACACCACACTCCCTAAGCCATAATACCTAGAGCTAATTATGACATTAAATTAACATTGTAGACAATAGATATAATCCACTTGCGGACCCTTGTCCAAGCGCTCTTGTCATATAGATTTCGCCCTGCTCAAACGAACATCCCAAAGGAAATCCATGTCTCCGATTCCCGCCCGTCTTGCCGCCCTTCGCGCCGAAATGGCCAAACGCAATCTCGACGCCTGGGTAGCACCGGCTTCCGACCCGCACAACTCGGAATATCTGCCGGTGCGGTGGAAGGCCCGTCAGTACCTCTCCGGCTTCACCGCCTCAGTGGCTTCGATGGTGGTTCTCAAGGACAAGGCCTATGTCTGGGCTGACGGCCGTTACTGGATCCAGGCGGAGATGGAGCTGGCCGGCACCGGCATCGACATCATCTATTTCGGCAAGCCGGACGTTCCAGCTTGGAACGTCTGGGTCGCAGAGAATCTCCCCGAGGGCTCTCGCCTCGGCTTCTACGGCGCCACGATGATGGCCAAGGCCTTGGCAGATGTCGAAGCCAACCTGAAGAAGAAGAACATCGCCCTGGTCACGGAAGAGGATCTCGCCGATCTGGTCTGGCTCGAGCGCCCTCCCTTCCCGATGAATCCGGTCTTTGAGCACGAGCTCAAATACGCCGGCGAAAATGCCGCCGCCAAGCTCGAGAAGGTCCGCGCCGAGATGAAAAAGGCAGGCACCACCGCCCACGTCCTCAACTCCCTCGATGACATCGGCTACCTCGTCAACCTCCGCGGCACCGACGTCACCACCTCGCCCTTCTTCCACGCCTACCTGGTGGTCACCGACAACAGCGCCACCCTGCACGCCCACACCGCCCGCTTCAGCTCGGAGATCCGTGCCCGCCTCGCCGCCGACGGCATCGGTCTGGCCGAATATGACGCCTTCTTCGCGGACCTTTCCAAGCTCGCCGGCCGTAAGGTCCTGGTCGACCCCGCCCAGAGCAACATCCTCACCGTCCAGACCCTCCGCAAACACGGCTGCGAGCTGATCGAGAAGCGCGCCCCTTCGATCCTGATGAAGGCGGTCAAGAACCCCACCGAGATCGCCAACTGGCGGAACTGCTTCGTCCGCGACGGCCTCGCCATGGTGAAGTTCCTCACCTGGTTCTACCAGAACGTCGGCAGCGGCAAGCTGACTGAGCGGATGATCTCCAATCGCATCGACGGCGAGCGCGCCAAGCTGGATCTCTTCCGCGGCCTCAGCTTCACTTCCATCCCCGGCTACGGCGCCAACGCCGCGATGATGCACTACGGCCTCAAGGACGGCGTCGAAACCCAGGTCAAGCCCGAAGGCTTCTTCCTCCTCGACTCCGGCGGCCAGTACGACGACGGCACCACCGACATCACCCGCACCTTCGTCTGCGGGCCCGTCAGCGCCGAGCAGAAGCGCCACTACACTCTTGTCCTCAAGGGCATGCTCAGCCTCTCGCGCGCCGTCTTCATGCACGGCACCCGCGGTCTTCAGCTCGACATCCTCGCCCGCCAGGCCCTCTGGCGCGATTCGATCAACTACGCCTGCGGCACCGGCCACGGCGTCGGCTTCTTCAACAACGTCCATGAAGGCCCGCACAGCGTCAGCCCCGGCTTCATCGACCAGGCCATCCTCCCCGGCATGGTGATCACCAACGAACCCGGCGTCTATCTCAAGGACCGCTACGGCATCCGCATCGAAAACATCCTGCTCTGCAAGGAGCACTCAGCCTCCGAACACGGCCGGTTCTACGATCTCGAAGCCCTGACCCTCTGCCCCATCGACACCCAGGCGGTGCTCAAGGAAGTCCTGGGCGTCGAAGAGACCGCCTACCTCAACGACTACCACTCGAACGTCTACGCCAAGCTCAGCCCGCACCTTCACGGTGATGAACTCGCCTTCCTCAAGAAGGCCTGCGCTCCGCTCTGATCGAACCGCGAAGACCAAGAAGAAGGCGCCGCAATGCGGCGCCTTCTTCTTGGTCTTGTCGCGGGATTCAAGCGCGGCCCTCGAGTCGTGCGATGCGCTCTTCCAAGGGCGGGTGGGTGGAAATCACGCTGCCGAAATTGGAGATCTTCATGGCGGCGAAGGAGGGGTGCTGCACCGGATCCCTAACCTCCTGCATGGTCTGCAGGCGACGCAAGGCATTCGCCATCGCCCGGCGTCCGGCGAGATCGGCGCCGCCGGCATCGGCGCGGAATTCACGCCAGCGGGAGAAGAAGTTGACCACGATCATGCCGAGGAAGCCGAAGGCCACCTGCAGAACCATCACCAGGACGAAATGCATCACACCGGGACCGGAGGACTCTTCGTCATCCTTGCGCATCGCCGCATCGATGACGCCGGCGACTATGCGAGCGAAGAACATGACGAAGGAGTTGACTACGCCTTGAATGAGGGCGAGTGTCACCATGTCGCCGTTGGTGATGTGGGCGATCTCGTGCGCCAGGACACCTTCCACCTCCTCCTCAGTCATCTGATTCAACAAGCCGGTGGAGACGGCGACCAGCGACGAATTCTGCGAGGCGCCGGTGGCGAAGGCGTTGAGTTCGGGAGAATCGTAAATGCCGACTTCTGGCATGGTCCGCATACCTGCCTTGCGGGCGATGGCGTGAACCCGCTCCAGCAGGCGGCGCTCCATTCCGGAGCAGTTCTGCGGGTCGATCGGCTCGATGCCGTAAGCCCGTTTCGCCATCCATCTCGACATCAGCAGCGAGATGAAGCTGCCGCCCATGCCCCAGATCATGCAGAAGATCAGCAGGCCGAGATGGCCTCCTCCTGTCTTCGCAAGAAGCATCTGGTCGAGACCGGTCAGCCGCAGAAAGACCGAGATGGTCAAGAGCACGGCGATGTTGACCAGCATGAAGAGCATCAATCGTTTCAAGGCGATCATTTTTATGTCTCCGATTTTTTTCGAGTTTCCACTCTCCAAATAATCCCAGCCCGCTTCCAGGGCAAGGCGGATGCGATTCCGCAAATCAGGGAATTTCGGAAAGCCGCAAAGCCGATCAAACCTGGAGTCGCCCCACCGCCAGCCGCGCCTGCTCCGCGAGGCCATCCCACGACGCCCGCTCATCGGCCAGACTGCCGAGATCGATCGCCGGCCCGAAGGACAGGCGGATCTTGCCCGGCCGCGGCCACGAGGCAGTCCGCGGCCAGGCCTCGAAGGCGCCGGAAATCGAGGCCGGCAGGATCATCGCCGCCGGCCCCTCCTCGACGCCGCAGACCAGGCGGGCCCAGCCGGATTTGAATTCCCCCAGCGTGCCGTCGGGGCTGCGCGTCCCCTCCGGAAAGAGGATGTAGATCCGCCGGTCCTGGTGCAAGCGCCGCCGCAGGATCTGCCAGTGCTCGTTGCAGGCGCGGCCGCGCCAGACCGGAAAGGCGTTGAGCAGGAGCGAGGAGAAGATGCCGCGCAAGGGACGGGGGAAAAAGACGTCGCCGGCCGCCAAGGGCGAAGCTCGGCAGCGCCAGCGCGGCGGCAGGGCGGCGAGCAGGCAAAGCGCATCGAGATGGCTGCAGTGATTGGCGATCAGGATCAGCGGCCGATCCTCCGGCAAATGCTCCAGGCCGCTCAGCTCCAGCCGATGCCAAAGTTTCAGATAGAGCTTGAGCGCCGTCCCGGTCATGGCCGCCAGCAGATGCGACACCAAACCCGCCTCGCGCAAGGGACTACTCGCCGCTTGCGCCAAATCCAGGCCGTGATCCTGGGCGGGTTGATACTTGAAGGGCTCCATACTTCCAAGCTACACCGCTGAACCGGCCTGTCGTTTATCGATTTTATCAATGCTCATCCAAATATTAATGAGTTTCATGATTGTACCTCCCGGCTCTAGCGTGCCTTAGAGAAAAAACCCCGGAGCCTCCCGATGAAACTGCAAACTCTGATCCTCGCCAGTCTGTTCCTAGCCCTCACCCCGGCGTGCGCCACGACGATTGTTCGTGGCAACCCCCAATTTGAAGCCGAGATGCGCCGGGATTATTTACAGATTTACCCCGCTACGACCTTCGACGTCCTGTTGATTTCTACGCCCTTCTTGCCGTTGATCCAAGACGTAAGGGGTTCAGAGGCCTCCAACTGCTTCGGAATCGGCCCATATCTGCTCCTTTTCGGCTGCCTGGATCTCCCCTTCTCGCTGATCTCCGACACCCTGATGTTGCCGCATGATCTCCTCAGCAATGTCCCTCCCGCCAAACCCGAACCCCAAGGTCAACCATGAAGACTCAGACCCAGATTTGCGCCCTCCGCGACGGCAGCCAGCTCCACTTTTTCTCCTGGCTGCCCGAGGCCCCGCCGGAGCAGTGGGTGATCCTGCTGCATCGCGGCCATGAACACGGCGAACGCTGGGCCGAGACGGTCGCGCGTCTCGACGACGGCCGCACCGCCTTCTTCGCCTGGGACGCCCGCGGTCACGGCCGCAGCGACGGTGCCCGAGGCGAGGCCGAATCCTTCTTCAGCTACGCCGAGGACCTGCAGGATTTCTTCCGCTTCCTCAAGTCCGAACACGGCCTGATCGAAGAGCGCTGCGTCCTCATCGCCCACAGCGTCGGCGCCGTCACCGTCCTCAACTGGATCCTCAACGCCGCCCCCCGCCTGCAAGGCCTGGTCCTCGCCACCCCGGCCCTCGACATCCGCCTCTACCTCCCCTTCGCCCTGCCCCTGCTCAAGCTGCGCCACAAGCTCTTCGGCAGCGGCAAGGTAACCAGCTACGTCGGCCCCTCGATGCTCACCCACGACCCCGAAGAGGCCGCGCGCTACGCGGCCGACCCGCTGATCTTCCGCCCCATCGCCGACAATGTCCTGATCGACCTCTATGCCAACGCCGAACGCTGTCTCGCCGACGCCGGACAGATCCGCACGCCCACCCTGCTGATCACCGCCGGCAAGGATTTCGTCGTCAACAACCGGGTCAGCCGCCGCCTTTTCGAGCGCCTCGGCCATCCTGCCAAGCGCCACCTCGTCTGCCCCGAGATGCACCACGCGGTTTTCCACGAAAGCGGACGCGCGGCGCTCTGCGGTGAGATCCGCAGCTTCCTCGACCAGGTCCGCTCCTTGCCGACCGCCCCCGCCTTGCCGCCGGCTCACGAAGACGCCTTCGGCCCGAGTCTCGACGCCCTCGAGCAGACTCGCCGTCCCTGCCTCAAGACCCGCCTCTTGCGGGGATCGCAGAAACTTGCCCTCGCCACCCTCGGTCGCCTGTCGCAAGGGATCGCCATCGGCTGGAAACACGGCTTCGATTCCGGCGCCAGTCTCGATCACGTCTACCGCGACCGAGCCCAGGGCGTCACTCCCCTCGGCCGCCTGATCGACCGCGTCTACCTGAACAGCCCCGGCTGGATCGGCATCCGCCAGCGCCGCCTCCACCTCCACCAGGCGCTCGACGAAGCCCTCGCCGAAGTCCGAGCCGCGGGACTGCCCAGCCAGCTCCTCGACCTCGCCTGCGGCGGCGGCTACGTCATGGAAGCGCTCGAACGCCACCCCGAGCTCAGCGCCGAGTTGCGAGATTTCATGCCCGACAGCCTCGCCGTGACTCGTCGACATGCCGAAGCCAAGGGATTGTTGAATCGGATCCAACTCGCCCAGGGTGACGCCTTCGCCGCGGCTGCTCCCCAGCTTCAACCGAGCGTGATCGTGGTTTCCGGCCTGCTTGAACTCTTTCCCTCGAACGAGCTGGCCCGCCGCTGCCTCGCCTCTTGCGCCGCCTTCCTGCCGGAAAACGGACGCCTCCTGGTCACCAACCAGCCCTGGCACCCGCAGCTCGAACTGATCGCCGCCCTGCGCAACCACCGCGGCCAGCCCTGGGAGATGCGCTGCCGCTCGCAAGCCGAGATCCGCGCCCTCCTGGAGGAGCAGGGCTTCGTCATCGACACCATCCGTTGCGACAAGCTCGGCATCTTCAGCGTCCTCCATTGCCGCAAGGCCGGCCGATGAAGCCCGCCGCGCCAGCTCCCCTCTCGCTCAAGCTCAAGCTGGGCGCCCTCGCCGGCCTCAGCTTCCTCCTCGGCTACGGCGGCCTCAACCAGCTCACTGCCCTTCGCGGCGATTGCGGCTCCTGGGCGATGGAATGGGAACAGCGGATCCCCTTTGTCAGCGCCTTCATCGGCCCCTACCTGTCGATCGACCTCCTCTTCTGCCTCGCCTTCCTCCTCTGCCGCGACCGCGCCGAAACCCACCTTCTCTTCCGCCGCCTCGTCACCGCCGTCCTCCTCGCCTGCACCTGCTTCCTCTTGCTGCCGCAACAACTCGCCTGGCAACGCCCGGGCAGCGCGGAAATCGCCGGCTGGCCCGGCGCAGTCTGGCAGAGCTTCACCCGGATCGACGCGCCGCACAACCTCTTCCCGTCGCTCCATGTCATCCTCGGCATCCTCCTCCTCCGCTTCTACTGGCGCCGCTTCCCCTCGCCCCTCGCGCGCTGCTTCTGGACCCTCTGGTTCCTCGCCATCCAGGCCTCGACCATTCTCACCCGCCAGCACCACCTCGTCGACCTCGCGGGCGGCCTCCTCTTCGGCTGGGCCATCCTGCTGATCCTGCCCGAGCGCCCTCCCCTCCCCGCCCGGCCGAATTTCACCGCCGCGACGCTCTGGGCCGGCCTCAGCCTCGCCGGCTTCCTCCTCGTCGGCCTCGGCGGCGCCGCGGTCCTCTTCCTCTGGCCGGCCATCGCCCTCCTCGCCGCCGCCCTGGCCCAAGCCGGCGTGCCGGGCTTCGTCAGCGCGATCAAGTCCGGCGGCAGGCTGTCCCTCCCCTCTCGCCTCCTGATGGCGCCTTTCGGCCTCGGCCAAGAGCTGAGCCGCCGCCACTACGCCCGCCGTGCGCCCTCCTTCAGCCGGATCACCGACAAGCTCTGGATCGGCCGCATTCCGGATGACGAAGAGGCCCAAGTTTTGTTGCAAGCTGAACCGGCCGCCTTGATCGATCTCACACCCGATTTCCAGCTTCCTCGCCGCCTCGCCTCGCTGCCCCGCCTCGAGCTGCCGGTGATGGATCTCAGCACCCCCCGTCCCGATCAGATCCACTCCGCCCTCGACTTTCTCCGCGCCCAGAACGGCCCCGTGCTCATTCTCTGCAAAGCCGGCTTCTCCCGCAGCGCCTGTCTCGCCGCCTGCGCCCTGGTCGAGCAAGGAAGAAGCCCCGCAGAAGCCTTCGCCCTGATCCGCCAGCAACGGCCCCAGGTTGTGCTGCGTCCGGAAGTCCGCCGCTGCGTCGAGGAATGGAATCCAGGCCAGGAGCTCAATTGACGCAGGGCCGCATCATCCGACGACCCTTGGGAAAGTGCTGGTGATCGCCTGAGCCCCACTGGCGCGCCAGCTCTTTTGGTGCTAGACTTGCGCAGCAACCCAAGACCCCTTCATGCGTATCGCCAACCCCCTCTACGACAGCGTCTTCAAATTCCTGATGGAAGATCCGGATTGCGCCCGGATGGTGATCGCGACGATCACCGGGCTGGCCATCGACAAGGTCGAGCCCCGCCCGACCGAGATCCAAGCTGAAGTCAACAGCGGCCTGCTCGTCTACCGTCTTGATTTCTGTGCCCATGTCAAGCTTGCTAAGGGAGGCTTCCAACTGGTTCTGATTGAGATTCAGAAGGCCAAAGAAGCCGAAGACATCATGCGTTTCCGTCGCTACCTCGGCCAGCAGTACGCCAATCCCGCCAACGTCGTCCCCGGCCTGCCGCCGGATGAGCTGCCGCAGCCCTTGCCGGTGCTGGCGATCTATCTCCTCGGCCACAAGCTCAGCGGCATGCCCGAGGTGCCGGCAATCAAGGTGTCAAGACAGCAGCTCGACGCCATCACCGGCAAAAAACTCGTTGGCCACAGCCCCTTCATCGAATGCCTGACTCACGACAGCTTCATCATCCAGATTCCCAATCTCCACGACGCCGCACGCAACTCCCTCGAAAGCCTGCTTAAAGTCTTTGACCAGCATCGCAGAGATCCCCAGGATCAGCACACTCTGATCGTCGACGAAAGCCAGTTGCCGGAGGAATTCCGTCCCGTCCTACGCCGCCTCGGTCGCGCCGGAGAATCTGAGGAGATGCGCCAGAGGATGACGATCGAGGACGAATATCTGGACGACCTCCGTCGCCGCGAGCGCCGCAACCAGCGCCTCGAGGAAGAACGGGACAAAGCCCAAGCCGAGAAAAAATCGGAAGTCAAAGCCCGCAAAAAAGCAGAGGCCGACAAGCAGAAAGCAGAGGCCGACAAGCAGAAAGCAGAGGCCGACAAGCAGAAAGCAGAGGCCGACAAGCAGAAAGCAGAGGCCGACAAATTGCGAATCGCGCTAAGCTCGGCGGAAATGTTGCGGAGCGCGCAAGTACCGGAAGATCGCGTTCGCCAAGGGACTGGCATCGGCTTCGCCCAGCTCGACGCCTGGATCCGCTCGGGACGGCCTTAAGCCGATTCCGCCATCGCTTCCTCAGCCGCTGATCAGTCGCCCGCCGTGGCTCGCCGCCAGCTCGTAGAGATAGCGCAGCAGGTGGAAGGCGACCGGACTGATCAGCAGCAGCGAGTTGAAGCGGTCGAGGACGCCGCCGTGGCCAGGCAGAAGGGTGCCGGCGTCCTTGACCCCGACGTCGCGCTTGATTGAGCCGAGGACGAGATCGCCGAGGAGGGCGAGGATCGGCAGGGAGGCGGCGATCCAGGCGAGTCCGGCCAGCGAAGCCGAGGGGAAGATCTGGTGCAAGGCGTAAAGCCCGAAGATCCCGGCGAGCAAGGTGCCGCCGAGCGCCCCTTCGAGGGTCTTGCCCGGGCTGGTGACCGGCGCCAGTTTGCGCCGTCCGCAAGCCTTGCCGACGCAGAAGGCACCGACGTCTTGGATCGCGGCGATCGCAAAGAAGCTCAGCGCCAAGGCACGGCCTCGGGGGTCGTTGACCAGATAGGCGAGATGAGCGAAACAACCGCCGATCAGGAGCAGTCCGAAACAGCTGAGAGCGACGCGCTGTATGTAGCCCTTCGGCTGGTCGGCGGTCAAGGCCAGCACGCACAACGTCGCGACGCACAGGGGCGGCAAGGCTAGAAACAAGGCGTACCAATGATCGAGGGCGGCGAAGTGCATCCAGGCGATGCCCAGCACCACCGCGGCGGACAGCAGGCCTTCGCGGAAGACGCCGGTGATCCGGGCGAACTCGCGCCAGCAGAGCAAGGCCAGCAGCAGGCAGAGCAGCACCATCGGCAGACGGCCGCCCAGGACGCCGCCGAAGATCAGCAAGGCCAGCACTGCCCAGGTGGCGATGCGGACTTGGATCTCGCGGCGCAAATCCGCTCCGACCCGGCCCATACGGAACAGCGTTTCGGTGAGCAGCGGCGCCGCGAGGATCAAGGCCCCCACGGCGATCAGCAGCTGCTTCACCAGGGGGAAATCGAAGGCGCTTTGAAAGTCGAAAAAGGTCATGGGGCCTTCAGGAGTTGAAGGATGTGGAACAGGCTATCTGTCATGAGCGGAAGAGCTCGCGGCGGCAACGGATCAGGCGTCCGGCACAGGTGGCGGCGCTGCCAAGGGCGATGAGGAGCAGGAAGACGCCGGTGACGCCGCCGCAGAAAGCCAGGCCGGAAGGCAAGCCCGTGGCGGCGAGCTGCGGCCAGGCGCTCATCAACGCGGCGAAGGCGAAGGTGTAGCCCATCCGGCGGGGCTTGGAAAAGACGCCGGAGAAATCCTGCCGGAAGCTGGCGTGGAGCTCCGGCCGCGCCTTCAGCAGGCTCAGGCCCCCTTGCACCCGGCAGTAGGCGGTGAGCACTGCGGCGAGTGCCGCGGCCCAACCCAGCTCGACCGAGCTGCCGGCGGCATGACCGAGACCGATCAGGAAGACCGCGTCGGAAAGTCGGTCCGGCACCTCGTTGTAAAGCTCGCCATCCGGGCGCTTCAGATCCGGCCGCAAGCCCGCCACCAGGCCGTCAATGACGTTGCACAAGGCCCGCCCCCCGAGGGCAAGGCCGCCACCGATCCAGAGCAGGCGGCTGAGCACGGAACCCGCTTCGACTTGCGAGGTGCAGGCAAAGGACAGGCCGCTGAGCACGGCGAAGACGAGGCTGCCGACGGAGATGGCGTTGGGCGAGATCCCGAGGCGGGCACAAAGCGCCGCCAGCGCGGCGATCGGCCCCCAGGAGCGGGAAGCTACGGGACGGCGGTCGATCGGTTCGGTCATCAGATCTCCTTCGATTCGGTGCTGGAACATCCTGAAAATAGCGGCCCAACGCCGCAGCGCCCGGAGGAAAAATCAAGAAGGCCGCGACCTGGCCATTTCATGCCGCCCGCCACCAGCGACGAAAACGACGCTGCAGCCGGGCGAAAAAACCGAGCGGCGGCAAATGACTGGCGATCCACGCCGTCAACTCCGAAGGACGCTTCTCGGCTCCTTCGGCCCCGGTTTTCGACAGATCCAAGACGCTCTCGCCACAAGCCGTCTCCGAATTCAAATCGGCGCCTTTTTCAACCAGAAACTGGAGCAGAGGAACCTTGGAGGGAGACATTCTGCCGCTCGGTAGCGGCCCGGTGTAACGACCATATTTCGTGGCGTAATGAATCGCTTGCCAGCCGTCAAGATCCCGGGCATGGATGTCGGCACCGCGACTCAAGAGGACTTGCAGCGGCGCCAGAAACTCATTGGTCTCCGACCTGCATTCACTGGCTGCCCGTATAGCGGCGTAATGAATCGGCTGGAGGCCGCAATTGAGCGCCGCATCGACACGGACGCCGTTATCAAGCAGGAAATTGATCAAGGGAATGTCCTTTCCATCCATCTGCAAGCCATGGATGAGCTGTCTTCCGCTGTCATCGGCGGCGTCGAGTTTTGCTCCTCCCGCGACGAGGAGATCGAGGATCGCCTTCTGCTTGTCGTAACGCTTGAGAGATGACGCGTAGATGCTGGCGACGCGATGAATCGGCTGTCCCCCCTCGTCGTTTTTGGCATCCGCGGCGGCACCTTGCCGAAGGAGAAATTCGATCGTTTCCTTCTCGCCACTCGCCACCGCGAAGTGGATCAATTGATCGCCGTTTCTGGCGCGGGCCTCCCAGCGGGCGCCGTGCTCGACGAGGAAGTGCATCGTCTCCAGTGATCCGACCGCTTTGTGGATCGGCTGCTCGCCCGCCAAATTCACCACATCGATCCGGGCGCCCTGCGACAGGAGAAAGCGGAGAGTTTCGATCTTGCCGCTCCCCGCGGCTACGTGGATCGGCTGATTCCCGGATTCGTCCGGCGCATCGATCTGGGCGCCTTGCGATAGGAGAAATCCGATCGTTTCCGGCGAGCCACAGGCCGCAGCTTCATGGATCGGCTGCCTGATAAATCCTCCCGAGCGCTCCAGAGCGTCAATCTTGGCGCCGTGGCCTAGGAGGAGACGAATGGCCTCGATTCTGCCTCGAGATGCCGCCGAATGAATGGCTTGGCCTCTCGCGAAACCGGAAGGGCAGTCCACCGGAATTCCTTGTTGCAGCAAATACTCCAGGACTGCGCAATTGCCGGCATCTGCGGCATAATGGATCGGCTGATCGCCAAGGCAGTCCTTGACATCCAAGGAAGCTCCGGCGGCCTGAAAAATCTTGAGAGACTCAAGAGAAAAACAGGCTGCATTATGAATAGGCTGACTGTCACAATGGTCGCGGGCATCCCACTGAGCTCCAAGCGAGAGGAGGAGGCGGACGGCCTCGGGATGGGCGGCGGCACTATGCAGGGGCGTATGAGCCGGGGACGGCCGATTGAGGATTGCGCCTTTTTCAATCAGCCAACGAATCGCCTCCAAATGACCTTCGCTACAAGCGCCACACAGAGCGGTGGACTCCTCTTCTCCATCCAATCGGGCGCCCGCCTCCAGCAACGCCGCCAGAATTTCGATTGAGCCGCGAACTCCGGCGCGGTACATCAGGGGCCAGCCCTGCGGATCGGTCTGATTCGGATCCTGACCTTCCGCCAGGAGGCGGCGAATAGCGGCGAGATCGCCGGCTTGGACGGCGGCGCAAAGGGGAGTGGGTGCTTCGGGATTCATCTGGGGGCCTTTCTGGTTGTGACCCCATTATAAATCCGGACGGAAGCCGATGGCAAGTTGATTTTGAGCATCCCTCAGACCAGAAAGTTCGCAAGCCATCCGGAAACTTGTGGCACGGAGCCCCGCCAACTTACCGTCGATGACGCGGCTCGAGATCCATCCGTAGAGAACGGGGCCGCCACCGGACCGGAGCAGACCGCTAACTGGGGAATTCTCTTCCCCGATCGCGGGAGGATGGATCTCCTCCCGCGCTTTACAGGCAGGAAAAAATCAGGAGACAGCGACGGATCTCCCAGCGCCGTCCGGTCTTGTTGAATGAGCTCAGAGGACGTGATCGCCAGCGTCTGGAGTGGTCAACGCTGACTCCTTCATCAATCTATCGGCGCGCTGGCGCAATTCAGCAGGAGCCTTGGCTTTGTCCTCGTCGCGGTTCCACGGCCCGTCAAAAAGCAGCACACCGCCTGGCTTGTGGGCTTTGAGATGCCAGTCTCCCTTGTCGCCGCGGAGTTCAATTCGTCCGTCAGCGTCTTCGGTGATGATCAGCATCTGCTGCCCCGGCTTGGCCGGCATGGCCGGCATGGCCGGCATGGCCGGCATGGCCGGCATGGCCGGCATGGCCGGCATGGCCGGCATGGCCGGCATGGCCGGCATGGCCGGCATGGCAGGTGGCAGCAGACCCTCGCCGAAATCCTGTTCGAGACGGTGCAGTCGTTTCATCATCTGCTCGATCCGATCCTCCCCGGACCTCATGCCGAAGGGGATCTCGAAGCGGGGCCTGGGCTGGCGGTGCACTTCCTGACGAGCGTCGACGATGCGTCCGGCAAGAGTGATTTCAGCGTTCTGCTCCTGGCCTTTGCGAAGGAAGGTGACGCAGATCTTCTGCCCCGGCTGGAAGAGGCTCATGGTCGCGGGCAGCGGGGTGGCGCTGAAGAGCACTTGCTGCTCCAATTTGACCAGCACGTCACCGGGCTTGAGGCCGGCCTTGGCCGCCGGGGATTCGGGGCTCACCTCGCGGATGCCGAAGCCCTTGCCGGCTTCCATCCCGAGATGGAGGCGGGTGAACTCCCCCAGCGATTCCACGACAACGCCAAGGAAGGGCTTTTCTTCAGGCCCTTGCTTTCCAGGCTCGGCGCAAAGAGGATATGGCGAGACGGAGGGAAGCGGCGACGCGACTGCGCCGCAACCAAGCGCAAACACCAGGAAGGACAACATCTTTTTCATGATGAGATCTCCATGAAGTTCAGGTTCAAGTTCGCGAGCCTCGGCCGGCGGAATTGAGCCTCGGCTCATCTTTTATGATGCGCAGAGCGAAATTTTTACGCTTCGGTGCCAGGCGATTTTCCCTCGCCGCCGCCAGGATCGCCAGAGTGTCAGCCAGGCCTTCAGCCCTTGCCAAATCGCCACCAGGAGCGAGCTTGGGAGATGTCATAAAACCTCGAGGCCCGCGATGATCTCCTTCTTGACCAGTCTCTTCTTCGCCGCCGCGCCTGCGCCGGAAGCCGACAAGACCCCGATCCGCATCCCCATCGGCCCGGCCTTGTCCCCGGACGGCCGGAAGATCGCCTTTGCCTGGAAGGGCGAAGTCTGGACTGCACCCCTCGAAGGAGGAGAAGCCAGCGCCTTGACCATGCATCCCGCCATCGACGGGAATCCGGTCTGGTCACCGGACGGCAAGCAGATCGCCTTCATGAGTTTCCGGGAAGGCAGCCCCCACGCCTACGTCATCCCGAGCGGCGGCGGCCAGCCGCGCCAGGTCGGCTTCCACTCCGAAGGCTATCGACTCACCGACTGGTACCCTGACGGACGCCAGCTGATGTGCATCGGCCTGCGCGACCGCGGCTTCAGCAACAAGACCTCGGAGCGACTGATCAAAGTCGACACCGGACGGAATCCCACGAAAGAGGAGATGATCTTCGACGACTACGGCGACGAGGCTCGCGTCTCCCCCGACGGTGGCCGCATCCTCTTCGTCCGAGAAGGATCGGAGAAATACCGCAAGGGCTATCGGGGCAGCCAGGCGGCCCAGATCTGGCTTTACGAAATGGCGTCGAAGAAGTTCTCGCCCATTCTGCAGCAGGAGAGCGACTGCCGCAGTCCGGCCTGGGGTCCCGACGGTCGTAGCTTCTACTACATCAACAGCTCCAGCGGAATCGGCAACATCCACCGCTTCGACCTGGACAGTCGCAAGGACGAGAAGCTCACCGACTTCAAGACCGAATCCGCCAGCGACCTGTGCATCTCCCGCGACGGCAGCAGACTGGTCTTCCGTCAACTCTTCGACCTGATGTCCCTCGACCCTCGCAATCCCGGCAGAGGCGCCACCGCCATCCCCCTGTGGACCGGCGCGGATCTCGGCAACAAGGACATCCAGCAGCTCCGCCACTCCAAGGCCAACGATTTCTCCTTCAGCAGCGACGGTCTCGAGCTGAGCTTCTCCGCCGGCGGCGACATCGCAGTCTCCGACACGGTGCTGAAGGAGCCCAGCCAGGTCAGCTCCGGTGCTGCTTGGGACACCGAGCCGGTCTTCGGCCGCGACGCCGACGCCATCTTCTTCCTTCGCGAAGACGGGCGCCGCAGCCAGATCGTCAAAGCGAGCCGCGCCGACGAAAAGCTCTACTGGTGGCAGAACCGCGAATTCAAGTTCGAAGTCCTCTTCGAGGACAGCGACACCCTGAGCGACATGCAGCTCACCCCGGAAGGGAAGCAGCTGATCTTCCTCAAAGGTCCCGCCATCTGGAAGCTGGATCTACAGAACGGCAAGAGCGAAGCCTTGATCTCCTGCTGGGAGAAGCCCGACTACGATCTCTCGCCTGACGGCAAATGGATCGCCTGGGCCGTCCGCGACGCCGACTACAACAGCGAAATCTGGATAGCGCCCCTCGACGGCAGTCGCGACCCCCTCAACATCTCCCGCCATCCACGCGACGATTTCAACCCGCGCTGGTCACCCGACGGCGCCTGGCTGGCCTACGTTGGCTGCCGCAACGAGGGCGAGCCCGACATCGTCCTCTGCACCCTCGACAAGAGCCGCTCGGAAGTGACCCGCCGCGACAAGCTCCTCGAAAAAGCCGTCGAAACGATGAAGAAAGGGCGCTCATCACGGCAGGAGAAAGCGCCGGAGAAGCCCGCCGAGAAAAGCCTCGAGAAATCCGGCGACAAAGGCCCGGAGAAGCCCGCCGAGAAGACTCCCCGCGCTCCGAAGGCGGCGGATCTCAAGATCGATTTCGACGGCCTGCACGACCGCCGCCAGACCCTGTCGCTGCCCAACATGATGGAAGGCAGCTTGGTGTGGAGCGGCGATTCGCGCAAGCTCTATTTCAGAGCGACTCAAGGCAGCCTCAGCGACCTCCGCGATCCCGAGGCCCCGAAGAAGCAGGCCGCTCAGCTGATGAGCCTTGAGATAGGCGACACTCAATCACAGATCAAGCAGGTCCTGGCCCAGGACGTCCGTCCTTCCGCCTGGCTGCGCTGCGGCGCCCTCGCTTGCAGCTCCGACGGCGTCCCCTCGCTCCTGCGGGAAACTCAGCTCAGTCAAGTCAGCTTCACCTTCCTCCAGGACCTGAGCGTCTCCGGCTTCCGCCGCGCCACCTTCACCCGCACCTGGCGCCTGATGCGCGACCAGTTCTACGACGAGACGATGAAAGGCCTCGACTGGCCCGCGATCTTCGACAAATACGAACCGCTGGCCAAGTCGGCAGCCGACGAACCCAGCTTCGACCGCGTCGTCAACATGATGCTCGGCGAACTCAACGCTTCCCACATGGGCTGGCGATCCAACTTCATCGACAATCTGATGTCGCTGCAGCGCCCCGACAATGTCACCGCCCATCTCGGCCTGATTTTCGACTCCACCTGGGCCGGTCCCGGCCTGCGGGTCGAACGCGTCGTTCCCAAGGGCCCCGCCGACCTGGTCAAGGCAGGCATCGACGCCAACGACCTGATCCTCAGCATCGCCGCCAAGGAAGTCGGCCCTAAAACCGAGCTGAGCTCGATTCTCAACGGTCTGGAAGGGCGCGACGTCGACGTCCTGGTCCAGAATGCGCGGCAGGAGAAGCGACATGTCGTCTTGCGCCCGATCAACTACCGGAAAATCCGCAATCTGCTTTATGAGGAATGGATCGAGAACAACCGCAAGGCGGTGGCGGCGCGCAGCGACGACCGCATCGGCTACCTCCACGTCGCCAAGATGCAATGGAGCGAATTCCGCCGCTTCGAGGAGGAAGTCTTTGCCGAGGGCTCAGGCCGCGACGCCCTGATCGTCGATGTCCGCGAAAACGGCGGCGGCTTCACCACCGACCACCTGCTTTCGGTCCTCTGCCCCAACGACCACGCCATCTGCCGCTCGCGCGGCAGCGGCCTCGGCTACCCGATCGACCGCCTCGTCTACGCCACCTGGAGCAAGCCGGTGATCGTCCTCTGCAACCAGAACTCCTTCAGCAACGCCGAAGTCTTCACTCACGCCATCCAAGTCCTGAAACGCGGCCGCGTCGTCGGCGTCCCCACCGCCGGCGGCGTCATCAGCACCGGTTCCGCCAAGGTGCTGGGTGCCGGCACCCTGCGCATGCCCGGCCGCGGCTGGTACCGCCGCGACAACGGCGAGGACCAGGAACTCGCCGGCGCCGTGCCCGACATCATCGTCTGGCCCTGGCCAGGCGACCTCTCCACCGGACGCGACGTCCAGCTCGACAAGGCGGTCGACCTAGCACTCGAAGACGCCGCACTCTACAAAAGCAAGCCGGCGCCGAAACTGCGCAAGGCTAGCGAGCGCTAAAAGCGCGGGAGTGAGGAAGTTTCCTGGGAGCGCGCCAGTCCTCTGGCGCTGCAGCTTGCCTGTTCCTTGCCTTCGCCGCTTCAGACCTTAAACTTGAAACTTGAAATCTGAAACTGGATCTGGAGTCCCCATGAGTTCGCACGAAAGCGTAGAAATCGTCCGCCGCCTCGGCTCGCCGCGCATCCTCGTCGCCGGCGACGCCATGCTCGACCACTTCATCTGGGGAGGTGTCCGCCGCGTCGCGCCCGAGGCGCCGACCCCGGTGCTCGCTTTCGAGGACGAGACTTTCCAGCTTGGCGGCGCCGCCTTCACCGCCTCGGTCCTGGCGCAGCTCGGCGCCCAGGTCGATCTCGCCTGCGTCATCGGCCAGGACGAATGGGGCGGCAAGCTAGCCACCCAGCTCGAGATCCTCGGCATCCGCCCGATCTTCTTCCGAGACGCCTCGCGGCCGACCACCCGCAAGCAACGCCTCTGCGCGCGCGACAGCGATCTCCCCTCGGGCCGCCAGCAGCTCCTGCGCGTCGACTTTGAAAGTTCGGCGCCGCTCTCCTCCGAGGTCGAAACCGAGGTGATCTCCGGCCTTTCCGGCCGCTTCGGCGAATATGACGCCATCGTCGCCTCCGACTACGGCAAGGGCTTTCTCACTCCCGCCCTGCTGCGCTCGCTCGCCACTCAGGCCGGGCGCATCCCGGTGATCGGTGATCCGCGCAAAGGCGCAGACCTGAGTCTCTATCAGGGGTTCACCGCCCTCAAACCCAACCGCACCGAAGCGGAACTGCAGCTTGGCCGCAAGGTCAAGTCTCTCACGGATGCCGCCGAAGCCGCCCGCCTCGTCATCGCCAAGGCCGGCCTCGAATGGACCTTCGTCTCCCTCGACGCCGAAGGCCTTTTCTGGGCCCATCGCGACGGCCGCACCGAGCATGTCCCCACCCGTCCCCGCCAGGTCTACGACGTCGCCGGCGCCGGCGACAGCGTCGTCAGCTGCATGGCGATGTTCTCCGCCGGCAATCCGCCGCGTCAGCTGATGGAGATCGCCAACGCCGCCGCCGGCATCATGATCTCACAGCAATCCCCCAAGACCATCTCCCGCGCCGATATCGTCCACCAGCTGGTCATCGGCGAGGAATCCGGCCAGCGCAAGATCCGCACTCCTTCCGAGCTGCGCGCCATCCTCGACGCCGCCCGCAGCCGCGGACGCCAGGTCTACTTCACCAACGGCCATTTCGACCGTCTGTCGACCGAGCAGATCCAGTTCCTGGAACGCCTCGGCGGCTTCGACGGCATCCGCGTCGTCGGGGTCAACTCTGACCGCTCTTTACGCGCCGCCGGCAAGACGCCGCTTCTCCATGAAGACGACCGCCTCCGCCTCCTGCAGATGTTCGACTGCGTCGACTACATCGTCCTCTTCGACGAAGAGCGCGCCGACTCCCTGCTGCGCGCCATCCGCCCGCAGGTCTTCCTCAAGGGCGGCAACTACCGCGGCCGCGACATCCTCGAAGCACCGACCCTGGCCGAACTAGGCTGCGTCGTCGAATTCGTCGACCTCGATTGAACCCGTTGAAAGATTGAGCTGCAACAACAGTGAACGACTTCAGAATTGACCCGGCAGTCATCAGCCTGGATTCCTTGTCAGCCCTCAACAATCATTTGGCTTAGCACTGGATGACGGTTTCTTTCGTTTTGATTTGGCTTCTGGTTGTCGCTCATAGGCTTGAGTTTCAACCATTCAACCTTTCATTCAACCCGGTTCAGTTCCTCTGCTGCGGTTTTTAGGTTCAGTCAAGCTTCCTTGGGGAAAGGCTTCACCCCCCCTCCCAAAGCGCATTCACTTCCAGAACTGCCTCTCTTCCATCGCCGACCAATGAAGGAACTGCGCCGAACCGTCGGTCATGACGTTGGTGTATTTCCCTGGCGACTCTTTGTGCAGGCCCTGAGCCCTGCGATACTTGTCCATCGGTCCGGTGACGCTGCTGCGATACCATCCACGGCAGGAGAGCTTCGCGTCCCGTTCAGCGATCAGGATGACTTCGGAGGCGGATCTGGTAAACTCGCTCATCCTGATCGTCGCTCGGCTGCCCTCGCAAAGGAGTCCTTCCCCACCGTCGACCCGCCCCTGCTGCCCTGATCCGAGCCCGTTGATGCCATAGCTGCGAGCCTCATACACATTGCTGGGAGATGCCAGGTTCAGTCCTTCCGGCGCATTGCTGTCGATCACCGCCTGGGTGGGAGCCAAGGGGCAAAGCCAGGTTTTGCCGCCCGGGATGTTGTCAGCGACCCGGATCCCCTTCAAAGCTATGGCAGAAGCGCCGAAGTTGGTGAAGAGATGGGGCGATAACAGGTCGTCCCAAGATGCAGCATTGACGCTGTAGGGAATGCCGCCGCGGTTGGTGTTGGTGTAAAGAACTACGGATTGGCCGATCTGCTTGGCATTGTTGAAGCAGACGACAAACTGAGCTTTGCGGCGAGCTTGGGCCATGCCGCCTAAAAGAAGGCTCAAAAGGATGGCGATGATGGCGACAACCATCAATAGCTCAATCAATGAAAAACGACGGCGCAGACTCATGGTTGTTCCTCCTCGGTTTCGATGTTGCTGGGCGGGACTCGATGGCTTTTCAAAAACTCTTCATACTGATAAGGCCTCCAGAAGCAGAAATATTTCTGGGAGATAGCACCCCAATCTCCCGGCAAAACACCTTCGGCATCAAGCTCAGTCGTTAATTGGCGCCAGTTTTGGCGGGTTTGCACGCCCAGGAATCCGGGATAAGCAAAGACAGCCTGGGCATTTCGAACCGGCCCCTTGAAGACGACGAGAAGCCAGGTGGATGGCAGTTGCTTCAGCGGATCCTGAAGTGAGGCAGGTATGCCGTCGAGGCAGATCACCAGAGCCCGGGACGGTCGAGACGATGACTCCAGAACCGCTTTGAGACTAGTGATTCTATCCGCTGGTCTGGCCAGCAGGGCACAGATCCGATCCACCAAGTCCTGGTCGCAGCCTTGGCCGACGAAAATCAAGGGCATATCCGCTTTCATGTTCGGCTCAAGATTCCGCAAAAAGCCTCTCTGCTCCGCTTCCATCAGCTGCTCGGTGAGAAGGTCGCGAGGTTGGTCGACAAGGCCCCGGACGACCAGCGCAGCGCTAGCTGCCAGCAAGAGGCCGGACATCAACACACGCCCGCGGCTCCTCCTCATGAATAGAGTGGCGACAGCGGCAATCAACAAGATGGCTGAAAGGATCAACATGCAATGGCTCCTCATGTTTTGGGATGCAAGAAATGCAAGCCCAACAAACATGAGTTACAAAGCTACCAAAAAAAATCCCAATTAATTCAAAACATTGTCCCGCAAGATTTTCACGAGGACTTTACGGGCTCCTCACAAACTTCCCGAAAGCCCCCCAGAACTCTGAAGCCTGCTCGAGATCATTGTGGCCGATTTTCGGCACGAGAACAAGCCGTTTGACCGGGGATGCGGCGGCGGCATAAAGCCTTTCGCTGTGATTGGAGGGCACTATTTGAT
The DNA here is from genome assembly GCA_039798785.1 of Verrucomicrobiota bacterium. Taxonomy (GTDB): domain Bacteria; phylum Verrucomicrobiota; class Lentisphaeria; order Lentisphaerales; family Lentisphaeraceae; genus CAMCSH01. Next base: position 46,941 of record JBDKFG010000001.1, on the reverse strand, counting down.
CCTCGGTGCCATGAATGACGAGCAGGGGCATCTTGATGCCGGCGATCCGTTTGAGGTTATCGAATCGGGTGGTGCAGAGTTGCGGCGGCAGGAAGGGGTAGCGGTGGCGAGCCATGTCCGGAATCCTGGTGAAAGTACAGCAGAGGATCAAGCCGGCGCAGCCGGGGTGCCGCTCGGCCAACCAGCAAGCCGGGCCGCCGCCAAGGCTGGTCCCGTGAATCACGATCTCCTCCTCTTTCCAGCCCTGCTGCAGCAGCCAGGAGAAGGCCATCTCGGCCTCGGCGTAAATCCCCGCCTCATCCGGGCTGCCGCTGGTCTTGCCGTAGCCGCACCAATCGGGCGCCAAAGCCGCGCAGGCTTGCTGATGGTAATCGGCAAGAAGCTGTTGACGATCAAGAAGATTGCCGGCATTGCCGTGACAGTGCAGGATCACCCGCCGCGGCTGCCCGGCAAGCTCGGGCGCCGGCACGAAGATCGCAGACAGCCGCCCGCCATCGGCCTTCTCCAGACTCAATTCCAAACTGCCGGAGATCGGCGGCTTGATCACCGCCGAGTCCGACAAAGGCACCGGCTTGAAGATCAAACGCTTCTGGAAAACGAAAAAGGCGGCGAGAATGACCAGGTAGACCGCGACCGCGACACGCAGACAGGAGAAAACCAGCTTTTTGACTTTCTGCGACATCTCGATTCTCCGGAGTTTAAGACGGCAAACTTCATCTCAATCGTCAAACTGTCCACCCTTTGGATTGAAGTCAAGTTGAAAGCGGCGGGCGGAGAAGAAGCTCAAGTATCTGACGCCCTCGGGCAGTCGCGGAAATAGGTCATGTTGCGCAACAGCATCTGGTCACCGGGCAGGCGGCGGAAGAGACCTAGTCGCCAGATCCTGAGGAGCCCGAGCAACCAGGCGGCGAGCAGAAGTCCGGAGAGAAGAACCATCACGTCCGCTCCGGGAATCGGCACAAAACAGGGGATGAAGAGCCCGGCGGGGTAAAGCAAGCGGAAGATCCAGGCGTCGTCGAGGGTGCGGCGAGTGCGGTCGGCGTCGTCGGCGCGCCAGGCCAGGGCGACCTGGTCGTTCATGATCCAGAGGCTGAGGACGAAGATGATGGTCCAGTGGCCCTGCCAGAGATAGAGCGCGACAAAAACCAGGTAGTTGATCTTGCAGGCCCAACTGATGGCGGGGCGCCAGGGACCCCAGCGCAGATAGGTGCCGCGCTTGCGGGCCCGCAGGTAGGCCCAGGCGACGATCAGGAAGCCCGGTCCCCACCAGGCGAAGAGCAGCAGGCCGAGGCCTTCGCGGTGGAGAAGCGCCTCGACAAAGCAAACGCTGTGCATCAGGATCAAGGGCAGGCCCGAACCTTCGATGAACAAGAGGCCGGGCGCCTTGCCGAGACGCTGCAACAACAGCCGGGCGAAGGTGGCGAGGGAGAAGAAGCTGATCCACAGCGCCAGCCAGGGCGCGGCGGCTTCCATCAGGGCGAGGCTGTGCTCAGGCATGGGGCACCTTCACTTCGGCGAGATCGTCGTAGAGGCGGCGGAAGAGCTGCGCGCCGAGGGCGAGGCCGCGCTCGAGATGGAGCCGCCGGGCCGGCTCGTCCCAAGCGCTTTCGATCACCAGGAAGAACTCCGCCGCGTGCTCCTCGTCGATCCGGGCGTGGAGGCGGTAATGGCGCAGTTCGCGGGGCGAGATCCAGCCGCGCTCGATCACCGCCGTCGCGACCAGGGAGCTGAGCTCGGCAAAGGCGTATTCAATGAAGCCGAGGCAGGCGAGGCCGGTCTCCAGCTCGTCGAAGCAACAAGTGCCGGTGAGGGCAGCCTGGAAGGCGTGTAATCCCGGAGACAGGGGCGGCAGCTCCGCCGCACCAGGCCCGCCAAGGCCGGTGAGGAAGTCGCGGAAGCTGCTGATGTGAAAGGCCTCCTCGCGGAAGTCGCCGTGCTCCTCGACGAGGTTGCGCAGGAGGTCGAGGCGTTGCCGGGGATCGGGCAGGCGCGCCACCAGTGCCGCCATCGGCCGAGGGAAGAAGGCGACGGCATGGGCGAAGTGGCGCTGCGATTCAAGAAAATCCTCGCGGCTCATCCCGCCTTGTAGCAAGGCGCGGAAATACGTTTGACGAGGGAAATCGCAGGCTTGCCGCAAAGCCTCGGCGGCAGCGAGGGAACGCAGAGGTCGGGGACGAGAGGGATTCATGGGAGGTCTCCTGATGTTTGAATTGGCCTGGGAGCACCGGCGTCTCGCCGGGCCTTAGAGGTTCACGGGATCGTGATCTCACCCTGCAACTTGATGAAGTGCTGCGGATGACTCTTGGGCAATCCCGAAACCAGTTGATAGAGCTCAATGTCCTGATCCGTGGGCTTGCCTGAGATGCCACGGATCATCAGACCCATGCCGATCCAGAGGAATTCCCGACCTTCCACCGAGGCCGAGCAGTACTCTGGCTTGGCATCTCGCCATCGATAGACGATGCTTTTGCCTGCATGATGTACGGTGAGCGGTCCATGGGTGGCGGGTGCATGAAAGCGCTCGCAGATTTTTGTCAGCGTGGGTGAATGCTGTCCCTCGAAATAGGCGGACTTCCCCTTCGGATCGTAGTAGGCCGCATGTTCGGTCTTCGGGTCGGTGGAAGCGATGATTTCTACATCGGCGTAGCTGAGAAAGAATTCCTCGTGTCGCTGACTTTGGCAGGAGGCAAGGGCCAAGAGAGACAAGGACAGCATGGATGATTTTAGCATGGGTTTTCTCCGGTTTGAGTTTTCAGACTTCCGCTGAGCATAGCGACTGATTCCAAGTCTCATGCCCGTGGCCGTAGACGGCGTATTTCGCCGGCTCCGGCCAGGAGGCAAGCAGGCGGGCGGGCAGGCGGCGGCGCTCCTCGGGACGCAAGGCGAGGAAGAGCCCCTCGGCCGAGCGCGCCGCCGCTTGACTGGCGGCGTGGCGGATGAGGTCCTCGGCGTCCTCCGGCGACTCGAAGACGAGGCGGCCGAGATGGAGGCGGCGGATCTCCCGTCCGGAGGGATCGTAGAGGCGTTTCGCCGCCCAGGTGTCGAGGAGGCGGGCGCTGGCGCTGCGGCAGCGGAGAAGCCGCGGTCTCTGCGCCGCGCGCAAATCGGGCGGCAGGAGGACTTCTTCGACTCCATCGTCGGGAATCCCCGGAGTCGTCGGAACCAGGTCGATCCCGGCCTCGAGAAGGCGCTCCATCCGGGGCAGGCCGAGGCGTCCGGTGTAGTCGAGGGGCGAGGCCGAGCCGGCCATGACGAAGGCGTGGCAGGCCGCGATTCCTTCTTCGCCGAGCCAGGTTTTTGCGGCGTCCGCGAGGCTGAGCAGGATGCGTCCGCGTTGCGGTCCCGGCGCCGTCTTCAGCTCGCCGAGGTAGGCCGAGCCGAGCTTCGGATCCAGGCTCAGCGCCAGGCTGCCGCAGATGAGACCGTCGTGGCGGCAGAGGAAGTAAGTCGGGCGGCCCAGCGAGGCGAAGAAGCGGCTCGGATCGGGGCCGAGCTCGACCCGAAAGCGTCCGGCGGCTCCGAGGGAATGGGAGAAGCGGGTCGCGAAGGCGAGCAGCTCGGCCGCGAGACCGGGCGGCAGCGGGCCGGAGTGGGATTCAGTTTGCATGAGGCGCCCCCACCAGGATGGCGGGATAGAAGAAGCTGCGGTCGCCGAGCCGCGGCAGGGAAGCGGGAGCGGGCCTCCAGCGCCAGTGCGGGCTCAGGGAGGGGATTTCGAGGCGGGAGTTGAGCTGGCGGATCAGGATCTTGCCGCCCGGGGCGAGACAGGGACGGGCGAACTCAAGAAGCGCGAGGGCTTCGTCCGGAGCCAGCCAGTCGAGGATGTTGGAGAGCTGGATCAGATCAAAAAGCCGCCCCTCGTTTTGCGCTTGACGCAAGGCCTCGGACATCGTCGCCTGGACGCTGGTGATGCGGCAGCGCGGGCTCGTCTGCGGCAGCTCCAGCCAAGGCGGCGGGAAAGCGGCGGCGGGGCCTTTCAGGATCGAATGCAGCCAGGGGTTTTGGCTTCGTCCGGGCTCGGACAAGGCGAGTTCGAGGCGTTGGAAGAAGTGGGCGGCGAAGCTTTGCCGGGCTTGTTGGGTCGCGGCCGGGCCGAAGAGGCGCTGCAGCAGCTCCAGGTCGAAAACGACCTCGCAGCTTCGTCGGAGGGCGGCCGAGAGCGCGCCGGGCGCGTATTCGCGCCTGCCGCAAAGAAGTTCCTCGAGCTCGTGCCGAAACGGCTCCAGGCTTTGGCGCAGGGCGGCGAAGAGGACTTCGTAACGGCCGCAGAAGTCCGGACCGCTCGCGGCGAGGACTTCCTCCGGCCCGAGATCTCCGGGCTGGAGTCCGAGCGGGGCCAGCCATTGACCTAGGCCTGCGAGGCGATCCTCCGGCGCCGTCGGGCTCCAGCCGAGGAGGGCGCGGCGTTGACTCGGCGGCGCCTGAAGTAGAGCGAGCTTGAGGCGGGTGAGGGCCACTTGAGCCGGTGCGGCGTCGACCAGGTGGATCTCCGCGGCCAGCGACTTCCCCGCCAGGTAGGCCGCGGTGCAGCCGCCGGAAGCGATCATCATCAGGCGCGGCGCTGGCCCCAGGTCCCGGAGCAGACGCTCCTCCTGAAGAGGATCCTCCCGCACCTGGGCAAAGAGGAGCGGCAGGGAACAGGTCGAGGATGGCAGGGTAATCATGGTCTGGATTCCTGGGGCGTTTGTGTTTGGCTTCTCTGCTTCCAGCCTACACAATCCCAGGCGCCAAGGGCGAAGAAAAAATTCGATAGCCAAGATTGATTTTATCAATGACCGAACAAGAGAATTCCGGGGGCTGCCGGATTTCCCTGGGAGCCCCGGCCTCCGTGCCGGGTTTGCAGCCTCGGATTAAGGTTTCCAGGCTGAGAGCGCCGGCGGCCAGCCGCTTTGCTTCAGTCAGAGCCCGAGGCGATGAAGAGGTAGCCGTCACTGCCTTTCTCAATCAGATAGGCGAAGCTCCAGAACACTGGATAGAAAGGGTGGCCATCTCGTAAGTAGAAAGGTCGGCATCTAGAGTTCTTGAAGAGCTGGGAGCAATTTTGGATGGAGTCATCGAGCTGCTTATCAAATTCCGGTGACGCGACGAACAAATCGTTAGTTTGATAACCCCAAGACTCATTTCCGCGATGCCGGAGCGCAAATCGAATCGACTTGAAAAGCTTGTCGATGGATCGAGGCCCTTTGCAGATGCCAGAGACCTTGGCTCCGAGGCCTTTGGCAATTATCTCCATCGGCTTCATTCCTTCGATATCAGTCACAGCCCAAACGTGGATTGCAACTTCATAATTGAAGCCTCTTAGGCACTTTCCCAGCTTCGACAAATCACTGTTGATAGTGGCTAGAAGTTTGGTGTCGTCGATGGTCATAAGAGACTCCTGATTTCGTGGTTGGGATTTGACCATCCCATTCGAGCTTCCTCTTCCGATAAGACTCACCCCCGATCGTGGGAGCGTTTGCCCCAGTGGCTTAGCCAGATTTTTGTGGGCAGCACGGGCTAGCAGCCGGTTTTGTTCAGGCGTCGACGGGGCAGAGCGCGATCGGGATCCACAGGCCGGGTTCAGCATTGCCTTCTTGTGTGATCCATGCCGCCGTTTTGCGAGCTTGTTCGAGGTCTGGCAACAAGCCCCAGGGTCCGACCTTGAAACCGAAGAGGTTGTCGACTTCGATGGCGAGGTCGTTGACGTGCCACGTGTATTCACCGGCGAGGTTGTAAATCTCGGCGCCGAGCGCGTGAATTTGTGAAACGTCCACCAGTGGCGTTTCCCCCAGCCATCGCGAGTCCTCTGGATCCTGCGGAGAGCGCATGAAGTTCAATTCCTCGATGATGGACAATCGATGTTCTGCTGGGGTGTAGAGTCGAAAGATCTGCCAGCCGGAAGAATCGCTGAGGAGGATCCGCAGAATCTCCCGAGCCAAGCCTTCGTCGATCAGGCATCTCGGCCAAAACCATTTCGTGCCGAAGGAGTCATCCAGCAAGTCGCGGAGTTGTGCAAGCGTGTGACTACGGATCTCGAGACTGGCCTCTTCTTCGGCTGAACTGTTGGTCCAAGTGAGGCATGCGGCATTGGGGAACGAGGGGCTCCAGCGGCTGAGGGTGAGAATCTGAGGAGGCAGTATCGACTGGCCCCATTTCTTGCGGTCGACCGGGCGGGTGACGGTGTAGCCGAGGCTGATGTATTGGCTCATGGGAGCTCTCTTGTAACTGGCTTCAGCCCACCACGGAAGGCTCGGAGGGCACGGAAGGTTTAGGTGTTAAGTGACTTGGCAGAGGGCGATGGAGATCCATGGACCTTTATCTGTGACGGCTTCTTGGGCGATCCATTGAGTGGCCTGCCTGGCCTGCTCGAGATCTGGCAACAGCCCCCAAGCGCCGACTCTGAATCCCAAGTGCTGTTCAACGGTGGAGCTTAGGTCATGGCAATGCCAGGAGTGCCCCTCCCAGATGTTGTACACTTCGAAGCCGAGGATGGGGCCAGGGGCTTGAGGAGTCGCCGTTCGCAGCCAGTCGCCATCCAGGCGATGAGGGGACGAGCCGTCAATTGTCTCGAGCAACTCCTGCCGGCTAGACTCCTCCGCAAAAACCTCAAGAATAAGCCAATCGCGTGATTCTTCGTGCAGGACAGTGAGGATCTCACGGGCGGTTGCCATGCAGACGAGATGGCGCGGCCAAAACCAGGTTTTCTGAAACTGCCGTTCAAGCATCGAATGGAGCCGTATCGCGGTCGACTCCCCGATCTCAAGCTCCTGAATGGCCCTACTCACTCCTCGAGTCACATCGACCAAGCTTCCGTTGGGGATGTGCGGAGCGATGCACTCGCTGAAGGAGAGGATCCGCGACGGCAGATTCTCGTTCATCCAATGCTCGCGCTCAACCGGGCGGGTGACGGTGTAGCCGAGGCTGATGTAGGCGGTCATTGCGTGAGTCCTGATTTGCGGGATGTGGCTCGATCGTCCCGATCGAGAGGTTGCTCCTGGGAGCGCCGGCTGCCAGCCGGTTTGTTCAGTCGAACCAAGCCTCGATGTAGATGTAAGCGTCCTGGGTCGTTTCGAAAAGGAAGGCTCTTTCGCCGCAAGCTCCTTCATGCGGCGATCCTTCCGCCAAACTAACTCCTGGCGGCGAGGGGGCCGTGAAAGTGGACTTGGCGCTGGGCCAGGAACGCTTTGCGGGCGTTCCGCGTCCGGGGGGTGGCATGGATTCACGGCGGCATCCGCCAGGAGAAAAGGGTTTTGAGCCTCAGCCGGACGAGGGATGTCCGGGCTTCGCCGGCCGAAGCCGGCGGCAGGATTTGAACCTGCAGGGTGCCGTGAAGGCCTGGACGGCATTCCGGCTGAGGCTCAAAAGAGTCATGAGCTCAAAGCGAAGAATTTAGGAATTCTGAACTCAACGAGGGGAGAAGCGAGGCTTACCTGTGTTGCCATTTACACCACGGGCCCGTGAGTGGACCCGGCGGGGCTCGAACCCGCAACTGGAGAATTAGAATCTGGGACTCGCTACGGCATTTGAATTCAGAAATGGGGGAGATCTGCGTCAGGACGAGAAGGGCAGGACAGCGCCTCTCGCGAGGCAATCAGCGCGTCTTTCTTTTTCGCCACGCCGGCGAGCCGGCGGCAGGACATGAACCTGCACTCGGTGAGGAACTGACTCCTTGGAGTCCTGGACGGCATTCCTGCCGCAGATCGTCTAGAGATTCTGAAGTCAACGAGGGGAGGAACGAGAGTACTCTTGCGAGTCGACGCTCTACCGCTGAGCTACGAGATCCGGAGATCTCGGCGGGAATCGAACCCGCGACAATCGGGGGGTGTAACCTTGGACTCGTTTCGGACATTTGACTTCAGAAAGGGAAAGAGCGACGAGGGTTTGCCTGACAGGGACATTTTTTCGGATGTAGTCAGACTGGCATTCGCTCCAGAGGGAAGATCGGCAGGGCGGCGAGAAAGTCCGGACAAGCTCCTTGCGGGGCAGGCGCAGCGAGCTGCAACTCCTCTTTCCATGTAGTCCGGGACGGCATCCGTCCTGCCGATCAAATCAGGTCAAGTTTTCTCCTCTTTTTTGAGGGGCAAGGGGCGGGCTTCGAGGCTTTGGACGAGGAAGCCGGCGTCGACTTCGCCCTCGGCGATGCGCTGGAGCAGTCCGAAGACGGCATCGGAGAAGCCCGAGATGTTGAAGATGTCCTGGCGCTCGGGCGCCTGGCAGGTGATGTTGGGCTGCAGGTCGAGGCAGACCAGCTTGGCGCTGGGGTTCTTGTCCTTGAACTTGAGCCACTGCTCCATCAGGGCGGTGCCGCGGCCTTGGGCGCGGTCCATCCACGACTCGTTGTCGGAGACATAGAGGACGGTGTCGGCGCGGTGGCCCTTGCGGTTCATCCACTCCATCCCCGAGGCGCAGTGGGTGCCGCCGCCGGGTTGCGAGCTGAGGCGCTCGGCGTTGGTCATCACCGAATCGCGGGGCTCGAGCTGGCGGATGGCGTCTTCCCGGACCTTTTCGGCGAAGGGGACGACCATGGCGTCGGGGTTCTTGCGCAGGACGCAAGCGGCGATCAGGGCGGCGACGTCGAGGCATCGGACCTTGCTGGTGGCGCCTTTGCGGTTGCCAGTGATGGCGGAATGCATCGAGCCGGAGACGTCGACGAAGACCACGGTGCGGCCGGTGAAGGCGGGGACTTGCCGGGTGGCGATCTCGAGGGCATCGGCCAAGGAGTCGCGCAGCTTGCGGGGAACCTCGTCGTCGACCTGCTTGTAGGCGTTGAGGATCTGGTAGGGCAGGACGCGGGCCTTGGCAATGAGCGCTTCGTCGCGCAGCTTGGTGGCGAGGGCCTCGACGCTGGCCTCGTCCTTGAGCACGCCGTGGCGGGCGAAGGTGTTGAGGTTCATGCGGGCGACCTGCCAGGAGCAGTTGCGGGCGACGCCTTTCCAGTCTTCGGTATCGAGATCGAGGCTGGCGAGCATCTGGAAGGGGAGGTCGAGGACCTCGCTGCGGATGCCGGCGCGGCGCTCGGCCTTGAAGGCTTCGAAGGCCTGGACCTCGGGCGGCAGCTCGCTGGTCTCGTAGGGACGTCCGATGAGCCAGGCGTAGAGGGCGCGGCGCTCCGCGGTCTCGGGCTTGGGGTGGACCATTTTGACCAGGTCGGCCAAGGTGGGCGAGAGGCCGACCGAGCCGGTGAAGAGCTGGGCGGGAGTGCGGGCGGCGATGGCCTGGCGGACCCAGCGCTTGGGGCGGGAACCGAGGGACTTGCGGCCGACGGTGCCGGCGCGGATCACCATCACGTAGTTGGCGAGCATCTTGAGGTTGTCGATCACCTGGGGGAAGACGCGCTCGGCGAGATCGGCGTCGCGGACGGTGAGGACGGCGAGCAGCAGGGCGGGCGAGTCCTTCAGGTAGGCGTCCTTGCGGGCGACCAGGGCGAGCTTGGCGAGGAACTCGGCGGGGACCTTGCCGGCGAGCTCGATCACCTTGGTCAGCTGGTCTTCGGCGCTGGCGTAGAAGGTGCCGTTGAAGCAGCCGGTGAGGACCAGGCTGGCGAGGGCGTGGCGATCGTCTTTCTGGTAGGCCTTGCCACCGGCGCCGTTGACGGCGGTCGCGGCGGGGGCTTTGGCGAGAAGCGAGGAGAAGAGGTTCTTGTTCATCGGGGCATTCCTGGTTGGGGACTCGGTTGGGGTGAAGTTCGGCGTCGTCTTGTTGCCAGTCCTTATAGAAAGCCCTGTGCCATGGATCCATGAAGGCCGAAAATTCAAGTTGTAAGTGATTTGAATTCAGTAGTTAGAAATTTTAAAAGATTTTCGTGTGGGCTTTTCATGTGTTTCTTTGGTTGGATTTTTGTATACTAATTTCTAGGATTCTATGATTTTAGATATCTTTGGTCAATCTGATAGGGGGAGGCTTGAGGTCTCTGGCGTATGGATGTATCTTTGCCTTGGAAAAACTCCGCTTAGGAGATGAGGATGAAAGCAAGAAAGTCATCAAAGACCTTGGCCGAAAGGGTTCGAGGACGCCGTTTGGAGGATATCTCGCGCCGCGATCTAGAGGCGATTGCGAGTGAGGCTGGCAAGCAGGCTTCAGAGGCGGCTTTGGCGGCGGGTTTGAACATCACCCGTTTCATTGACGGGAAATTGATGTGGGTGACTCCGGACGGCAAAATCACTCCGTATCACCCTGAATGATTTCCCGGTTACGGCTTTTTGCGGGTCCCATGATGCCATACCTGGCATTCAGGAAGGAGCCAAGGTGATGATAGCGATTTTTAATGACAGCATCGCCACCTTGGCTCGTCGCCAGGGCATCGACCTTCTTGATCTCAGGTTGGTCTGCACCGAGCCGGAAGACTTCGCTGCCACTTCTCCGATCGAACCCTCGGATGGTGGCGGGCGCAAAATCGCCAGAGCGATCCACAGTTGGCTGATTGAGGAGCGATAAGGCATCCTGCCCCTTGATTTGACAGGCGGGACGCCTGTACTCCTTTCAACAGCAACCCACTCAAAACTTCGGAATCGATCAAGCCTATGCATCCCGTCAGCCAAATCATTTGCATCGTTGCGGCCGTGATGATCCTTGCCTTGTTTTTGCAGCGGAGGCGCAATACTGGCCCGAATCTGTTTTTCTTCATTCTACGCTGCCTGCCGGGCATGTTTCGGCGGGGCCGTCACGAGAAAAAACGAGCTAGATATCAAGCTCAAACTCACCAAGGAGAATGCGACATGGAAGGTTTTTTTGAAGTCCCCGGGAAGCCGGGGTGGAAAAAGGGTCGGCAGGCAAAGCCCGAGGAGATTGGCGCGGTGCCGCAAAGCAAAGCCCCGGATGGCTTTTTTGATCTCTGGGGCTTGATCGAAGAAGCAGATCCCGCTGGCCATCGCTTGTACCGGATGCCGAGCAACGTCAGCGCTCGCGAAATCGTCGAAACTTTTGACGTTGGCAGTCATGGCTGCAACAGCTACGGGCTGAGTCATCACCAGGTGCAGGAAACGGTGATCAGTCGCGCCGAGTCGATGCTGGCCATGCTCCCAGGGCGATTCATTTTTGCGGATTCCGCAGGTCTGAAGATTCAGTTTTTGGAGCCCGTGACGGAGGCTCATTTAAGGCAGATTAATCAGCTTTTCGAAAGAACGGGATCGGAAGGTGGCGAGTATTATCACAGCATGTGGGATGGTGAATCTGAAATGTATCAGGAGGTCAAAGACACCGGCGTCTTTCACTTCTGGTGGGACTGATTATCGATTTGGCAGGCGGGACGCCTGGGCTCCCGGGATGAGATCTCGCGTCAATCGCGTCAATCGCGTCAATCGCGTCAATCGCGTCAATCCCGTCAATGAAGTCCCGGGACGCCGGACTCCATTGACGCGATTGACCGGATTGACTGACACCAGTTTGAACTAGAAAACCTCGATCGGGACGATTGAGCCACATTCACAAGGAATCCAGATGAAATCACGCGTCGCCTTCGGCATTTTCGGTTCGATGAAAGACAGCGGTCTGGGCAAGGATCGCTGGCGCAAGTGGCGTCCGACCCTGGCGCTCTGCCTCAATGACAAGCTCGGGGTGCAGCGGCTGGAGCTGCTGATCGAGGCGAAGCAGGAGGAGCAGGCGGCGGCCTTGCTCAAGGACCTGGCGAAGCTGCGTCCCGAGCTGGAGATCAACACCCACGTCGTGCCGATCGAAGATCCCTGGGATCTCGCCGAGGTCTACGGCGTCCTTTTTGATCTCAGCCGCAGACTGGCGATCGACGCCGAGTCCGAGGAGCTGCTGATCCACATCACCACCGGCACCCACGTGCAGCAGATCTGCCTCTTCCTCCTCACCGAGTCGGGGCATCTACCGGGGCTGCTGGCCCAGACCGCGCCGCCCGAGCGCTACCGCCCCAACAAGGAGCCGGTGCCTGAGGATGAGGACTTCCTGCCCGCGCTCAAGGGCATCCAGATCGGCACTTGCGAGCTGATCGATCTCGACCTGTCGCGTTACGACGGCCTGGCGGCACGTTTCGAGGTCGAGGCCGGCGACCGCCGCAGCTTCCTCAAGGCCGGCATCGCCACCCGTTCGCCGAGTTTCAACCGGATGATCGACGAGATCGAGGTGGTGGCGGAGCGCAGCGCCGCGCCGATGCTGCTGCTCGGTCCCACCGGCGCCGGCAAGAGCTCGCTGGCGCGCCGCGTCTACGAGCTGCGCAAGGCGCAAAACAAGCTCAAGGGCGACTTCGTCGAGGTCAACTGCGCCACCTTGCGCGGCGACACCGCGATGAGCGCCCTCTTCGGTCACCGCAAAGGCGCTTTCACCGGCGCCGCGGCCGATCGCGAGGGCTACCTGAAGGCGGCGGACAAGGGCATCCTCTTCCTCGACGAGATCGGCGAGCTGCCTCTCGAGGCCCAGGCGATCCTCCTCCACGCGCTCGAGGAGAAGCGATTTCATCCGGTGGGCTCGGACAAGACCACCAGCTCCGAGTTCCAGCTCATCTGCGGCACCAATCGCGACCTACTGGGCGACGTCCAGGCCGGCCGCTTCCGCGGCGATCTGCTCGCCCGCCTCAAGCTCTGGACCTTCGAGCTCCCCGGCCTGGCGCAGCGTCGAGAGGACCTGGAGCCGAACATCGAGCACGAGCTGGAGAAGCTCGGCCGCAGCCTCGGCAAGGCGGCGGCCTTCAACAAGGAGGCCTACGCCCGCTATCTCGCCTTCGCCCGTTCCAAGGAGGCGAGCTGGAGCGGCAATTTCCGCGATCTCAACGCCTCCTTGACCCGCCTCGCCACCCTCGCCGGCGGCAAGCGCATTTCGCTGGAACTGGTCGAGGGCGAGATCGTCCGCCTCCGCCGCGACTGGGGAGTCGACCAGCCGTCTGTCCCCGGCCTGATCGAAGCCGTGTTGGATGCGGAGGCCGCAAAAGCCATCGACCTCTTTGACCGGGCCCAGCTCGAAACCGTGCTCGCCGTCTGCCGCGACTCGGTGTCGATGGCCGAGGCCGGACGCAAGCTGTTTGCGGTCAGCCGGACCCAGAAAAAGACCAGCAACGACAGCGACCGCCTGCGCAAATACCTCGCCGCTTTCGGCCTGGATTGGGAGAGGGTGAGAGCCTCACGGAACTAATTCTCACCACGAAAGACACGAAAGGAGGAGTTTCGGGCCTGCTGCTGCTCCCGAGCGCCTGGAGCGAGCTGAAACCCCCTTGGGGTTGGGACTCAAAATCGTCCCTCCCCAGGGTAGGCGAGGCGCCAACCCGGGGCTTTGGGCTGCAAGCCCTTTAGGCTTGAGCAAGCAGCTCTTAGCTCTTCGTGGTGAATCGGCTTCAAGAGCGGGCTCAGCGCCGGCTTTTTTTGCCGTCGAGTTCGCTGAGCGCCTGGTTGATGGCGGAGTGGAAGTTGCGGCCGCCGTCACCGCCGAGTTCGCGGTCGATGGCTTCGAGTCGCTGCACCAGGTCGCGGATGAGGGGGCGCGGGACGATGCCGCCAGCCTCTTTGCAGAAGTGGGTGCGGCAGCCGAAGGGGCGGGCCTCGTAGATGGTGCAGCGTCCTTCGGCATTGATCAGGGGGCAGGCGCCTTCGGGGTGTTCCGTCAGTTTGCGGAGGCCGCGGGCCCGCACCGCCTTGGCGGCCACCAGGGCTTCGCCGCGGGTGAGGAAGGGGACGTGGCCGGCGTTGCGGAAATGGCAGCAGGCGGCGCGCGCCTGGCAGCTGTTGGGGAAGTCGCGGGCGGCGGTGTCGGCATAGACCTGGCGCACCTGGCGGAGCAGCTCGTCGGAAGCGTCGGCCATGGCTTTCAGCAGCGGCAGCGCAGGACCAGGCGTCCGGCGACGAGCAGCCAGGTGTCGATCGACAGCTCTTCGGCGCGGGCGGTGGGGGCGATGCCGAGATCGGTGAAGACGGCGGCGGCGACGCCGGCGGGGAAGATCGGCTCGACCAGCTTGCGCATCTGCTTGCGGCGTTGGGAGAAGGCGGCGCGGACCACTTTCGACAGCATCGCCATCACTTCCGGCGAGGGGATTTCCTTTTTGCGGCGGAGGCGGATGAAGGCGGACTGGACGTTAGGGCGGGGGAAGAAGACTTCCGGCGGGACGCCGCGGAGGATCCTGACTTCGTAGGCGGCGCCGATGCGGACGGTGAGGGATCCGTAGTCCTTGCTGGAGGAATCGGCGGCGAGGCGCTCGGCCATTTCGCGTTGCAGGAGGAGGAACATCTCGCTGGGCGGGCTGGGCAGCTCGAGGCACTGGGCGAGGAAGACGCTGGAGATGTTGTAGGGCAGGTTGGAGATGCAGCGGAAGTCGCGCGGCAATTGCAGGAAGCTGGCGATGTCGGCCTTGCAGGCGTCGGCCTTGAGGAGGTGGAAACGCGGGTTGGAGGCGAATTCGCCTTCGAGGTATTCCGCCAGCTTGGCGTCGAACTCGATGGCGTAGACTTCGCAGCCGGCCTCGAGCATCATTCGGGTCAAGACGCCGGCGCCGGGGCCGACTTCGAGGATCGGCTCGCCGGAGCGCAGCTTCAGCTCCTTCACCATCGCCTGCAGGAGGTTGCTGTCGACGAGAAAGTTCTGGCCTCGAGAAGGCGACAGGTGGATACCCCTCTCGGCGAGGAGGGCGATGAGCTCCGCCAGCTTCACTTCTTCGGCTCCTGAGGAATGACGCTGCTCAATCCTTGCATCAGCTCGATGCTGGCGCCTTTGCGGAGGCCGCTGATCCACTCCTTGTAGAGTCGGTCGGACTGCTCGTCCTCGAGGTCCTCGCGGATCCTGTCCTTCAGCTCTTCAAGCGGGATCAGTCCGCCGGCCTTCTCGGCCACCAGCTCGATCAGGAAGCTGCCGTTGGGCGTCTCGATGACGCCGCTGCGCTGGCCGGGCTTGAGCTTGGCGATCACCGCCTGGAAATCGGCGCGGATTTCATTTCGCGCCTTCATCCCCATGTCGCCGCCGTCCTTTTCAGCCTTGGGCAGCAGAGAGACGCGGTCCGCGATCTCGGCGAAGCTCTTGCCTGCGGCGATTTCCCCGAGGGCCGCTTCGGCTTCAGCGCGGCTGCGCACCATCAGAAGGCGGATCTGCACCTGGGCAGGACGCGAATAAAGCTCCGGATTGCGGTTGTAGAAGAGGCTGACGTCCTGCGGCGTGACAACGACTTTGCGGCGGACATTCTCGTTCATCATCAGGCGGATCGCCAGCTTCTCCTCGATCTTGTCGCGGAACTCTTCCATCGACAGTCCGCCACGCTCCAGATGGCGCAAGAACTTGTCGCGGTCGCCGCCGCTGTCACGGGCGATGATCTGCTCGATCTCGGTCTCGATCAGGGTGCTGGGCACTTCGTACTTGGAATTGCGGAAAGCGGTCAGGATCACCTGGTTGTCGATCAGACGCTCCAGACTCTGCTGACGAGCTTCCATCACCTTCTGATTCACTTCCGCAGGAGCGGCGCGGCTGCGGATCTCCCGCTCCTCGCGCTGCACCATGTTCTTGACATCGAAAACCGTGATAGCCTTGCCATTCACCTTGGCGGCTATGCCGTCGCTGTAGGTGCCGGCCTCCTCCGCCGCCAGGCCGAGGCTGAACAGGAAGCTGAAAAGTAAAACTGTCTTTTTCATAAAAAGCTGGGCTCCGTCATTTTGGCCGCCAATCTAGAGGCTCGAAGACGGATTGCGACCCCTCTCCGACCCAAGCTCCGGCAGACGCAGGAGATTTCCCCCCGCCATCACCTCAAATCGAAAGCAAACAGCAAAATCGACAAAAACATCAAAAATCACACGGCAGGCCCTTGACGAAGTCAGCAGACGAGCGCACAATAGAGTCAAGAACGACAAATGTGACAAAGTCGATAAAACCCAAAAACAGGAGAAAGCCGATGAGCGACGAAAATCTCAGCCCCCGGATCAGCGTCTTGAGCGACGAGGAACTGCATCTGATCGAAGAGGACTATCGACGCCGCAAGTTGAAGGAGAATCTGCTTGGCCCGACGGTTTCGACCGTGGCCCACATGGCGCTGCTGGTCTGCGCCGCGATCTTCCTCAAGGGTGCGGTGACCCAGGCGGCGCCGCGGATGACCGTGGTCAGCCAGGTCGAGAAGAAGCCCGAGACTCCCCCTCCCCCACCTCCGCAGCTGAAGGAGATTCCGATTCCCGAGCCCGAGGAGTCGAACTTCACCGAAGCGAGCACGGTCGCCCTGAACGACCCGGCCAAAGACCGGGCGCTGGAATCCACCGATGACGCCAACCCCTCGACCGACGACATGGCGTCGAACGAGATGGTCTCGATCGTCAAGAACAATCTCTCGCTATTGGTCTCCAGCCACGAATTCGGCGGCCGGACCAAGAGTGGCCGGGCCAGCATGGTGGCCAAGTATGGCGATCCGAAAGGACCCCGGCCCGAAATCATCACCGACAAGGCCCTCGCCTGGCTGGCGAAAGTACAGAAACCCGACGGCTCCTGGGGCACTGCGGCTGAAGACGGCTACACCGGGCTGGCTCTGCTCTGCTTCCTCGCCAACGGCGAAACCCCGACTGCGAAAAATTACGGCAAGACGGTGGAACGGGCGATTCAATACCTGGCGCAATCAAGAAGTGACGATCATGCTGACAAACACCTTTACTCACACGCCATCAAGACCTACGCCCTCTGCGAAGCCTATGCGATGACCAGCAACTACAACCTGGAAGAGGTGATGAACGCCAATGTCCGCCGCATCATCCAAGGCCAGCAGGCGGGCGGCGGCTTCGACTACAACTACCGCAAGGGCGAGCGCGACGACCTGTCGATCGCCGGCTGGAACTTCCAGGCCTTGAAGGCGGCGAAGTCGGCCCAGTGCATCGAGCCCGGACTGGACGCCGCGATCGCCAAATCGGTCGAAAACCTGAAGCAACGCGCCCTCGGCGGCTTCACCTACTGCAACAACGAGGGCCGCAAGAACGAGGCGATGCGAGCCGTCGGCACCCTCTGCCTGCAGCTCTTCGAAGAAGCCTGGGACGACCAGGGCAAGCCCATGGCCGCCCTTCAGCCGATCGTCAAAACCATCGCCGAAGAGGACATCAAAAAGCTCGACTGGAACGCGCCGCCGCAGAACTCGATGTACAGCTGGTATTACGGCACCTATGTCGCCTTCCAGGAAGGCGGCCCGCTGTGGAAGAGCTGGCAGAAGAAGTTCCTGCCGATGCTGAAGACACACCAGAATCCGGCCGGCTACTGGGACTATCCCGGCCACCAGTTCGGCGCCCAGATCGGCGACGAGTTGACCCAGAAAGTGCATGCCACCACCATGGCCGTCCTGATGCTCTCGGTGTACTACCGCTTCCTCCCCTCGACCAAGGGCCAGGACAAGCGGGTCGCCCAAGCCAGGGCCGAAGCGGTCAAGGCACCCGCCCGAAATAAGGATGAATCTGTCAACCTCTGAATCGGTCAAGATTCTCGGGCGAAGCCCCGAGAGGATTCAGCGGACGGCATCGCCTGGGGCGATGCCGTCCGCTTCAATCCGCCTTCCCCTGACCCAGCCAGGCCTGACGGCGGAAGGCGCTGGGGGAGACGCCGTGATGGGCGAGGAAGAGGCGGGAGAAATGCTGCGGCGTGCGGAAGCCGGTGCGGGCGGAGATCTCAGCGAGCGTCATTCCGGAATGCAGCAGAAAACCGGTGGCCCGCTCGACCCGCAACTGCCAGAGATGACGGGCCGGAGTCTGCTGCAGATCGCGCCGGAAACAGCGGCTGAGATGCTGCACCGTCACCCCCGCGGCCGCAGCGGCCCGTGCCAGGCAGTCGGACTCCTCAAGATGCTTCTCCATCGCCGCCAGGGCCCGCTCTGTGACCGACAACTCGCGTTCGGGCGCGGGCCCACGGCCCATGCGCAGGAACTCCAGCAGCAAGGCCAAGCCGAGCTGATCAAGGAAAGCGCGGTCGGCTGCGTCGGGATAGCTGTGCGAGCTGAAGCCGGCCTTCATCAATAGCTCGAAGGCGGGTGATGCGGTGGCGATGCGAGGCGCGGAGATGAGCTGATCCTCCAGGGGCGACACGACGCCTCCGGGGGCAACGGCGCACCAGGTGTGATGAGTGGTTTTGTCGGGAGTGTAGTGCACGGCTTCGCGCTGCCCGGGGCGCATCAGGCAGACCTGGCCGCTGCCGAAGCTGTGCCAGGCGCCCTCGATCTGGGCCTTGGCGCTGCCGGAGACCATCACCACCAGCTGCCAGTCGCGCTGGATGCGAGGACCGCAAACTCCGCCGGGAGCATAACGAGCCTCGCCGATGACCGTCGAATCACCGCAGCGGGCGTGATTGACATGAGAAAGATTGAACAGGCGATCGGACATAGAGGTCACCCCTGATGTTTCATATGGATAAGTTATTGCCTTTTTTAGATCGTTGTCAAAAGCAGCTCCACACTGAAGTTTAGTTCCATTCAGACAAAGCAACAGCAAACCCAGGAGAGAATCAAATGGAATTCTTCAAAGGCATCGAGACGATCCAGTACGAGGGCCCTAAATCCAAGAACCCCCTCGCCTTCAAGCACTACAAGGCCGACGAGAAGATCGCCGGAAAGACCATGAAGGACCACCTCCGCTTCGCCGTCTGCCACTGGCACACCTTCTGTGGCACCGGCGCCGACCCCTTCGGCCCAGGCACCCGCAAATACGCCTGGCACCAGGGCAAGACCGCCATCGAGATCGCCGAGAAGAAGCAGGACGCCCTCTTCGAACTCTGCACGAAGCTCACCGTCCCCTACTACTGCTTCCACGACCGCGACCTCGCTCCCGAGGGCTCCAGCGTCCAGGAATCCGAAGACATCCTCTGGAAGATGGCCGAACGCGGCAAGAAGCTGCAGAAGCAGACCGGCCTCAAGCTCCTCTGGGGCACCGCCAACCTCTTCTCCAACCCCCGCTACATGAACGGCGCCGCCACCAACCCCGACTTCGCCGTCCTCTGCCACGCCGCGGCCCAGGTCAAGACCGCCCTCGACGTCACCAAGTTCCTCGGCGGCGAGAACTACGTCTTCTGGGGCGGCCGCGAAGGCTACGACTTCCTCTTCAACACCGACATGAAGCGCGAACAGGCCCACTTCGCCCAGTTCCTCAAGCTCGCCCGCGCCCACGCCGACAAGATCGGCTTCAAGGGCCAGTTCCTCATCGAGCCCAAGCCGATGGAGCCCACCAAGCACCAGTACGACTTCGACTCCGCTACCGTCCTCGGCTTCCTCAAGCAGCACGACATCGACTTCGTCAAGCTCAACATCGAGGCCAACCACGCCACCCTCGCCGGCCACACCTTCGCCCACGACCTGCAGGTCGCCGCCGACGCCGGCAGGCTCGGCTCGATCGACGCCAACCGCGGCGACGCCCAGAACGGCTGGGACACCGACCAGTTCCCCACCAACCTCTACGACACCACCGAAGCGATGCTCGTCGTCCTCCGCGCCGGCGGCCTCGGCTCCGGCGGCCTCAACTTCGACGCCAAGGTGCGCCGCAACTCGACCGATCTGGAAGACATCTTCCTCGCCCACATCGGCGGCATGGACGCCTTCGCCCGCGGCCTCAAGGCGGCGCACCGCATCCTCACCGAGTCGCCCCTGCAGCAGCAGCTCAAGGAGCGCTACGCCTCCTACGACAAGGGCGACGGCAAGAAGTTCGAGCAAGGCAAGCTCAGCCTCGAAGACCTCCGCGACCTCGCCGCCAAGAACGGCGAACCCAAGCAGATCTCCGGCAAGCAGGAGCTCATCGAAAACTACATCAACGACTACATCTGATCTACAACGCCAGGGCGAGGTTCGCCCTGGTTTTTTTCAACCCAAAAGCAACGTGTTACCTGAGGATGATTGCATGACTCAAACCGATTCCAACCGCAGCAAGCTGTTTTTAGCCAGCTGCCTGTCCCTCGTTTCGACCTCGGTCGGCTTCGCCGTGATGGGAGGCATCATGGCTCCCTTGAAATCGCAGTTCATCCTCAGCAACGCCCAGGTCGGCGCCATTTCAGGCATCGGCATTCTCGGCTTCACCCTCGCCATCTTCGCCCTCGGACCGCTGGTCGACCTCTTGGGCATGTCGCGCCTGATGCGTTTCGCCGCCCTCTGCCACATCGGCGGCGTCATCACCATGATCACCGCCAAAGGCTATACCGGGCTCTACGCAGGCGCCCTCATCCTCTCCCTTGGCAACGGCACGGTGGAGGCGGTCTGCAACCCCCTCGTGGCGACGCTCTACCGCGATGACAAAACGACCTGGCTGAACCGCTTCCACGTCTGGTTCCCCGGCGGCATCGTCATCGGCGCCGTGCTCTGCACCTTGATCGGCAGGATCGATCTCGGGACGAACCCCGCCTTCCAGCACTGGCAGCTGATGCTTTGCTTGATTATCGCACCCACCATCGCCTACAGCCTTCTCTTCACCGGACGCGACTTCCCCAAGACCGAGCGCGTCGAAGCGGGTCTCAGCTTCGGGCAGATGCTCGCCGGCGCCTTCAGCCGTCCGCTCTTCTGGATCCTCGCCCTCTGCATGTGCATCACCGCGACGCTGGAACTCGGCCCCAATCGCTGGATGTCCGCGGTGCTCGCCTCCGGCGGCATCGACGGCCTGCTGGTTCTCGCCTACATCTCCGGCATCATGGCCCTGCTGCGCTTCTTCGCCGGCGGCCTGATTCACAAGCTCGCCCCCACCGGCGTCATCATCGCCGGAGCCATCCTTGGCGGCCTCGGTCTCTACCTCTTCAGCTACGCCAGCTCGAACACCATGGCCTTCGGCGCCGCCACCCTCTTCGCCGTCGGAGTCGCCTTCTTCTGGCCCACCATGATCGGCTTCACCGCCGAACGCCTGCCCCGCTCCGGCGCCCTCGGCCTCGCCCTGATGGGCGGCATCGGCATGCTCGCCGTCTCGCACGTCATCCCGGTGATGGGCAAGCAGGCCGACCACTACCTGCACGAGAACCTCGACAAAAAGGCCGCCCGCGAAGCCATCGCCGCCGCCGCCGCCGCCTGGCCGAAACTCGCGGAAGGCCAGAACGAGGTCTTCAAGAAAGAGATCCTGCAAGCCGCCAGCGACGCCGAGTCCGTGCTCAAGGAAGCCGAGCTTCCCGAACTGAAGACCGCCGCCGCCATGCAGGGGCTGATCAAGAATGCGCCTCCCGGAGAGAAAACCGCCAAGGTCAAGGAAAACGGCATCGCTGCGGACAAGCTCACGGCCCAGCTCAAGGCCGTGCTCAACCCCGCCGACAACAAGGGCGGCCTGATGAGCTTCCGGCTGCTCGCGCCCTTCGCCGGCCTGCTGGTGCTGATCTTCGGCACCATCTGGTTCCTCGACCGCCGCAACGGTGGCTACAAAGCCGAGCAGATCCAGCACTGATCCGCCCACGCCTTCCCGCCAAGAAACCAGGAGACTCTCCATGCCCAAGCGTCCCTTCCTCGCTCTCGGTCTGAGCGCCACCGGCGCCCTCCTCGCCCTCGCCGCCTGCAGCGTCTTCCACAACTCCAGGACCGCGGCTCCCGACACCCGCGCCGCCTTCTCCGCCGCCACAGCGAAGCTGCCGGGCATCGAAGCGCCCAAGGCGATCCTGGTCTTCTCCAAGACCGCCGGCTTCCGCCACGACTCGATCCCCGACGGCATCGCCGCACTGAAAAAGCTCGGCGCCGAGAACGGCTTCGCGGTGGAAGCCACCGAGGACTCCGCCGCTTTCACCAGCGCCAAGCTCAAGCGCTTCCGCTGCGTCGTCTTCCTCTCCACCACCATGGATGTTCTCAACCGCGAACAGGAGAAGGCCTTCGAGGCCTACATCCAGTCCGGCGGCGGCTACGCCGGCATTCACGCCGCAACCGACACCGAATACGACTGGCCCTGGTACACCCGCCTCGTCGGCGGCCAGTTCGCCTCCCACCCCGCCCAGCAGAACGCCGCCATCGACAAGTGCGAATGCGGCAAGACCCACCCTTCCACCTCCTTCCTGCCCGATCGCTGGGAACGCTTCGACGAATGGTATGGTACAACTTCAAGCGACTCAACCCCGAGACCACCAAGCTCCTCAACCTCGACGAGACGAGCTACAAGAACGGCAAGATGGGCAAGGACCATCCGGTCGCCTGGTGCCATGAATTCGACGGCGGACGCGCCTGGTACACCGCCCTCGGCCACACCAAGCAGTCCTACGCCGAACCGCTCTTCCTCCGCCACGTCCTCGAAGGACTCAAATGGACCGGACGTCTCGACCAGGACAAAGTCGTCCTCAAGGATCAGCTCGCCCGCCCCGCCGACGAGCACTTCGCCGTCAAGACCCTCGCCGACAAGCTCGAAGACCCGATGCAGATCGCCGAGCTCCCCTCCGGCGAGATCCTCATCCTCGAACGCAAGGGCGCCCTCAAGAAATTCTCGCCCGCGCATGGACTTAGCCTCGTCACCCAGATGCCGGTCCACGCCGTGGCCGACAAGGCCCCCGGCGGCGACTGGTACGAAGGCGGCGGCCTCGGCCTCGCCGTCGATCCCGATTTCACCCGCAATCAATGCCTGTACATCTACTACTCGCTCAAGGACAAGCCCTTCATCCGCCTCTCCCGCTTCAAGCTCGGCCCCGCCGGCCTGAGCGACGAGGTGACCCTGCTCGAAGTGCCCGACGACCGCGGCAAGCGCACCTGCCACGTCGGCGGCGGCCTCGCCTTCGGCGCCGGACGCCTCCTCCACCTCTCCACCGGCGACACCACCTGCCCCTTCGAGTCGAACGGCTTCAGCCCCAGCGACGAACGCCCCGGACGCCATCCCTTCGACGCCCAGCGCAGCTCCGCCAACTCCAACGACCTGCGCGGCTCGATCCTGCGTCTCCAGCTCAATGCCGATGGCTCCGCCTACTCCATCCCCGAAGGCAACCTCTACCCGCCCGGCACCGCCAAGACCCGCCCCGAGATCTTCGTCAAGGGGGTCCGCAACCCCTGGCGCTTCGCCGTGGATTCCGCCAACGGCGCCGTCTGCTGGGGCGACGTCGGCCCCGATGCCAATGCCAACGACCCCAATCGCGGCACCCGCGGCTACGATCTGATCGGCTACGCCGAAACGGCCGGCTTCTACGGCTGGCCCTACTTCCGCGGCGACGGCTTCTACCGCGACTACGACTTCGCCACCGGCAAGTCCGGCGAATCCTTCGAAAAGGGCATCGTCAACGACTCGCCCAACAACACCGGCCTCGCCGAGCTGCCTCCAGTCCAGCGCCCGCTCGTCTGGTACCCCTACGCCCTCAGCGAGGAGTTTCCGGAAATGGGCAAGGGCGGCCGCAACGCCGACGTCTCGGTGATCTACAACCAGGAGGGCCGCTCCGCCTCCTTCCCCGCCTGGTTCCACCGCGTCATCATCGCCCACGACTGGATGCGCCCCACCCTCAAGCTGGTCAAGCTCACCGCCAAGAACAAGGTGGACTCCATCCAGGACTTCCTCCCCGGCCTCAAGCTCAAGCACCCCGCGCACATGATCCAGGCCGCCGACGGCTCGCTCTACGTCCTCGACTACGGCTCGCAATGGACCGGCAACAAGGACGGCCGCCTCATCCACGTCGCCTGGGGCGGCTGGGACCACCGCGAAACAGCCAAGGCCGAGCCCCTCGCCGTCGACACCCGTCTGGCCGGACTCGACAGCAAGCTGCGCGGCACCCAGCTCATCGCCGCCAACGCCTGCGTCGCCTGCCATTCCACCGCCGCCGCCAACGTCGGCCCCAGCTTCAAGGACATCGCCGCCCGCTACGCCCAGGATCCGCAAGGCGCCGAACGGATCTTCCAGGGCCTCAGCGCCGGATCCTCCGGCAAATGGGGCGCCCACTCCCCCATGCCGCCCTTCGGCCATCTCCCCGAGGCCGATCGCCGCGCCATCACAGAGACCATCCTCCGCCTGGCCAAGCCCTGAAGGAAGAGATCGATTTTGATGGGCTCAGCCGGGAGTTTTGTGGCTCGGCCCTTGCCCTTGCTTGTTCGCCCTCGAAGCGGGTCGGTGATTTCACCCCATGGGCGACACCATGGGCAAGTAAGAACTAGTCATGAAAACCGACCAAGGGGGGAGCTGAAAACGCGGAAACGAATGAATCTCCTGGGTGCCCCCTCGGACCTCCTCGCCCCCTTCATGGTCGAGATTCAACTAGGATTCCGACGTTGACGGTCGATTTCCCCGCGGATTCTTTAATCTTTGATTTTGTTGTCGTTATCTGGAATTTTGAATCTTGGATCTTGAATCTTGGATTCAGAAGCTGAGCGCACGCTTCACTTCGGAATCCAGGTTCGACAGGCTGCTGACCCGGGGTGGCGCCGATGCGGCTCAACCACGAGCTAAAAACTGCCCATCCTTAGCTTAGAACTCAGAAAGAGTGACTGCAGAGTGAGTGCCCGCCACCTTTCTGCTTTTGTGCTCATTGCGGCTATTGTGGCCTTCTGCCGGGCAGCAGGAGCGAAGGCCACAACGATTGTCTTCGATAGCGCCGCTTGGTGGGAAGCGGCAACTCGCAAGCTCAAACGAAGTCATGCATGCCGCAACGCAAAAAGCCCGGAGAAATCCGGGCTTCTTGAATGAAAAAGCTGGGCAGCTTATTTCGCGGCGGCGCAGGCAGCCTGGGTCTTGCAAGGGTGCTTGAGGAGCTTGCGCATGTCGGCGGGGGTCATCTGCGAGATCTTCTTGGTGCAGACGCCGAGGGCGGCGAGGCGCTTCTGCTGGATGAGGGTGCGCTGACGCTTGGCGGCGCCGGTCTTACGGGGACGCGAAGTGTTCTTGTTCTTGTGGCCGTTGACGACGATCATGGGAGGAGTCCTTTCGATGTTGGAGATTCGGGCCGCACAAAATGCTTGCAAAACACGGGCTGTCAATGGATGCCCGGATTTTTTTCGCGCTATTCATCCGTCTTGCTGAAATAGGTTTCGAAGGTGTAAGTGCCTCCGAGGAATGTGGCGGGCAGGGGGGGCGCCTTGTTGAATTGGCGCAGGAGATTCTCCACCGCAGCCTTCATCGCCGGATCCTCGCTGGCCGTGATGGTCTTCACCAGGAGGCTGCCGTCGCGATTGATCCTGAAGAGGACGTGGACCTTGGCGCCTGCCTTGGCCTCGATGCTGGAGACGTCCTGGCGCTCCCAGAGTTGCGACAGGATACCGGCCAGATCGCCGTCGTAGTTGGACTTGGCATTGCCGTCGCCGAAACCGGGCTTGCCGTTGTCGGCATGGCCCTTGCCAGGCCCCATGCCGCCTCCTAATGCCTTGAGTTTTTTGTCGCGAGCCTCTTTTGCCGCCTGGGCTTCCGCCTCCTTTTTCTTGGCGGCTTCCTTCTTCGCCTTTTCGAGCTGTTCCTGCTTCTTTTTCGCTTCTTCCTGCTGCTTCTTCTTGGTCTCTTCCTGCTGCTTCTTCTTGATTTCTTCCTGCTCCTTGCGCTTCTTGTCCGCCTTGAGCCGCTCGCGCTCCTTTTCCTTCTTCCTGGCGGATTCCTCTTTCTTCTTCTTCTCCTCTTCCTCTTTCTTGCGCAGAAGATCGGCCTGTTCGGCCTCTTCGGTCAGCTTCTCCTCGGGCTCTTCCTTGGTTTCCGGCTCCGGCATCGGCTCCGGCTCGGGCGGGGGTGGAGGCGGAGTGGGTTCGGGTTCGGGTTCCGGCGGAACCGGGTCGGGCTCAGGAGCGACTTCCTTGACCTCGGCGAGATTGATTTCGACGCCTTCTTCACCGCCGGAGGCGCCGGATGCCTGGTTGTCCGGCTGCAGCAGCCAAGGGAGCAGGAAAATCAGCAGCAGCAAGGCGACATGCATGCCGATGGTGAACCCCATGAGGGCGGGGTTGGCCTTTCGTTTCTGACTCATCTTGAAGGGATCCTGATTGCTTCGTCGTGGCACTGGGATGCCCGGCACGGCGACTTCTTAGCGGCTAGGCGGCGAAAAATCACGGCGCCGGATTCTTCTTCACCTTGTTGGCCAGGGTGACCTTCTTGATGCCGGCCCCTTTGATCAGGCCGAGGACATGCATCACTTCGCCGTAGCTGCGGCTCTCGTCGCCCTTGAGGACGAAGACGGTGTTGGGCTGGTCGCCGAGCTCGCGCAGCTTCTCGACCAGACCTTCCTCGGTGTAATCGACACGGTCCATGGTGATCTGGCCATCGCGATTGTAGCCGATGATGATCTCGGTGGGCTTGACCGTCGGCGGGCTGTCGCCAACGGTCGGCAGCTTCAACCGTCCTTCCAGGGCGGGCATGCAGATCATGAAGACGATCAGGAGGTTGAAGGCAAGGTCGAGGAGAGGGACGACGTCGATGCGGTCGAAGCTGTCCTCGTCGAGCTTCTGCCGCCGCCGGTCACGCGCCATGTTGCTTCCTCACGCGGTGCAGGGAGAGATTGGACATGAAGCTGTCGGAGTAGTTGTACATGTGCATGTGCACCCGCTTCAACTTCGATTTGAGCATGTTCAGGCCGATGATCGAGGGAATGGCGACGAGCAGACCGGCGGTGGTGCAGAGCAGGGCGCCGGCGACGCCGGGAGCCATGTGCGAGATGTCGGCGCTGCCGCCGACCGCCATGCCGCCGAAGGCCAGCATCACCCCGTAAACCGTGCCGAGCAGGCCGAAATAGGGCGACACGTAGACCAAGGTCGCCAAGATCGGCATGCCCGAGGCGTATTCCAATTCGAGCTCGTCGACCTTGTGATCCACCGCCTTGCGCACCGCGTCGAACTCGATGCTGCTCAGGGCGCGAGGCAGAAGATGGTCGTCGGCATGAATCACCAGAGTGTTGGCGTCGGTGCCGAGGATCTTCAAGAGCGAGGCGGAGCCGGATTCGTGGATCCGGGCAACCGGCGAGGGATCTTCGGCGAGACGGCCGGTGAAGACCAGGTGCGAACTGGTCGCATCCATGTCGCGCAAAAGCCGCTCGGTGCTCTTCAGCGCCTTGCTCACCTGCAGCCATTTGTCGATCATCACGTACCAGGCCATCACCGAGCAGACCAGCAGCATCAGGACGATGATCTTGCCGAGCAGGTCGGCCTTGAAAAAGTAATAAAACAACGATTCCGGGTTGTTGAGAACGTCGGCAAGAAGGAGGCTGGGCATGGGGAATCCTGGTGTGGGTTTGGAATAGAGGAAACTAGTGGAGGGGACGCCGCTTGCAAGAGCCAGCATCCCGCGCACGGGAACGAAAAATCCTTACCCGCAGCGCCGTGATCCAGGAAGACTGGAACCAGATCGGACTCAAAACTTTCATGCAAAATAAAACATTAAATCTCTTGTTTATGGAACGAAGGCGGTTTATAATCGTCTTCAAGGCGGCGGGCCGCCGGCTCGCCCCAAGCAACAATCTCCAACGAACCCAGGAGCTCCGTCATGGCACAGTCCCTCTACGAACGCATTGGCGGCGAAGCCGCGGTCAACGCCGCGGTCGACCTCTTTTATCGGAAAGTCCTCACCGACGCCCGGATTTCCCATTTCTTCGCCTCGGTCGACATGGACCGCCAGATCGCCAAGCAGAAAGCCTTCCTCACCTTCGCCTTTGGCGGTCCCGCCCATTACAGCGGCAAGGACATGCGTGCTGGCCATGCTCACCTGGTCAAGATGGGCCTCAACGACAGCCACTTCGACGCCGTGATCGAGAATCTCGGCTCGACCTTGAAGGAACTCGGAGTTCCCGCCGCCCTGATCGGCGAAGCGGCCGCAATCGCCGAAAGCACCCGCAAGGACGTGCTCGGCAAGTGAACTTCGTCATCCACGAAGGCCGCAGGCTCGAGTGCCGTCCCGACGAGACGGTGCTTGAGGCTCTTCTGCGTCAAGGAGTCGATGCCCCCTATTCCTGCCGGGCCGGAGTCTGCCACGCCTGCCTCTGCCGGAGCGAGAATGGCCGCGGCTTGAATCCGGAATCCTTCCGCGGCCTCAGCGCCGAGCAGAAGGCGGACGGCTGGTTCCTCACCTGCCAGGCCAAGCCGGAGGGCGACTTGGTCCTCCGCGACGCCGCCGGCTACCGCAGCGCCCGCGTCCTCTCGCTGCGCCAGGCCGCCCCTGACGTGTTCATCCTCCGCCTTGAATCACGTGACCTTCCCTACCGTCCCGGCCAGTTCCTGCAGCTCCGTCTCGACGGCCTCAGCCGCCCCTATTCTCTCGCCTCGCATCCAGCCGAAAGCCATCTTGAATTTCACATCCGACGCCTGGACGGCGGCGCCTTGAGCCCCCGCCTTTGCGCCCTTCGCGAGGGAGACAGCGTCGACATCGGCGAGGCCGCCGGCTCCTGCCACTACGCATCGATCCACGCCGGCACCGACCTTGTCCTCGCCGCCACCGGAACCGGCCTGGCGCCGCTGATCGGCATCCTCAAGGACGCGATCAAGAAGGAGCACGGCGGCTGGATCTTCCTCTTCCACGGTGGGCGCACCGCGGAGGACCTCTATTTCGACGGCGAAATCCGCGAGCTGATGAAGAAACATCCCCGCCTGCTCTACCGTCCGGCTCTGACCCGCGCCAGCCAGAACGGCATCGCCTCGGGCCGACTCACCGAGCTGATCCCGCCGCTGCTCAAGACCCCGGCGCAATGCAGCGCCTTCCTCTGTGGCCACCCCGATTTCGTCCGCGAACTGAGGCTCAAGCTCTTCCTAGCCGGCCTCCCCTCGGCCCGCATCCTCGCCGACGCCTTTTCCCACGCCAGGAGCTAGCGGAATCTCACGCGCCGGACGCGTAAAGCGGCGGCTCGGACTTATCGTCACGGAGATCATAACCCGAGGCCCCCGATGTTCCCTTCATTCAGCGCCGCCGCCCGTTCCTGGCTGGAAAATCAAGGCATCAGCCGCCCCACTCCGATCCAGGAGGCCGCCTTCGCCGCCTTCACCGAAGAGGGCGACCTCTTTCTCCACGCCCCCACAGGCACCGGCAAGACCCTCGCCTTCGCCTTGCCCCTGATCGAACGCCTCGCGGCAGACCCGAAGCGGCGCGCCCTGATCCTTTCGCCCACCCCGGAACTGGCGATGCAGACCCTCGGGGTCCTGCGCCAGCTCGCTCCCGACCTGAGCAACGCCGCCATCGCCGGCGGCGCCTCGCTGCCACGCCAGAAGGAACGCCTGAAGGAGATGCCGCAACTGATCTGCGCCACCCCCGGCCGCCTCTTCGATCTCCTCGGCGAAGCCGGCCTTCGCCCCGGCTCATTCGACCTGCTGGTCTTCGATGAGCTCGACATGATGGTCAACCAGCCGGAAGTCTGCGGCCTGCTGCAACGCATCCTGTCTCGCTTCGGCAAGGAGCCGCCCCGCCTCGTCGCCGCCTCCGCCACCCGCTCTCCCCGCGCCGACGCCTTCCTGCAAGAAACCTTCCGACAAGTCCGCGTCGTCAGCGTCCAGGAACGCTTCGGCCACACCAGCCACCACTACCGCTTTTCCCCCGAAAACGGCAAGGACGTCAGCCTCGCCCGCCTCCTCAAGGAACAGAAGATCGGCTTCGCCTTCATCTTCGTCGCCGAAGCCCGCCTCGCGCCCCACCTCGACCGCTTCCTGCAAGCCCAAGGACTGCCCAGCGTCCACCTCCAGGCCGAAATGCCGCGCTCGCAGCGCCAGCAGGTCCTGGCGCAACTGCGCAGCGGCGCCGCCCGCTACCTGATCACCACCGACCTCCTCGCCCGCGGCATCGACCTCAGCCAAGCGGATGTCATCCAGTACGACATCGCACGCACCTACGAAAGCTACACCCACCGCAGCGGCCGCACCGGTCGCGGCGGCGCCGAAGGACGCAACATCTCGCTGATCACCAAGGAGGACGCGCAATACCTGCGGCGCTGGTCCGAGAAGCTCGGCGGCCCGATCGAGGAACTGCCCGCCCACGCCCGGGAAAACTCCCCGCGCGACGAATCAGCCACCCCCCTGAAGCCCTCCGCCCCGAAGAAGCCCCGTCCGCCCCGGCCGCGCCCCGCCGCCCCGGTCACGGAAAAGGCGAAGGAGCCGAAGGTCCAGACGCACCGCAAGGGCCGCCCGGTGAATAGCCGCCTGGCGAAGGAAGCCTCTGAGTCCTCTCCCCTCCCCGCCTCCGAAGCTCCTGCCGAAGCCGCCGCCCCCCGCTGGTTCGACGCGGCGAAAAAGGTCGCCAAGCCGAGCAAGAAACTCCGCGGCAAAAACCCCGGAAAAGCCCCGCCACGGAAGTAGGTGCATTTACCCCCATCCCGTTGGAGCCAATGCGGAATTTTTCGACAGCTATCGTGATATCGATAGACGACGCCTCGTTTCTCTTCACGCGGCGCATGGATCTTGCCGATGATTTTTAATCATATTGCGCCTCCCCCGCCCGCAACTCAGCCAGTTTTTGCTCGAGCCGGGCGCAAGCAGCTTCGTGCTTCGCCCTCGCCTCGAGAAACTGGTGATAACGAATCCGACCATAAACCAGCCAGAAGCCGAGCCAGAGGAAGCCGCCGAGGGATAGGATGAGGTTTCTGGGGAATCCCGCCTCGCCAAAACTCAGAATCGGCAATGCGGAGAGAAGGAGCGTCAAGAGAATGAAAGCGACGAGATAACGTCCCTTGAAGGTGTCCACCGGCTCCTCGCCGTAGCGGCCGAGAAAGCCCCGGCGCTCCGCTTCCCACTCCTGCTCCAAACGGCGCAACTCAAGATGCATACGGTCGACCTTCTGCGCCTGAGTTTCAGCTTCCATGAGCTCCTCCCCGAAGCTGGCCCCGCAAGGTCTCGAGTTCCGCTTCCAATTCCATGCGGTGAGCTTCGTAGGTCTGGCGGGCGTCAGTAAAATTTGACCTGAGACGAGTCAGGCATCTAACCAGGAGCTGAAACATTCCCACAACCACCAAAATCCCGCAGGCAACAAATAGGCCTCCGACATTCCTAAGGCAGGCAGCCATCACTATCGCTACAAGTCCCAAATCAATGTTCATCGCTTTGAACGTTCGGAGGCTGACGCCAATTGATTCCGGATCTGGATACGGATGATATTTCCTCCTCTCTTCATCCCAATCCCGGTTCAGGCGGGTCATGGAGTCGCGCAGCTCATCGAGCTTGAGTAGCTCTTGAGCCGGGGAATGGAGGAGAGCCGCCTTGGCAGCTTGGAATTCCGCCGGGTCGAGGGCGCCTTGTTGGTGCATCTGGTGCAATCCTTCAAGTTCGTTGATCATGGGGGCTCTCCTGGATGCACCGACACTAGTCCACCGGAGCCGTCTCCGCGATTCCGAAGCCTGGGATCTTTGAGAGGATCCTGAGCCTAAAAACTGCAGTTGATTCAATGCCTTGCGTTTCACCCTTTCAACCAGATTCTGTTGCTCAACAGCAGTTTTTTAAGCTGAATCAACAAATTCAAAGATAAAACTACAACAGCAAGCTGTGACGGCAAAACAGCAAGGGGCCTGGCAAGGGTCGACCCCAGGTGCAACGACGAGACTGGCCCCCAATGTCTGCCTAAGACCTTGCGTTTTCATCTTTCCACCTTTCGACTAGCGACCTGCGTCTTCTAGATTGAGAGGTGCTCATTTCCGCCCTCCTGCCAGCGCCGGATTTCAAGCAGCGCCCGCCGCCACTCGTGAAGCCTTGACCAAAGCCTCGCACCGAAGGTCAATTTTATATATTTAGATAATCAAATAGATTAATTTCTAATTTATTAAGACTTCCACCTCCATGGCCACTCAAGATTAGAAATCGTAAAAAATTATATTCTATTGAATTCAAAGACTTTGCATAATTTAAGTTCTGGCTTTTGTCAGGCGTGGCACGCGGTTTTCTATAGGAACCAACCAGAAGACGCCGACACTCTGGCTCGGCCACCGGACCCCTCCCTCCCAGGATCCGGAGGCCGAGTCGGAGCGGAAGCGGATTCGCAATTCCTCGATCGGGACGATCGAGCCACATTGAGCAAGATCGAGCCACACCAAAACCTTCCCTGCCCTCCGTGCCTTCCGTGGTGGGCTGTGTTAAACTGAAAAAAACAGGAATCCCAATCATGAATACCGAAATTTCCGGACCCAAGATCCTCTCCGACGCCAACGGCAAGAACCTGATCAAGGCCTGGGTCAAAGGCGTGCCCTTCGACCCCAAGGCCGAAGCCCAGGTCCGAAACGCCGCCAAGCTGCCCTTCATCTACCGCTGGATCGCTTTGATGCCCGACGTCCATGCTGGCATCGGCGCCACCGTCGGCTCGGTGATCCCGACCAAGGGCGCGATCATTCCCGCCGCCGTCGGCGTCGATATCGGCTGCGGCATGATGGCGGTCGAGACCTCGCTCAAGGCCGAGGATCTGCCCGACGATCTCAAGCATATCCGCAACCTGATCGAATCCGCCGTGCCCAACGGCTTCAACACCAACTCCAAAGCCGGCCACGAGAACGGCTCATGGAAGGATCCCGCCGAATCGGTGAAAAACGCCTGGAGCGGCTTGCACGAGGGCTTCAAAACCCTCCAGGCCAAACACCCCAAGGCGATGGCCGAGAAGGACCCGATGAAACAGCTCGGAACCCTCGGCGGCGGCAACCACTTCGTCGAAGTCTGCCTCGATGAACGCGGCGCCGTCTGGATCATGCTTCACTCCGGATCGCGCGGTATCGGCAACCGCACCGGCCAGTACTTCATCGAGCTGGCCCGCCAGGATATGCAGAAGTGGCACCTCAACCTGCCCGATAAAGATCTCGCCTACTTCCCCGAAGGTACCGAGCACTTCGACGATTACTGGCAAGCAGTCGACTGGGCCCAGGCCTACGCCCGCGCCAACCGCGACCTGATGATGCAGCATATTCTCGCCATCCTCAAGGAGAAGGGACGCCTGCCGCCCTTCACTACCGGCCAGACCGTGGTCAACTGCCACCACAACTACGTCAGCCGCGAGAAGCATTTCGGCGACGAAGTGCTGATCACCCGCAAGGGCGCCGTGCGTGCCGGCGAGGGCGAGCTCGGCATCATCCCCGGCTCGATGGGCGCCCGCTCCTACATCGTCCGCGGCAAGGGTAACCAGGACTCCTTCTGCTCCTGCTCCCACGGTGCCGGCCGCGCCATGAGCCGAACCGAGGCGAAGAAGACCTACACCCTCGCCGACCACGCCCGCGCCACCGCCGGGGTCGAATGCCGCAAAGACGAAGGCGTCCTCGACGAAATCCCGATGGCCTACAAGGACATCGATGCCGTCATGGCCGCCCAGTCCGACCTGGTCGAGATCGTCCACACCTTGAAGCAAGTGGTCTGCGTCAAGGGCTGAGAACGTGGCTCGAGCATCCCTGCTCGAGTTCGCTCACCTGGGAGCGCCGGCTGCCAGCCGGTTTGCAGCTCCCGCAAATTACCCAACCCGAGAATGCCCATGTCTTCCTTCTTAACTAAAATCCAATCCCTTTTCACCCCGGAGCAAGCGCCGCAGGCCCCTCTGGACAGCCCCGAGTCGGCCTTTGCCGAATGGCGTTCGCCCCGCCGCGGCGAGCGCAATCCCGAACCCATGAACAACCCTTTTTGGAGCTATGCCATCCGCGAGGGCTGCTCGGCCTACAAACTCAATGAACACTTCTCAGGCCCCGGCTCTTTCGACGGCGATCCCGGCTGGTGCTTCGACCGCTTCGGACGCACCAAAACCAAGCTTCCTGACGGCCGCAAGGTCTTCATCGGAGGGGAGCACGAGGACTATTACGATCCGGATTTCTACATCTACAACGATGTCGTGGTCCAGGATGGCGATGAATTCAACATCTATGGCTATCCCGAAGCGGATTTCCCTCCGACCGACTTCGCTACCGCCACACTGGTCGGTGATGCCATCTACCTGATCGGCAATCTCGGTTATCCCGAGGACCGCAAGATCGGTGAGATTCAAGTGCTTCGCCTCGACATCAAGACCTGGGCCATGCAGCGACTGACGACCACCGGGGAAAAACCCGGTTGGCTGCATAAGCACAAGGCGCAGCTGAGCGTTGATGCTGCGGCGCTACGGATCAGCGGTGGCCAGATCTTTCATGAGGGAGGCTTTGAGGAAAACATCGACGACTATCAGCTCTGCCTGAAGACGCTGGCCTGGACCCGTGTGACTGATCGCCAATGGCAATCCTGGAAGATCGCCCGAAGCGACGGGAATAGTCTTGCCTTATGGTCGCTACGCCTCGCCGCCACCTATCGGGCCATGAATCAGGTCAACGAGCCCCTCAAGGCTTTGGTCGGCGAGATCTCAGACAGGCAGGTCGCGCTGATTGAAGATCTCTATCTATCTCCCTTCGGACCGGAAAAGGCGAGAACCCGAGAGCTCCTCGTCAGTGACGACAACGACGACGACGAAGAAGAAGAAGATGAGGAATTCGGGGATGAGGAATACAATCGCTACCGCCTCGACATCCAGGGCGTGACCGTTCGTTTCGATGAAAACGACCAACGCATCGCGATCATGATCGAAGGACCTCTGCCTACTGAAATCGTCTCGACCCTTCTCACCACCGTGCGTGATCGACTATCAGAAATCGTCAAGGCCCCCTGCGTCCTGACGCGTTCGAAGGACAGCACTGCCGGCGGGACGCCAGCGATCCAGTAGATGAGCTGCAAACCCGGCACGGAGGCCGGGGCTCCCAGGGAACTCCAGCGACATCTTGCGCTCCTCACAAAACCGAAGTAGACTAAGCTTAGCTAAGCCCAGTCAAAAAAGGAAATCCGCCATGATCATCGTCAACACCCACGAAGCCAAGAGCCGCCTCTCCGAGCTGATCGAGCTGGTCATCACCGGCAAGGAACAGGTCGTCATCTGCCGCAACGGCAAGCCCTTGATCGATCTGGTGGCGCATGCGGAGGAAACCGATTTCCGTCGCGATCTGATCCCCGAAGATCGCCGCTTGAAACTGAAGGGCGACCTCACTGCACCGCTCGACAACGAAGCCTGGCCCGAGGAATTCCGCTGATGCATCTACTTCTCGACACCTGCGCCCTGCTGTGGCTGGCTGGCGACCGTTCCAAGCTGTCGCCCAAGGCCGCTGCGGCGATTCTCGGCAATGCTCCCCTGGCCTTCTCTGCGATCAGCGCGCTGGAGATCCAGCGTCTCCATGAGTTGGGACAGATGAAAATCCCCGGTGGCAACGCCGAGGAATGGCTGGAATCCCTCGCCCGCAGCTACCGTCTCGAAGAGTGGCTGATTGACGCCGCCACCGCTGCTCTTTCCGCCCGCCTGCCGCCGATCCACAAGGATCCCTGCGACCGGATGATCATCGCCAGCGCCCTCCGCCACAAGGCGAGCATCGTCACCGCCGACCAGATCATCCCGAGCTACCCCAAGGTCAAGATCTGCTGGTGAGCGCTGCCTTGCTGCTGCTCCGTCTCGGGATCGCTGGCGTCCCGCCGGCTGCGCTTCCCGCAACTTACTCAACCCGAGAACGCCCCCATGAGCAAGCGCAAAAAACCCGACAGAAGCACCAACCCGAAAATCTCAATGCCAGCGAAGCCCCGCTATAAACTCGGCCAAAACCCTGCCTTCCTTCAGGCCATGGCTGAGGCCGGCAAGATCCCTGCTGAAGAAATGGCCCTGGCTTTCATCGATTTGCGTCGACGCATCGGCGCGGAGTTCCCCTTGAGCCCTGCACCGGCCTATCGCCTCGCGAACGCCTTGGTGGATGACTCTTGGGGACAAGTCGACGAAGCTTTCCCGGATGATTGGCAAGAGGAATCGTGGTCGGATTGGAGGGAGATCAGCGATGCGCAAATCGCGCTTTGCCCCGTCTTCTTTTGCTTTGCTCCGCCGGAAGTCTCGCCTTATTACACCCCTCGCTGGATGCTCTGGGTCCTTGATGCCATCGAGCGCCGACATTCATTGGACTCCCTGTGTGGCCAGCAATTCATCTGGTGGCTACTTCGACACCGCGCTAAACGCTGGCTGAAATCAGGTTTTTCGGCGACCCAAATCGCAGTCTTGGAAGACTTCCTCAGCCAGATCAAAAACGACCCTGAATATGCCGGAGTTATAGCGCTCATCACAAAAGGAAACAACGCCACCGGCTGAAGCCGGAACTACAAACGAAAAACGAAAGCTCAACTCCACAAGGATTGCGGAGGCCCCAGGGAACAATCCCGGCACGGTGGCCGGAGCTTCCAGATTCCCCCCCCCCAGTTTTCAGGTGCGCCATGTCCGATCCAAGCCGATTCCTCGACAAAGACAAAGTGTTCTGCGATCACCCGCGCTACGGCAAGACGCCGAGATACACCCAGGACCCGATTGAATCAACGCCTTGGGCACTCAGGCATTTTTCCGGCTTCCCGATCACCGGAACCGCCATCCCCTGCGCCCCGCAATTGCCTCACATCCGTCGCATGGCGCATTATTACCTCGATCACGAA
The DNA here is from genome assembly GCA_039798785.1 of Verrucomicrobiota bacterium. Lineage (GTDB taxonomy): Bacteria > Verrucomicrobiota > Lentisphaeria > Lentisphaerales > Lentisphaeraceae > CAMCSH01. The sequence goes on along the minus strand of JBDKFG010000001.1, from coordinate 10,802 downwards.
ATGGCGTGCCAACGCTGCGGCGGTTTTTACATCTTCTTCGCAGAAGAGCAAAAGCACTGGTATGAACAACTCCAAATCGACCTCAATTCGCACCCGCATCACTGCTATGCCTGCCGCGAACTCTACCGCGCAGAAAAAAGGCAAAGGCAGGAAGCGGCGCAACCTCGCCTAGGGGACGTCAGCAATCCCGGGCTCAAGTCCCCCACTCCCCAACTCCCTTACTCCCCTGAGATTTCCATGAACGACACACTCCTCATCGACGGCTCGCGCGGCGAAGGCGGCGGCCAGATCCTGCGCACTTCGCTGGCCCTCGCCGCGATCACCGGAAAGACGGTGAAATTCACTCACATCCGCGCCGGACGACCCAAGCCCGGGCTGGCGCGGCAACACCTTGCTTGCGTGCGGGCGGCGGCGATGGTCTGCCAGGCCGAAGTCAAGGGCGATGAACTCGGCTCCCAGGAGCTCGAGTTCCGCCCCGGGAAGATCCGCGGCGGCGACTTCGATTTCCCGATCGAAACCGGCGGCAGCTCCAGCCTGGTGCTGCAAACGGTTCTGCCGATCTTCCTGTTTGCGGGAGTCGCAGCGGAAGTCCGCCTCAGCGGCGCCACCGACAACCCCTTCGCCCCACCCCTCGACTTCCTCCGCAAGAGCTTCCTACCGCAGCTCAAACGCCTGGGCGTCGAGGTCGACATCGATCTGCACCGTCGCGGCTTCATGCAGCGCGGCGGAGCCTCCTGGATCGCCCGCATCGGGGCTCATCAAGCCTGGTCGGATCTCGACCTGATCGAACGCGGCGAACTGCGTTCGCGGCGGGCGCAAATCCTCAACGCCGGCCTGCCGCAGGACATCCCGGCGCGGATGTTCCGCGAGGTCAAAAAACAGCTCGGTTGGACCGACCCCGACTGCGAAGTCGTCGCCATCCCGGAAGATCAGGGCCCCGGACTCATCCTGCAGCTCTTCCTCGATTTCGCCGGGCACAGCGAGGTCTTCAGCGTCTGCGCCCAGCGCGGCAAGAGCTCCGAACAGCTCGCCCGCCAGGTGATCGACGAAGTCAAAACCTTCCTTGCGGCTTCCGCACCGGTGGGCGAACACCTCGCCGACCAGTTGCTGCTACCTCTCGCCTTGGCCGGCCAGGGACGCTTCCGCTGCTCGACGCTCTCCTCCCACTTCACCACCAACATCGACACCATCGGCCTCTTCCTGCCTGATCTGCGCTGGACCATCCAAGACGATCCTCGCGGCGGGCACCTGGTGGAAGTGCGAAGCTGAGGATCCTGAGAGCCCGTCGCGCTTTGCCCGTCGCGCTTTGCCCGTCGCGCTTTGCCCGTCGCGCTTTGCCCGTCGCGCTTTGCCCGGCGCTTTGCCCGTCGCGCTTTGCCCGTCGCGCTTTGCCCGTCGCGCTTTGCCCGTCGCGCTTTGCCCGTCGCGCTTTGCCCGTCGCGCTTTGCCCGTCGGAACGCCATGCCGGATTACAAGCCGCGTTGGATGCTTTTGGGGCTCATTGAGGCTTCGGTCTTTCGTCCAGCTGCACTCCTGGAGGAAGGGCGGCGCGGAGTTCCTCAGAAGCGGACTCGACGATGACGCGTCGCAGCTTCTGGATCTGGCGGAGTTCACTCCAGCGGCTGGCTTCGCTGCCGCGGAGGTCGACTTCCTCGGCTTGGAGGCCGCGGAAGTCGAAGTCCTGGCGTCCGAGATTCTTGAGGCTGAGATGCCGTATCGGGACTGACGCCAAGGAGGAGAGCTGCAGATTGACGGTCTGGTCGAGCACGAGGCGATCGATTGAGCTGCCGGAGAACGAAGGGAGGAAGGAGGCGTCGCAACCGCTCAGGTCGACTTTGGCGAGGCGGCGTCCGGAGGTAAAGCGGTTGAGCGGGCCGAAGCTGGCGAGGCCGGGATTTCCGGAGACATCGATCTCGAGGCCGCCGCGGACCTTGGCGAGGTGAAGCCGCGGCACTTCTCCATCCTTCAGCTTGAGCCGCCACTCCGCCAAGGCCAGCCGCTTCTTGTCTTCGAGGTCCGAGAATTGCGGAAAGCGCTCGGTGATCAGATTGCGGTAGAGGCAGGACTCGGGCTCGGTCTTGACATCGAGCTTCTCGAGGAAGGCGAGCAGGCCGTCGAGGCTGCCCTCTTGCAGATCCGGAAGCTTGTCGCGGAGCTGGGGCGGGAGTCGTGCGGCGGCGCCTTCCCAGTCGCCGCGGTGGATGCGGAGGAAGGCGTCGAGAAGGCCGATCTTGGGGTGACGGGAATCAATCGAGCGCATCAAAGGCAGTTGCGCCGCCGCCTCGTCATAATGGCGTTCGCGGTAGAGGCGGGTCGCCTCTTGGATCAACCAGGGAAGCTCGTGAGCCTGCAGCTCCTCCTTGGCGCGGCGTTCGGTCTCGAGCCTGGCGGCGAGTTCCTCGGCAGCGAGCTGGCGGCTGCGCATGTCGAGCATCACCAGGGGGATACCGACGAGGAGCAGCGCGACGGCTGCAACGGCGACTGGCTGGCGTTTGGCGAGGAGCCAGAGCAGCCTCCCTGGGCCGGCGGCTTCGGCGCCGGTGGCGAAGCCGCCGCGGAAACGCTCGAGCTCTAGACGGAACTCGGTGACACTGGCGTAGCGATTCCCGGCGAGCTCGGCGGAGGCCTTGGCGGCGACGGCCCGGAGTCCTGGCGCTTCGGCGGCAAAGGCGGTCAGAACAGCCTCGAGCAGCTTGCCGAGGGAGAAGATGTCGCTCCAAGGCCCCCGTTCCGCCCCCGCTTTCCAGATCTCGGGAGCGGCGAAGCCGGGCGTACCCTCGACGGTGGCGTCGACAAAACAGGCGAGATCGATCCGGCGCAGCTCCTCGTCGGCCATCACCTTGTCGCTGCAGGTCTCATAGGAGATGCCGGCGAGACCCCAGTCGCAGAGCAGCACCTCACCGTGCTGGCCGAGCTGGATGTTGGCGGGCTTGACGTCGAAATGACTGATGCCGTGGCTGTGGGCGCATTCAAGGGCGAGACACACTGAGACCATAGCCGCGATCGCCTCAGGGAAGTCGATGCGGCCGCCGGCGAGGGCTTCGCCGAGGCTGCAGCGGCTCGCCAAGCGCATGGTGAAGAAGGGGCCCGCCCCGGGAAGAAGGCCGAGGTCGTAGACCGGCAGGATGTTCGGGTGCTCGAGCAAGGAGGCGATGCGGCCTTCGCGCCGGAAGCGGGCGAGGCTGGCCTCGTCGGCGCCAGCCAGCGGCAGGGCCAGGGCGACCTCGCGCCCCGCCACCAGGTCGCGACATTTGTAGATCCGCTTCTGCCCGCCTTCGCCGATGAGTTCGCGGCCGAGATAGCGCTCCTCGGGAGGCAGGTTGCTCGCCGGCGGCAGATGCCGGGCCGCGGCGGCCGATTCCTTCGCCGCCGCCACCTGGCCGGAGAGGAAGCTGGCGAAGGGATCCGAGCTCACAGCAATTCCCTCTCGAGCCGCAGGATCTCCTTCTGCAGGGCCTGGATCACCCGCTGCTTGTAGACGTAGACCGAGGATTGCGCCAGGCCGGTGCGGGCGGCGGCGGCCTCGGGAGTCTCGCCGGCGGCGAGGCGTTTGAACAGGTCGACCATGTCGGGGTTGAGGCGGCGGCTGACCGCCTCCCAGGCCTTGGCACTGATGAAGGCGCGCCATTCCTCCTCGGCTTCAGCCTCGGCGGCACTGCTGTCGTCACGCAGCTCGTCGACCGCAAGTTCGTCACTGGATTCGTGGCGGTGGCGGCGGTGGAATTTCATCGCTGCGTTGCGGGTGCAGACCATCAGCCAGCCGCGGAAGCTGCCGCGCCCGGGGTCGTAGTCCAGCTTCGGCAGCTGCCGCCAGCACACCAACATCAGATCCTGCAGGAGATCCTCGGCGTCGGCCCCGTTGAGGCCGTAGCGACGCAGCAGCGCATTCACGTAAGGCGCATAGGTGTCGCGGAAATCGCTCCACGAGGTCTCATCGGAGGGATCCTTGAGGCGCCGCAACAAAGTGGCGCGGGTGAAGAGGTCGGCCATCACGTCTCCCGGAGGGTTGGATCGGCGACAAGATAGCCTCTCCCGGAAATCCTTGGATTCCTCGTGACGAACTTGTAAGATCGCCGCTTTTGGCGGTTACCTAGAAGCAGAAGCCTTACGGAGACGCTCCCATGAAATTTCTCGCCGCCTGCCTCCTCCTCGTCCCTGCCGCCCTCTTCGCCGCCGAGCCCCCCCCGGCCCAGTCCGACTCGCGTCCCAACATCATCTTCGCCGAGGTCGACGACCTCACCGCCAAATACCTCAGCGCCTTCGGCGGCAAGGGGGTGTCCACTCCCAACATCGACAAGCTCGCGGCCCGCGGCGCGGTCTTCGACAACGGCGTCGTCCAAGGCTGCATGTGCGCCCCCTCCCGCAACTCGTTGATCACCGCCCGCTATCCCCATCAGCTCGGCCTCTATGCCAACAGCCAGCTAGACCAGCTGCCCGCCGGCATCTTCAGCTTCCCCAAGGCCCTGCAGCAGGCCGGCTACACCACCGCCTGGATCGGCAAGTGCCACGTCCTCGCCAACGAAGACGGCTTCTCCGGCACCCCGAGCCAGAAGCGCGACCAGGCGATGAAGCGGAACATGGGCTTCGACCACGTCTGGCAGTCCGCCGGCCGCCACGTCGCCGCCAAGAAGGCCGAAAACGCCGGCAAGAAGGGTGAATGGAAATACGGTCTCGACGCCTACGCCGACCACCTCCACGACAAGGGACTGATGGAGCAGTTCCTCAAGGACGGCGTCAAGCCCAGCAGCCTCGGCGACGACTATCTCGACTCGCTCATCACCCGGCTCAGCTGCGACTGGATCGCCCGGCGCAAGGCCGGCGACAAGCCGTTCTTCCTGTGGATCAACTGGAGCGCCCCCCACGGCCCCTACAACTGCGCCCAGTCCTGGCTGGACGCCGCCGCCGACAAGCCCTCCCTGCCGATCATCGTCGAGCCCGACCCCAAGGCCGTCCCGGCCTTCCTCCGCCCCCACCTGTGGAGCCGCAACCCGAGGAAGACCGAGGAGATGCGCCGCCAGTACAACGGCATGATGAGCTACATCGATTCCCAGCTCGGACGCGTCGTCCAGGCGATCGAGGCCGGCAAGCTCGGCGAGAACACCGTCATCGTCTTCTTCTCCGATCACGGCATCATGAACGCCGATCACGGCCTCGATCACAAGGAGACGCTCTACAAGGAGGTCCTCAACCCCGCACTGATCGTCGCCGGCCCCGGCGTCAAGGCCGGCCGCGTCTCCCGCCCGGTCGAGCTGATCGATCTCGCCCCCACGGTGCTCGACCTCGCCCAGGCTCCCGCCGGACAGCGGCAGCTGGCCCAGGGCGAAAGCCTCCGCCCCCTCCTCACCGGCCGCGGCGTCTACCAGCGCGACTTCGCCGTCGCCGAAGTCGAGCAGGCCAGCGCCCTGGTGACCGCCGAATACAAACTGATCGAGGGGCTTGACGGCAGCCGCCTCCTCTTCGACCTCAAGGCCGATCCCGACGAGATCAAGAATCTCGCCGCCGCCAAACCCGAAGTCGCCGCAGAATTGAGCAAGAAGCTCGCCGCCTGGAAGGCCGCAGCCGGACCCTTCGTCAAGGTCAATCCGGTAAAGAAGGGCAAGGACGATGGCGAATGAACCCAGATTCGACTGAAGGAAAACCCCGAATGAAAAACGTCACCCTCTACTTTGCCGAGCAGGACGGCGCCCTGGCGCTTCTCGAGAGCGATTGGAAGTATGTTGAGCTTGACGACGGCACCCCGCTTCTCTACGATCTCGAGCAGGATCCTGGCGAGCAGCACAATCTCGCCCGCGAACTGCCGCACCGCGTCGCCTTCTTCGCCGCCAAGCTCGCTGCTTGGCGGCATGAGTCCGGCCGCCAGGCCGTCCCCTGCCACGCCTGAACCTCTTCACGCCGGAGCCCGCCATGAACCTCCTCCTCGTCTTCACGCTCTTCGCGGCCGAGCCCGCTCCGCCTCCGGCCGAAACGCCCCGGCCCAACGTCCTCTTCATCGCCGCCGACGACATGAAGCCGAGCCTCGGCTGCTACGGCGACAAGCTCGCCAAAACCCCGGCCATCGACTCGATCGCGGCGCATGGCACGGTCTTCCAACGCAGCTACTGTCAATGGCCGGTCTGCGGACCCTCCCGCTCCTCCCTGCTCACCTCGCGCCGCCCCGAATCCTCCGGCGTCTGCGACCTGAAGACCGATGCCCGCAGCGTCCACCCCGACATCGTCACCCTGCCGCAGCACTTCCGCCAGCACGGCTACGCCACCGCCGCCGTCGGCAAGATCTTCGACCCCCGCTGCTGCGACGAAGGCCACGACAGCCCCTCCTGGTCGATCCCCTACGTCAAGATCAAGGCCGGCCAGTTGGCCAAGGAGAGCAAGCGTTTCGCCTCGGCGCCTGATGTGACGGACGACAAGGTGCAGGACGGCGCCATCGGCGCCGGCGCCCGCGAGCTTCTCGCCCAGCTCGCCGCCGGCAAGCAGCCCTTCTTCCTCGCCGTCGGCTTCAAGAAGCCCCACCTGCCCTGCGTCGCGCCGAAGAAATACTGGGACCTCTTCCAGCGTGAAGACTTCCCTCTCGCCCCCTACCAGGGCGGGGTCAAGGACGACAGCGGCTTCGTCCTCCACGACAGTCCCGAGCTGCGCGGCTTCGAAGGCGTCCCCGCCAGCGGACCCATCCCCGCCGAGATCCAGCGCGAGGTGCAACACGGCTACTACGCTTGCACCGCCTTCGTCGACGCCCAGATCGCCGCCCTCCTCGCCGACCTGAAGAAGCGCGGCCTCGACAAGAACACCATCATCGTCGTCTGGGGCGACCACGGCTTCCACCTCGGCGACCACGGCATGTGGGCCAAGCACTCGGTGCTCGAGGAGGCCGCCCGCGTCCCCCTGATCATTTCCGTCCCCGGCGGCAAGGCCCAGATGCAGGCCTCGCCGGTGGAGTTCACCGACATCTTCCCCACGCTCAGCGAGCTCGCCGGCCTGCCCGCCGCCGCCGGCGTCGAAGGCAAGAGCCTCAAGCCCCTGCTCGACGGCCGCGCCGCCTCGGTCCACGCCGGCGCCCTCACCGTCTTCAAGAACAAAGGCGCCGCCGGCTACTCCTTCCGCACCGAACGTTACCGCTACACCGAGTGGATCAGCAACAAGGACGGCAAGCTCGTCGCCAGCGACCTCTTCGACTATGAAAACGACCCGCTCGAGAAGGTGAATCTCGCGGCCGATCCGGCCCACGCCGCGCTGGTCAAGGAGCTTGCCGCCGCCCTCCGCGCCAGCTCCGCCGGCTGCCTCCGCCTCCGCGGCGAAACCTCGCCGATCCAGAAGAGCGAAGGCAAGGGCAAGGCGAAGGACTTCTGAGTTCCTACTCTGAACCGCCACATCCTGAAACCCTGAGGTCCCCGCATGCTCTCCCTGCTCGCCAGCCTGCTGCTCGCCGTCACTCCCGAGACTCCGGAGCCCGTTCCCGCCAAGCCCCTGGAGCTGCGCGGCGTCACCCTTTCCGGCCCCGAGTTCGCCAAGAAGGCGCTGCCGGGCATCGAAGGCAAGCACTACCACTGGCCGGCCGCGCCCGAGGCGGAGGAGTTCCGCCGCGCCGGGATGAACCTGATCCGCCTGCCCTTCCGCTGGGAGCGCCTGCAGCCGCAGCCGGGCGGCGAGTTCGACCCCGGCTACCACGCCAAGCTCTCGGCCACGGTCCGATCCTTCCGCGCCCAGGGCTTCGAGGTGCTGCTCGACTGTCACAACTACGCCCGCCATGGCGACCAGGTGCTCGGCGGCGCCCTCGCCGATGGCGCCTTCGCCGATCTCTGGCGACGCCTCGCCAGCGAGTTCAAGGACGATCCCCATCTCCGCTTCGGCCTGATGAACGAGCCGCATGGACTGAAAAGCGAGGACTGGGTGCGCGCCGCCAATGCCGCCATCGCCGCCATCCGGGCGACCGGCGCCAAACAAGCCGTCTTCGTCTGCGGCAACGCCTGGAGCGGCGCCCATTCCTGGAACGCCAAATGGTACGGAACCCCCAACGCCGTCGCGATGCTCGAGGTCAAGGATCCCGCCGACAACATCGTCTTCGAGGTGCACCAGTATCTCGACAGGAACGGCGCCGGCCAGAAGCCCGACTGCGCCAGCCCCGAAGTCGGCGTCGAGGCCCTGCAGGGTTTCACGACCTGGCTGAAGCAGCACAAGAAGCGCGGCTTCCTCGGTGAATTCGGCGGCGCCGTCAGCCCCAACTCCCGCGAAGCGATCGACGCCATGCTGAAGCACATGGAAGAAAACCCCGAGGTCTGGGCCGGCTGGGCCTGGTGGGGCGGCGGCCAGGCCTGGAACCCCGACTACCTCTTCCGCCTCTCCTCCGACCGCGACGGTAAAGCCGCACCGCAGATGGATTGGCTCAAGCCGCATCTGCGTTAACCGCTCATCTCTTACTGGATCGCCGGTGTCCCGCTAGCTTTGTTGTTGCGAAATTACTTAAACCTTTTGCCCCGGAGGGGCAGCCGGCAGATAGCCCAGGGTGTAGCCCGAGGAACGAGGGCAAACCCTGGGTGGAATGCCATGTCGGTTCGAGCCCCGGAGGGGTGTCCAGAATGAGCTCGGCGCATTCGGATCGCCCTTTCAGGGCTCCGGCTCATGGATAAGGCTACCCAGGGTTTGCGACTCGTGCCTCGTCGCTACACCCTGGGCTGACATCCGGCCGCCCTTCCAGGGCGCAACCAGCCGCACTCACCAAGAGACTGAGACTGCCTTCCAGGGTTTTGTGTAAGATTCCTCCCCGCCGCGCCTACCATCAGCAAAGACCCAAGCCCGAGGCCCCCACCATGAAATTCTTCCTCGCCCTCTTCCTCGCCGTCACTGCCGCCGCCGCCGAAACCCCGGCGGAAACGCCGCAAGCGCCGCGCAACATCCTGATCCTCAATGTCGACGACCTCAAGCCGGCACTCGGCTGCTGCGGCGACAAGCTGGCGAAGACGCCGCACATCGACCGCCTTGCCGCCCGCGGAACCCTCTTCACCGCCGCCTATTGCCAGCAGGCGGTCTGCGCCCCCTCGCGGATCAGCATGTACACCGGCTTGCGCCCGGACTTCACCGGCATCCAGGACCTGCAGACCTCGATGCGCGACATCAACCCCGACATCATGACCCTGCCGCAGTTCTACAAGGAGCGCGGCTACACCAGCATCGGCATGGGCAAGGTGCTGCACGGCGCCGAGCACGACGACGCCGCCAAGTCCTGGAATCTCTGGCTCGAGGAGCTCGCCTACAATCCCGCGCATCCGCCGGCCCTCCTCGGCAAATTCCAGGGCCCCGAGGCCCAGGCCCTCGCCCGGGAGATGCTGGCGAAAAACCCCCGCCTGAAAAATCCGGCCTTGATCAGCGTCTTGAAGAAAAAAGGCCTCTACCGCGCCACCGAATGCGTCGATCTGCCCGACGACTGCTTTGCCGATGGCGCCCTCGCCCATTCCGCCCTGAGTCAGCTCGAAAAATCCAAGGCCGATGGCAAGCCCTTCTGTCTGGTCCTCGGCTTCATGAAACCCCACCTGCCCTTTGTCGCGCCGAAGAAATACTGGGACCTCTTCAAGCGCGAGGACATGCCCCTCGCGGCCTGGCAGAAGAACTCGGAGCAGGGCCTGCCCTACGCCCTGCACACCTTTGGCGAACTCGGCGCCTTCAGCGGCTTCGAGGCCGGCAAAAACCCCAGTCCGGAACAGCAGCGTGAGCTGATCCACGGCTACTACGCCTCGACCGCCTTCGTCGACGCCCAGATCGGCCGCGTCCTCGACGGCCTCGAGCGTCTCGGCCTGGCCAAGAACACCGTCGTCGTCCTCTGGAGCGATCACGGCTGGCACCTCGGCGACCACGGCCTCTGGTGCAAGCATTCGAACTTCGAGCAGGCGGTGCGAGCTCCGCTGATTTTCGTCGTTCCCGGCCTGCCCGCCGGCAAGGTCAACGCCTCGCCGGTCGAGATGATCGACATCTTTCCGACCCTCTGCGAACTCAGCGGACATCGCGCTCCGGATCAACTTCAGGGCAAGAGCCTGGTGCCGGTCCTCAAGGGCGAGAAGGCGAGCGTCCACGACTGCGCCGTCAGCCAATACCCGCGCAACGGCAAGCTCGGCTACTCCCTGCGCTCCGGCGACTACCGCCTCACCGCCTGGATGAAACCCGGCTTTCTGTCGCAAGAGCCCTTCTCCGAGAACCGGATCGCCGGCCTCGAGCTCTACGACTACTCCCGCGATCCCGGCGAGACCCGCAACCTCGCCGAGGATCCCCAATCGGCAGCAATCCGCAGCCGCCTTCTCTCCCAGCTCGCCGCCTTCTTCAAGACCCAGGAACATCCCGGCGCCGGCAAGGCCATGCTCGACAAAATGGCGTCCGCCCGGCGCGACAAGGGCGGCAAGGAGGAGTGAGCCTCGTTCAGGATGTGGCTCGATCGTCCCGATCGAGTTGTTCTTGCAGCTTCTTGCCCCGGAGGGGCAGCCGGCAGATAGCCCAGGGTGTAGCCCGAGGAACGAGGGCAAACCCTGGGTGGAATGCCGTGTCGGTTCGAGCCCCGGAGGGGCGTCCAGAATGAGCTTGGCGCATTCGGATCGCCCTTTCAGGCCTCCGGCTCATGGATAAGGCTACCCAGGGTTTGCGACTCGTGCCTCGTCGCTACACCCAGGGCGCACTCAGAATTGCAAAGGAACCTAGAACTGAGAGAAAAATTCGAAGTATCTTGTTTCAGCCTGGATTCCGAAGCCGAATTGCAGCCCAAAGAGTATGGATCTAACATTTTGGAGCCTCTTTTTGGATGGGAGAAATATCCAACTTCGGCGAAGTTG